>NCGX01000004.1 GCA_002256995.1 Hydrogenophilales bacterium 16-64-40
CGGCGCGCTCGCGGACTTCGGGGGAATACTTTACGGGTTTCTTCATGGCTCCATCTTCTCAAGAGTTGGAGCCTCCTCAAAATCCGGGGCGGTTCAGTTCGGCTGCCAAGTTTGCGATAAGGGTCGTTTTTCCAACTCCCCCTTTGTTGTTGAAGAAGCATACGGACTTTGCCGGCATGTCGATTCCTAGTAGTGGTGATGGCGATGTAGGTCAATAGGACGGTATCAAACTGCGACCCGAACTGACGACTTACGTCACAACATCAATACGGGCGGGTGATACTGGATCATTACTTTGTGATTGGAGAATACCCTAAATAAAAACACGCATGGATGTCCCGCAAGCGGGTCATCCATGCGTGTGAATGTAATTGGCCCGACCATCAACTGGCCCGGTCATTTGGGGAGATCAACTCGGCAACATCGCCAGCAACCCATTCAACCGCCGCACAAAGCTCGCCGGATCATCGAGCTGGCCGCCTTCTGCGAGCAGCGCCTGTTCGAACAACAGGTTGGCCCAGTCGGCGAAGCGGTCTTCGTCGGATTCGCCGTCCAGCCGCGTGACCAGGGCGTGTGCTGGGTTGATCTCCAGCGTCGGCTTGACGGTGGGCGCGGCCTGGCCGGCGGCCTTCAAGAGGCGCTCGAGGTTGGCGCTCATGTCGCCTTCGCCGGTGACGAGGCAGGCGGGCGAGTCGGTGAGGCGGTGGGTGACGCGGACGTCCTTCACGCGCTCGCCGAGCGTGGTCTTGATGCGCTCGACCAGGGGCTTCATGGCGTCCTCGGCCTCCTTCTGCGCGGTCTTCTCGGCTTCGTCTTCCAGATCACCTAAATCGAGGCCGCCTTTGGCGACGGACTTCAGGGGCTTGCCGTCGAACTCGTTCAGGTTGCCCGACAGCCATTCGTCGACGCGGTCGGACAAGAGCAGGACTTCGATGCCTTTCTTGCGGAAGATTTCGAGGTGCGGGCTGTGCTTCGCCGCGGCGAAGCTGTCGGCGGTGATGTAGTAGATCGCGCTCTGGCCTTCCTTCATGCGGCCGATGTAGTCCTTGAGCGACACCACTTGCGCGTCGCTGTCGGTGTGGGTGGAGGCGAAGCGGAGCAGGGCGGCGATGCGCTCGCGGTTTGCATAGTCCTCGCCTGGGCCTTCCTTCAACACCTTGCCGAACGCGTTCCAGAATTCGACGTATTTCTCCGGCTGGTTCTCTGCCAGGTCTTCCAGCAGGCCCAGCACCTTCTTCACCGAGCCGGCCTTGATGGCGTCGATGTCGCGGCTCGACTGCAGGATTTCGCGCGAGACATTGAGCGGCAGGTCGGCCGAGTCGATCACCCCGCGCACGAACCGGAGATAAGCCGGCATCAGCTGCTCGGCGTCGTCCATGATGAAGACACGGCGCACGTAGAGCTTGATGCCGTGGCGCTTCTCGCGGTCGTAGAGGTCGAACGGCGCGTGCGAGGGCACGTAGAGCAGCGAGATGTATTCCTGTTTGCCCTCGACGCGGTTGTGGGACCACGCGAGCGGCGGCTCGAAGTCGTGGGCAACGTGCTTGTAGAACGCCTGGTATTCCTCTTCCGTGACGTCCTTCTTCGGACGCGCCCACAGAGCGGAGGCGCGGTTGACGGTTTCGTCCTCGTCGGTGGGGGTTTCCACACCGTCCTTCCATTCGGTCTTCTTCATCACGATGGGCAGGGTGATGTGGTCGGAATAGGTGCGGATGATCGACTTGATCTTGTAGTCCGACAGGAATTCGTCCTCGCCTTCGCGCAGATGCAGCACGATCTCGGTGCCGCGTTGGGGCTTGTCGACGGTTTCCAGGGTGTAGTCGCCGGCGCCTTCGGATTCCCAGCGCACACCGTGCTCAGGCGTGAGGCCGGCGCGGCGGGTGGTCAGCGTGATGCGGTCGGCGACGATGAAGGCGGAATAGAAGCCGACGCCGAACTGGCCGATCAGCGCGGCATCCTTCTTCTGGTCACCCGAGAGCTGGCTGAAGAATTCGCGGGTGCCGGACTTGGCGATGGTGCCGATGTGCTCGATGACTTCCTGCCGGCTCATGCCGATGCCGTTGTCGGTGATGGTCAGCGTGCGCGCGTCGCGGTCGAAGGCGATGCGGATCTTGAGCTCGGGGTCGTTTTCATACAGCGCGCCATCGGACAGGCCCTCGAAGCGCAGCTTGTCGGCGGCGTCGGAGGCGTTGGAAATCAGTTCGCGCAGGAAAATGTCCTTGTTGGAATACAAGGAATGGATCATCAGCTGCAACAGCTGTTTGACTTCGGCCTGGAAGCCGAGGGTTTCTTTGGTGGCGGACATGCCTTTATCTCCCGTTACGTACAAACAAATAAGGTGGAGGGGAGGTGGGGGCGGGGGAGGCGGGTTTCAAGCCCCGGCGTGGTTTCGTAGGAGCGGCGTCCACGCCGCGATTTTCGCGCCGTCGCAACCACCACGGCATCGCGGCGTGGACGCCGCTCCTACGGGTGGGCGGGCTCACGGTTTCATTTGTTTCATGGTCTATAAATAAAGCCCCTTTTTTGTGTATCCGGGAGCACCGGATTGAGGGGCGAAGGAGGTCCAACATGACACGCAAATTCATCGATTGTCGTGAATATCCGAGCGAAATGAACTGCACGGTGTTCATGTCTGCGGACAGCGAAGATGAACTGCTGGAAGCCGCAGTGCAGCACGCCGTATCCGTCCACGGCCACACAGACACGCCTGAACTGCGCAAAACACTGCGCGCGATGTTCAAGGCGGAAGCAAAAATGGCCGCCTGACCGCTACCCAGTCTGGCGGATTGGGTCAGCCGACGGCTTGAGCAAGATTCAGCGGGGAGGGAGGAGGCGAGTCAAAGATTTCGCCTGTGGGTGGTTTTTGTCCGGAAGACAGCGCCAGCAGATCGGTCTGTGCGCAGCAGGCCAGACGTGAGTCGCCCGGCTCAGGCCGGCGCGGTTTTTGGCATGGCAGGATGCAGGTGGCCGACGAACTGCTCGGTGGCCGCGCGCCAGGAGAATTTCTCCGCGTGGGCGCGCGCGGTGCGGCGGTCGATGTCGAGCGCGGCCAGGCAGGCCTGGCGCAGGTCTTCGTGCAAGACGCCGGCGGGCGAGTCGCCCAGCACGTCGATCGGACCGGTGACCGGGTAGGCGGCCACGGGTAGGCCGCAGGCCATGGCTTCCAGCAGCACCAGGCCGAAGGTGTCGGTCTTGCTGGGGAAGACGAAGACGTCGGCGGCGGCATAGACTTCGGCCAGTTCCGGCTGCTTCAACACGCCCAGGTAATGGGCATCGGGATACTGGGCGCGCAGGCCGGCCAGCGCCGGGCCGTCGCCCACCACCCATTTGGACCCTGGCAGGTCCAGCTTCAGAAAGGCCTCGACGTTTTTCTCGACGGCCACCCGGCCGACATACAGAAAGATCGGGTGTTCGGTATTGAGGCGGTGCGAGTCCTGTACCTTGAAAACATCGAGATCGACGCCGCGCGACCACAGCACGACGTTGTCGAAGCCGAACGCTTCGAGGTCGGTCTTGACCGCGGGCGTGGGCGCCATCACCGCGCGGGCGGGGCCATGGAACCAGCGCAAAAAGCGGTAGGTCCAGGCGAGCGGAATGCCGGTGCGGGCTTTGACGTATTCGGGAAAGCGGGTGTGGTACGCAGTGGTGAACGGCAGGCCGTTGCGCAGGGCATAGCGGCGCGCGGCCAACCCCAGCGGGCCTTCAGTGGCGATGTGCAGCGCATCCGGGGCGTATTCCCGGATGCGTTTGTGGGCCGCGTTGCCCGCCAGCACCGACAGGCGGATATCCGGATAGGTCGGGCAGGGCAGGGTGCGGAATTCCAGCGGCGAGAGGATATCCACCTCGTGGCCCATGGCCTGCATTTCGCGGCGGGTGGTGGAAAGCGTGCGCACCACGCCGTTGACTTGCGGCGACCAGGCGTCGGTCACGATCATGACTTTCATGGTGTCTCCTGTACGGTTGCTTTTCGGGGTGAACTGGATTCGACCAGGCAGTGGGTCCAGTGGATGATTTCGAGCGTGCCGTCGGCGGTTTCGGCGAGCGCGGTCAGGCTTTCCACCCAGTCGCCGTCGTTGCAGTAGAGGAGACCGTCCAGGGTGCGGATCTCCGCCTTGTGGATGTGGCCGCAGATGACGCCGTCGCAATGGCGCCGCCGCGCTTCGTCGATCATCACTTTCTCGAACGCGGTGATGAAGCTGACCGCGTTCTTGACCTTGTGCTTGATGTATTGCGACAGCGACCAGTAGGGGTAGCCCATGCGGGTGCGGAGGCCGTTGAACCAGCGGTTGAGCGCCAGGATCAGGGTGTAGCCGGTGTCGCCCAGATAGGCCAGCCAGCGCGCGTGCTGCATCACGCCGTCGAAGAGATCGCCGTGGGTGACCAGAAAGCGCCGGCCGTCGGCGGTGACGTGGATCACCTCGTCGGCCACCTCGATGTCGCCGAAGGCCAGGCCCATGAACTGCCGCGCCATCGAATCGTGGTTGCCGGGCACGTAAATCACGCGCGTGCCCTTGCGCGCCTTGCGCAGCAGCTTTTGCACCACGTCGTTGTGGGACTGCGGCCAATACCAGCCGCGGCGCAATTGCCAGCCGTCGATGATGTCGCCGACCAGATAGAGGGTGTCGGATTCGTTGTGCTTCAGGAAATCGATCAGATAACGGGCCTGGCAGCCGGGCGTACCGAGGTGGATATCGGAAATCCACAGCGTGCGGTGGTGGCGGGGCGTGCGGGCATCCGTTGAAGCTGAGCCAGCGGTCGGGGCGGCAATCTGGCCGGCAGGCCAGGGGGCGGGGTCGGCGGGCTGCCAGCTCTGGGTGTTCTGGCGCGCGCGGAGCAGGTTCGTAACGCGATTCAACATGCCGCCATCAGGCCACCGTCATGTGACGGCGACGTGGCATTCAGGTGAAGCTTTGCTGACAGCTGACCCCGCGGGCCGGGGCGGCGAAAGGGTCAGCGCGAAATCAGCGCCAGCAGCACGTCCTGAGCGCTGTACGGTTTGGCGCGATGGGGCTTGCGGCGGCGGTAGCTGCCGTCGGCCTGCATCTCCCAGGCCTGCACGTTGTCGCGCAGGTAGGGCTTGAGGCCCTCGTTGATGACGCGCTTTTTCAGCTTGGGATTGAGCACGGGGAAGCCGGTTTCGATGCGGCGGAAGAAGTTGCGGTCCATCCAGTCGGCCGACGACAGGTATACCTGCTCGTCGCCGCCGTTCTTGAAATAGAAAATGCGCGTGTGTTCGAGGAAGCGCCCGACGATCGAGCGCACGTGGATGTGCTCGGACAGCCCGGCGATGCCGGGGCGCAGCGCGCATACGCCGCGGACGATGAGGTCGATCTTCACGCCGGCCTGGCTGGCGGCGTAGAGCGCGGCGATAACCTGCGGCTCAAGCAGCGCGTTCATCTTGGCGACGATGGCGGCGGGCTTGCCGGCCGCGGCGTGTTCGGCCTCGCGGTTGATTGCGGCGATGACTTCGCTGTGCAGGGTGAACGGCGCCTGCCACAGGCGTTTCAGCTTGCCGGCCTTGCCGAGGCCGGTGATCTGGGTGAACAGGCTGCCGACGTCGGCGGTGATGGTCTCGTCGGCGGTCAAGAGGCCGAAGTCGGTGTACAGACGTGCGGTGCGGGCGTGATAGTTGCCGGTGCCCAGATGCGCGTAGCGGCGCAGCGCGCCTTCTTCGCGGCGGATGACCAGGGCAAGCTTGGCGTGCGTCTTGTGGCCGACCACGCCGTAGATCACGTGCGCGCCGACTTCTTCCAGTTTGGCGGCCCAGTTGATGTTGGCCTCCTCGTCGAAGCGCGCCATCAGTTCGACCACCACGGTGACTTCCTTGCCCGACAGTGCGGCGCGAATCAGCGCCTGCATCAGCTTGGAGTCGGTGCCGGTGCGGTAGACCGTCTGCCGCATGGCGACCACGTTGGGGTCGGCGGCAGCCTGTTCGATGAAGTCGGTCACCGGCTGGAACGACTCGAACGGATGGTGCAGCAGGATGTCGCCCTTCCTGATCTGCGCAAAGATGTCTTCATGCTTGGCCAGGCGGGCAGGCAAGGCCGGGACGAAGGGCGCGAATTTCAGGTCGGGACGGTCGACCCAGTCGGGCACCTGCATCAGGCGCACCAGATTCACCGGGCCATGCTCCTGGTAGAGATCGTCGGGGTCGAGTTCGAACTGCTCCAGCAGGAATGCTGCCATCGTGGCCGAGCAGTTGTCGGCCACTTCCAGCCGCACCGCCGCGCCGTAATGGCGCTGCGGCAGTTCGCCCTGCAGGGCCTGGCGCAGGTTCTTGGTTTCCTCGTCGTCGACGAACAGGTCGGAGTTGCGGGTGACGCGGAACTGGTAGCAGCCTTCCACCGTCATCCCCGCGAACAGCTCGCCGACGTGCGCGTGGAGGATCGACGACAGGAACACGAAGCCGTATTCGCAGCCGGCGATGTCATCCGGCATGCGGATGACTCGCGGCAGAGAGCGCGGCGCCTGCACCACGGCAGCACCGGAATTGCGGCCGAAGGCATCGCGCCCGGACAGTTCCACCGCGAAGTTGAGGCTCTTGTTGAGCACGCGCGGGAAAGGATGCGAAGGGTCCAGGCCGATCGGCGTCAGCACCGGCATCAACTCGCGGAAAAAGTAATCGCGGATCCACGCCGCCTGGGTTTCGTTCCACTGGGTGCGGCGAAAAAAATGAATCCCGTGGGTGGCCAGTTCGGGAATGATGTCCTTGTTGAAGAGTTCGTATTGCCGGGCCACCAGCGCATGGGCGGTGTCCGATACCGCGCGGTATTGCTGGGCGGGCGTCATGCCATCGGGCGAGCACTGGGTGGTATTGGCGCGAATCTGCTCCTTCAGCCCGGCCACCCGCACCTCGAAGAATTCGTCCAGGTTGCTGGAAAAGATGCAGATAAACTTCAGCCGCTCCAGCAGGGGCATCTCGGGATCGTCGGCCTGCGCCAGCACGCGGCGCTGAAATTCGAGGATGCCGAGTTCACGGTTGATGAGGGTGTCGGGGCTGGGCTGGTTCATGATTGGTTCTTCGTGGTGTGCTTCAATGATAAACGTCCGCGTTTTTCCTGACATGACAGATATATGACAGTTTCCGACTCAGTCGAGATCGAACTCAAGCTGGCGCTGCCCCCGCAGCAGGCTGCGGCCTTCCTCAAGCGGATGGCGCGGCGGCGCAGCACACCCGTGCAACAGGCGCTGATCACCCGATATTTCGACACCCCGGATTTTGACCTGAGCGCGCAGGGCGTCGCGTTGCGGGTGCGGCGGGTCGGACGGCGCTGGCTGCAGACGCTGAAAACCGAGGGCGAGCGGCGCGGCGGGCTGTCGCAGCGCGCCGAGTTTGAGATGCCGGTTGCTCGTAGTATGCCGGACTGGAGCCGGTTCCCGGCCGAGGCGCTGGCGCTGGTGCCGGAGGCGCTGCGCGCGCAGCTGGTCCCGGTGTTCGAAACGCGCTTCGACCGCACCGCCTGGCTGCTCACGGGCCGTGGCGGCGCGCAGATCGAGGTGGCGTTGGATGTGGGCGAAGTGCGTGCGGGGAAAAACAGCCAGCCCATCTGCGAGATCGAGCTTGAACTCAAAGCCGGTCAGCCGGATGTGCTGTTTGCGCTGGCGCTGGAGTGGGCCAGCGCATTCGATTGCCTGCCGTTCGACATCAGCAAGGCCGAGCGCGGCGTGCGCCTGGCACGCGGGGTGGATGCGGCGCCGGTGAAATCCGTGCCGCTGGCGCTGCGCCGCGACATGCGCGTGGAAGACGGCTTTGCCGCCATCGCCCAGGCGTGTCTCGCGCAGTTCCAGGCCAATCTGCCGGGCGTGCTGGCATCCGATGACATCGAATACGTGCACCAGGTGCGGGTGGCGCTGCGGCGTCTGCGCGCCGCGCTACGGCTGTATCGCCGGGTGTGCGTGCTGCCGGACGAATTGATGGACGGCTTGCGCACGCTGGCGGCCGCGCTCGGCCCGGCGCGCGACTGGGACGTGCTGTGCGGCGAAACCCTGCCCGCGATTGCGCCGCATCACCCCGATGCCGACGTCTGGGCGTCCGGCATGCGCGCGTTGCAGGCGCATCGCGCCGAGGTGCGCGCGACCATGCAGGCGGCAGTGATCCAGGCGCGCCCGGGCGCGTGGTTGCTCGCGCTGCAGCGCTGGCTGCTGAAGCGGGGCTGGCGTGACGCGCCGGAAGCGCAGCGCTTCGTCCAGCTGTCGCCGTTGAACAAATGGGCGCGCCGGGCGCTGCAGAAAGGCCATCGCCCCATCGCTCGCGGCGCGCGCGATTTCGCGCAACTGCAGGCGGCGCAGCGCCACGCCCTGCGCATTGCCATCAAGCGCCAGCGCTACGCAGCCGAGTTTTTCCAGACGCTGTTCGCCAGGCGCCGCCAGGATCGCTACCTGACTGTGCTGCGCGACGCGCAGGACAGCCTGGGGCGAAGCAACGATGCGCGGGTGGCGTGGGATCTGCTGACAGCGGCACATACGACTCCACACGTTCTTCAGAACGTAGTGGATCGGAGTCCTTTAGGGCCTGCCGACGCGGGGCCGATGGGGGACTTCGTCCTCGGCTGGCTGGCGGCGAAACAGGCGGATGCGGCGAACGCTGAAAGCGCCGAAATGGTGCGGGATATCCTGAAACTGAAGCCTTATTGGTGAGGTCGCCGTGCGCTGCGGTCGCGCTATGCTGGTTTGAACGGATACAGGAACGAATTTTTAGAGGAAAGCCGGATGGAACTCATTTTGTGGCGACACGCCGAAGCGGACGACTCGAGCCCCGATCTCGACCGCGAACTGACCGGACGCGGCCGCAAGCAGGCGTCGCGCATGGCCGACTGGCTCAATCCGCGGCTGCCGCAGGACATCCACGTCCTGGTAAGCCCTGCTGCACGCGCCCTACAAACGGCCCAGGCGCTGGGACGCTATTACGACCGGGTGCCGGCGCTGGCGCCCGGGGCGAGTGCCGAAGACGTGCTGGCCGCGGCGGGCTGGCCGGATGCGGCCTATCCGGTGCTGATCGTCGGGCATCAGCCCACGCTGGGGCAGGTGGCGATGCGCTTGCTGACCGGGCAGGCGGGCGATCTGGCAGTGAAAAAAGGCGGCATCTGGTGGTTCCAAAGCCGCGAGCGGGCGGGCCAATTGCAGGTGGTGCTGCGCACTGTGGCAGCGCCTGACTGGTTGTGATCCCGATAATCCATCAGGCGGCCCTTTGGGCCTGTGCGAGCCCTGGCGGCGGCTTTGCGGTCACTTTTGCCGCTTGCTCGGTGTCCATGGAGCGACCATGGACTTCTCCCAAGCGACAAAACTGCCTCGCAAATCCACTCGCCATCATCTCGCACCCTGATGAATTATCCGGGATAATCGCCGGGTGAATATTCAGCTTATTGAGCAAGACGCGATCCAGTTGAACCCGGCCACCCAGGCGAGGTGCATGCAGTGCCGGGTTGGCTGAGCAGCCTGCGCGACCTGATCGCGGACGCCAGCCCGGTGCGCCGCGCCATGCTTGCCCTGCTGGTGATCCTGCCGCTGACCGCACTGGCCGCCGCCTATCTGTGGTTCAACCCCCCCATCTATCGCGTGCTCTACACGCAACTGTCCGACCGCGCCGGCGGCGAAGTCATCGCCGTACTTGAACAGCTCGACATCCCCTATCGCCTGTCCGCCGCCGACGGCGCCATCGAGGTGCCGGCCGCCCAACTGCACGCGGCGCGCTACCGCCTGGCGGCGCGCGGCCTGCCCAAATCCGACGAGGATGCGCAGGACGAAGTCGACCGCGCCCCCCGCTTCGGCGCCTCGTCGCTGCAAGAACAGCAGCGCTTTCAGCGTGCGCTCGAAATCGACCTGGCGCGTTCGATCCAGAAGCTCGAAGCGGTCGAACTCGCGCGCGTCCATCTTGCCCTGCCCAAGGTTTCGCCCTTCCTGCGCGATGCGCCGCCCGCCACTGCCGCCGTGCTGGTGCGTCTGCGCCCCGGCGCGCAGCTCGATGCCGGGCAGGTGGCCACCATCCAGACCCTGGTGGCCGCCGGGGTGCCGCGCCTGAAGCGCACCGAGGTGCAGGTGCTCGATCCGCGCGGCGTCCTGCTGGGCGGCGCGGCACCCGAGGCCGTCCAGTCGCAGCGCCTGGCGCTGGAGCAGGATCTGGTGCGGCGGGCGCTGGCGGCATTGACGCCGTGGCTGGGCGAGGACCGTGTGAGCGTGCAGGTGACCGCCATCCTGGAAGACAGCGAAACCCGGCAGACGGTCGAGCGCGTGCAGAATGTCGTGGTGGCGGGGCAGGCGCGCCCGCTGGAAAAAACCGTGCGCACCACGCGCGTGCCGGAAGGCCGCCTCCAGCGCATCAATGCCATCGTGATTCTCGGATTCGACGCCAGCGCCAACGACCAGTGGCGCGCCCGGCAGATGGCCAGCCAGGCGCTGGGTCTTGATCCGGCGCGCGGCGACACGTTGCGCGTGTATGCGTTGCCTGCAGCGGCGCCCAAACCGCAGGCCGAGCTGCCTGCCGAAATCCCCCAGACCACGGCGCCCGTGCAAGTTCGCCCGGTGCCGCCCGTGCAGCCGGCCAAGCCGCTGCCCGCCGCCAGTTCGTTCGCCTTGCCGCAATGGTCGTTGGCGGCCGCCGCCGCGGCGCTGATGCTGCTCGCGGTATCGGCGTGGCGGCGTGCCCGCCACAGGCCTGCCGCCGCGGCTGAAGTGGCGGATTTCGACGCCGAGCTCGACGCTACGCGCAGCCGGGTGCTGGCCGATCCGCGCGTGACGGCGGACGTCATCAAGCTATGGATGCGCGCATGAGCCAGGCCGGCATCGAAAAATCCGCCGCGCTGCTGCTCGCCTTGGGCGAGGAGGCCACGGCTGCCGTGTTCCGTTACCTGAGCCCGCTCGAAGTGAGCCGCCTGGGCAGCGCCATGCGCGAACTGGAGATGCTGCCGCGCGAACGCGTGCGCGCGATCCTGCGCGACTACGCCGCCGAGGCTGCAGAACAGACCGGATTTGCCGCGGACACCGGACGCTTTCTCGACGAAACGCTGAAGCGCGCACTCAGCCCGGAACGCGCCCAGGCAATGCTGCAGCGCCTGGGCGCGGCGGGCGCGCAGACGCTGGAGAAACTCGCCTGGCGCGAACCGGCGGAGATTGCTGGCCTGTTGGAGGCGCAGCCGCCGCAGCTGATTGCCGTGGTGCTGGCGCAGCTGCCGCGCGACGTTGCGGCCGCAGTGCTCGATCTGCTTCCCGGCAAGACGCGTGCGGACACCTTGCAGAGCCTGGCGCACAGCGACGCGCCCAGCGCCGACATGCTGCGCGAACTGGACGACTGGCTGGCCGGCCTCGACGCCGTCGCGCCGGCGCAGGGCGAAGCCGCCGTCGCCAGCCTGCTGGGGCAAATGAGCGAAGGCAGCGCCGCCGCCGCCTTGAGCCAGCTCAATCAGAACGATGCGGCGCTGGCCGCGCGCCTGCGCGTGCGCCAGATCGCTTTTGAAGACCTGGCGCGGCTGCCGGAAGCGAGCCGCAAGACTTTCTTGCGCAACGTCGGCGCGCGCACCCTGCTGCATGCGCTGAAGGGCAGCGACGGGCGGGTGCTCGATGCGCTCACCGCGGTGATGAGCCCGACCGCGGCGCAGCGCATGCGCGATGACCTCGACACCCTGGGCGCCCTGCCGGTGACCGCGATCCAGGCGGCGCAGGACGAGGCCGGCGCCACCCTGCGGCGGCTGGCGGCAGAAGGCGCGATCCTGTTCCCGGAAGAGGAGGCGGCATGAGCACCAACGACGACACCCCGCCCAAGCACGTCCCGCCCAATCAGGCGACGGCGTTCGAACAGTGGGAAGTGGTGGAACTGGCTGCGTCCGCCGGCGAGGTGGTGACGCCGGCTATGGAGGCCGAGGCCGAGCTCGCCCGGCTGCGCGACGCCGCGCGCGCTGAGGGCTACGCCGAAGGACTGGCTGCCGGGCGGGTGGAAGGGGAACAGGCCTGCGGCCGCATGAAGCAGCTGGTCGAAAGCTTCGGCACCACCCTCGACAACTTCGACTTTCGCCTCGCCGATATGGTGCTGGAACTGTCGCTCGACGTGGCGCGCCAGGTGGTGGCGGGGGAGCTCGCGGTCCGTCCGGAACGGATTCTCGATGTGGTCAATCTGGCGCTGAAACAGATGGCGGAAACCAGCCGCGAGGCGCGGCTGCTGCTGAACCCGGACGATGCCGCGCTGGTGCGGCCGCATCTTGACCAGGTGCTGGACAAGAACCGCCTGCGCATCGTGGAAGACGTGCGCATCGTGCGCGGGGGCTGCCTGATCGAAACCGCGCAGGGCGACCTCGACGCCACGCTGCCTGGGCGCTGGCGCCAGGTGGTGCAGGTGCTCGGCAGCAACAAGAACTGGCTGGAATAACAATCATGGACCGCATCGTTCGCCTGCGCGAATACCTTGCCAACTGCCGCCGCGCGGTGAGCTGGGCATCGCCGATTGCGGCCAGCGGGCGCCTCACCCGGGTGTCCGGCCTGGTGATGGAAGCGGTGGGGCTGCAGTTGCCGGTGGGCAGCCAGTGTCATGTGCAGGTGCCCGGCGGACAGAGCATCGAGGCCGAGGTGGCCGGGTTTTCCGGCGACCGCCTGTTCATCATGCCGGCCACCGACATCTACGGCGTGATGCCGGGCGCGCGGGTGGTTCCGGACAATACGATGGCGGCGCAGCCGCCGCGCCTGGGGATGCGCTACGTGCCGCGTCGCCGCGCGCAGGACCGGGTGCGTCAGGTGCCGGTCGGCGACCACTTGCTGGGGCGCGTGCTCGACGGCGCCGGTCGGCCGCTCGACGGCCTCGGCCCGCTGTCGCTGGAACGCCGGGTGCCGCTGTACAGCCGCCCGATCAATCCGCTGGAGCGTGCGCCGATCCGGCAGACGCTGGACGTCGGCGTGCGCGCGATCAACGGCCTGTTGACGGTGGGGCGCGGGCAGCGGCTCGGCCTGTTCGCCGGCAGCGGCGTCGGCAAGAGCGTGCTGCTCGGCATGATGGCGCGCTACACCGAAGCCGATGTGGTGGTGGTGGGCCTGATCGGCGAACGCGGCCGCGAGGTCAAGGAATTCATCGACCGCATCCTCGGTGCCGAGGGCATGGCGCGCGCGGTGGTGGTGGCCGCCCCCGCCGACCATCCGCCGCTGATGCGGCTGAACGGCGCGGCGTATGCGATGTCGATCGCCGAATACTTCCGCGACCAGGGCAAGCACGTGCTGCTGATCATGGATTCGCTCACCCGCTACGCGATGGCGCAGCGCGAAGTGGCGCTGGCGATCGGCGAGCCGCCCGCCACCAAGGGCTATCCGCCGTCGGTCTTCGCCAAACTGCCGCAACTGGCCGAACGCGCCGGCAACGGCCGCAACGGCAGCGGCTCGATCACCGCATTCTTCACCGTGCTGATGGAAGGCGACGACCAGCAGGACCCGATCGCGGATGCGGCGCGCGCGATCCTCGACGGCCACATCGTGCTCTCGCGCGATCTGGCCGACGCCGGGCACTACCCGGCGATCGACATCGAGGCCTCGATCAGCCGGGTCCAGCCCGACCTGCTTTCCGATGAGGCGCTGGAGCGCACCCGCCGCTTCAAGTATCTCTATTCGCGCTACATGCGCAGCCGCGACCTGCTGGCCGTCGGCGCCTATGTGCCGGGCGCCGACCTGGTGCTGGACGAGGGGGTGCGGCTGTATCCCCGAATGCAGGGCTATCTGATGCAGGGCATGCGCGAGCGCGCGCCGATGGAGTCGGCTCGCAGCGGACTGGATGAGGTGATCGGTTGAAGCCGTTTACGCTGGCGCGGGTGCTGCAACTGGCCGAGCGTCGGGCCGAGGGCCTGTCGCGCGCGGTCAAGTCCGCGCACGGCATCTGGCTGCGCGCGCGCGGGCGCCAGGTGCAGCTGACCACGCTGCGCGATGCGCACGTTGCGCAGCTGGCCAGCCAGTTGCGCGCGGGCGTGTCGGCGGCGCAGCTGCAGGAAATGAATCATTTGCAGCATGTGCAGGCCGCCGAGATGCAGACCGCACAGGCCGCCATCGACGCCGCGCACAGCGACTGGCAGGCGCGGCTGGCCGAATGGATGCAGGTCGAGCAACGGGTCAAGGCGCTGCGCCTGCTGGAGCAGCGCCATCTGGCGCAGGCCGCGGTCCAGCAACGCCGCAGCGAGCAGCGCGAGCACGACGAGCTGGTGGAGCTGACGCATCGCCAGGATGCGGGACGGTGGGGGAATTGATGCGTTTGCTGGAACTGACGCCTGCTGAAACCGCTTTCCTGACGGCCCCTGCCTCGGCCCCAGACCACGTGCAGGCACGCCTGAGCCGCAAGCTTGCCGCGACGCTGAGCGCGCGTTTGCGCCTGCCGGTCGACGCGCTGGCGATGCCGGTCGATGCGCCGACCGACGCGGTGGCTTCCCCCACCTGGCAGCCCGATACGGCGTTGGCCAGCCTGTGGCTGACGCGCCGCCTCGGTGGCCAGCGCGTCATGGGCACGACCGCATTCGTGCCGCACACCCTGATCCATACCCTCGACGCCGCGCTGGCGGAGTGCTGGTTGGATGCGGCGGCTCAAGCCACGCTGCCTGCTGTCCTGGCGTGGCGCATCACGGCAGCGCACACGCAGGCGACGCTCGCCGTGCGCCTGCCGCCCCACACCAACGACATGACGCGCTGGGCGCGAGGAGTGATACGGCATGCTTAAGTTCGCTGCGGCAGGCGCGTTGCTGCTGGTTCCTTCCCTGGCGCTGGCCGCGCCCGACACCGCCGCCAGCATGTTCACCGTGCTCGTGAGCCTGGGGCTGATCCTGGGCGGATTCGTCGCGGTGGCGTGGCTTGCCCGCCGCTACCTGCCGGGCATGGGTGCGCAGGGCGCCGTCAAGGTGGTGGGGACGACCGCAGTCGGCGCCCGCGAGCGCGTGGTGGTGGTCGAGGTCGACAACACCTGGCTGCTGCTGGGCGTGGGGGGCGGCAACGTGCGGCTGCTGCACACCCTGCCGCGGCCTGCTGATTCAAACATCCCCCCGGCGGAGCGCGCGCGATGAGAACGATCCTGACGTTGGCGGCGCTGGCGCTGAGTGTGCCTGCACTGGGCGCGGACAGCAGCGTGCCGCTACTGTCCGTGACGCCCGGCGCGGGCGGACAGGTGATCGGCGTGCCGGGCGCGAGTCTGCCGTGGCTGCTGCTGTTTCCGTTTTTGCCGGCCCTGCTGCTGGCGTTCACCGCCTTCACCCGCATCGCGGTGGTGCTGTTCCTGCTGCGGCAGGGTTTGGGCAGCCATACCGCGCCCCCGAATCTGGTGCTGACCGGACTGGCGGTGCTGCTGACGATTTTCGTGATGTCGCCCGCGTTGAAGACGATCAACAGCGAGGCCTATCAGCCCTTTTTGTCCGGCGCGCTGAGCTTCAACGCCGCCGCCGAGCAAGCCGCGCAGCCGCTGAAAAACTTCATGCTGCGGCAGACGCGGGCCGAGGACCTTGATCTTTTCATCGGCGACGACAAGGCGGTCGATCCTCGGCAGGCCGAGAGTGTGCCGCTGGCCGCGCTGGCGCCGGCCTTCCTCACCAGCGAGCTCAAGACTGCGTTCCAGATCGGCTTCATGGTGGTGCTGCCTTTCCTGGTGATCGACCTGGTGGTCGCTGCCGTACTGACCGCGCTGGGCATGATCATGCTGCCGCCGCAGCTGGTGTCGCTGCCCTTGAAGCTGCTGCTGTTCGTCACGGTCGACGGCTGGCACCTGCTGGTCGGCTCATTGCTCGGGAGTTTTTGATGGAGGGCGCGGCGCGCGACGCGCTGTGGCTGTTGATGCTGGTGGCCGCGCCGGTATTGCTGGCGGGGCTGCTCACCGCAATCGCCATCAGCCTGTTCCAGGCCGCCACGCAAATCCTCGAACCCACGCTGTCCTTTGTGCCCAAGCTCATCGTCATGCTGGTCGTGCTGGCGGTGCTGGGCAGCTGGATGGGCGGACAGCTGGTCGAGTTTGCGCGCATGCTGCTGACCGATTTCCCGGCGCTCGTCGAGTGAATGGCCCATGCCGCTGAGTGAAGCGAGCCTGGCGCTCTGGCTGTTCGCCTTTGCCCGCCTCGCCGGGTGGGCCGTGTTCGATCCGCTGACCGGTCGCTTGCCGCTGCTCTTGCGCCTGTTCATCGCCGCCGTGCTGGCGGCGGTGCTGGCGCCGGGGCTGGCGATCGATGCGATCGATGCGATCGATCCGTTCAGCGTGCAGGGCATGCTGGCACTGGGCCTGGAAGGCGTGTGGGGCGCTGCGCTGGCGCTTTGCGTGCGGCTGGTGTTTGCTGCGGTCGAGGCCATCCTGGTATGGACCGGCCACACCGCGACCGGCGGCCTGCTGACCCTGACCGCCGAGCAGGCGGCGCCCGCGGACGCCGCTTGGCGCGCCCTAGCGGGGTGGCTGGCGGCGATGGCGTTTCTGGGCGCCAGCGGCCATCTGCTGATCGTCGACGCGCTGCGCGACAGCTTCGCCGTCATGCCGGTGGCCGTCCTGCCCGCCGCAACCGACCTGCGCCAGCTGGCCGAAGCGGGCAGTTGGCTGTTCGCCACCGGGGTGCAGCTGGCCTTGCCGCTGCTGGCGCTGGCGCTGCTGATCCAGCTGGCGCTCGGCATCGTGGCGCGCACCACGCCGGGGCTGGACATGTTCTCGGTCGGGCTGGGAATCGCGGCGCTGGGGCTGATGGCCGTCTGGGTGTGGGCGGTGCCGCTGGTCGCCCACGGCGTCGGGCTGGGCATCGAGCAGCTGGCCGGCTGGCTGGGCCGGCTCAGCTAGCACGCCCCTCCGGGAACGCTGTTGTATGGAAAACCTTAGTCTGAGACGAACCTGGAACTTGATGCCGTGACCGAGAAAACGATCTCAGACGCCCTGGTGCTGTTTGGCGCCACCGGCGACCTTGCCCGACGCAAGATATTTCCCGCGCTGCACGACATGCTGCGGCACGGCCGCACCCTGCCGCCCATCGTCTGCGTGGCGAATTCTCCGGGGTGGGATCTTGAACGCTTGCGCGCCCACGCCCACGACGGCATCGCCGAATTCGGCGGCGGAGTGGACGAGGCGGTGTTCCGCAATCTTGCCAGCTTGCTGACCTATATCAACGGCGACTACGAAGACCCGGCGACGTACGTGGCGCTGCGCCGCGCGCTTGAGCACCGGCAGCGCCCGCTGCACTACTTTGCCATTCCACCGGCCATGTTTCCCGTGGTGGTGCGCGGACTGGCCGCAGTCGGTTGCACCGAGGGCGCGCGCGTGGTGGTGGAAAAACCCTTCGGGCGCGACCTGGAATCGGCGCAATCGCTCAATGCAACACTGTACGAGGCGCTGCCCGAATCCGGAATCTTCCGCATCGATCATTACCTGGGCAAGGAAGCGGTGCAGAACATTCTGTATTTCCGCTTTGCCAACTCCTTTCTCGAACCGATCTGGAACCGCAACCATATCCGGCAGATCCAGATCACCATGGCGGAGAGCTTCGGCGTGGCCGGGCGGGGACGTTTTTACGATTCGGTCGGGGCCATCCGCGACGTGCTGCAGAACCACCTGTTGCAGATCCTCGCCCTGCTGGCCATGGAGCCGCCGCTCGGCACCAGCGCGGAGGCGGTGCGCGATGAGCAGGCCAAATTGCTCAAGGCCATCCGTCCGCTGGCGCCCGGCGACCTGGTTCGCGGACAGTACGAAGGCTACGGCAACGAGGAAGGCGTCGCGCGCGGTTCGGACACCGAGACCTTTGCTGCGGTGCGATTCTTCGTCGACACCTGGCGCTGGGCGGGCGTGCCCTTCATCGTGCGTACCGGCAAGAATTTGCCGCTCACCACCACCGAGATTCGCGCCGAGTTTCAGGTTCCGCCGCAGCGCGTGTTTGCACTGTCCGAAACCGGGCCGCTGGCGCCCAATTACCTGCGCATGCGCTTGTCCCCCACGGTGTCCATCGCGCTGGGTGCACGCACCAAGAATGCGGGCGATCGCATGGTCGGGCGGCCGGTGGAACTCTATGTATGCAACGACCATCCGGAAGAGATGAGCGCCTATGAGCGCCTGCTCGGTGACGCCATGGACGGCGAGGCCATGCTGTTCGCCCGCCAGGATGCGGTGGAAGCGGCATGGCGCGTGGTGGAACCCGTGCTTTCGCGTCGCGACCCGGCGTATGCCTATGAACCCGGCACCTGGGGCCCGGCCGAGGCTGACCTGCTGCTTGCCGGTGGGCGTTGGCATAATCCACGTGCGCCCCAGAGTTAGTATCGTGAACCGGAAATCTTAGAAAACCCGGCACGACCAGATAGATTAGAATGCGGGGTTTATCGTCATATCGTCGGGAACAACGGCGACGGCGAATGTTTGAAACAAGAGCGGCGGAAATAGCATGGCAGACATAAATATGGCCAGGGGAAGCCTGGTTGCGATCGTCACCCCGATGTCGGACGATGGCGCGCTCGACCTCGACGCGCTGCGCCGTCTGGTCGACTGGCATATCGCAGAAGGAACGGACGGCATTTGCATCGTCGGCACCACCGGCGAATCGCCGACGGTGAGCTTCGACGAGCACTGCCTGCTGATCCGCACCACGGTCGAGCAGGTCGCCGGGCGGGTGCCGGTGATCGCGGGGACCGGCGCGAATTCCACTGCCGAAGCGATCGAGCTCACCGAATGCGCCAAGGCAGCGGGTGCCCAGGCCGGGCTGTCGGTGGTGCCCTACTACAACAGGCCGACGCAGGAAGGCATCTACCAGCACTACAAAAAGATTGCCGAGTCGGTCGAGCTGCCGTTGATTTTGTATAACGTGCCGGGACGCACGGTGGCCGATATGTCCAACGACACCACGCTGCGTCTGGCGGACGTGCCCGGCATCGTCGGCATCAAGGACGCTACCGGCAGCATGGAGCGCGCGGCCGACCTGCTGCGCCGGGCGCCGAAGAATTTTTCGCTGTACACCGGCGACGACGCCTCGGCCATGCCTTTCATGCTGCTGGGCGGGCATGGCGTGATTTCGGTCACCGCCAACGTCGCGCCAAAACTGATGCACGAAATGTGCGTCGCCGCGTTCGACGGGAACCTGGCGCGGGCGCGCGAGCTCAACAATCTGCTGCTGCCTTTGCACAGCAAGCTGTTTGTCGAGGCCAACCCGATTCCGGTGAAGTGGGCGTGCGCCGAGATGGGCCTGATCCCCTTCGGCCTGCGTTTGCCGCTGACCCCGCTGTCTGCCGGCCTGCACGACACCCTGCGTGACGCAATGCGCCACGCCAATGTAATTTAATCCAGTCTCGCGCGGCGATGTGCCCTGCCGGTTCGATGCAACTTTTCGTTTAGGAAACCTGATGCGTTTATTGCCCCTGTTTGTGATGCTTAGCCTGGCCACTTCGGGCTGCGGCATGATCGAATCCAAAAAGATCGACTATAAATCGGCCGGCAAGCTGCCGACGCTGGAAATGCCGCCGGACCTCACCGCGCCGGCCGGCGACAACCGTTACGCCATTCCCGATACCCAGGGCAGCGGCACTGCCACCCTGTCGACCTACAGCCAGGAACGCCAGACCGCACCGAGCGGCGCGCAAACCCTGCTGCCCGCGCAGGAGAAGGCCCGCATCGAACGCGCCGGCAGCCAGCGCTGGCTGGTGGTGCAGGCGACGCCGCAGCAGGTATGGCCGGTGATCAAGGATTTCTGGCAGGAGACCGGTTTCATCGTCAACCTGGAGTCACCCGAAACCGGCATCATCGAAACCGACTGGGCGGAAAACCGCGCCAACATCCCGCAGGACGTGATTCGCCGCACCCTCGGCAAGGTGCTCGACGGCCTGTATTCCACCGCCGAGCGCGACAAGTTCCGCACCCGTATCGAAGCAAGCAAGGAAGGCGTCACCGAAATCTACGTCAGCCACCGCGGCATGATAGAAGTCTACGATTCCGCGAACAAGGACAGGACGGTGTGGCAGCCGCGGCCCGCCGACCCCGAGCTCGAGGCCGAAATGCTGCGCCGCTTGATGCTGCGCTTCGGCGTGGAAGAGAATCGCGCCCAGACCCTGCTGGTCAAACAGCAGACGCCGGAACAGGCGCGCATCCTCCAGGAGGCCGGCGCGTCGGTGCTGGAAATGGACGAGAATTTCGACCGTGCCTGGCGTCGTGTCGGCCTCGCGCTGGATCGCGTCGGCTTCGCAGTGGAAGACCGCGACCGCTCCAAAGGCGTGTACTTCGTGCGCTACATCGATCCTGGTGTCGACAACGACAGCAAGCGCGACGACGGCCTTCTCGCCAAGTTCGCCTTCTGGCGCAGCAAGAAGGAGCAGGCCTCGCCGCAGTTGCAGATTTTGGTAAACGAGGCGGGCGAGAAGAGCCGGGTCAGCGTCACCGGCGCGGACGGCAAGCCGGCCGACGCCACGACGCAGACCCGCATCCTCAACCTGCTGCATCAAGAACTGAAGTAATGCGGGAATCCGCCTGATGCGGTTTGCCAGCCTCGGCAGCGGCAGCGACGGCAACGGCCTGGTGGTCGAGGCCGGCGGCACCCGGGTGCTGATGGATTGCGGTTTTGGCCTGGCCGACAGCCAGGCGCGGCTGGCCCGCCTGGGCCTGCAGGCGTCCGACCTGGCCGGCATTGTGGTGACCCATGAGCACGGCGACCATATCGGCGGGGTAGGGCGGCTGGCGCGCAAGCACAAGCTGCCGGTGTGGCTGACGGCCGGCACCCTGGTGATGGCGCAGGACCTCGACGGCGTGGCGGTGCAGGTGATCGACAGCCATGCGGCGTTTGCGGTGGACGGTCTGGAAATTCAGCCGTTTCCGGTGCCGCACGATGCGCGTGAGCCGGTGCAGTATGTGTTCGGCGACGGCAACCGCCGCCTCGGTGTGTTGACCGATACCGGCAGCAATACCCTGCACATCGAGGCCATGCTGGCCGGCGTCGATGCGCTGGTGCTGGAATGCAACCACGACGCCGCAATGCTGGAAAACGGCCCGTATCCGCCCAGCCTCAAGCGGCGGGTGGGAGGGCGTTTCGGCCATCTGGAAAACAGCCAGTCGGCGGCCTTGCTGGACAAGCTGAAGCACGACAAACTGCAGTGCGTGATGGCGGCGCATGTTTCACACACGAACAATACGGCCGCCCTGGCGCAACGCGCGCTGGCCCACGTGCTGAACTGTGCGGACGCCGACGTGCGCGTGGCCTGCCAGACGGCAGGATTTGACTGGATAACGCTTTGACGACTTTTGCTGAACTCGGGCTTGCGCCCGACATCCTGCGTGCCCTCGACGAGATGGGCTATCTCACGCCGACCCCGATCCAGGAGCAGGTCATTCCGCTGGCGCTGCAAGGCGCCGACATCCTCGGCGCGGCGCAGACCGGCACCGGCAAGACCGCGGCGTTCGCACTGCCGCTGATCCAGCGCCTGCTGCCTTTCGCCAACACCGGGACCTCGCCCGCCAAGCATCCGATCCGCGCGCTGATTCTCACCCCCACGCGCGAGCTCGCGATCCAGGTCGAGGAGGCCGTGCAGGCCTACACCAAGCACGTGCCGTTGCGCTCGCTGGTGGTGTATGGCGGGGTCAGCATCAACACCCAGATCCCGATCCTGAAAACTGGCGTCGAAATTCTGGTGGCGACACCCGGCCGCCTGCTCGACCACGTGCAGAACAAGACGCTGATGCTGAACCAGGTCAACACCCTGGTGCTGGACGAAGCCGACCGCATGCTCGACATGGGCTTCATGCCCGACCTGAAGCGCATCGTCGCGCTGCTGCCGACGCAGCGAGTGAACATGATGTTCTCGGCCACCTTCCCGGAAGAAATCCGCAAGCTTGCCGACAGCATCCTCAACCAGCCGACCTTCATCGAGGTGGCACGCAACGAAACCGCGGTGAACGTCACCCAGGTGGTGCACCCGGTACACCACGAGCGCAAGCGGCAGCTGCTCGCGCACCTGATCATGAGCCGCGACCTGCGGCAGGTGCTGGTGTTCACCGGCACCAAGCTGGGCTGCAACCGGCTCGCCAACGAACTCAACAAGCTGGGGATCCACGCCGACGCCATCCACGGCGACAAGACCCAGCAGGAGCGCATCAAGGCGCTCGATGCCTTCAAGGCCGGCACCATGCGCGTACTGGTCGCCACCGACGTCGCCGCGCGCGGCATCGACATCGAGGCGCTGCCCTTCGTCGTCAACTACGACCTGCCGCACAATGCCGAGGATTACGTGCACCGCATCGGCCGCACCGGCCGCGCCGGCGCCAGCGGCGAGGCGATCTCGCTGGTCAGCGAAGCGGAAACGCGCTATCTCAAGGACATCGAAAAACTCATCGGCAGCGACATCGAGGCGGTGATCGTACCCGGCTTCGAACCGGACGCGGCCGACGTGCCCGCATACCAGTCGCGCCCGCCCAGGCCTGATCGCCCGGTTGAGCGTTCAGCCGAACGTCCCGCAGCCGAACGTCCCGCAGCCGAGCGTCGGACGCAGCGCCCTGGCCCCAAGGCGGCGCCGCGCGATACGTTGTTCGAAGCGCCCTATGAACCGAGCGCGGCGGCGCCCGCCGACAGTACGTCCGCGCTGGTGCGGCCGACCCCGAAAGAGCAGGTCGCGGCGCTGTTCCGCAGCCCGGTCAAGCCCGACAGCGCTGACCAGTGAGCTGGGAAATCCTCCTGCTGGGAATGTTTGGCGCTGTCGGCTGGTACTGGTACGCCGGCATGCAGGTGCGGGAACAGGCGGTTGCCGTCGGTCGCCGTGCCTGCGCCGATGCCGGACTGCAGTTCCTCGATGACAGCGTGGCCTTGAGCCGAACCCGTTTTGCGCGCAACAGCCAGGGCCAGCTGCAGTTCCTGCGCGATTACCGCTTCGAGTTTTCCGACACGGGCGACAATCGCCGTCCCGGCGTTATCCGCATGCTCGGCAACCGCGTCGAATGGGTCAGCCTCGATGGCGAGTGGCAGCCGGGGCGCACAGCCAGCGTCAGCCGGCTGGAGCACTGAGGCCTTGAGGGCGACCGCGATCTGCGGCCGCCTGCGTCTTATTCCTGCTCGATTTCCAGAATCGCCAGGCTGATCTGCGGGCCCAGGTTGGTCTCGAATTCGGCCCATTTGCTGTAGGCCTTGAGCTTGTCCACAAGTACAGGCTTCATCTCGAAATCGCTTTTCCCCTCGTCGTACATGCGCCGCACTTCCGCCATCAGGATGTCGAAATAGGCCTTCTGTTCCGCAATGAAGCCGCGGTCGCCGGTCTTGCCGTGGCCGGGCACGTAGCGCTTCGCATTAAGGTCGAGCGCACGTTGCGTGGCCTTCATCACGCCCTTGAAAGTGCCGTCGCGCAGGTTCATCGACTGGCGGTTCAGCACGTTGTCGCCGGTGAAGAGAATCTTGTCTTCGACGAGCTCGATCATCAGGTCGGTCTTGCTGTGCGCGTCGGTCGACGAATGGATTCGGAAGGTCTTGCCGCCGATTCTGAATTCCTGGCCGTCGGCGGCTTCGACCGTGGGATGGACGGCGCGGGTGCCGTCGGTATAGCCGCGGGTCATGTCCGACATCAGCTTGAGCCAGAACGCGTCGGCACCTTCCTTCGCCTGCTTGATCATGTCGGGGTGGGCGATGATGGTCGCCTTCGGCCACACGTCCAGCACCGCCTGGTTACCCAGCCAGTGATCGCCGTGGACGTGGGTGTTGAACACGTGGGTGACCGGTTTTTGGGTGGTCTTCTTGAGTTGCGCCATGACCATGCGACCGGCCTGCACGCTGGAACCCGGATCGATCACCACGACGCCATCGGCGGTGACGATCCAGGCCGGGTTGTTCATGAAGCTCTGGTTTTCCACCGACGGCAAGCCTTGCGGGCCGTGGATGACGTAGGTGTCGGTGTGGACCTTTTGCGCCGGATAGGAACGGACCACGTCATTGGGGCCGGCCAGCACAGGCGTGCAGAAGGTCAGGGCGGCGAGCAGGGGGATGATGCGCATGGCGGTTCTCCGTTCAGGTTGAGGCGAAAACAAGCAGGTTGTCGGGCGGTGTCGAGTGGCGAACAGGCCCCCTACCACCATTTCTCGAAAATGATGCGGTTCATCGGCACGCCGAGGTCATGCAGCAGGGTGCTCATGTCCTCGACCATGCCCTTGGGGCCGCACAGGTAATACAGCGTGTCGTCCGGCACGTCGAGCGCGTGCAACTTGACCGGGTCGATGCGGCCGGTGAGGCCGTGCCAGTCGGCGTCGGCTTGGGTCACGGTGACGCTCACGTGCAGGTTGTCGTGGCTGCGGGCGGCTGCGTCAAGTTCGTCGCGGAACAGGATTTCGCGGCTGTCCGAGACGCTGTAGACCAGGTGCGTCTGCGTCGGCAAGCGGGCATCGCGCACGTGGCGGAAGATGGACAGCAGCGGCGTGATGCCGACCCCGCCGCCGATCAGCACCACGTTGTCGCTCATTTCCGGCAGGTAGACGAACGGCCCCTGGCCCTGTGAGATGCGTATGGCGTCACCTACCCGTGCCTGTTCGTGCACCCAGCGCGCCACCGGATGGTGCGCACTCGCCTTGATCGCAAGCTCGATTTCGCCCTGATGGATGGGCGAGGTGGTGATGGAGTAACCCGAGGTGTGCGTTGCGCCGCCGGCCTCGATACTGAGGTCGACCCATTGCCCCGGCAGAAAGCGGAAGGCGGGATCGGCAATGGCCAGGCGCAGGACGTGAATGCTGGGCGTGGCGGGGGTGATCGCAGCAATCTGCGCGTCAAAGATGTGCAAGGCTCAGTCCTGCTTCCGCTGGAAGGTGAGCGATGCCGAGTTGATGCAGTAGCGCATGCCGGTGGGGGCAGGGCCGTCGGGGAAGACGTGGCCCAGATGCGAACCGCAGCGGCGGCACAGCGCCTCGACGCGCGCCATGCCATGGCTGGTGTCGTGCTTTTCCGCCACCGCATCGGCATTCAGCGCCTGATAAAAGCTCGGCCAGCCGGTACCGGAATCGAACTTGGCCGCGGACGAAAACAGGGGCGCGCCACAGGCCGCGCAATGGTATTCGCCGGCCTCGTGGTGGTCCCAGTATTCCCCGGTGAACGCTTGTTCGGTACCGTGCTCGCGCAGGATGCGGTATTGCTCGGGGGACAGTTCGGCGCGCCATTCGGCGTCGGTTCGGGTTTTATCTGCAGTCATGAAAGTTCTCCTGATTGCACGAAGTTTACCTGTTGCCGGTCGAGGTCAACACGGTTGACAGCGTCATTGAAGCGGGTTTATTCTTCGTTCAGGTATTAGACTTAGTCTAAAAACCGTATTTCATTCACTGGGATGCCTGCTATATACAAGTAGTTGGCTGTTGGACAGGGATGGATTATCAGTGCTGCAAAGCATATCTATGTCAATCAAGGAGATCAGGTTATGCAACTCAAGGGCTCGAAAACCGAAGAACATCTGAAGGCCGCCTTCGCCGGCGAATCGCAGGCCAACCGCCGTTACCTCTACTTCGCAGCAAAAGCTGACGTGGAAGGCTACAACGACGTTGCCTCAGTGTTCCGTTCCACCGCCGAAGGCGAAACCGGCCACGCGCACGGCCACCTGGAATACCTGGAAAAGTGCGGCGACCCCGCCACCGGTATGCCTTTTGGCCCCACCGCCGACAACCTGAAGACCGCGGTTGCGGGTGAAACCCACGAGTACACCGACATGTATCCCGGCATGGCCAAGGATGCACGTGCTGAAGGTTTCGACGAAATCGCCGACTGGTTCGAGACGCTGGCCAAGGCCGAGCGTTCGCACGCCAACAAGTTCCAGAAGACCCTGGACACCCTGGGCGCGTAATCCTGCCCGGATGAAAAGCGGGTCGGTTGCGGCCCGCTTTTTTTGGCCCTGATTTTTCAAAAAGATAACCCACTGGAGTTCGCATGAGCACACGCGAAGGCAACCTCGAAGCCCCCACCCGTCACCCGCTCGACTGGAAAAACCCGGATTTCTACAACGAAGAGAAGCTCAACCATGAGCTGGAGCGTGTTTTTGACGCCTGCCACGGCTGCCGTCGTTGCGTGTCGCTGTGCACCGCGTTTCCCACGCTGTTCGATCTGGTGGACGAATCCTCGACGATGGAAGTGGACGGCGTCGCCAAAGCCGACTACATGAAGGTGGTGGACGAGTGCTACCTGTGCGATCTCTGCTACATGACCAAATGCCCCTACGTGCCGCCGCATCCCTGGAACATCGATTTTCCGCACGTCATGCTGCGGGCCAAGGCGGTCAAGTTCAAGAAGGGCGGCACCAGTTTCCGCGACAAGCTGTTGTCCAGCACCGATGCGATGGGCAAGCTCGCCTCGATTCCGGTGGTAGTGCAGGCGGTGAACGCCAGCCTGAAGAACAAGCCAATCCGCAAGCTGGTCGACAGCGTGCTGGGCATCCACCCCGACCGCAAGCTGCCCGAATACGACAGTGCCAAGTTCCGTTCCACCGCCAAGCCGCGCGGCGATTTCCCGGTGAAGGCCGGTGGGAAGACGCCCGGCAAGGTGGCGATCTACGCCACCTGCTACGTCAACTACAACGAGCCCGGCATCGGCCACGACCTGCTGAAGCTCTTGGCGCACAACGAAATTCCCGCCGTGCTCGTGGAGAAAGAGGCCTGCTGCGGCATGCCCAAGCTCGAACTGGGCGATCTCGACGCGGTGGAAAAGCTGATGGAGATCAACATTCCGCATCTTGCAAAGCTCGCGCGCGAAGGCTACGCGATCCTCACCGCCGTGCCTTCGTGCACGCTGATGTACAAGCAGGAGCTGCCGCTGATGTTCCCCCACGACTCCGATGTGCAGGCGGTGAAGGAGGCGATGTGGGATCCGTTCGAGTACCTGATGGCGCGCAATGTCGACGGCCTGTTGAAGACCGATTTCAACAGCCCGCTCGGCAAGGTGGCCTATCACGTCCCCTGCCACCAGCGGGTGCAGAACATCGGCAACAAGACGCGCGACGCGCTGCAACTGGCCGGCGCCACGGTGACGATGGTCGAGCGCTGCTCCGGTCACGACGGCACCTGGGGGGTGAAGCGCGAGTACTTCGACAAGTCGATGAAGATCGGCAAGCCGGTGTTCCGCCAGATGGCCGAGCCACAACCGGATTACGTCAGTTCCGACTGCGCGATTGCCGCGCGTCACATCCTGCAGGGCATGGGCGAAGCCGCCACTGCGCAGAAGCAGCACCCGATCACGCTGCTGCGCATCGCCTATGGCCTGGAATGAACCCCTATCAGCAAGGAGAAAAAACATGCCGCACATTACCCGTGACAGCCTGATGAGCCTGGAAGGCTACGCCAAGGTCCGCCCCGAAATGCGCGCCGAAGTCATGGCGCACAAGAAGAACCGCATGGTCGAGCTGGGCGACCACGTCACGCTGATTTTCGAAGACGAAAAAACCATGCGTTACCAGATCCAGGAAATGCTGCGCGCCGAGCGCACCTTCGAGGAAGCCGGCATCCAGGACGAGCTCGACGCCTACAATCCGCTGGTTCCGGATGGCAGCAACTGGAAAGCGACCATGATGATCCAGTATTCCGACCCCGACGCGCGCAAGGTGGCGCTGGCGAAGCTGAAGGGGATCGAGGAGCGTGTGTGGGTGCAGGTGGCCGATCAGGCAAAGGTGTATGCGATCGCCGACGAGGACATGACGCGCGAGAACGAGGAGAAAACCTCGGCAGTGCATTTCCTGCGCTTCGAGCTCGATGCCACCTCGGTTGCGGCCGCCAAGGCCGGCAGCCCGATCCGCATGGGCATTGATCACGAAGCCTATGCGGTGGCGCCAGCCGCGCTGGCGGAAAACACCCGCGCCGCACTGGTGCTCGATTTGTCCTAAATCTAAGCTCAGGCGGTTGAAACACAACAAGGTGCCGCCTGTTCTTTGAGGAGGACGGGATGCTGGATCAACTGTTGGTGCGTCAGGTGCGGCGACGGGTGGAGGCCTCGGGGCTGCCGTTCATCGTCGAATTGTGGAATGGCGAGTCGGTGGGCAGTGCGACCGATGTTGCGGTGCGGGTGCGACTGCACCAGACGGCCAGTCTCAGGGCCATGGCCGACCCCAGTCTGGGTGCACTGGCGCGGGCCTATGTCGAGGGCGAACTCGATCTGGAAGGCAACGTCCGCGACATCCTGGCTCTCGGCGACCGCCTGTGCAACGCAGGTGACAGCGCGTCGAAAACCGGCTCGGACGGTTGGAAGTGGTGGCGTCATACCCGCAGCAAGGATCGCAGGAACATCCAGTATCACTACGACGTGTCCAACGATTTCTATGGCCTGTGGTTGGATGCGCGGCGGGTCTATTCGTGCGCCTATTTCAAGACACCGGACATGAGCCTCGACGCCGCGCAGGAAGCCAAGCTCGACCACATCTGCCGCAAGCTTGATCTTCAGCCCGACGAGCAGTTCCTCGACATCGGCTGCGGCTGGGGCGGGCTGATCCTGCACGCGGCCGAGCGCTACGGCGTGCGCGCGGTCGGCATCACCCTGTCGGACGACCAGCATGCGTACGTCAGCGAGCAGATCGAGGCGCGCGGGCTGGCCGGCCGGGTCGAGGTGCGCAGGATGGATTACCGCGACGTCCCAGAAAACGGCGGCTACGACAAGATCGCCAGCGTCGGCATGTTCGAGCACGTCGGCCGTGCGAATCTCGCCGCCTATTTCGCCAAGATCAACGCGCTGTTGAAGCCGGGCGGGCTGGTGCTCAACCACGGCATCACCACGGCCGAGCCCGAGGCCTGCGGCCTCGGCAACGGCATAGCCGAATTCATCGAAGACTATGTGTTTCCGGGGGGCGAACTGGTGCACGCCTCCGACGTGCTGCGTGCCGCCGCGGGAAGCGGTCTCGAATGCCTCGATGCCGAAAACCTGCGCCCGCATTACGGCAGAACGCTGTGGCACTGGGTCACGCGATTGGAGCAACACGCCGACGAAGCGCGCCAACTGATCGGCGAGCAGAAATACCGCATCTGGCGCATCTACATGGCGGGCTCCGCCTACGCCTTTGACCACGGCTGGATGGAGCTGTGGCAGGTGCTGGCGGGCAAGGCCGTCGACGGAAAGCAGCCGAACTATCCGTTCAGCCGGGATTTCATCTACCGCGGCGAGTAGCCGCTGCGTACCCGAACGGCCAACGCGTATGTCAGATGCCGCAATGGCTCAATCCATGCGGTCCCAATAGGGTTCGCCTGCCAGTCGGTTCGCCAGAAAATCGATGAAGGCGCGCACCCGGCTGGACAGGTGACGGGTGGGCGGATACACCGCGTAGGCGGCGAGCTCCGGCCAGACGTGATCGGCCAGCAGTGGCAGCAGCTGTCGCGTGCGCAGGGCTTCATGGACGTAGAAGCTGGGAAGCTGCACCAGACCTTCGCCGGCGATGGCGGCGCGCATCAGAAATTCGCCGCTGCTGGCGGCCAGCCGCACCGGCACGCGCACCTGTCCGGGCTCGCCGTCGGGTCCGCGGTAGCTCCACAGGCCGGGGTCGTGCACATTGCTGTAGGCGAGGCAGACGTGCTGCGCGAGATCGGCGGCCGACTGCGGGGTGCCATGCCGCGTCAGGTAATCGGGACTGGCGCACACGACGTGGCGGATGGGCGCGAGGCGGCGCGCGATCAGGCTGGAGTCGGCCAGCGTGGCGATGCGGATGGCGAGATCGAAGCCTTCCTGCATCAGGTCGATCTGGCGGTCGTTGAAATCGAGCTCGAAGCGCACGTCCGGATGCTCGGTCATGAAAGCCTGGATCAAGGGGGCCAGATGCAGCAGGCCGAAGGCCAGCGGCAGGGCCACCTTGAGCGTGCCCCTGAGCGCGCCGTGGGCCTGGGATGCTGCGGACTCCGCTTCCTCGACGTCGGCGAGGATGGCCACGCAGCGCGCGTAGTAGGCGCGCCCGCTGTCGGTGAGGTTGAGCCGGCGCGTGGTGCGATGGATGAGCGAAACGCCGAGGCGCGCCTCCAGTTCGGCCAGACGCCGGCTGACCGCGGACTTGGCGAGGTTCAGGCGCTCGGCGGCGGCGCTGATGCTGCCGGCTTCCACCACGCTTACAAGCATCTGCATGTCGGCGAATCGGTCCATAATTGCCATAAGAAGAACAATGAGTTCTAAGTTTCTGTCTTTATTCTTTAATTGGCAACGGCAACAATGATTCTACGGGCGCCACTCAGGCGCCGAACCGCAAGGGGATCATTGTCATGCAAGCAAACCCAGCCTCTTTTTCCACGACCCGTCTGCGCGTTCTGCGCGTGCTGCGCGTCGATGCCAGCGCCCGCGGCGAAGGCTCCATCACCCGCCAGTTGGCCGACCTGTTGCTGAGCGAACTCGACGAACGTGCGCCCGGCCTGTCGGTTGCCCGGCGCGATCTGGCAGCGGGCCTGCCTTTCGTCGATGCCGCCTGGGTCGGCGCCAACCTGGCCGAACCCGACATGCGCGATGCCGACCAGCGTCAGGCGCTGTCGCTGTCGGACGAACTGGTGGCCGAGTTGTCAGTGGCCGACGTGCTGGTGATCGCCACCCCGATCTACAACTTCGGGGTGCCGGCCAGCCTCAAGGCCTGGGTCGATCAGGTGGCGCGCGCCCGGCTGACCTTCCGCTACACCGAGCACGGCCCGCAAGGCCTGCTGACCGGCAAGAAGGCCTATGTGCTGGTGGCGACCGGCGGCACCGAGGTGGGCAGCGCCATCGACTTTGCCACCCCGTGGCTGAAGTTCGTGCTGGGCTTCCTCGGCATCACCGACGTCGAGGTGATCGCCGCCGACCGCGGCATGCTGCGCGGCGACGCCGCCCGCCAGAGCGCTGTCGGACACATCGCTCGGGTACTCGATCGCGACTGGCCGGCACTGGCCGAAGCGGTTTGAAATCCGGCCCATCCGGACCATCATGTTTTATGTAGACAAGGAGCCGACCATGAACACTCGTCGCATACGCCAACTCGTTCCTGCCTTCGAGGTCACCGAAGGCGCAGGGGTCACCGTCCACCGCAGCATCGGCACGCCGGCGCTGAAGAACCTCGACCCGTTCCTGATGCTGGATCACTTCGGCAGCGATAATCCGGACGAGTACATCGCCGGTTTTCCGGAGCACCCGCATCGCGGCTTCATCACTTTCACCTACATGCTCGACGGCCACATGGAGCACCGAGACAGCATGGGCAATCGCGGCGACCTCAAGGCCGGCGGCGTACAGTGGATGAAGGCGGCGAGCGGCGTCATTCATTCGGAGATGCCGCAGCAGACCGATGGCCTGATGCGCGGCTTCCAGCTGTGGATCAACCTGCCGGCCAGCGAAAAACTCTCCGATCCTGCCTATCAGGAGTTCTCCGCAGATGCGATCCCGGAAGTGGCGCTGGCGCAGGGCAGGGTGCGGGTGCTGGCGGGCCAGTTTGGCACCACGCGCGGCGTCATCGAAGACCCGGCCACCGATGTCCTCTATCTCGACGTAACGCTGGATGCTAAGGCGCGTTTCGATCTCCCCCTGAGTGCAACGCACAATGCCTTCGTCTATGTTTTCGAGGGCGCGGCGCGCCTGTCCGGGCAGGATTTGAAGACACACACGCTGGCGGCATTGGGGGGCGGCGATGTGGTGGAAATCGAAGCCGGCGAGGCGGGCGCCCGTTTCATCCTGGTGGCCGGCCGGCCGATCGGCGAACCCGTGGTGCAGTACGGTCCCTTTGTTATGAACACCCGCGAGGAAATCGAGCAGGCCTTCGCCGACTATCGGGATGGTCGCCTGGTGCGGGCCAGGGCGGCGAAGACCGGACATTGACGCGTCGCACATCAAGCAGGTTGGGCGATTGACTTAGTTGGGCCCGGATTGAGGTTTCGAGTCTGGGCCGCGCGCCCGATCGGACCGTACCCATGCGGAGGGCCGCGGCGTAGGATAGCCGGGTGATGGAACAGGAATCCATAAACCGGCATCAGGCTTCAGGGGAACCGCCGGCCTTCCAGGGCTTGAGCGGAACCCTTGCGCGCGAGCGTCTGGCCGTTGAGGGGGCGAACGCATTACCCGAGAGCGGCCCCCACGGCACGGCAGCGATGGTGCTCGAAGTGATCCGCGAGCCGATGTTTCTGCTGCTCATCGCCGCGACGGCGATCTACCTGGCATTGGGCGATCTGCACGAAGCCTTGATGCTGCTGTTCTTCGTGGCAGTGGTGATGGGCATCACCCTCTACCAGTCGCACAAGACCGAGCGCGTGCTGCAGGCGCTGCGCGATTTGACCAGCCCACGCGCCCTGCTGCTGCGCGATGGCGAGAAGCAGCGCATTGCCGGACGCGAGGTGGTGCGCGACGACATCGTGATGCTGGCCGAGGGCGATCGCGTGCCGGCGGATGCGCTGCTGCTGATGAGCAACGGCCTGCAGGTCGACGAATCGCTGCTGACCGGCGAAGCCACACCAGTGCGCAAGGCAGCCGGCGACGGCCAGCCGGCCGCGGCGAGGCCCGGCGGCGACGATTTGCCGTGGGTCTATTCCGGCACGCTGGTGGTGCAGGGACAGGGCGTTGCACGGGTGACTGCCACCGGGCCACGCACCGAGATCGGCCGGATCGGCAAATCGCTGCAGGCGTTGCGTCCCGAGCCGAGTCCGCTGCAGCGCCAGGTGCGGCGGATGATGTGGGCGTTTGCGCTGCTGGGCGCCATTTTGTGCGGTGTGGTCGTGGTGCTGTATGGCCTCACCCGCGACGCCTGGCTCGAAGCCCTGCTCGCCGGCATCACGCTCGCCATCTCCCTGCTGCCGCAGGAGTTTCTGGTGGTGCTCACGGTTTTCCTTGCACTCGGGGCCTGGCGTATTTCGCGCAGCCGGGTGCTGACGCGGCGCATCCCAGCGCTGGAGACACTCGGCGCCGCCACCATTCTGTGTGCAGACAAGACCGGCACGATCACCGAGAACCGGATGACGGTGACGCAGCTGGTGACGCGCGACGCGTGCTATGCGGTTGATTACGCGCATGCGAATACGCTGCCGGAAGCCTTTCACGAGCTGGTCGAATTCAGTGTGCTGGCCAGCCTGGTCGACCCGTTCGATCCGATGGAGAAAGCCTTTCGCCGCCTCGCCGATCACTATCTCGCGGGGACCGAACACCTGCACGACGACTGGTCGCTGGAACAGCACTATCCGTTGAGCCGCGACATGCTCGCCATGTCGCATGGCTGGAAGGCGACCCAGCGCGACGAATACGTGGTGGCCGCCAAGGGCGCGCCGGAAGCCATAGCCGATCTGTGCCACCTGTCCGCGGCGGAAACCGCGGCCATTGCCGAACAGGCGGACCATCTGGCGGGGCAGGGCCTGCGCGTCCTGGCGATCGCACAGGCGACGTTCAATGGCACCGCCTGGCCGCCGCAGCAGCACGATTTTCCGTTCGTCTTTCTCGGCATGATTGCGCTGGCCGATCCGGTGCGCGTGCGCGTGCCGGAGGCGATTCGCGTGGCGCGCCGCGCCGGCATGCGGGTGGTGATGATCACCGGCGACTATCCCGGCACCGCCGAGGCCGTGGCACGCGAAGCCGGAATCGATATGGGTGGCGGCATCCTCAGCGGCCCGGAGATCGATGCGCTCGACGACGCGGCCTTGCGGCAGCGCCTCAAGACCACGCACGTGTTCGCACGCGTGGCGCCGGAGCAGAAGCTGCGCCTGGTGCAGGCCTTCAAGGCCAACGGCGAGGTGGTGGCAATGACCGGCGACGGCGTCAACGATGCATCTGCGCTGAAGGCCGCGCACATCGGAATCGCCATGGGTGGGCGCGGCACCGATGTCGCACGCGAGGCATCCTCGCTGGTCCTGCTGGACGACGACTTCGCCACCATCGTCGACGCCATCCGCCTCGGCCGGCGCATTTACAGCAACCTGCACAAGGCGATGGCCTATGTTCTCGCGGTGCATGTGCCGATTGCCGGCATGGCGCTGCTGCCGCTGCTGTTGGGCTTGCCGCTGGTGCTCGCACCGGTGCACATCGTGTTTCTCGAACTCGTCATCGATCCCGCCTGCTCGATCGTGTTCGAAGCCGAGCCGGAAGAACCCGGCAGCATGGAGCGGCCGCCGCGCCGGGCGGAGGCGCCCTTGTTCAGCTTGCGCACCCTGCTGCTGTCGCTGCTGCAGGGCGCGACCGTGTTTCTTGCGGTGGCTGCGGTGTATGCCCTCTCGCTGCAGCGCGGGCAGGGCGCAGACGAGGCGCGTGCGCTGACCTTCGCCACTTTGGTGATCGGGAATCTGTGGCTGATTCTGGCCAACCGCTCCTGGTCGACGACCCTGCTGGCATCGTTGCACACGCCGAATCCCGCATTGTGGTGGGTGATCGGCGGCACCCTGGGCTTCCTGGCGTTCGTACTCTATGTGCCCGGTCTGCGCGAGGTGTTCGAATTCACCACGCTGCACGCGAACGATGTGCTGCTGGCGCTCGCCGCGGGCGCAGCGGGGATCGCGTGGTTCGAACTGTTCAAGTGGGCGAAGGGCAGAAAAACGGCGGGAGACAGCGCCTGACCGTGGTCTAGCCCGTCGGCCGACCGGCTCAATCCGCCAGACGATCCAGTTCCTGGTCCGCCAGCGAGATGGGATCTTCCATCGGTTCCAGATGGGTGGTGATATGAACGTGCGGCACGGCCTGGCGGATATCCGCTTCGATGCGTTCCGACCAGTCATGTCCGTGCTGGATCGTCCAGGCGCCCGGCACCAGTACATGGACGGTGATGAAGGCGCGGGCGCCGGCCTGACGCGTGCGCAGGGCGTGGAACGCCAACCCTTGCTGGCGGTAGTCATCCAGCACCGCTTCGATCGCCATCAGTTCTTCCTCCGGGATGGAAACATCCATCAGACCCGCAGCGGAACGCTGCAGCAACTGCCACCCGGTCCACACGATATTCATCGCCACCAGCAGCGCAATCACGGGGTCGAGCCACAGCCAGCCGGTCGCCCACACCAGCCCGACGCCCGCAATGACGCCCACGGACGTCCAGACATCGGTGCGCAGGTGATGGGCATCCGCTTCCAGCGTGATGGATTTGTATTTTCTGCCCACCCCCATGAGGATGCGCGAGGTGGCCAGGTTGATGATCGAGGCGACCACCGACACCACCAGTCCGATTCCCACGGCTTCGATCGGTTGTGGATTGAGCAGGCGTTCGATCGCTGTGTAGCTGATGGCGACCGCGGCGATGAGGATGAGGAAGCCCTCGAACGCGCTGGAGAAGTATTCCGCCTTGCCGTGTCCGTGCGCATGGTTGCCGTCCGCCGGCATCGCCGCCAGCGTCAGCATGGCCAGCGCCATCATCGCCCCCGCCAGGTTGACGAAGGACTCGAGCGCGTCGGAGAGCAGGCCGACTGATCCGGTGATCCACCAGGCCCAGCCCTTGAGCAGGATGGTTGCCACGGCCGCCGCGATGGAGAGCCAGGCGTAGCGTTTGAGGGAGGGAGGCAGCATGTCGATTTTTTGCGGGGCCCAGGAAGTGAATTTGATTGTATTACAGGGTTGTTTGATTCCCCCGGGAAACGCCGGCATGAAACAGCCCTGAATGCATGCGCCGGGTGTCCGCTGACCGGATTCTTGCGATACTCGCGCATCGACAACCCTGGCGTGATCAAAACGCCGCCTGCATGGGCACACCACATGGAAAACCTGTTGTACTGGGCCGCAATGTTGGCCGTCGCGGTGAATGCGCTGACCGGCGTGCTCGACGCCGGCCGCAAGCACATGGACTTGATCGGCGTGATGATAGTGGGCGCCGCCACCGCGCTGGGCGGCGGCACGGTGCGCGATGTCCTGCTGCAGCGCCAGGTGTTCTGGATCAGCGACCAGACATACCTGATCGTCGCCCTGGTGACCACGCTCGTCATCTTCTTCGCCGTGCGCGGCCTGCGCCTGCCGCCGCGCCTGTTCCTCATCCCCGATGCGCTCGGCCTCGCCCTGTTCACCATTGTCGGCACCCAGATTGCCCTGGTGTGGCACGCGCCCTGGCTCGTGGCCAGCCTGCTCGGCGTGATCACCGGCGTCGTCGGCGGCGTGCTGCGCGACGTGCTGTGCAATGAGGTGCCGCTGGTGTTCGTGCGCGGTGAGCTCTATGCGTCGGCCGCCTGGATGGGCGCCCTGCTGCTGATCGGCCTGCAGACACTGGGGGTGTCGCCGGTGATTGCGGCCTGGGCCGGGATGGCGACCGTCCTCGGCGTTCGTCTGGCTGCCATGGCGCTGCGCATCACGCTGCCGATCTATTCGGAGCGAAAGTAGACTGCAGAAAGCGACGCCCGCGTCCATATTCCTGCAGACATCGCCCACCCGAACCCATAAAATGGCGGGATGAAAATCCTCTCCGCCTTGCTGCTGATCCTGCCCCTGAACGCCTATGCCGAATGGGGACAATTTGATTTCGAGTTCGAAAGCGACAAGCCCTGGGTGGAGCTGTCCGCCCAGTTGCCGCCCTATCCCAAGCCTGAAAACCTGGTCGAGTTCAACGTGTCATCGGCCACGCGCAACCGGCATTTCGTCGACACGACATCGATCAGCGTCGGCGAGGACAAGGTGGTGCGCTACAGCGTGGTGATCGAAGCGGCTGGCGGGGCGAAGAACGTGTCCTTCGAGGGCATGCGTTGCGCCACCGGCGAGCGCCGCCTGTATGCCTACGGCCAGCCCGATGGCACCTGGTCGAAGGCGCGCAACGCCGGGTGGGAAGGCATCAAATTCCGCTCGCTGCTGTCGCACCACAAGGCGCTGTTCGAGGATCATTTTTGTCCCGGCGGTATTCATGTCAAGGACGCCAAAGAGGCCGTGCGCAACCTGCAGCGCGCCGCGTACTGATGCATTCCGTGGTACGACACGCCCGGCGCATTGTCGTCAAGGTCGGCTCCAGCCTGGTCACCGCCGAAGGGCGCGGGCTCGATCACGCCGCGCTGTCGTGCTGGGCCGGACAGATTGCCGCGCTGACCGCGCAGGGCAGGGAAGTCGTGCTGGTGTCCTCCGGCGCGATTGCCGAAGGCATCGCACGGCTGGGCTGGAAAAAGCGCCCGAAAGCGATCAACGAACTGCAGGCCGCCGCCGCCGTGGGGCAGATGGGCCTGGTGCAGGCCTACGAGTCGATTTTCCGCAGCCATGACCTGCATGCCGCGCAGGTGCTGCTCACCCACGAGGACCTGGCCGACCGCACCCGCTATCTGAATGCGCGGACCACCCTGCGCACGCTGCTTGGATTGAACGTCGTCCCGATCATCAACGAAAACGACACGGTCGCCACCGACGAAATCCGCCTCGGCGACAACGATACGCTGGGCGCGCTGGTGACCAACCTGATCGAGGCAGACTGCCTGATCATCCTCACCGACCAGCCGGGCTTGTACACCGCCGACCCGCGCAAGGTGCCCGACGCCACGCTGGTGATGGACGCCCACGCCGGCGACCCCGATCTCGAGCGCATGGCGGGCGGGGCGGGCAGCAGCGTCGGCACCGGCGGCATGCTGACCAAGATACTCGCCGCCAGGCGCGCGGCAAGGAGCGGCGCGCATACGGTGATTTGCAGCGGACGCGAGGAGAACGTGCTGCTGCGGCTGGCCGCTGGAGAGGCGATCGGCAGCCAGTTGGTGGCGCGTCAGGCGCCGCTCGACGCGCGCCGGCAGTGGCTGGCCGACCACCTGCAGCTGCGCGGCAGCGTGGTGCTCGACGACGGCGCGGTGCGCGCCTTGCGCGAGGACGGCAAGAGCCTGCTGCCGGTCGGCGTCAAGGGCGTGCTTGGCGAATTCGCGCGCGGCGAAGTGGTGGCGGTGGTCGACACCGACGGCAGCGAAATCGCACGGGGCCTCATCAATTACAGCGCAAGCGAAGCACGCCGCATCGCCGGCAAGCCGAGCAGCGCGATCGAGGCGGCGCTCGGCTACATGGACGAGCCGGAACTGATCCACCGCGACAACCTGGTGGTGCTGGCGTGACCACAACCGTTGACCTGATGCGCCACGGCGAGCCCGTCGGCGGACGCCGCTATCGCGGTCAGGTCGACGATCCGCTGTCTGAACGAGGCTGGGCGCAGATGCACGCGGCAATCGGTGACACGGTGCCGTGGACGCACATTGTTTCGTCGCCGCTGCTGCGCTGCCGCGCGTTTGCCGAGACGCTGGCTGACCGCCATGGCTTGCCGCTGGCGCTGGATGCGCGCCTGAAGGAGGTCGGCTTCGGCGAATGGGAGGGCAAGGCGGCCGCCGAGATCGAGCAGGATGCGCCCGGCACGCTGGCGCGCTTCAAGGCCGACCCGGTCAATGCGCGGCCGGCCGGCGCCGAGCCGCTGGCCGATTTTCATGCGCGGGTGGCCACCGCACTGGAAGACCTGCTGGCGCAATACGCCAGCCAGCATGTGCTGCTGGTGGGGCACGCCGGCGTGATGCGCATGGCGCTGGCGTGGGCGCTGCACATTCCGCTGGAACACGCTTACCGGATTGAGGTCGCGACCGCATCGCTCACGCGCCTGCGCTTCGAGTCCGGCCGCGCGAGCCTGATCTTCCACGGCAGTTCGCGCGTCGATCGGTGATCCGCCGTCTCGTTCTCTGGCTGTGCCTGCTGCTGGCATTGCCGGTGCAAGCCGCCGCCATCCGCGTGGTCGACGACGCCGGGCAAGCCCTCGAATTCGTCCAGCCGCCGCAGCGCATCATTTCGCTGACGCCGCATCTCACCGAACTGCTGTTCGCCGTCGGCGCCGGGGCGCAGCTGGTGGGCGCAGACAGCGCCAGCGATTACCCGAAGGCGGCGCAGGCGCTGCCGCGCGTGGGCGACTACAGCCGCATCAATTTCGAGCGCATCCTGGCGCTGAAACCGGATCTGGTCGTCGTCTGGGTCGGCGGCAACCGGGCCGCGGACATCCACGGCCTGAAGAAACTGGGGTTTCCCGTGCTGCACACGCGGGCCGCCCGGCTCGACGACGTGGCGCGCCTGCTGCGCCTGGTCGGGCAGGCGAGCGGTCATGCGGACGAAGGCGCGGCGGCGGCGCGGGCGTATTCCGCGCGGCTGGACGCGCTGCGGGTACGAGGCGGGCAGAAACCGCCACTGAGCGTGTTCTATCAGGTATGGGATCGCCCGCTGATGACGGTGGGCGGCACGCACTGGATCAGCGATGCGCTGGCGCTGTGCGGCGCGCGCAATGTGTTTGCCGACCTCGTCGCGGCTTCGCCGGTGGTGTCGCGCGAGTCGGTGCTGCAGCGCGCGCCGGAACTGATCGTGAGCGGCAGCGACGCGCCCGACATGCGCCGCCAGTGGCAGCGCTTTGCAGGCCTGCCGGCGGTGAAAAACCAGGCATTTGTGCGGGTGAATGCGGATTTGCTGCATCGGCCCACGCCGCGTCTGATCGAGGGCGTGGCCGAACTGTGTGCGGCAGTGCGGGCCTATGCGCGGTGACGGTTGTCGCCCGGCTTGCGGTTGGGGCAGTTTTCCTTGATGCAGTCGGCGTAGATATGCAGCGAGTGGTCGTGGATGGAAAATCCGCGCTCCTTGGCGATGCGGGTCTGGCGCTTTTCGATCTCGGCGTCGAAGAACTCCTCGACCTTGCCGCATTGCAGGCAGACCAGATGGTCGTGGTGCTCGCCCTGGTTGAGTTCGAACACCGCCTTGTCGCTGTCGAAGTGGTGGCGGATCAACAGCCCGGCCTGCTCGAACTGGGTCAGCACGCGGTAGACCGTGGCCAGACCGATATCCTGGCCTTCGTCGGACAGCAGCCGGTACACCTCTTCGGCGGTCATGTGCCGCTTGTGGCTCTGCTCGAACAATTCAAGAATTTTCAGGCGCGGCAGCGTGGCTTTGAGACCGATGCTCTTGAGATCGGACGGATGGCTCAATGGGGTCTCCAGAACGAGAACGGGAATACGTTATGATACGTTTTTTTCAACCGCCCCAACCTCCCGGTTTCCTGGCTATGCGTCATTTCCTGATTTCCATTCTGTTTTTGAGCCTGGCCGCCGGCTGCTCCAGCATCGGCCCCCACCGCATTGATGTGCAGCAGGGCAATGCGCTCGATCAGGAAAATATCGCCCGCCTGAAGCCCGGCCTCAGCCGTTCGCAAGTCCGATTTCTGCTGGGCACGCCGCTGGTGGTCGACCCGTTCCGCAGCGATCGCTGGGATTACGTGTACCTGTATTACAAGGCGGGCCGGCTCGCCGAGCAAAAGCGCATCTCGCTGTTTTTTGAGGGCGACACGCTGGTGCGCATGGAAGGCGATGTGCCGCCGGCTGCAAGCCCGGCCCAGTCGCCGCCGCAGGACGTTCAGCCTTGATCGTGCAGACCGCGATTGCCGGCGTGTCCGGCCGCATGGGGCGCACGCTGCTCGAAGCGGTGGCGGCCGATGCCGCTTGCGCACTGCATGCTGCCATTGATCGCCCCGGCAGCCCGCTGGTGGGGCAGGACGCAGGCGCCGCCTGGGGGGCCGCCAGCGGGGTGAACGTGACCGACCAGCCCGCCGCCGCCCTGCAGGGCGCGCACGCCTTGATCGATTTCACCCGCTCCGAAGCCACCTTCGCTTATCTCGATGCCTGCATGGCGGCCGGCGTGCCGCTGGTGATCGGCACGACCGGCTTCGACGAGGCCGGCCGCGCGCGCATTGCAGCCGCGGCGCAGCGGATCCCGATCGTGTTCGCACCCAACATGAGCGTGGGGGTGAACCTGTTGATGAAGCTGGCCGAACTCGCCGCGCAGGTGCTCGACGACGGCTACGACATCGAGATCATCGAGGCGCATCACCGCCACAAGGTCGATGCCCCCTCGGGCACCGCGCTGGGCCTGGGGCAGGCCGTCGCCCGCGCCATCGGCCGCGATCTGGCCAGCTGCGCGGTATACGGGCGCGAAGGCGTCACCGGCGAGCGCGACCCCAAGGCCATCGGCTTTGCCACCGTGCGCGGCGGCGATATCGTCGGCGACCACACGCTCTTGTTCGCCGGCATCGGCGAGCGCGTCGAACTCACCCACAAGGCCAGCAGCCGCGCCACCTTCGCCCAGGGCGCGCTGCGCGCCGCCAAGTGGCTGCAGGGCCGCGCGCCGGGCCTGTACGACATGCGCGACGTGCTGGGTCTGAAATAACTATCTGAATTAACCGCTTGAAACAGGAAAACTCCATGAACGCCGTCAAGGTCTACAGCACCGGCACCTGCCCTATCTGCGTCAAGGCCAAGGCCTTTCTCGACAAGCGCGGCATCGGCTACGACGAAGTCCGCATCGATCTCGACCGCGAGGCGATGAAGGAATTCGCGGTCGTCACCAACGGCGCGCGCACGGTGCCGCAGATCGTTGTCGACGGCACCTGCATCGGCGGTTTCACCGAGCTGACCGAACTCGATATGGACGGCGCGCTGGATCATCTCCAGCCCTGATCCGGCCGGGGAACAGCCCGTTCAAGCGTCGCCGAGCATTGAAGCCGGGCGCCAGTTCGGCTATAATTATTTAATTCAAGTTCAGGCGGGTTCGCGCAAGCGGCTCGCCTGAATTTTGTCACCTGCATCCGCTTACTGCTTTCCGGAGTCTTCCTTGTCACGTGCCCAGCCCGCCATCCTTGTTTTAGCTGACGGTTCGGTGTTTCGCGGCCTATCCATCGGCGCCGACGGTATCACGACCGGTGAGGTGGTGTTCAATACAGCAATGACCGGTTATCAGGAAATCCTCACTGATCCCTCGTATTCGCGGCAGATCGTGACGCTGACCTACCCCCACATCGGTAACACCGGTATCAACCGCGAAGACGTCGAGGCGGAGCGCATCCACGCGGCCGGCCTGGTGGTGCGCGACGTGCCGCGCTTGTATTCAAATTTTCGCGCCGGGTCTTCGCTGACCGACTATCTCAAGCGCCAGAACATCGTGGCGATCGCCGACATCGACACCCGGCGGCTGACGCGCATCCTGCGGGAGAAGGGCGCACAGAGCGGCTGCATCATGGCCGGCACGGCGGATGAGGCCCAGGCCCTCGAAGCCGCGCGCGCCTTCCCGGGCCTGGCCGGCATGGACCTGGCCAAAGTGGTGACGGCAACGACATCCTACGAGTGGAGCGAGACCGAATGGAAGCTGGGGCGTGGCTATGGCCAGCAGACCGAGCCGCGTTTCCATGTGGTGGCCTTCGATTACGGCGTCAAGCGCAACATCCTGCGCATGCTGGCCGAGCGCGGCTGTCGGTTGACCGTGCTGCCGGCCACGGCCACCGCGGCCGAGGCGATGGCGCTGAAGCCGGACGGCATTTTCCTCTCCAACGGCCCCGGCGACCCGGAGCCGTGCGATTACGCGATTGAGGCGATTGCCGAACTGGTCGCCGCAGGCGTGCCGACCTTCGGTATCTGCCTCGGTCATCAGTTGCTGGCGCTTGCCTCGGGCGCCAAGACCGTGAAGATGAAGTTCGGCCACCACGGCGCCAACCATCCGGTCAAGGACCTCGACAGCGGACGGGTGGCGATCACCAGCCAGAACCACGGCTTCGCGGTGGATCCGGCGACGCTGCCCGCCAACCTACGCAGCACCCATGTCTCGCTGTTCGACGGCTCGCTGCAAGGGATTGCGCGCACCGATGCCCCCGCATTCAGCTTCCAGGGCCACCCGGAAGCGAGCCCCGGCCCGCACGACGTGAGCTATTTGTTCGACCGATTTATCAAGTTGATGGCCGACCATGCCCAAGCGCACTGACCTAAAAAGCATCCTCATCATCGGCGCCGGCCCCATCGTCATCGGGCAGGCGTGCGAATTCGACTATTCCGGCGCGCAGGCGTGCAAGGCGTTGCGCGAGGAAGGCTACAAGGTCATCCTCGTCAACAGCAATCCGGCGACGATCATGACCGACCCGGACATGGCCGACGTCACCTACATCGAGCCGATTTCCTGGCAGGTGGTCGAGAAGATCATCGGGAAAGAGCGTCCCGATGCGCTCTTGCCGACCATGGGCGGACAGACCGCGCTGAACTGCGCGCTCGATCTGGCCAAGCACGGCGTGCTGGAAAAATACGGCGTCGAGATGATCGGCGCGTCGAAGGAGGCGATCGACAAGGCGGAAGACCGCGAAAAATTCAAGGTGGCGATGACCAAGATCGGATTGGGTTCCGCGCGTTCGTCGATCGCCCACAGCCTGGAAGAAGCGCTGCAGGTGCAGGCGGCGCTGGGTTTCCCGTCGATCATCCGGCCCTCGTTCACCATGGGCGGATCGGGCGGCGGCATCGCCTACAACCGCGATGAATTCGTCGCCATCTGCGAGCGCGGCCTGGAAGCCTCGCCGACGCACGAGTTGTTGATCGAGGAATCGCTGCTCGGCTGGAAAGAATACGAGATGGAGGTGGTGCGCGACCGCAAGGACAACTGCATCATCATCTGCTCGATTGAGAACTTCGATCCGATGGGCGTGCACACCGGCGACTCGATCACCGTAGCGCCGGCGCAGACGCTGACCGACAAGGAATACCAGATCATGCGCAACGCCTCGCTGGCCGTGCTGCGCGAGATCGGTGTGGAAACGGGCGGCTCCAACGTGCAGTTCTCCATCAACCCGGAAGACGGGCGCATGGTGGTGATCGAGATGAACCCGCGGGTGTCGCGTTCTTCCGCGCTGGCCTCCAAGGCGACCGGCTTTCCGATCGCCAAGGTGGCGGCCAAGCTGGCGGTCGGCTACACCCTCGACGAATTGCAGAACGACATCACCGGCGGCGCGACCCCGGCTTCGTTCGAGCCGTCGATCGACTATGTGGTGACCAAGATCCCGCGTTTCGCCTTCGAGAAATTCCCGCAGGCCGACGACCGCCTGACCACACAGATGAAGTCGGTGGGCGAGGTGATGGCGATCGGCCGAACCTTCCAGGAATCGCTGCAGAAAGCGCTGCGGGGGCTGGAAGTCGGCGCCGACGGCCTCGATCCAAAAACTACCGACCAGGAAGAAATCGAGGCCGAGCTGATGTCGCCCGGTCCCGATCGCATCTGGTTTGTCGGCGATGCATTCCGCACCGGCATGAGCATGCAGGAAATCCACGCGCTGTCGAAAATCGACCCGTGGTTCCTCGACCAGATTCAGGGCCTGATCGAGTTGGAAACCTCGCTGGCCGGGCGTGCCTTGATCGACCTCGGGCGCGACGAACTGCGCCAGTTGAAGCGCGCCGGCTTTGCCGACCGCCGCCTGGCCAAGCTTTTAAACACCGACCAGCATGCGGTGCGTGCGCGCCGTACTGAACTGGCGCTGCACCCAGTCTACAAGCGGGTCGACACCTGCGCGGCCGAGTTTTCCACGCAAACCGCCTACATGTACTCGACCTACGAGGAAGAGTGCGAGTCGCATCCGACCGACGCCAAGAAGATCATGGTGCTGGGTGGTGGGCCGAACCGTATCGGGCAGGGCATCGAGTTCGACTACTGCTGCGTGCATGCCGCGCTGGCACTGCGCGAAAACGGCTTCGAGACCATCATGGTCAACTGCAATCCGGAAACCGTCTCCACCGATTACGACACCTCCGACCGCCTGTATTTCGAGCCGCTGACGCTGGAAGACGTGCTGGAGATCGTGCGCATCGAGAAGCCCTGGGGCGTGATCGTGCAATACGGCGGGCAGACGCCGCTGAAACTGGCGCGCGATCTGGAACGCAATGGCGTGCCCATCATCGGCACCAGCCCCGACATGATCGATGCGGCCGAAGACCGCGAGCGCTTCCAGCAGATGCTGCATGACCTTGGTCTGAAGCAGCCGCCCAACCGTACCGCGCGCAATCCCGAGAGTGCCATCCGCATGGCCGAGGAAATCGGCTATCCGCTGGTGGTGCGCCCGTCTTACGTTTTGGGCGGTCGCGCGATGGAAATCGTGCGCGAGGAAGCCGACTTGCGGCGCTACATGACCGAGGCGGTGAAGGTGTCGAACAAGTCGCCGGTGCTGCTCGACCGCTTCCTAAACGACGCGATCGAGGTCGATGTCGACGCGCTCTCCGACGGCGAGCAGGTGGTGATCGGCGGCATCATGCAGCACATCGAGCAGGCCGGCGTGCATTCGGGCGATTCGGCGTGTTCGCTGCCGCCCTACAGCTTGTCGCAGGATGTGCTGGACGAGATGCGTCGTCAGACGGTGGCGATGGCGAAGGCACTGAAAGTGGTCGGGCTGATGAACGTGCAGTTTGCGATCCAGGGCGACACCGTGTACGTGCTGGAAGTGAACCCGCGCGCGTCGCGCACCGTGCCGTTCGTGTCCAAGGCGATCGGCGCGCCGCTGGCGAAAATCGCTGCTCGCGCCATGGCGGGCATCTCGCTGAAGTCGCAGGCGTTCGAAAAAGAGATCATCCCGCCGTATTTCTCGGTCAAGGAAGCGGTGTTCCCGTTCCGCAAGTTTCCCGGCGTCGATACCATCCTCGGTCCGGAAATGAAATCGACCGGCGAGGTCATGGGCGTGGGCGACAACTTCGGCGAAGCCTTCGTCAAGTCGCAGCTGGCGTCGAGTTCCGAACTGCCGAAGCCGGGCGGGCGCGCCTTTGTCAGCGTGCGTTCGGGCGATCGTGACGCCATTGTCGAGGTGGCGCAGGCCCTGCTCGATCTCGGCTTCAGCCTGGTCGCCACCCGCGGCACCGCGCAGGCGATCGAGTCGGCAGGCATACCGGTGGCCGTGGTCAACAAGGTCAAGGAAGGCCGCCCACACATCGTCGACATGATCAAGAACGGCGACATCGACTTTATCGTCAACGTGGTCGAAGACAAGAAAGCGGTGAAGGATTCCTACGCCATCCGCGCCGAGGCGCTGGCGCGGCGGGTGGTGTATTTCACCACCCTGGCCGGCGCCCATGCCGCCTGCATGGGCATGCAGCACGGCGATTCGTTAAAAGTATATTCCCTGCAGTCGCTGCACCAGCGGCTGCACTGATCTGTAAAGGCAGGCTAGTGAGCAAATTCCCCATCACCGTCGTGGGCGCAGAAAAGATGCGCGCCGAGTTGCAGAAACTGAAGAGCGTGGAACGCCCCGCTGTCATCCAGGCGATTGCCGAGGCGCGCGCGCAGGGTGACCTGTCGGAAAACGCAGAATACGACGCCGCCAAGGAAAAGCAGGGCTTCATCGAAGGCCGCATTGCCGATCTCGAGGGCAAGCTTTCCAACGCGCAGATCATCGATCCCAAGACGCTGGATGTGGATGGCCGCATCGTTTTCGGCGCCACGGTCGAGTTGGAAGATCTCGAATCGGGTGAGTCCGTGACCTATCAGATCGTCGGCGACGACGAGGCCGATATCAAGCAGGGCATGATTTCCGTGTCGTCGCCAATCGCGCGCGCGCTGATCGGCAAGCATGCCGGCGACAGCGTGGACGTTCAGGCCCCTGGCGGCGTGCGCCAATACGAAGTGCTGGACGTTCAATACAAATAATGCGGCGTTTCTGGGACGGCCTTGCCGGGACGATGCTGGTGCTGTGGATCGGCGGCATCTGGGCGATCGGTTATGTCGCCGCGCCCGTACTGTTTGCCAACCTGGGCGACAAGCAACTGGCCGGGATGCTGGCCGGCAAGCTGTTCGAGGTGATGGCGTGGATCGGCATCGCTGCAGCGAGTTATCTGCTGATTTATCGTATTGCGCGTGACGGCGCCGCGGCGCTGAAAACGCTGTTTTTCTGGACGGTGGTGGTCATGCTGGCCCTGGTCCTGATCGGCCTCTTCGGCATCCAGCCCATCATGCAGAGCCTGAAAGATCAGGCCATGCCGCTGGCGGTGATGCAAAGCGTGTTTGCCGACCGCTTCCGCCATTGGCACGGTGTTTCGAGCATCCTCTACCTGATCCAGAGCGCGCTGGGCTTGTTGCTGGTGTGGCGTTCGGGACTGGCGCGATAAGCCCCATCAGGCGACATTCAGCCCGGCAGGACGATGACGGGCTTGGCGGCAGCGCGATAAATCACCAACACCTTGCCGATTTGCTGCACCGACGCCGCGCCCGTGGCGGCGCAGATTTCATCCAGCCAGGCACGGCGCGCGTCCGGCTCGTTGCTGGCAGCCTTGACCTTGATCAGTTCATGCGCGCTCAGCGCCAGGTCGATCTCCTTCAACACGGCAGCCGTCAACCCCTGGTTGCCGATCATGACCACCGGCTGGCGCGTGTGTGCCAGTCCCTTCAAGTATTGCCGTTGTGCGGGCGTGAGTGATTTCATGCGTCTTCCTTAATTCCGAGCGCGGATTGTAGCTGAAACACGATATGGCGCAGAAACCGAAGCGAACCAAATCAGGCAGTGCCTGGATGCACGAACACGTGACCGATCCCTACGTCAAAAAAGCGCAGCAGGACGGCTATCGCTCGCGCGCCGCTTATAAATTGCTGGAAATCGATAAGCGCGACCATCTGTTGCGCCCCAGCATGACGGTGGTGGATCTGGGCGCGGCCCCCGGCAGCTGGTGCCAGGTGGCGGTGGAGAAAATGAAGCGGCAGGGCAGGGTGCTGGCGATCGACCTGCTGCCGATGGCGCCCATACCCGGCGTCGACAGCCTGGAAGGCGACTTCACCGAGCCGGCGGCACTGGCCTGGCTCGAGGAAAAGTTGCAAAACGGACGGGTTGACCTTGTATTAAGCGATATGGCGCCCAATATTAGTGGGGTAATGCTGTCAGACCAGGCGCGACAATATGAATTATGCGAGTTGGCGCTCGAATTTTCTGTGAACTGGTTGAAACCAGACGGCGCTTTTCTCGTCAAAGTATTTCAAGGCGTCGGCTTTGAGGATTTTCGGGCGCAGATGCGGCAAGCATTCGAGCAGGTGCAGATCCGCAAGCCCGATGCCTCGCGCGATCGCAGTGCCGAAGTGTATTTGCTGGGGCGTCGCCCCGTAGCGGCAAGGGCTGCGGCAGCGGAAACTGCCGTGACAAGCCAACAAGAGTAGGATTAGAATGAGTCTAAATGTGCTGCGCTGGGATTTAACGTGCTGCGCTTGAATCAAATGTGCGGCACCAAGGAGCAAGAGTGAACAATTTGTCGAAAAACATCGCTGTCTGGCTGATCATCGCCGTCGTCCTGATGACGGTCTTCAACCAGTTCGGCGCGCAGCGCACCGCGCAGACGCAGATGCCCTATTCGCAGTTCATCGAAGAGGTGCGGCAGCAGCAGATCACCAAGGTGGTGATCGAGGGCAACGTGCTGAAGGGCGAGCGCAGCGATGGACAGCGCTTCACCAGCTATGCGCCGAGCGATCCGTGGATGGTGTCCGACCTGCTGAAAAACAACGTCTCGATCGAAGCCAAGCCGGAAGAGCAGCCCTCGTTCCTGATGAGCCTGCTGATTTCCTGGTTCCCCATGCTGTTGCTGATCGGCGTCTGGATCTTCTTCATGCGCCAGATGCAGGGGGGCGGCAAGGGCGGCGCGTTCTCGTTCGGCAAGAGCCGGGCACGCCTGCTTGACGAAAATGCCAATCCGGTGACCTTTGCCGACGTGGCGGGTTGCGACGAGGCCAAGGAAGACGTGGCCGAACTGGTGGATTTTCTGAAAGATCCGACCCGGTTCCAGAAATTGGGTGGCCATATTCCGCGCGGTGTGCTGATGGTCGGCCCCCCTGGCACCGGTAAAACCCTGCTGGCGCGTTCGATTGCGGGCGAAGCCAAGGTGCCGTTCTTCAGCATCTCCGGCTCGGATTTCGTCGAAATGTTCGTCGGCGTCGGTGCCGCGCGGGTGCGCGACATGTTCGAGCAGGCGAAAAAGAGTTCGCCCTGCATCATCTTCATCGACGAACTCGACGCGGTCGGCCGCCAGCGTGGCGCAGGCCTGGGCGGCGGCAACGACGAGCGCGAACAGACCCTGAACCAGTTGCTGGTGGAAATGGATGGCTTCGAAGCGACCGCAGGCGTCATCGTCATCGCCGCGACCAACCGTCCCGACGTGCTCGACCCGGCCCTGCTGCGCCCGGGCCGTTTCGACCGCCAGGTGGTGGTGGGCTTGCCCGACATTCGCGGCCGCGAGCAAATTCTTCTGGTGCACATGCGCAAGGTGCCGGTCGCGCCCGACGTGCGGGCCGATATCCTGGCGCGCGGCACGCCTGGCATGTCCGGCGCCGATCTGGCCAACCTGATCAACGAAGCCGCCCTGTTTGCCGCCCGCGGCAACAAGCGCCTGGTCGACATGGACGATTTCGAGAAGGCCAAGGACAAGATCCTCATGGGCGCCGAACGCAAGTCCATGGTGATTACGCCCGAGGACAAGAAAAAAACGGCTTACCACGAGTCGGGCCATGCGGTGGTCGGCATGTCCCTGCCGGGGTGTGATCCCGTCCACAAGGTGACCGTGATCCCGCGTGGCAGAGCCCTGGGCGTGACCATGTCGTTGCCCACCATGGATCGCTTCAGCCTGTACAAGGATGAAATGCTGTCGCAGATCAGCATGCTGTTTGGCGGCCGGGTGGCCGAGGAAATCTTCGTCGGCAGTATCTCGACCGGCGCATCGAACGACTTCGAGCGTGCCACCAGCATCGCGCGCGACATGGTGACGCGCTACGGCATGTCAGATGCCCTGGGCCCGATGGTCTATGGCGAAAACGAGGGTGAAGTGTTCCTGGGGCGGTCGGTGACTACGCACAAGAATGTGAGCGAAGCCACCATGCAGAAGATCGACGCCGAAGTTCGCCGCATTCTGGACGAGCAATACGCGGTGGCGAAGAAAATCCTGACGGACAACCGCGACAAGGTCGAAGCAATGACGGCCGCGTTGCTGGAATTCGAAACCATCGATTCCGATCAGATCGGCGACATCATGGCAGGGCGTCCGGTGCGTCAGCCCAAGCCGCTCGCCACCACGCCGCCGCCCGCAGGCGGCGATGACAAGCCGAGTGCACCGGCGCCGACCACCCAGCCGGTGCAGGAAGCCTGAAGCGGATTCGGGTTCACGCACTACAATAGAGGGGCTTAGGCCCCTCTATTTTTATGTCCTTTCTCCGCGCAGGTACGCACCGCCTCTCCTTGGCACGGCCCCTCATCATGGGCATCGTCAATGTCACGCCCGATTCGTTTTCGGATGGGGGTCGTCTGGACGATGCGCAGGCGGCGATCCGCTACGGCTTCAAGTTGCAGGAAGCCGGCGCCGATATTCTCGACGTGGGTGGCGAGTCCACCCGTCCCGGCGCGGCAGCTGTGCCGGCTGCCGAAGAAATTCGTCGCGTGTTGCCGGTGATCGAGGCGCTTGCTGGCCACGGCTGCGTGGTGTCGGTCGACACGATGAAGCCCGCGGTGATGCGGGCGGCGCTCGACGCCGGCGCGGCCATGGTGAACGATGTGATGGCCCTGCGTGCCTCCGGCGCACTGGAAACGGCGGCGGCGTCCGATGCGGCGGTGTGCCTGATGCACATGCAGGGCGAGCCGCAGCGCATGCAGCAGGCGCCCAGCTATACCGATGTGGTGGAAGAGGTGGGGCAATTCTTGCAGGACCGCGTCGCGGCCTGCGAAGCCGCAGGAATCGGCCGCGAGCGGATGGTGATCGACCCCGGCTTCGGCTTTGGCAAGACGCTGGTGCACAACCTGGCCTTGCTGCGCCATCTGGATCGCCTGGCTGAATTGGGTTTGCCGGTGCTGGCCGGACTGTCGCGCAAATCCATGCTGGGCGCGCTGACCGGGCGGGGTGTGGATGAGCGCGAGTTTGCCGGGGTGGCGGCGCACTTGATGGCGGTGGCGCGCGGCGCGCGCCTGCTCCGGGTACACAATGTAGCGGCCATGCGTGATGCGCTGGCCATCTGGAATGCAGTGGAGGAACAACAGGATGGGACGTAAATATTTCGGCACCGACGGCGTGCGGGGCCGGGTGGGCGAGTCGCCGATCACCCCCGAGTTTGTGATGCACCTGGGCTACGCTGCCGGGCAGGTACTGGTGGCCGACCGTGGCAGTCTGCCGCCGAACCAACACCCGACCGTGCTGATCGGCAAGGACACCCGCATTTCCGGCTACATGCTGGAAGCTGCGTTGGAGGCCGGCCTCACCGCCGCTGGGGTGAACGTGCTGATGACCGGGCCGATGCCGACGCCGGCAGTGGCGTACCTGACGCGGGCACTGCGCCTGCAGGCCGGGGTGGTGATCTCGGCCTCGCACAATCCGTTCGAGGACAACGGCATCAAGTTCTTTTCGGCCAACGGCCAGAAATTGCCCGACAGCGTGGAGGAAGCCATCGAGGCGCGGCTGGACCACCCGATCGTGACGGTCGAGGCGCGCCAGCTGGGACGCGCCCGACGCATGGAGGATGCCGCGGCCCGTTATATCGAGTTCTGCAAAAGCACCTTTCCCAATCAGCTCGACTTGCGGGGGATGCGCATCGTGGTCGATTGCGCCAACGGCGCCACCTACCACATTGCCCCGCACGTGCTGCACGAACTGGGTGCCGAGGTGGTGGCCATCGGAAATGAGCCGAATGGTTTCAATATCAATGACGAATGCGGCGCTACCCATACCAAGGCACTTTCCGATGCGGTGCGCTCGCATCGCGCGGATATTGGGATTTCGCTCGACGGCGACGGCGACCGTCTCATGATGGCCGACGCCCAGGGACGGATTTACGACGGCGACCAACTGGTCTACGTCATCGCACGTCACCGCATCCAGACCGGCTACATGAAGGGGGGGGTGGTCGGCACCCTGATGACCAATCTCGGCATGGAGCACGCCCTCGACCGCATTCATGTCCCGTTCGAGCGCGCCAAGGTGGGCGACCGCTATGTGCTGGAACGCCTGTACGCCAACGGCTGGACCCTCGGCGGCGAGACCTCTGGTCATATTCTGTGCCTCGACAAGCACACCACCGGCGACGGGATTGTCTCGGCGCTGCAAGTGATGCGTGCGGTGCGGGAGAGCGGTGAAACCCTGGAGGAAATGACCGCCGATCTGGCCATTTACCCCCAGGTCATGATCAATGTCCGGGTGGCAAAAGGCTACAAGGTGGACGCAGCGCCGGCGGTCAGTGCGTCGGTGGCGGAGGCCGAGGCGACCTTGAACGGCAATGGGCGTGTAGTCCTGCGTGCGTCCGGAACTGAGCCGTTGATCCGCGTGATGGTGGAAGGACGCGATGCAGAACAGGTCAGACACACTGCTGAAACGATAGCAGATGTCGTAAGAACCACAGCCGCTGCCGGCTGATTTCCCGTCCTGAAATATATCTGTAATATTCGCCCGTTAGTATGACGCTCTCGGCCATGCGGCAGCGTCAACTACTACTACTATCGGAGATTCGCATGCGTATATTCAACAAACTGGTTCAAGGCACCATGGCTGCGGCCTTGGGTCTGGCTTTTTCGGTGAGCGCGCTGGCTGCTGACATCACGGGCGCGGGTGCAACCTTCCCCTACGCCATTTATGCCAAGTGGGCCGAAGCCTATCGGGCGGCGACCGGCAACAAGGTCAATTACCAGGGCATTGGCTCCTCAGGCGGCGTCAAGCAGATCAAGGCCAGGACCATCGATTTTGGTGGCACGGATGCGCCGGTCAAGGAGGCCGATCTGGATGCAGCCAAACTGGTGCAGATTCCGACCGTGATGGGGGGCGTGACCATCGTCATGAACGTTCCTGGTGTTGAATCCGGCAAGCTGAAGCTGGACGGCGTCACGAGCGCCGACATTTTCCGCGGCGCGATCACCAAGTGGAACGACCCGGCCATCGCCAGGCTGAATCCCGGCGTCAAGCTGCCGAATCTGGCGATCACCGTGTCGCATCGTTCGGACGGTTCGGGCACTACCCACGCTTTCACCCACTATCTGGCCAAGCAATCGGCGGCCTTCGTGCGCGAGGTCGGCGCGGGCAATACGGTGAACTGGCCATCCAACGCGGTGGGCGGCAAGGGCAACCCGGGTGTCGCGGCCAACGTGCAGAAGATCAAGGGTGCGATCGGCTATGTGGACATCGCCGATGCGATGAAGAACAAGATGAACTTCGTTGCGCTGAAGAACCGTGCCGGCAACTATATCGTGCCGAGCCAGCAGTCGGTCGCCGATGCGGCCGCCGGTGCCAATTTCAAGGTCAAGGGCATGGCGCCGGATCTGCTCGACCAGCCGCACAAGAACGCCTGGCCCATCACCAGCGCCACCTACATCCTGGCGTATGAAAAGGGCACCGATGCTGCCAAGCAGAAGGGCGTCGTTGACTTCTTTACCTGGTCCTTGAACAACGGTCAGGGCATGGCTGCCGATCTCGGCTTTGTCGCGCTGCCGCCCAACGTCGTGAAGATGGTTGAGGCCGAGATGATTAAGATCAAGTAAGCGTTTGTTGAGCCAGCGTGAACAATGCCGAGGGCGGCGGTGCCGACCTCGGCCTTCTACGAAAGCATCTGCCTGTTCCGGCGGGTGCTCCCGCAGATAACAATTGAAACAATAGGCACCCCACCGTGAGTGAGCCCAGCGTAACCTCCGGAATGGACCTGCATGCAAGGCAGGTCAGGACATTCCGCTTGCAGGACAAATTTTTCCACCACACCACCCAGCTGTTCGCCTTTGTCGTCCTGGCGGCACTGGTGGGGATTCTGGTGTCGCTCACTTACGAAGCCTGGCCCAGTATCAAGGCGTTCGGCCCATCCTTCCTGTGGACCAATATCTGGAGCGTGCCCGATGACGAGTACGGCGCGCTGGCTGCCATTTACGGCACCGTGGTGACGTCCGTGCTGGCGCTGCTGATTGCGGTGCCGATCAGCTTCGGCATCGCCCTGTTCCTGACCGAAACCTGCCCGGTGTGGTTGCGCCGCCCCCTGGGGACCGCAATTGAATTGCTGGCAGGCATCCCCTCGATTGTTTACGGCATCTGGGGTCTGTTCGTTTTCGCCCCCTTGTTTGCCGACTATATCCAGCCCCCTCTGCAGGCGTTGCTGGGCGATGTACCTGTGATCGGTGGCTGGTTCTCCGGCCCGCCCATCGGGGTCGGCATTCTTACTGCCAGCATCGTGCTATCGCTAATGGTGATTCCCTTTATCGCCTCTGTCATGCGCGACGTGTTCGAGACGGTGCCGGACGTACTGAGGGAATCGGCCTACGCTGTCGGCTGTACGAACTGGGAAGTGGTGCGCAATGTCGTGCTGCCCTATACCCGCGTCGGCGTCATCGGCGGCATCATGCTTGGGCTGGGACGGGCGCTGGGTGAAACCATGGCGGTGACCTTCGTGATCGGCAACGCCAACCGCATCAACGGCAGTCTGTTTGCGCCGGGCACCTCGATTGCCTCGACGCTGGCGAACGAATTCGGCGAAGCGGATCCCGGGCTGCATATCGCTTCCCTGTTCTCGCTAGGGCTAGTGCTGTTCATCCTCACCTTTGTCGTGCTGGCGATTTCGCGCTGGCTGATCAGCCGCAGCATGGGTTCCGAGGGGCTGTAAATCATGATGAGTTTGTATACCCGCCGCATCTGGATCAACCGCATCGGCATTACCCTGTCGATGGTGGCGATGAGCCTGGGGCTGATCGCGCTGCTGTGGATTTTGTGGACGCTGTTTTCCAAGGGGTTTGCCGCGCTGAGTTGGGATTTGTTTACCCAGGACACGCCAGCGCCGGGTTCCGAAGGCGGCGGCCTGCGCAATGCCATCGTCGGCAGCGGTCTGATCCTGTTTTTTTCCATGCTGATCTCGACACCCGTTGGCATTCTGGCCGGTATTTATCTTGCCGAGTACGGGCGCGTCTCGAAGTTTGCATCGTTCACCCGCTTCATGACCGACATCATGCTGTCGGCGCCGTCCATCGTCATCGGCTTGTTCGTCTATGCCCTGTTTGTCGTGACCACCGGCGGATTTTCCGGCTGGGCTGGCTCGCTTGCCTTGTCGCTGATCGCCATTCCAGTGGTGGTCCGCACGACCGAAAACATGCTAAAGCTGGTGCCGACCAGTCTGCGCGAAGCGGCCTTCGCGGTGGGCGCGCCACGCTGGCAGGTCTCGCTCAAGGTGACGTTGCGCGCGGTGAAATCCGGTGTGGTGACCGGCGTGCTGCTGGCGATGGCGCGCATTACCGGCGAAACCGCGCCGCTGTTGTTTACCGCACTGAACAACCAGTTCTTCAGCACCAATATGTCCGAACCGATGGGTAACCTGCCGGTGGTGATTTTCCAGTTTGCGTTGAGCCCCTATGACAACTGGGTCAATCTGGCCTGGGGCGGGGCGCTGTTGATTGCCCTGCTGGTGCTGGCGGTCAACATCGGTGTGCGCATTGTTTTTCGCAACAAAGTTAAACGTTAATTCTCCGGAACCTTCTGATGCCCGATCAAGCCATGCCAACCGGCGAAAATGCTGCCTTGCAGGTCCGCAATCTGGATTTCTTTTACGGCGACTTCAAAGGCCTCAACAACGTCAACTTGGATGTTGCCAACAAAAAGGTGACGGCCTTCATCGGGCCATCCGGTTGTGGCAAATCCACCTTGCTGCGCACCTTCAATCGCATGTATGACCTCTATCCGGGACAGCGCGCCGAAGGCGAGATCATTTTCCATGGCAAGAATCTGCTCGACAAGAGTCAGGACGTGAACCTGGTGCGCGCTAAAATCGGCATGGTGTTCCAGAAGCCGACACCGTTTCCGATGACGATCTACGAGAACATTGCCTTCGGGGTGCGGCTGTACGAACGTATGCCGAAAAGCGCAATGGACGACCGCGTGGAGTGGGCGCTCAAGAAGGCCGCCCTGTGGGGCGAGGTGAAAGACAAGTTGCAGCAGAACGGCCTGTCGCTTTCCGGTGGCCAGCAACAGCGCTTGTGCATCGCGCGCGCGGTCGCAGTCAAGCCTGACATCGTGCTGCTGGACGAGCCGACTTCGGCGCTGGACCCGATTTCCACCGCCAAGATCGAAGAACTCATCAACGAGCTGAAAAGCGAATACACCATTGCCATCGTCACCCACAACATGCAGCAGGCCGCGCGGATTTCCGACTTCACGGCGTTCATGTACCTGGGCGAACTCATCGAATTCAACGAAACCGGCACGATCTTCATGCAGCCGGTCAAGAAGCAGACCGAAGACTACATCACCGGCCGATTCGGCTGATTTTTCGATGCGCGCAACGCGCCCGTCGGTTGACCGGCGGGCGCGTTGCGCTTACCATCGCGCACTTTTGTTTGGCGGACTCCCATGCGCAAAAAGCTCGTAGCCGGTAACTGGAAAATGCACGGCGGCCTGGCAGAAAACGCCGCGTTGCTGGCCGCACTCAAACCCGCTCTGGCCGGTATCGAGGCGGTGGTATGCGTGCCTTTTCCTTATCTGGCGCAGGCGCAGGCCGAGCTCGCCGGTTCATCGATTACCTGGGGTGCGCAAAACGTATCCGAGCAGGCTAAAGGGGCGTTCACCGGCGAAGTGTCAGCCTCCATGCTGCTCGATTTCGGCTGCACCTATGTGATCGTCGGGCATTCCGAGCGGCGGAGTCTGTACGGCGAATCCGACGAACTGGTGGCGAAGAAATATTTGGCTGCGCAGGCGGCGGGTTTGACGCCTATTCTATGCGTCGGCGAATCGCTGGCCGAACGTGAATCGGGCGTGACGGAGGCGGTTGTCGCGCGCCAGCTCGATGCCGTGATCAACGCCGCCGGCGTGGTGTCGCTGGCCAAGGCGGTGGTGGCGTATGAGCCGGTGTGGGCGATCGGCACTGGAAAAACCGCATCACAGGAGCAGGCGCAGGCAGTCCATGCCTTCATCCGCGGCAAGATCGCGGCACTCGATGCGGACGTGGCAGATCAGTTGGTGATCCAGTATGGGGGTAGCGTAAAAGCTGCGAATGCGGCAGAATTGATGGTTCAGTCGGATATCGATGGCGGATTGATTGGCGGTGCTTCTTTGGTCGCTGACGAGTTCATCGCGATTTGTCGGGCAGCAGCCAAGTAAGAGTCAAAATATGGAAACCTTGTTCTGGGTCGTTCACGTAATCGTTGCCATCGCTGTCATCGCGCTGGTACTGCTGCAGCATGGGAAGGGGGCAGACATGGGGGCGGCGTTTGGCGGCGGCTCGTCCGGCAGCCTGTTCGGCTCGACTGGTTCGGCCAATTTCCTGAGCCGCAGCACCGCCATCGCGGCGACCTTGTTCTTCCTGACCAGCCTTGGGTTGGCCTATTTCGGGCTTCAGCAGCATAAGCCGGCCGCCAGTGTGCTGGATCGCACATCGGTACCGGCGACAGCGACGCAGCCCGCCGCGCCCGCACAAATTCCAGGCCAGGGTAACGGCTCGAAAGCGGGTGATATTCCGCAGTAAACCAGCAGCACACATTGGGGCGAAAGCCCTTTGGCCGACGTGGTGGAATTGGTAGACACGCTATCTTGAGGGGGTAGTGACCTAGGTCGTGCGAGTTCGAGTCTCGCCGTCGGCACCATCAAATTTCCTGATCAGTCGAGTCGCTCCGCTAATAGACTTGGATCATAATTACTCAATAGCCTGAAGCAGGCATAACGGAGGATCCCGGTGCTGGAGAACTACCTCCCCATTCTGTTGTTCGTTCTGGTCGGGCTGGCCTTTGGCATTGTCCCCATCATTGCAGGGGGCCTGCTGGCGCCGAGGCGCCCCGATAGCGAAAAACTCTCCCCTTACGAATGCGGCTTCGAGGCATTCGAGGATGCGCGCATGAGGTTCGATGTGCGCTACTACCTGGTAGCCATTCTTTTCATTCTGTTCGACCTGGAAATCGCGTTTCTCTTTCCATGGGCCATTGTGCTCGAGGAGATCGGCCTGGCAGGTTTTCTGGCCATGATGGTGTTCCTTGGTATCCTGGTGGTTGGCTTCATCTACGAATGGATGAAGGGGGCGCTGGAATGGGAGTAAGGATGTTGTACCCTGGTGCGTTGGTCATGCTTGCAGGGAGGATGCGGTCATGAGCATCGAAGGTGTTCTCGAACAGGGCTTCGTCACCACCAAGGCCGACCAACTGATCAACTACATGCGCACCGGCTCGATGTGGCCGATGACCTTTGGTCTGGCGTGCTGCGCGGTGGAAATGATGCAGGCGGGCGCCTCGCGCTACGACCTCGACCGCTTCGGTATTGTGTTCCGTGGGAGTCCCCGGCAGTCCGACGTGATGATCGTGGCGGGCACGTTGTGCAACAAGATGGCGCCCGCACTGCGCAAGGTCTACGACCAAATGGCCGAGCCGCGCTGGGTGATTTCCATGGGTTCCTGCGCCAACGGCGGCGGCTATTACCATTATTCGTATTCGGTGGTGCGCGGCTGCGACCGCATCGTGCCGGTCGATATCTATGTCCCCGGTTGCCCTCCGACGGCGGAGGCGCTGTTGTTCGGCATCATTCAGCTGCAGAACAAGATCCGCCGCACCAATACCATCGCCCGCTGATTGCTCATGCCCCAGACTGTGGAAGCCCTCTCTTTGTCTCTTGAAACGGTGCTTGGCGATGCGTTGGAGCAGTCGTTTGTCCGCCTGGATGAGCTGACGCTGATCCTCCGGCCGCAGCATTACGCGGCGGCGATGCTCGCGCTGCGCGACCATCCCGATTGCCGCTTCGACCAGCTGATCGACCTGTGCGGCATGGATTACTCGGGATACGGTGCGGATAGCGGCGGCGAGGGGGCGTGGAACGGCGCCCGCTTTGCCGTGGTGGTGCACCTGCTGTCGGTATCGAGCAACCAGCGCGTGCGGGTGCGTGTGTTTTGCCCCGACGACGATCTGCCGGTGGTGGCCTCGGTGGTCGACCTGTGGCCATCCGCCAACTGGTATGAGCGCGAAGCCTTTGATCTCTATGGCATCGTGTTTGAGGGACACCCCGACCTGCGTCGAATTCTTACCGATTACGGTTTCATCGGCCATCCGTTTCGCAAGGATTTCCCTCTGTCCGGCAACGTCGAGATGCGCTATGACCCAAGCCAGCAGCGGGTGATCTACCAGCCGGTGTCGATCGAGCCGCGCGAAATCGTGCCACGCATCGTGCGCGACGAAAGCTACGGGGATGCGCACTGATGGCTGAAATCCGGAACTACACGATGAACTTCGGCCCGCAGCATCCAGCCGCACACGGTGTGCTGCGCCTGGTGCTGGAGCTCGACGGCGAGGTGATCCAACGCGCCGACCCGCACATCGGCCTGTTGCATCGCGCCACCGAGAAGCTGGCCGAGCATAAGACCTACCTGCAGTCGGTACCCTACATGGACCGCCTTGACTACGTGTCGATGATGGTCAACGAGCACGCCTACGTGATGGCGATCGAGAAGCTGCTGCAGATCGATGTCCCCGAGCGCGCGCAATACATCCGTGTGATGTTCGACGAAATCACTCGTGTGCTCAACCACCTGTTGTGGCTGGGTGCGCATGCGCTCGACGTCGGCGCGATGACGGTTTTCCTGTATGCCTTCCGCGAGCGTGAGGACCTGATGGACTGCTACGAGGCGGTCTCCGGTGCGCGCCTGCACGCGGCCTACTACCGTCCCGGCGGCGTTTACCGCGACCTACCCGACACGATGCCGCAGTATGCGGCGCAGCACACCCGCAACGAAGCGACCATGAAGTCGATGAACGCCAACCGCCAGGGATCGCTGCTCGACTTCATCGAGGATTTCACCCAGCGTTTCCCGACCTATGTCGACGAATACGAGACGCTGCTGACCGACAACCGCATCTGGAAGCAGCGCACCGTCGGCATCGGCGTGGTGTCGCCCGAGCGCGCCAAGGCGCTGGGCTTCACCGGCCCGATGCTGCGCGGCTCCGGCGTCGAGTGGGACCTGCGCAAGAAGCAGCCTTATGAAGTCTACGACCGCATGGATTTCGATATTCCGGTGGGCACCAATGGCGATTGCTACGACCGCTACCTGGTACGCATCGAGGAAATGCGGCAGTCCAACCGCATCATCAAGCAGTGCGTCGACTGGCTGCGCAAGCATCCGGGCCCGGTCATCGTCGAGAACCACAAGGTCGCGCCGCCGTCGCGGATCGACATGAAGCAGAACATGGAAGAGTTGATCCACCACTTCAAGCTCTTCACGGAAGGGATGCATGTGCCGGCGGGCGAAGCCTATGTCGGGGTGGAACACCCCAAAGGCGAGTTCGGCATTTATCTGGTGTCGGACGGCGCCAACAAACCCTATCGTCTGAAAATCCGCGCGCCGGGCTATGCACATCTGTCGGCGCTCGACGAAATGAGCCGTGGCCACATGATTGCCGACGTCGTCGCCATCATCGGCACGCAGGATATTGTTTTCGGGGAGATCGACCGCTGATGTTGTCTGCAGAATCACTCGCGTTGATCGACGCCGAAGTCGCCAAATACCCGGCCGACCAAAAGCAGTCCGCCGTGATGGGCGCGCTGCGCATCGCGCAGCTGGAAAAAGGCTGGCTCAAGCCCGAGACCGTTGAATACGTTGCGGCCTATCTCGATATGCCCGCGATTGCCGCGTATGAGGTCGCCACCTTTTACAACATGTACGACACCCAGCCGGTGGGGCGGCACAAGATCACCCTGTGCACCAATCTGCCGTGCGCACTGATGGGGGCGAACAAGATTGCCGCGCACCTCAAGGACAAGCTCGGCATCGGCTTCGGCGAAACCACCGAGGACGGCCGCTACACGCTGAAGGAAGGCGAGTGCATGGGTGCCTGCGGCGATGCGCCGATGTGCCTGCACAACAACCATGCCATGCACACGCATCTCACCCCCGAGAAAGTGGACGAATTGCTGGACGAACTGAAATGAGCCTGCTGACGCCCAGCCCACACGTCTGCAGCTGGACGCAGGCACTCGACAACCCGGGTTCGCTCGCGACCTATGTTGCCAACGGCGGCTATCAGGCGCTGCGCCGCGTGATCACCGAACAGGTGTCCGGCGACGACATCATCGCCGAACTCAAGACCAGCGCGCTGCGCGGGCGCGGCGGCGCGGGCTTCCCTACGGGCCTCAAGTGGAGCTTCATGCCGCGTGCGTTCGCCGGCGACAAGTACATCGTCTGCAACAGCGACGAGGGCGAACCGGGCACCTTCAAGGATCGCGACATCCTGCGCTACAACCCGCACCAGCTGATTGAGGGCATGGCGATCGCCGGCTACGTGCTGGGCGCGCGCGTCGGCTACAACTATATCCACGGCGAGATTTTCGATTGCTACCAGATCTTCGAGGCCGCGCTGAAGGAAGCGCGTGACGCCGGCTACCTGGGCGACAAGCTGTTCGGCACCGACTTCTGCTTCCAGCTGCATGCGCATGCCGGTTATGGTGCCTATATCTGCGGCGAGGAAACCGCGCTGCTCGAATCCATCGAAGGCAAAAAGGGCCAGCCGCGCTTCAAGCCACCGTTTCCGGCGAGCTTCGGCCTGTATGGCAAGCCCACGACCATCAACAATACCGAGACGCTGGCGAGCGTGCCCTGGATCATGCAGCACGGCGGCCAGGCCTTTCTTGAGCTGGGCAAACCCAACAACGGCGGTTCCAAGCTGTTCTCGGTGTCGGGCCACGTCAACAAGCCGGGCAACTTCGAGGTGCCGCTCGGCACGCCGTTCTCCGAGCTGCTGGAAATGGCGGGCGGGGTACGCACAGGCCATCAATTGAAGGCCGTGATTCCCGGCGGCTCGTCGGCGCCGGTACTGCCGGCCGGCATCATGATGGACTGCACCATGGACTTCGACTCCATCGCCAAGGCGGGCTCGATGCTGGGCTCGGGCGCGGTCATCGTCATGGACGAAACCGTCTGCATGGTGCGTGCGCTGGAGCGCTTATCCTATTTCTACCACGAGGAATCGTGCGGCCAGTGCACGCCATGCCGCGAGGGGACCGGCTGGATGTACCGCATCATCCACCGCATTGAACACGGGCAGGGCAGGCCGGAAGACCTGGAGCTGCTCAACAGTGTGGCGGGGCGAATTGGCGGCCACACTATCTGCGCGCTGGGCGACGCGGCAGCGATGCCGGTGCAAAGCTTCCTCAAGCATTTTGGCCACGAGTTCGAGCACCACGTCGAACACAAGCGCTGCATGGACGGAACGGAGCAGTAAGGATGGCCACGCTCAATATCGAAATCGACGGCCGCACGCTTCAGGTCGAAAGCGGCGACACCATCATGGACGCGGCGAATCAGGCCGGCATCGCGATCCCGCATTTCTGTTATCACAAGAAACTGTCGATCGCCGCCAACTGCCGCATGTGCCTGGTGCAGGTTGAAAAGGCGCCAAAGCCGCTGCCGGCCTGCGCCACCCCGGTCACCGACGGCATGAAGGTGCAGACCCGATCGGAATATGCGATCAATGCACAGAAGAGCGTGATGGAATTCCTGCTCATCAACCATCCGCTCGACTGCCCGATCTGCGACCAGGGCGGCGAATGCACCCTGCAGGATCTGGCGGTGGGCTACGGCGGCTCGTCGTCGCGCTACCAGGAAATCAAGCGCGTGGTGCGCGAGAAAAACCTCGGCCCGCTGATTGCCACCGACATGACGCGCTGCATCCACTGCAGCCGTTGCGTGCGCTTCGGCCAGGAAATCGCCGGCGTGATGGAACTCGGCATGGCCGGGCGCGGCGAGCATGTCGAAGTGATGCCGTTCCTGGAAAACCAGGTGGCGTCCGAACTGTCCGGCAACGTCATCGACCTGTGCCCGGTCGGCGCGCTGACCAGCAAGCCCTTCCGCTACTCCGCTCGCACCTGGGAGCTGTCGCGCCGCCCCTCGATCAGCCCGCACGACAGCCTCGGTTCCAACCTTGAAGTCCACGTCAAGGACAACAAGGTCATGCGTGTGCTGCCGCGCGAGAACGAGGACGTCAACGAATGCTGGCTGGCCGACCGCGACCGCTTTTCCTATGAGGGCCTCAACACGGCCGAGCGCCTGACCCAGCCGATGGTCAAGCACGAGGGCCAGTGGGTGGAAACCACCTGGCAGGCGGCGCTCGAGCTGGTCGCTAACAAATTGAAAGCCATTCCGGCCGAGCAGATTGGTGCACTGTCGACGCCCTACCGTCCGGCGGAAGAGCTCTTCCTGCTGCAGAAGCTGATGCGTGGCATGGGCAGCGGCAACGTCGACCACCGTCTGCGGCAGTCGGACTTTTCACTCGACGACAAGGCGCATGGCGGCTTCTGGCTGGGGATGCCCGTGACCTACATGTCGCGCCTGAACCGCATGCTGGTGGTGGGTTCCAATCTGCGCAAGGACCATCCGTTGATGGCCCATCGCATCCGCGAGTCGGTTCGCTGGTCCGGCGAACTCAACCTCATCAACGCAGCGGAAGACGAATTCCTCGGCAAGGTGCATGCCAAGCGCATCGTCGCGCCGTCACAGCTTGCCGCTGCGCTGGCCGGCGTGTGCCGTGCGCTGGCCGAACTGAAGAATCTGCCGCTGCCCGTCCTTGCCGCACACGGTGTCGTCGATGACACCGCGAGGAAGATGGCCGCGAGCCTCGCCGGCGGTGAGACCCGCGCGGTCTTCCTCGGCAACATGGCGCAGCATCATTCCAGCTACGGACAGATACACGCGCTGGCGCAGGAAGTATCGAAGCTTGCCGGCGCGAGTTTTGGTGTGCTGGGCGAGGCCGCCAACAGCGTCGGGGCGGTGGCGGTTGGCGCGATCCCGGGCTGTGGCCCGCTCGGGCAGCCAGCCGTCAAGGGGCTGAACGCGCAGCAGATGCTGGCCAATCCCATGCGTGCCTACCTGCTGCTGGGAGTCGAAGCCGAACTCGATACCCACGACCCGGTGTCGTCGATGGCCAGCATCAATGCCGCCGAATTCGTCGTGGTGATGTCGCCCTATAAAGGCAAGTCGCTCGACTACGCCGACGTGCTGTTGCCGATTGCGCCGTGGACCGAAACCTCGGGCACCTTCATCAATACCGAAGGCCGCGTGCAGAGCTTCAGCGCCGTGGTCAAGCCGATCGGCGAAACCCGCCCGGCGTGGAAGGTGCTGCGCGTGCTGGGCAACCTGCTGGGACTGGCAGGTTTCGATCACAACGACTCGAAGGACGTGCTGCGCGACGCGATCGGCGATACCCCGACAGGCAACGTGCAGGCCTTCCTAAATAATGAAGTCAGCGGCGTGACGGTGGCGCCGCCCCAGACGCATGAAGGCCTGGAGCGTGTCGCCGAGGTGCCGATTTACCAGACCGACGCCGTGGTGCGCCGCTCCCCCTCGCTGCAGATGACCCAGGATGCCGCATTGCCTGTGGCGCGCATGCACAGCCGCCTGATCGCGAAGCTGGGCCTCACGGAAAACGGCCGCGTCTCGGTGCGCCAGACGGCTTGCGCGCTGACCCTGAAGGTGCAACGTGACGACCTGCTGCCCGATACCTGCGTGCGCATCCCCAGCGGTCATCCGCTGACCGCGGGTCTGGGCCCGATGTTCGGCCCGATCACGGCGGAGTCGGTCTGATGGAGAGCGTGGGTATGGACTGGAGCGCCATTCAAACCGTCGCCTGGACGCTGATCAAGATCATGGCGCTGGTGATGCCGTTGATGCTGGGCGTCGCCTACCTGACCTATGCGGAACGCAAAGTCATCGGCTGGATGCAGGTGCGCATCGGCCCCAATCGCGTGGGCTACCTGGGTCTGCTGCAGCCAATTGCCGACGGCTTGAAGCTGCTGATGAAGGAAATCATCATTCCTGCCGGCGCCAACAAGAGCCTGTTCATTCTCGGTCCCATCCTCGCCATCGCGCCGGCGCTGGCGGCATGGGCGGTGATTCCGTTCTCCGACACGCTGGTGCTGGCCAACATCAATGCCGGCCTGCTGTATGTGATGGCGATTACCTCGATGGGCGTCTACGGCGTGATCATCGCGGGCTGGGCGTCCAACTCGAAGTACGCTTTCCTTGGCGCGATGCGCTCGGCGGCGCAGATCGTGTCGTATGAAATCGCCATGGGCTTCGCGCTGGTCGGCGTGCTGATGGCGGCGCAAAGCCTCAATCTGATCGACATCGTGCAGGGCCAGTCGGGCGGGGCTCACCAGTGGTATCTCTGGCCGCTGTTCCCGCTCTTCCTCGTCTACCTGATCTCGGGTGTGGCCGAGACCAACCGCGCGCCATTCGATGTCGCCGAGGGCGAATCTGAGATCGTCGCCGGTTTCCATGTGGAATATTCCGGCATGGCGTTTGCCGTGTTCTTCCTCGCCGAATACGCCAACATTATCCTGGTGGCGACGTTGACGAGCCTGTTGTTCCTCGGCGGCTGGCTGTCTCCGGTCCCCTTCCTGCCCGACAGCATTGTGTGGCTGTTCTTCAAGATCGGCTTCGTGCTGTTCCTGTTCCTGTGGTTCCGCGCCACCTTCCCGCGTTATCGCTACGACCAGATCATGCGCCTGGGCTGGAAGGTGTTCATTCCCATTACCATCGCCTGGATCGTCGTCGTCGGCGGCATGATGCAGACGCCGTATGGTTATCTCTTCCATTGAGCGCGCCATGAAACGGATCACGAATTTCTTCGGCAGCCTGCTTTTGATCGAGCTGCTGCGCGGCATGATGCTCACCGGGCGGCACCTGTTCGCGCGCAAGATCACGGTGCAGTTCCCCGAAGAGAAAACGCCGCAGTCGCCGCGCTTTCGCGGCCTGCACGCGCTGCGCCGCTATCCCAACGGCGAGGAGCGCTGCATCGCCTGCAAACTGTGCGAAGCAGTGTGCCCGGCGCTGGCCATCACCATCGAGTCGGAGAAGCGCGATGACGGCACCCGCCGCACCACACGCTATGACATCGATCTCACCAAGTGCATCTTCTGCGGCTTTTGCGAGGAATCCTGCCCGGTCGATTCCATCGTCGAAACTCGCATCCTCGAATACCACGGCGAAAAACGCGGCGACCTCTACTACACCAAGCCTATGCTGCTCGCCATCGGCGACCGCTACGAAGAACAGATCGCGAAAGACCGCGCGACCGACGCGAAGTACCGCTGACGCCGAGCCTTGATCACAACAGACATGACCTATACGACCGCGATTTTCTATTTTTTCGCCGCTATCCTGGTGTTTGCCGGGCTGCGCGTGATCACCGCGCGCAACCCGGTGCACGCAGCCCTTTTCCTGGTGCTGGCATTCTTCACCGCGGCCGGCCTGTGGATACTGCTGGAGGCCGAATTCCTCGCCATCACCCTGGTGCTGGTCTATGTCGGCGCGGTGATGGTGCTGTTCCTGTTCGTGGTGATGATGCTCGACATCAACCTGGACAAACTGCGCGAAGGCTTCTGGGATTACCTGCCGATCGCGGGATTCGTCTCGGTCTTGCTGATGATCGAAATGGCACTGATCCTCGGCAGCCGCCACTTCGGGCTCGATGTGATGGCCACGCCCGAGCCGCACCCGGCGGATTACAGCAACACCAAGGAGCTTGGGCGGCTGCTGTATTCCGACTACGTCTACGCGTTCGAGCTGGCCGCGGTGATCCTGCTGGTGGCGATCGTCGCCGCCATCGCCCTGACGCTGCGCCGCCGCAAGGACAGCAAGTACATCGACCCCGCCGAGCAGGTGAAGGTCAAGCGCAATGACCGGCTGCGCATCATCAAAATGAAAGCCACGCAGAAACCGGGCGCAGGGGAGGGCGGCGCATGATTTCCTTATCGCATTACCTGGTGCTGGGCGGCATCCTGTTTGCCATCAGCGTGCTGGGTATTTTCCTAAACCGCAAGAACGTGATCATCATCTTGATGGCGATCGAACTGATGCTGTTGGCGGTGAACATAAACTTCATCGCGTTTTCGCATTATCTGGGCGACATCCACGGCCAGATCTTCGTCTTCTTCATCCTGACCGTTGCCGCGGCGGAATCCGCCATCGGCCTGGCGATCCTGGTGGTGCTGTTCCGCAACCTGCATACCATCAACGTCGATGACCTCGACCATCTGAAAGGCTGATGACGATGGACATGCAGATGCTCTATCTGATCGTGCCGCTTGCGCCCTTGTTCGGCGCGATCGTCGCTGGCCTGTTCGGCAAGCTGGTCGGCCGCACCGGCGCCCATGTCGTCACCATCGCCGGCGTGGCAGTGTCACTGATCGCCTCGGTGCTGGTGTTTCAGGACGTGCTCGCCGGCCACACTTTCAACGGCACCGTCTACACCTGGATGGTGCTGGGCGACCTGCGTTTCGAGGTCGGTTTCCTGATCGATGCGCTGACGGTCATGATGATGCTGGTCGTCACCTTCGTCTCGCTGATGGTGCACATCTACACCATCGGCTACATGCAGGACGATCCGGGCTACCAGCGCTTCTTCAGCTACATCTCGCTGTTCACCTTCTCGATGCTCATGCTGGTGATGAGCAACAACTTTCTGCAGTTGTTCTTCGGCTGGGAAGCGGTCGGCCTGGTGTCGTATCTGCTGATCGGCTTCTGGTATACACGGGAGACCGCGATCTACGCCAACCTCAAGGCCTTCCTGGTCAACCGCGTGGGCGACTTCGGCTTCATCCTCGGCATCGGCCTGGTGCTCGCCCATTTCGGCTCGCTCGACTACGCCGCCGTGTTCGCCATGGCGCCGTCGCTCGCCAACGAAACCATCACGCTGTGGCCCGACGCGCCGTGGATGCTGATGACGGTGATCGGCATCCTCCTGTTCATCGGCGCAATGGGCAAATCGGCGCAGTTCCCGCTGCACGTCTGGCTGCCCGATTCGATGGAAGGCCCGACGCCGATTTCCGCGCTGATCCACGCGGCAACGATGGTAACCGCCGGCATCTTCATGGTCGCGCGCATGTCGCCGCTCTACGAGCTGTCCGACGTGGCGCTGTCCTTCATCATGGTGATCGGCGCGATCACCGCGCTGTTCATGGGCTTTCTTGGTATCGTGCAGAACGATATCAAGCGCGTGGTGGCGTATTCCACCTTGTCGCAGCTGGGCTACATGACGGTCGCGCTCGGCGCCTCGGCCTACTCGGTCGCAGTGTTCCACCTGATGACGCACGCCTTCTTCAAGGCGCTGCTGTTCCTTGCCGCAGGCAGCGTCATCATCGCCATGCACCACAACCAGGACATCCGCTACATGGGCGGCCTGAAAAAGTACATGCCGATCACCTGGGTCACCTCCCTGATCGGTTCGCTGGCGCTGATCGGCACCCCCTTCCTGTCGGGCTTCTATTCCAAGGAATCCATCATCGAGGCGGTCAAGCTGTCGCACCTGCCGGTGGCCGACCTCGCCTACTGGGCCGTGCTGATCGGCGTGTTTGTCACTGCCTTCTATTCCTTTCGCATGTATTTCCTGGTGTTCCATGGCAAGGAGCGCTTCCATCAGGGGCACACCCACGGCAACGAGCCCGACGCGCACCACGATGAGCACCACGATGAGCACCACGATGAGCACCACGGTGGCAAGCCGCACGAAACCCCATGGGTCATCACTGGACCCTTGCTCGCGCTGGCGCTGCCTTCGCTGGCGATTGGCTACATGACAATCGAGCCCATGCTGTTCGGCGACTTTTTCGGCAGCGCGATCTACGTCGCCGACCGCCATCCGGTGATGCACGAACTCAACCTGCATTTCCACGGCGCGGCGGCGATGGGGCTGCACGCGGTGATGACGCTGCCGTTCTGGCTGGCGGTGGCGGGGGTGGCGCTGGCGGCGTTCTTCTATCTCAAGCGTCCGGATATCCCCGCAGCCATTGCGCAGCGCTTCAAGTTCCTGCACCAGATGCTGCTCAACAAATACTGGTTCGACGAACTCTACAGCTGGGTGTTCGCCAAGGGGGCGCGTGCGCTGGGCGCCAGCCTGTGGCGGCGTGGCGACCAAGGGATGATCGATGGCTTTTTCGTAGGCGGCACGGTACACCTGGTCGATCGCCTGTCGCGCTTGGCCAAGGCCTTCCAGTCCGGCTACATCTACCACTACGCGTTTGCCATGCTGATCGGGGTATTCGCCCTGGTGACCTGGTTCGCGCGGCTCAACTAAAAAACAATACCCATGTTCGGACAGTCGATCCTCTCTCTCGTCATCTGGGTCCCGATTCTGGCCGGGGTGGCGGTGCTCGCCACCGGCTCCGACCGCAATGCGGCGCTCGCCCGCTGGGTCGCGCTGGCCGGCGCCCTGCTCGGATTCATTGTCGCGATCCCGCTGGTCACCGGCTTCGACACCGGCACCTCGGCGATGCAGTTCGTCGAACTGGCGGCCTGGATTCCGGCGTTCAACATCCACTACCACCTGGGCGTCGACGGCATCTCGATGCCGTTGATCCTGCTGAACAGCTTCATCACCGTGCTGGTGGTGATCGCCGGCTGGCAGGTGATCCAGGACAAGGTCGCGCAGTACATGGCGGCCTTCCTCATCATGTCCGGCCTCATCAACGGGGTATTCGCCTCGCTCGACGGCATCCTGTTCTATGTCTTCTTCGAAGGCATGTTGATTCCGCTGTACCTGATCGTCGGCGTGTGGGGTGGGCCGAACCGCGTCTACGCCGCGTTCAAGTTCTTCCTCTACACCCTGCTCGGTTCGCTGCTGATGCTGGTGTCGATGATTTATCTGTATTTCCAGTCGGGCGGCAGCTTCGACATCCAGACCTGGCACGCCACCACGCTCGGCATGCCGGCGCAGACGCTGATGTTCTTCGCCTTCCTGCTCGCGTTCGGCGTCAAGGTGCCAATGTGGCCGGTGCACACCTGGCTGCCCGACGCCCACGTCGAGGCGCCCACCGGCGGCTCGGTGGTGCTGGCGGCGGTCACATTGAAAGTCGGCGCCTACGGTTTTTTGCGTTTCATCCTGCCGATACTGCCGGATGCCAGTGCGGAATACGCCTGGCTCGTCATTGCCCTGTCGCTGATCGCCGTCGCCTACATCGGCCTGGTCGCGCTGGCGCAGTCCGACATGAAGAAGCTCATCGCCTATTCGTCGATTGCGCACATGGGCTTCGTCACCCTCGGCTTCTTCATGTTCAGCCCGCTTGGGATCGAAGGCGGCCTGGTGCAGATGATCTCGCACGGCTTCGTCTCGGCGGCGCTGTTCCTCTGCATCGGCGTCATGTACGACCGCCTGCATTCGCGCCAGATCAAGGACTACGGCGGCTTGGTCAACAGGATGCCGCTGTTCGCCGCCTTTTTCATGCTGTTCGCCATGGCCAACGCCGGCCTGCCCGCCACCAGCGGCTTCGTCGGCGAGTTCATGGTCATCATGGCCGCAGCGAAGGTCAATTTCTGGTTCGCCTTCGTCGCCGCCACCACGCTGATCCTCGGCGCGGCCTACACGCTGTGGATGTACAAGCGCGTCGTGTTCGGCGAGGTCACCAACCCGCGCGTCGAGGAATTGACCGACATCAACCCGCGCGAAATCCTGCTGCTCGGCGCGCTCGTCGTCTGCGTGCTGGCCATGGGCCTGTATCCCAAGCCGTTCACCGACGTCATGCACGTGTCGGTGGTCGACCTGTTGGCGCACGTCGCCCAAAGCAAACTGCCTTAAGGTTCCCAGATGAGCGACTTCCTCACGCAATTCGCCCCCGCACTACCCGAGATTTTCGTGCTGGCGATGGTCTCGCTGATCCTGGTGATCGACGCCGCCGTCGGCGACAGCAAGCGCTACCTCGCCTACGTGCTGTCGCTCGCCACCGTGGCTGGCGCGGCTGTCCTCACCGTGCGCGATTTCTCCACCATGCCGGTGCTGGCGTTGGGTGGCCTCTTCATCGACGATCCGCTGGCGGACGTGCTGAAGCTGTTCCTTTACCTGACTGTCGCGATGGTGCTGGTGTATTCGCGCGACTACTTGCGGCAGCGCGGGCTTTACAAGGGCGAATTCTTCGTGCTGGCGCTGTTCGCGCTCCTGGGCATGATGGTGATGGTATCGGCCAGCCACTTTCTCACCCTGTATCTCGGCCTCGAACTGCTGTCCTTGTCGCTCTATGCCATGGTCGCGCTGCAACGCGATTCCAGCGTGGCGACCGAGGCCGCGATGAAGTATTTCGTGCTGGGCGCGCTGGCGTCGGGCATGCTGCTCTACGGCATGTCGATGATCTATGGCGTCACCGGCACGCTGGCGCTGGCCGACATCGCACAGATCCTGGCCGACGGCACCGACCTGCGCATCCCGCTGGTGTTCGGCATCGTCTTCATCGTTGCAGGACTCGCGTTCAAGCTCGGCGCGGTGCCTTTCCACATGTGGGTGCCCGACGTCTACCACGGCGCGCCGACCGCAGTGACGCTGTTCATCGGCTCCGCGCCCAAGATCGCCGCCTTCGCCTTTGTCGTGCGCATCCTCGGCCAGGGCCTGGAATCACAGGTCGCCGAATGGCGCGACATGCTGGTGATCCTGGCGGTGCTGTCGATGGCGGTCGGCAACATCGCGGCGATCGCGCAAACCAACCTCAAGCGCATGCTGGCCTATTCGACGATCTCGCACATGGGCTTCATGTTGCTGGGCATCCTGGCCGGCTCGCAGAACGGCTACGGCAGCGCGATGTTCTATGTGCTGGTGTATACGCTGATGAGCCTGGGTAGCTTCGGCATGATCCTGCTGCTGTCCCGTGCCGGCTTCGAGGCCGACAAGCTTGACGACTTCAAGGGCCTTAACCGTCGCAGCCCGTGGCTCGCCTTTATGATGTTGCTGCTGATGTTTTCCATGGCGGGGGTGCCGCCGACGGTCGGCTTCTACGCCAAGCTGGCGGTGCTGCAAGCCGCGGTCGAGATCGGCTACGTGTGGCTGGCGGTGGCCGCCGTGTTGTTCTCGCTGATCGGCGCGTTCTACTATCTGCGCATCGTCAAGCTGATGTATTTCGATACCCCGCACGACACCAGCCCGATTGCCGGCAGCGCCGATTCCCGTGTCATCATGTCGGCCAATGGCCTGGCCGTGCTGGCGCTCGGCATCCTGCCGCAGCCGTTGATGGCGGTGTGCGTGTACGCCATCGACGCGTCATTCTGAACCAAACCCTGCTGGAGCAGGTCTGCTCCAGCATCACCTGCTTTTCGGATCCCTCGTGAATTTTTCCACTACCCTGCTGCTGATTCTGGCGTTCATCGCCGCCAACCTGCCGTTCCTGTTCGGGCGCATCTTCTTCATCGTCAAACCGAAAACCGGCAGCAAGTCCTTTGCCTGGCGGTTGCTGGAACTGGTCGTGCTGTTTTTTGTGGTCGGCGGCATCGGGCTGCTGCTGGAAGGCAAGCTCGGCACCATCCACAAGCAGAACTGGGAGTTCTATGCGGTCAACGCATCGCTGTTCGTGGTGTTTGCCTATCCCGGCTTTGTCTATCGTTATCTGTGGCGCCGGCGTGGGGCGTAAGCGGCATGGACACCATTGAATTCACGCTGCGCGGAGAACACGTCGCGCTCTGCGACCTGCTCAAACTCACTGGCATCGCCGGTAGCGGCGGGCAAGGCAAGCTCATGATTGCCAACGGCGAAGTTACCGTTGACGGCCAGCCAGAAAGTCGCAAGACCGCGAAAATTCGGGCCAATCAGACGGTGAAGTGCCTTGGACAGACGGTTCGGGTTGTGGCGGGCTGAACGTCCAGAGCCGGAACGATTCCGCTTAAAGAAAGAAGTCGAGGCCGAGTTCGCTGCTGTCCAGGCGCAGGGATTTCATGGTGCCGTCTCCGTCAAAGATTTCAACGCGCCTGCCTTCATAAATACACCTTCAGCGCGCCAGACCTTCATAAATGCGCCTTCAGCGCGCCTGCCTTCATAAATGCGCCTTCAGCGCATACAACATATCCAGCGCCGCCTTCGGGGTGAGGGTGTCGGGGTCGAGTTCGCGCAGCTGGTCGAGCGCAGGGTGTGGCGGCGGCTCGTCGTTGGGGAGGTGGGCGGCGAATAGGTCGCCCTGCGGGCCGGGTTGCAATTGCGCGTCCTCGAGTTCGCGCAGGTGGCGTCGTGCCGCATGGATGACAGGAGTGGGCACGCCGGCCAGGCGCGCAACCTGGATGCCGTAGCTCTGCGAGGCCGGGCCTTCCTCCACCGCGTGCAGGAACACCAGGTCGGCGCCGTGCTCCTTGGCGTCGAGGTGGACGTTGACCAGCTGGCGGAATTCCTGCGCTAGCTGGGTCAGCTCGAAATAATGGGTGGCGAACAGGGTGAACGCGCGGGTCGCGGTGACCAGGTGGCGCGCCACTGCCCACGCCAGCGCGAGGCCGTCGAAGGTTGAGGTGCCGCGGCCGATTTCGTCGAGCAATACCAGGCTGTTGGCGCTGGCGTTGTGCAGGATGTGCGCGGTTTCGGTCATCTCGACCATGAAAGTCGAACGGCCGCCGGCGAGGTCGTCTGACGCGCCGATACGGGTAAAAATCTGGTCGATGTCGCCGATTTTCGCCGAACCGGCGGGCACCCACAGGCCGCAGCAGGCGAGCAGAGTGATCAACGCCACCTGCCGCATGTAGGTCGATTTGCCGCCCATGTTGGGGCCGGTGATCAACAGCATCTGGCGGCTGCGGTTCAGCGTCACGTCGTTGGGGATGAAGTGCGCGACCTGTGCTTCGACCACCGGATGACGCCCGCCGCGGATGATGATGCCGGGTTCCTCGCTGTACTCGGGCGGGTTGAGCCTGAGCGTGCTCGCGCGCTCGGCCTGGCTCGCCAGCACGTCTATCTCGGCGAGCGCCGCAGCGATCTTCAGCAGGTCCGGCACATGCGCCGTCAGCGACGCCAGCAGCGTCTCGAACAGCGCCTTCTCGCGCGCCAGCGCGCGGTCCTGCGCCGACAGCGCGCGGTCCTCGAAGGCTTTCAGCTCCGGCGTGATGTAGCGCTCGGCGTTCTTCAGCGTCTGGCGGCGGCGGTAATCGTCGGGGACGTTTTCCGACTGCGCGCGGCTGACCTCGATGTAAAAGCCGTGCACCTTGTTGTATTCGACCTTGAGGGTGCCGATGCCCGAGCGCGCGCGTTCGCGCGTTTCCAGCGCCAGCAAAAACGCCCCGGCGTCGCGCGTCAGCGCGCGCAGCTCGTCGAGATCGGCGTCGTAGCCGTCGGCAATCACCCCGCCTTCGCGCAGCACGCTGGCGGGTTCCGGCTGAATCGCACTTGCCAGCAGGTCATGCAGGTCGGGACGTGCCGCGAGCGCGGCTTGCAGCGCCGACAGGCGTGCGCGGTCGTCAGGCAGCGCGGCAGCGAGGTCGGGCAGCAGGGCGAGGGTGTCGCGCAGGCCGGAGAGGTCGCGCGGTCGCGCGTTCTTCAGCGCGATGCGGCCGCTGATCCGCTCGACGTCGGCGCAGCTTTTCAGCAGCCGGTTGATTGCCACCGCCGCGTCGGATGCCTCGGCCAGCACGCCGATGGCATCGCGCCGCCGGGTCAGCACCATTCGGTCGCGCAGCGGGTGGTGCAGCCAGTGGCGCAACAGGCGCGTGCCCATGCCGGTGGCGGTGGTGTCGAGCACCGACAAGAGCGTCGGCGCCGCTTCGCCACGCAGGGTTTCGGTGAGTTCCAGGTTGCGCCGGGTGGCGGCATCGAGCTGCACGAAATCGCTGTCGCGCTCGGCGTGGATGGCCTGGATATGCGGCAGTGCAGTGCGCTGGGTGGTCTGGATGTAGTCGAGCACGGCGCCCGCGGCGGCAATGGCCAGCGGCAGGTCGGCCACGCCGAAACCGGCGAGGTCGCGGCTGCCGAATTGCTGCGCCAGCCGGGTCTGTGCGCCGACCGTATCAAACTGCCACGGTGCCAGTCGGCGTACCGCGCAAGGGGCGCCCTTGAAGGCAAAGTCATCGGGTGCCAGGACTTCCGCCGGCCGCACTCGCGCCAGCAGGGCGGGCAGGGCAGCCGTATTGACTTCGGTGACCTGAAAGCGCCCTGCGGCGAGGTTGAGCCAGGCCACGCCGACCGTTTCATTTCCCGGCGCTGTATTCCCCATGCCGGGGGCGATGGCCAGAATCAGCGTGTCGCGCGTCTCGTCCAGCAAGCCGGAATCGGTCAGCGTACCGGGCGTGACAATGCGCGCAATCTGCCGGTCGACCGGGCCTTTGGACGTTGCAGGATCGCCCACCTGCTCGGCGATCACCACCGATTCGCCCAGCTTCAACAGCCGCGCCAGATACTGCTCGGCGCTGTGGTAGGGCACTCCGGCCATCTTGATCGGGCTGCCTGCCGAGGCGCCGCGCGTGGTGAGCGTGATGTTGAGGAGCCGCGCGGCCTTTTCGGCGTCGTCGAAGAACAGCTCGTAGAAGTCGCCCATGCGGTAGAACAGCAGCATGTCGGGATGCTGCGCCTTGATGCCCAGGTACTGCTGCATCATCGGCGTGTGGGCAGTGGGCTCCTTGGCGATGGACATGAAAGGGCTGTCGTCCGGATCAGACCTTCAGTTCGGGCGGCAGGTGCGGGGCGATGACCTGCAGCATCTGCGCGAATATTTTCGGGGTGGCGGCGACGATGTTGCCGGACTCCAGAAAGCCTTCGTCGCCCATGAAGTTGCCGACCAGCGCGCCGGACTCCTGCGCGATCAAGCTGCCGGCGGCGAGATCCCAGGGTTGCAGGTGCATTTCCCAAAAGCCGTCGTAGCGGCCGCACGCCACGTAGCACAGGTCGAGCGCGGCCGAACCGGGGCGGCGCAGGCCCGAGGTGGCGAGCATCATGTCGCGGAACATGTTGAGGTAGGGTTCGGCAAAGCGGAAGTCGCGGAAGGGGAAGCCGGTGCCGATCAGGCATTCGCTTAACTTGGCGCGCTTGCTGGCGCGGATGCGGCGGTCGTTGAGCATGGCGCCGCGGCCGCGGCTGGCGGTGAAGAGTTCGTTGCGTGCGGGGTCGTACACCACGGCCTGGGTGATCTGGCCTTTGTGCTTCAACGCGATCGAGATCGAATACTGCTGCAGGCCGTGCAGGAAGTTGGTGGTGCCGTCGAGCGGATCGATGATCCACTGGTAGTCCTCGCCGTTCTTGGCGTCGGCCGCGCCAGACTCCTCTGCTAAAATCCCATGGTTTGGATAGGCATCGAGCAGGGTTTCGATGATGGCGCGCTCGGCCATCTGGTCGACCTCGGTCACGTAATCCCGGTCCTGCTTGCTGCGCACGGTGAGTTGGTCGAGGTCGAGCGAGGCGCGATTGATGATCGCCCCGGCTTTGCGGGCGGCTTTCACCGCCGTATTGAGCATGGGATGCATGATGTCTGGCAATAGATTCAAAGAACGAGCCCACTATTTTACTTGATGACGTTAACTTGATGACGCCGGCCGATCCTAAACTTCTCGCCAATATTCGCATTGTGCTAACGCGCACCAGCCACCCCGGCAATATCGGCGCGGCGGCACGCGCGATGAAGACAATGGGGCTGGGCCAGCTCTATCTGGTTGCCCCTGCCGTTTTTCCAAACAGTCAGGCCGACGCAATGGCCGCGAGCGCCGGTGACGTGCTGGCGCAAGCACGCGTGTGTGCCACGCTGGCCGAGGCGCTGACCGACACCACCCTGGCGCTGGGGGTGTCGGCGCGCCGCCGCGACATCGTGGCGGAGGTGCTGACCCCGCCCGCAGCAGCTACCCGCCTGCTGACCGAAGCGCAGGCGGCCCCGGTGGCGCTGGTGTTCGGCAACGAAACCAGCGGCATGTCGAACGAGGAACTGGGCCTGTGTCAGGGCCTGGTGACGATCGCCGCCAACCCGGACTACAGCTCGCTCAATCTGGCGGCGGCGGTGCAGGTGCTGAGCTATGAAGTCCGCCAGGCCTGGCTGGGCGATGCGGGCGCAGTGCAGCCTGAAATGGACGCGGCGACGGGGGACGAACTGGAGCGGTTCTATGGGCACCTGGAAAACGCGCTGGCCGAGCTCGAATTCCTCAATCCCGGCTCGCCCAGCAAATTGATGCTGAAACTGCGACGGCTGTTTGCGCGCACCCGGCTGGCGAAGGAGGAAGTGAATATTCTGCGCGGGATCCTGACCGCGGCGCAGGGCGCGAAGCGTGCCGCACTATCGGCACGGAACCGCGATGCGAAATAGTTGACTAAATTACTAGGAAATAGCATCCTCGACGCATGAACCTGCTCAGCCTATTGAAGGAAGATATCGCAGTCGTGTTCGACCGCGATCCGGCGGCGCGCACGACGTTCGAGGTCGTCACCACCTATCCCGGCTTTCACGCCATGCTCATCCACCGGCTGGCGAACAAGCTGTGGCGCATGCAATGGAAGTGGCTGGCGCGCTTTACCTCGCACATCGCGCGCTGGCTCACCGGCATCGAAATCCATCCCGGCGCCACCATCGGCCGCCGGGTGTTCATCGACCACGGCATGGGGGTGGTGGTGGGGGAAACCGCCGAGATCGGCGACGACTGCACGCTGTATCACGGTGTGACGCTCGGCGGCACCTCGTGGAACAAGGGCAAGCGCCATCCCACCCTGATGCCCGGTGTGGTGGTGGGGGCGGGCGCCAAGATTCTCGGCCCGATCACCATTGGCGCCAATGCCCGCGTCGGCTCCAACGCCGTGGTGGTGAAGGATGTGCCGGACAATGCGACGGCGGTGGGCATTCCCGCCCGCATTCTCGACAGCGCAGCCGAAAAACAGCGCAACCAGCAGGCGGAAAAGCTCGGATTCTCGGCCTATGCCATATCGGCCGACATGAACGACCCGGTGGTCCAGGCGATCCACGGCCTGGTCGATCACTCGGCCCATGTCGACCACCGGCTGGAACTGATTCTGGCGCAGTTGCAGAAATTGGGCGTGGAAATCCCGGCAGGGCAGGATCAGCCCGATGATTTCGACCCGAACTATTTGAACAAAATAGTTGACTAAATTGCTCAGGTAAGGAATAGTTGACTGAAATGCTCGGGAATTTTATAGTTCGAGCGAAATTTCAGGAGAACAAGTCATGAGATTGACCACTAAAGGCCGCTTCGCCGTCACCGCCATGCTGGATCTGGCGCTGCGCGGCGGCAAGAATCCGGTGACGCTGGCCGGCATCAGCGAGCGCCAGGACATATCCCTGTCGTATCTGGAGCAGCTGTTCAGCCGTCTGCGCCGGCATGAACTGGTCGAGAGCGTACGCGGCCCCGGCGGCGGCTATTATCTCGCCCGGCCACTCGACGACGTGAGTGTGGCCGACATCATCCGCGCCGTGGACGAGCCCATCGATTCGACCCAGTGCGGTGGCAAGGAAAACTGCCAGGACGAACACCGCTGCATGACGCACGACCTGTGGATGGGCCTGAATGCCCATATATATGACTACCTCGACAACGTGACGTTGGCGACCCTGGTGGCCAAGCAGGACGAATGCAAAGAAAAAGTAATGCAGGATCGCCGTGGGTTGAAGGTAACGCCGCTGGCGGCCTGACTCCGGATTGAGGCTGTCTCAGATTCAAGTTATTAAGGGCACACGATGAAAACACTGTATTTCGATTATTCCGCCACCACCCCCGTCGACCCACGTGTGGCGGCCAAGATGATCCCGTATCTGACCGAGCATTTCGGCAACCCCGCTTCGCGCTCCCATCCGTTCGGCTGGGAAGCAGAAAAGGCGGTGGAGGATGCACGTGCTCAAGTGGCTGCGCTGGTCGGCGCCGACCCGAAGGAAATCGTGTTCACCTCCGGCGCCACCGAATCGAACAACCTCGCCATCAAGGGTGCGGGGCACTTCTATTCGGCCACCAAAGGCAAGCACATCATCACCGTGCGCACCGAACACAAGGCGGTGCTCGACACCGTGCGCGAGATGGAGCGTCAGGGCTTCGAGGCGACTTACCTGAACGTTGCGGACAACGGCTTGCTCGACCTGGACGTGCTGCGCGCGGCCATCCGCCCCGACACCGTGCTGGTCTCGGTGATGGCAGTCAACAACGAAATCGGCGTGATCCAGGACATCGACGCGATCGGGAAGATCTGCCGCGAGAAGGGCGTGATTTTCCACGTCGACGCGGCGCAGGCCACCGGCAAGATGCCGATCGACCTGTCCAAACTGCCAGTCGATCTGATGTCGTTCTCGGCGCACAAGACCTATGGCCCCAAGGGCATCGGCGCGCTGTATGTGCGACGCAAGCCGCGCGTGCGCCTGGTGGCGCAGATGCACGGCGGCGGTCATGAGCGCGGCATGCGTTCCGGCACCCTGGCGACGCACCAAATCGTCGGCATGGGCGAGGCCTTCCGCATCGCCATGGAAGAAATGGCGACCGAAAACGAGCGCATCCGCATGCTGCGCGACCGCCTCTACAACGGCCTCAAGGACATCGAGGAAGTGCATCTGAACGGCGACGTGGAACAGCGCGTGCCGCACAACCTCAACGTCAGCTTCAACTTCGTCGAAGGCGAATCGCTGATCATGGCGATCAAGGATCTGGCCGTGTCGTCAGGCTCGGCCTGTACTTCGGCCAGCCTGGAGCCGTCCTACGTGCTGCGTGCGCTGGGCCGCAGCGACGAACTGGCGCACAGCTCGATTCGCTTCTCCATCGGCCGCTTCACCACCGAAGAAGAAGTCGATTACGCAATTAAATTGCTGCATGAAAAGATCGGCAAGCTTCGCGAGCTTTCCCCGCTGTGGGAAATGTTCAAGGAAGGCGTCGATCTGGATTCCGTGCAGTGGGCTGCACACTAATTTAAGGAGAGCATCATGGCTTACAGCGAAAAAGTACTCGACCATTACGAAAACCCCCGCAACGTCGGTTCCTTTACCAAGGACGACGAAGGCGTCGGCACCGGCATGGTGGGCGCGCCCGCCTGCGGCGACGTGATGAAGCTGCAGATCAAGGTCGGCGCCGATGGCCTGATCGAGGACGCCAAGTTCAAGACCTACGGCTGCGGCTCGGCGATTGCATCCAGCTCGCTGGTGACCGAATGGGTCAAGGGCAAGACCCTCGACCAGGCGATGGAAATCAAGAACACCGCGATTGCCGAAGAACTCGCGCTGCCGCCGGTGAAGATCCATTGCTCGATCCTGGCCGAAGACGCGATCAAGGCCGCGGTCGCCGATTACAAGCAGAAAAAGGGCATGGAGTAAGTCATGGCTGTGACCTTGTCCGAGCGCGCAGCGCAACACGTTTCCAACTACCTCGCCAAACGCGGCAAGGGTGTCGGCATCCGTCTCGGCGTGCGCACCACCGGCTGCTCCGGCATGGCCTACAAGCTGGAGTTCGCCGACGAGGCGCCGCAGGACGACGAGGTGTTCACCAGTCATGGCGTCACCGTGTTCGTCGACCCGAAAAGCCTGCCTTACATCGACGGCACCGAACTCGACTACGCCCGTGAAGGCTTGAACGAAGGCTTCAAGTTCAACAACCCGAACGTGAAGAACGAGTGCGGCTGCGGCGAGTCGTTCAACATTTAAGGGGTCAGGGGTTGGGATTCAGGGGTCAGAGCTCTTGCGGCCTTTAGCCGTGTTTTGCGCGCAGCACAAAGCCCCCTGAATCCTGACTCCTGAATCCTGGCCCCCTAACAATGGACTTCTCCCAAACCCACTTCGAACTGTTCGGTCTGCCGCAATCGTATGCGCTGGACCGCGACAGGCTCGACACGGCCTATCGCGAGCTGCAGAACACGGTGCACCCCGACCGTTTCGCCGCGCAACCGGAGGCCGAGCAGCGGGTGGCGATGCAGTGGGCGACCCAGGTCAACGAGGCCTATCAGACGCTCAAGCATGCGGTGAACCGCGGCGTGTATCTGTTGAAACTGCAGGGCATCGACGCGTTCGACGCTGCCAACACCAAAATGGCGCCGGCCTTCCTGATGCAGCAGATGGAATGGCGCGAGGCGATCGAGGATGCGCGCGCGGCGAAAAACGCGGCCGCGCTGGACGCCTTGTCCGATGACCTGCGTGCGGCCCATCGACGAATCGAGGCGCAGCTGGCCGAACTGATCGACACCGCGCACGATTTTGCGGCGGCCTCAGAAGCCGTGCGTCAGCTGCGATTCATGGACAAACTCATTGCCGAAGTCGGCGACGTCTACGAAGAACTGGAAAGTTAATGGCCTTGCTGCAAATTGCCGAACCTGGCATGACCACCGCCCCGCACCAGCATCGTCTGGCAGTCGGCATCGATCTGGGCACGACCAATTCGCTGGTGGCCACGGTGCGCTCCGGCTTGGCCGTGGTGCTGGACGACGAATCCGGGCATTCACTGCTGCCGTCGGTGGTGCGTTACTGTGCCAGCGGCGACGTGGAGGTGGGCTACGCCGCCCAGGCTGCGCAAAACAGCGATCCCCACAACGCCATCGCGTCGGTGAAGCGCTTCATGGGACGCGGCATCGCCGACATCGACGACATCGCCAGCCTGCCGTACCGTTTCGTTGATGCGCCCGGCATGGTGCAGCTGAAAACCGCCGCTGGGGTGAAAAGCCCGGTCGAGGTCTCGGCCGAAATCCTCAAGGTGCTGCGCCAGCGCGCCGAAGCTGCCTTGGGCGGCGAACTCGTCGGTGCAGTGATCACGGTGCCGGCGTATTTCGACGACGCCCAGCGCCAGGCCACCAAGGATGCCGCGCAGCTGGCCGGCCTCAACGTGCTGCGCCTCTTGAACGAGCCGACTGCCGCGGCCATCGCCTATGGCCTCGACAATGCGTCCGAAGGCGTCTATGCGGTGTATGACCTCGGCGGCGGCACCTTCGATATCTCGATTCTGAAGCTATCCAGGGGCGTGTTCGAGGTGTTGTCCACCAACGGCGACTCGGCGTTGGGCGGCGACGACTTCGACCAGCGCATCTTCTGCTGGATCGTCGAGCAGGGCCGCTTTGCGCCGCTGTCGGCGGGCGACATGCGGATGCTGCTGACCAAGGCGCGCGACGCCAAGGAAGCGCTGACCGAACACACCGACGTGCGCGTCACCGCCGTGCTGTCGACCGGTGAAATGATGGATGCGACGCTGACCCAGGCCGCGTTCAACGCCATGACCGCCGGTCTCGTCAACAAGACACTGGCACCGACCCGCAAGGCGCTGCGCGACGCCGGCCTCGCTGTGGACGAGGTCAAGGGTGTGGTGATGGTCGGCGGCTCGACCCGCATGCCGTGCATCCGCCACGCCGTGGCCGGGCTCTTCAAGCAAACGCCGCTCACCAACCTCGACCCCGACAAGGTCGTCGCGCTCGGCGCCGCCATGCAGGCCGACGTGCTGGCGGGCAACCGCGCCGGCGACGACTGGCTGCTGCTCGACGTGATTCCGCTGTCGCTGGGCCTGGAAACCATGGGCGGCCTGACCGAGAAAGTCATTCCGCGCAACACCACGATTCCCACCGCGCGCGCGCAGGAGTTCACCACCTTCAAGGACGGCCAGACCGCGATGAGCGTTCACGTGCTGCAGGGCGAGCGTGAACTGGCGTCCGACTGCCGCTCGCTGGCGCGCTTCGAACTGCGCGGCATCCCGCCGATGGTGGCGGGCGCGGCGCGCATCCGCGTCACCTTCCAGGTCGATGCCGACGGCCTGTTGTCGGTGGCAGCGCGCGAGCAGAGCAGCGGCGTCGAGGCCAGCGTGCAGGTCAAGCCGTCGTATGGCCTGGCCGATGACGACATCACGCGCATGCTGAAGGACGCCTTCACCCACGCCAAGGACGACATGTATACGCGTGCGCTCAACGAACAGATCGTAGATGCGCAGGGGCTGATCGCCGCCACCCGCGCGGCGATGACGGAAGACGCCGCGCTGCTTGACGAAGCTGAAATCGTGGCGATCGAAGCCAGCATCGCTGCCCTTGAAAACCTGATGGCCGGCACCGATCATAAGGCCATCAAGCGCGGCATCGAGGCGCTGAATGCGGCCACCACCGAATTCGCCCAGCGCCGCATGGACCAGAACGTGCGCCGCGCGATGGCCGGGCAAAAACTGGAAACCTTTGGTTAAGCACATGCTGAACGACGAATTCATCGAATCCCTGCGGGTCAAACTTGAAGCGCACCCGATCTACGCGGCCGTGTCCACGCTGGACGACCTGCGCGTGTTCATGCAGCACCACGTCTATTCGGTGTGGGATTTCATGTCGCTGATCAAGTACCTGCAGCATGAAGTCGCGCCCGCGCGCTGGCCGTGGACGCCGGGCGGCGACGCCTCGGTGCAGCGCTTCATCAATGAGCTGGTGCTGGAAGAGGAAACCGACATCGCGCTGCCGGGGCAGGAAGGGTTTACCAGCCATTACATGCTCTACCTTGCGGCCATGCGCGAAATCGGCGCCGATGCCGACACCCCGGCGCGCTTCGTGCAGCAGGTGGCGGAGCAGGGCATCGAGGCCGCGCTCGTCTCGGGCCTTGCGCCCGCGCCCTCGGCAGCGTTTACCCGCACCACCTTCGGTTTCCTTGCCAGCGGCAAGCCGCACACCGTCGCCGCCGCGCTGGCACTGGGGCGCGAGCACGTCATTCCGTCGATGTTCCGCGCCTTTCTGTCGCGCATGGCGGTGACCGATGCGCAGGCGCCCAGTTTCCACTACTACCTCAACCGCCACGTCCACCTGGACGAGGATTTCCACGCCCCGCTGTCGCTGCGCCTGCTCGCTGCCCTGTGCGGCGGAGATGCCGACAAATGGCGCGAGGCCGAAGCCGCAGCCGAGGCCGCGGTCAACGCCCGCCTACAATTCTGGGATGGTGTGCTGAAAGCATTGCCCAGCCAACACGCCCAGGCCGCCTGACTTACTGACCTAAACAAACCTATGCCCCAACTCATCGTACTGCCCCACGTCGAACTCTGTCCCGAAGGCGCCGTCATCGAAGCCAAGCCGGGCGAGACCATTTGCGACACCCTGCTCGCCAACGGCGTCGAGATCGAGCACGCCTGCGAGAAATCCTGCGCCTGCACCACCTGCCACGTCATCGTGCGCGAAGGCTTCAATTCGATGGAAGCGTCCACCGAAGAAGAGGATGATCTGCTCGACAAGGCCTGGGGGCTGGAACCGCAGTCGCGGCTGTCGTGCCAGGCGCGCATCAACGGTGAAGACCTGGTGATCGAAATCCCCAAGTACACCATCAACATGGTCAAGGAAGGGCACTGAAAATGAAGTGGACGGATTCCCTCGATATCGCCATCGAACTCACCGAAGCGCACCCCGAAATCGACCCGCGCACGGTCCGCTTCACCGACCTGCATCGCTGGGTCATGGAATTGCCGGACTTCGACGACAACCCCGAGCACTCCGGTGAGAAAATCCTCGAAGCGATCCAGATGGCGTGGATCGACGAAGTCAGCTAAACAGCCGCTTTCGCGGCCCCAGTTCTTCGCCCGTCGCACTGGCGATCGGCGGCAGCCTGGCAGCAGCGCACCGTTTCCGGCGCCTTGGCGCAGGCAGGTGACGCGTCATTCGCCGCCTCAGCCGGCAACTTGAAGTCCTCGTAATATTCAGGAAACCAGAAGCGCAGGAAAAGCGCCGGTTTTGTCTGACGCATCTTGCGGTGCAGGGTAAGGTGGTCGCGGCAACACAAAATCGGGCCCAGTCAGCGTTGCACATACACGGGCTGATATGCAGGACGGCGTAGGAGGCATTCCTAAGATGGCAAACATCCCGAATATCACACGCCGCAGGCTGCTGATCGCTATCGCGGCAGCGCCACTGCTCGGGCCTGCGATGGGGCGGGCGCAGCAGGCGCGTCCCGCCACCCGGGCCATCCCGTCGAGCGGTGAGGCGGTGCCGCTGGTCGGCCTGGGCAGCTGGATCACCTTCAACGTCGGCCACGACCGCGTTGCGCGGGACGCCCGCGCCGAGGTGATGCGCGCCTTCTTCCAGGCGGGCGGACGGCTGATCGACAGTTCGCCGATGTATGGCTCGGCGCAGGAAGTCATCGGCTACGGCCTGAAAAAATTTGGGCGTCCGGCCGACCTCTTCGCCGCCGACAAGGTGTGGATTTCCGACGGCGAGGCAGGCCGCGCGCAGATGGAAGCCTCGCGCCGGCTGTGGGGAATTCCGCGCTTCGACCTGATGCAGGTGCACAACCTGCTGGTATGGCAGGCGCACCTGCCGACGCTGTTCGCCATGAAGGCGGCCGGTCAGTTGCGCTATGTGGGCATCACCACCTCGCACGGCCGCCGCCACGGCGACTTGGCGCAGATCATGGCCAGCCAGCCGATCGATTTCGTCCAGCTCACCTACAACCTCGTCGACCGCGAAGTCGAGCAGCGCCTGCTGCCGCTCGCGCGGGAACGCGGCATCGCCGTCATCGTCAACCGCCCGTTCCAGCAGGGGTCGCTGATCCGCAGGCTCGAACGCCATCCGCTGCCGCCGTGGGCGGCCGAAATCGACTGCAGCAGCTGGGCGCAGTTCGCCCTCAAGTTCATCATTTCGCATCCGGCCGTCACTTGCGCGATTCCGGCGACCACGCGCGTCGACCACGTGCTGGAAAACACGGGGGCGGCCACCGGGCGCCTGCCGGATCAGGCCATGCGCGCGCGCATGGCCGCAGTCGTGGCCCGGCTCTGATGTCCGAGTGGTGGACCTACGGCCCGCGCGATCTGCTGATGTTTTCGGCCCAGACGTATTACCGGCTGTTCGAGCTCTACAACCGTGATCTGTGGCCGTTGCAGATGCTTGCGCTTGTGCTGGGCGTTGTCGTGCTGGCGTTATGGCGGCGCGGCGGCGACAGGGCAGGGCGCGCCATCGCCATGATCCTGGCAATGTGCTGGCTGTGGGTCGCCTGGGGCTTCCACTGGCAGCGCTACGCCAGCATCAACCTGGCTGCCGGCTATTTCGCGCTGGCCTTCGTTGTCCAGGCTCTGCTGCTGCTGTGGCTGGGGGCGCTGCGCGGCCGGCTCACGCCGACCGCGGCCACGCGGCTGCAGCAGCGTGCCGGCCTCGGGCTATTGCTGTTTGCCCTTCTGGTTTTTCCCTTGATCGGGCCGCTGCTGGGGAGAAGCTGGACGCAGGCAGAAGTGTTCGGCATGGCGCCCGACCCCACCGCGCTGGCGACGCTCGGCGTGCTGCTCTTTGCCGGCGTGCGGCCGGTGTGGGGGCTTTTCCCGATTCCCGTGGCCTGGTGCCTGCTCAGCGGCATCACCCTGTGGGCGATGGAGTCCCCCGACTTTGCGGTCGCTCCGCTGGTGGCGGTGATCCTCGCAGCCGGCGGTGCCTTGAGGCGTGCGCGGGCGAGACGGTCAATCGGGTGATGGATCGTGTTTCCGGCAAGTTTGGCTTGCTGTCGCGCTACATGGCTAGACCCTTGCAGCGCGAAAATAAGAACCCCGCTCCGGCGGGGTTTATCGTGAGCGCGGCTGGGTTCGGCCTTGGCGGATGTGGACTTAATTCGCATCCCGCAGGTCGACGCCGCGAATAGCGGATCACGGCTTGATAGCAGCGTCGCTAAGCCCCGCCAGGGCCTTGCTCATCTTGGCGACGATGTCGTCACGATCACCAATGCGGTGGCGCTTGGCGATGTAGGCCGGGTCGTTGTAGGTCAACCACACTTGACCTTTTGCGTCCTCCCAGGCCAAGGCCTTCAGGGGCAGGTCGATGCCGGCTGTCTGATTGCTGGTGAACATGTGGGTGCCCAATTTTGGGTTGCCGAACAGGAGCAACTCGGTGGGGCGCAAGGGAATGTCGACCTCCTTGCCCTTCTCGCTGTGATTCCAGCGTAGCGCGACACCGATACCATTTTTCTCCAGGGCCGCTTCCAGGCGATCGAGGGTCACTTTCACGCTGTGCGCACTCTTCTTGGTAATGAGGCCGTCATTGCCGGCCTGGGCAAACCCTGCCGCCAGCAGCAGCGCTACGACTGTCATAAATTTTTTCATCCTGCATTTCTCCATGAATATTGTTCGTGTCCGGTGCGCCGATTGCCACGAAACAGATAAAGGCGCGGACACGAGGTCCAGCGTTGAAAAATAAAAGCGGAAGGTAAAGCCGTATCCCCCGCCCTGTGTAGTTGCTGACCGGTCGCCCCGGCTCTTAACCGTAGATTACACTGTTAAATTGTAGGCACCCTGCGAGGGGTGCTCAGGAAAACGAATGACTGACCCATCACCCATTACTGTAGCGCCTCTGCTGAAAGACGCTGACGATGCCGGCTACATGCGCGCTGCGCTGGAACTGGCCCGCCAGGGCTGGGATGCGGGCGAGGTGCCGGTGGGAGCGCTGGTGGTGTGCGGTGGCGAGATCGTCGGGCGCGGGTTCAATCAGCCGATTTCCAGCCATGACCCCACGGCGCATGCCGAGGTGATGGCACTGCGCGATGCGGCGGCGCGGGTCGGCAACTACCGGCTGGTGGGCTGCACGCTGTACGTGACGATAGAGCCGTGCGTGATGTGCGCGGGGGCGATCCTGCATTCGCGGGTGGCGCGGGTGGTGTACGGTGCCAAGGAATACAAGACCGGCGCGCACGGCAGCATCATCGACGTGTTTGCAGAGCCGCGGCTCAACTACCATTGCGAGATCGCCGGCGGGGTGCTGGCGGACGAATGCGCGGCGATGATCTCGAAGTTTTTCGAGGCGCGCCGGCAGCAGAAGAAGGAGGCGGTGCAATGAACGACCTGTACATCGAGGTGGATATGCGCCTGCAGCAGTTGTATCTGTGGGAGCCTGTCCCCGATGGCGATATCTTGCTGCGGCAGTATGCGGTATCCACCGCGACCAACGGCGCAGGAGAGCAGAACGGCAGCTATGGCACGCCGCGCGGGCGGCACCGCATTGCCGAGAAGATCGGCGCGGGTGAGCCGTTGTGTGCGGCGTTCAAGTCACGCGAACCGACCGGCGAAATCTGGACGCCGGAGCTGGACGCCGAGAACCCGGGGCGCGACTGGATCCTGACGCGGATTCTGTGGCTGGACGGGCTGGAGCCGGGCAAGAACAAGGGCGGCACGGTGGATACCCACAACCGCTACATCTACATCCACGGCACCCACGAGGAACATAGGATCGGCACGCCGGCGTCGCACGGCTGCATCCGCATGAAGAATGCAGAGGTGGCGGAGCTGTACGATCTGGTGAAGGTGGGGACGGAGGTCAGGATTTCGTAAGGATCGGGCCTTCGACCGGCCTGTCCCGAAGACATCGCTTGAATGGCTGAGAACGAAGGGGGCGGCTTGCGTGCCGCTCGTTGGTGATCCGTGCGACAGGCTCCGCCGAATGACAGGCGCCTGGTGTGAACGGGCGTTGCGGGCTTGAGCCTTCGCAGTGCCGTATCGGTGTTTACCTTCTTTGCATCGCCGGCCGCGGACCGGAGTTGGTGTCCTTGTGGCGGAAGTTGATGCGACCTTTGGTGAGGTCGTAGGGCGACATTTCGATGGTGACCTTGTCGCCGGCCAGGATGCGGATGCGGTGCTTGCGCATTTTGCCGGATGCGTAGGCGGTGATTTCGAAGCCGTTGTCCAGGGTGACGCGAAAGCGGGTTTGCGGCAGCACTTCGCTGACGACGCCTTCCATTTCTACAAGTTCTTCTTTTGCCATGTTTTGATTCCTTATGATGCTTGGCCGATGGCGCGACGAAGCCGTGCACCGGCGTGGGGGTGTGCGAAAGTCTCAGTGGGAACTGCGGCAGCCGCGCCGGGGGTTGCGCGGCGCGGCTGCTAATGAGGAGAGCCGACAAGATGCCCGCCAGGGGCCGGAGGGACAAACCAAAAGACTAATGCACTCAATAGTATGGGGGGGATGGCCTGTCTTGGCAAGGCAGGCGGCATGCGCCCACGGTGGGCCTGGGCTGCGGCGTCCTGAACGGCCGGACGAAATCGATTAAGCCGCCAACCGGCGGTGTTTCATGCGCAGGCATGGCGGCAAAGTGGCCGCAAAATCGCCGGATTTGCCTGTTTGTTGCGTCAGCCCGCCTCCCGGCATAGGGCGGGTGGCTCCCCCGAACCGGTCTGCGCCATGTCCGGGCCGGACTCGATATGCAGGGTGCGGGTGGGGAAGGCGATTTCCGCGCCGTGGGCCTGGATGATGGCCGCGACTTTCAGCAGTACATCCTGTTTGACCTCGTGGAAGTGCACCCACTCGACGGTTTTGGTGAAGGTATAGATGAAGAAATTCAGTGACGACGCAGCAAATTCGTTGAAATTGACGATCAGGGTCGCATCGGTGTCGATCTCTGGGTGGGCCTGGAGCATGGCCTTCACGTCGGCCACGATGGCAGCCATCTTGTCGAGATCGGCATAGCGGATGCCGATGGTTTCCTTGATGCGCCGGTTGGTCATGCGGGTGGGGTTTTCCACCACGATGGTGGTGAAGAGGGCGTTCGGCACGTAGATCGGATTCTTGTTGAAGGCGCGCACACGGGTGTGGCGCCAGCCGATGTATTCCACTGTGCCTTCGATCTGCTTTTCCGGCGAGCGGATCCATTCACCCACCGCAAATGGGCGGTCCAGGTAGATGGTCAGGCCGCCGAAGAAGTTGGCCAGCATGTCCTTGGCGGCGAATCCCACGGCAATGCCGCCGATGCCACCAAAGGCCAGCACGCCGGAAATGCTGAATCCCAGGGTTTGCAGGATGACCAGGGCGGAGATGATGACAACCGTGAATCGACCCAGCTTGGAGAGGGCATCGAGCGTGGTGTAGTCCAGCGCATCCTCCATCGCCGCGCTGCGGGTCATGATGGTGTGGGTGGCGTGGCTGATCAGCTTCAACAGGAACCAGGCCAGCGCGGCGACGATGACCGTGTCGCGGGTGGGGACGACAAAAGCGAAAACCGGTGCGCCGCTGTGCTCGTGCATGATCTGAAGGGCGAAGGCCACGCCCGTGACCCAGACGATGAGCGTCAGGGGTTTGCGGGCGGCCCTGATCAGGGCATCGCCCCACACGTTCGAGGTGCGCGTGGCGGCGACTTTCTCGATATGACGCAGCAGGTAGAAGGCGCCGATATTGATGGCGATGACCGTGACAATCACCATCAGCACCTGCGGAAGCCAGGAGGCGGCCAGGAAGGATTCACCGAGTTGTTGTGCCAGATCGTTCATGAGCGGGATTTTTCTGTACGCGTGGGGTTGAGGGGGCAGGAACAGCGGCGATTCTATTTGAAAGTCATGCTCGTTTCTGCCCATCTTACCGGTCGCCGCACCAACGTGCCGAATGAGGGGATGGACTGCGCCTTGAGTGTCCGGGAGCAACACTATGTGTTCGATTATTGACTAGACTGGATACTCCAAAATCAAGAAGGAGTTTGACCATGAATCAGCGAATTGCATTGCCATTGCTGCTGTGTGTGGCCCTGGTTGGAGGATGCGCCGAAATGGGCAGCCTCGGCGGGACGAAATATGGCGAGACGGATAGCACGGCGGCGAGCCAGTCGGAACGTGACGGCACCATCGCCCAGCTCGAAAACATCCAGGTGGATGACAACTACAAGCTTGGCGTGGGGACGGCCGTTGGCGCGGTTGCCGGCGGCCTGCTTGGCGCCGGGGTGGGCGACAGCACCGCCGCCACGGTGGCGGGTGCGGTGTTGGGCGGTGCGGCCGGCACCTATGCCGAGAGCAAAATGGCCAAGAAGGATGCGCAGCGGATCACCGTCAACATGGTGACCGGTGGGCGCGTGACGATTACGCAACCGGTCGACACTCGCCTGCGCGAAGGCATGCGCGTGCGCGTCGAGGGCAGCGGCGAGAACGCCCGCGTGGTGCCGCGATAAGTGTGGCGGTGGCCGTTTGCGCCACCCGCCGCAGCCGCGCGGCTATCGCGTCCGGCCTGCCTCAGTGGCGGCCGGCACCTCAATCAGCTTGCGCTTTTCACATCATAGATGTAGCCGTAGATGGGGATGTCGCCGGGCACCAGGGGATGGTTGCGGATGCGTTGCACGTCCTCAAGCACGCTCTGCTCCTGGTTGGGAATGGTGAGCCAGCTGATGTGTTCGCCTTCGGGCGAGCCGCCCCCGCCGCCGGCATCGTGCCAGCCGCTGGCGTCGACGCTGGCGGTCTTGAGGCTGCTGCGCAGCAGTTTTCGCATGACGTCGTCGGTGAAGGTTTCCATGCCGCAGTCGGTGTGGTGGATGACGAACCACGCGCGGGTGCCCAGCAGCTTGTAGGAAATCACCAGCGAACGGATGGCGTCGTCGCTGGCGCGGCCGCCTGCATTGCGGATGACGTGGGCATCGCCCTCGGCCAGGCCGGCATACTTGGCCGGATCAAGGCGGGCATCCATGCAGGTGAGGATGGCGAAATGCCGGCCAGGGGGCATCGGCAGCTTGCCCTTGTCGCCGAAATTGGAAGCGTAGGCCTGGTTGGCTGACAGGACTTCGTTCACGACTGTGCTCATGCTGTTCTCCTTGTCGAATCACATTCCGCGAAGCGTGGAGGCGGACGGCTGTCGCGGGGTCGGCCGTCTGCGGTGTCGCCAGGGCTGACGCGGCCATCGCGAGCGCCAGACACACGATCGGGAAAATGCAGTATAGGCAGCCGAAATCGCTCACGTAGGCACGTCAACAAAGCCGACCGCGCGATTCGCGTAGCGGCTGCTCAACTTCTATGCTGAAGATGTGTCGATGTAATGTGAGGGCCTGCCATGAGTCACAAACACGAGAGTCTGTTGCGGTCCATTTTCGAAGGCCCGGTGAGCGCCAATGTTCATTGGCGCGAGGTGGAATCGATGCTGACGCATCTGGGCGCCAAGGTGGAGCCGCACCACGGCGCGAGCTTTCGCGTGATCCTGAATAGGGTGGAGGGATTCATCCATCGCCCGCACAACAGCAACACCTGTACCAAACAGGAGCTGCGCCATGTGCGTGATTACCTGGTGTCGGCTGGGGTGGACCCGTCGCAGGGCGAGGCGGGAGAATAACGAGGCCCGCCCTTCAGGTGTGGGTTTGTCCGTTGCTGCCCGGGTGAGGCTTCAAGCAATGACGCTTTTGTCAGGTGAAGGTTTGCCGGATCAGCTTCGCCTACAGTCGGTCACGGATTCGTCCATCAAACCCCCATATGAGTTTTAAATTTTGCTATTTGAATTTTTTATTTCTATAGTTTTTTTTATGGTTGATTGATCCATGAAAAGGGGACGACGATGCAAGTGAACCGAAGACAGTTCTTCAGAATCTGCGCGGCGGGGGTCGGCAGTTCCAGTCTCGCGGCGCTGGGCTTTGCACCCGGCGAGGCGCTGGCGCAGGTGCGTGCATTCAAGCTCGCCCGCGCCACCGAAACCCGCAATACCTGTCCCTACTGCTCGGTGGGCTGCGGCGTTCTGCTATACAGCCTGGGCGACAAGTCCAAAAACGCCTTCACCGAAATCATCCACATCGAGGGCGATCCGGATCATCCGGTGAACCGTGGCACCCTGTGTCCGAAGGGTGCTGGCCTGCTCGATTTCGTGCACAGCCCGAACCGACTCAAGCGACCGGAATACCGTGCGCCCGGCGGCAAGGAATGGACGCCCATTTCCTGGGACGACGCCTTCACCCGCATCGCCAGGCTGATGAAGGACGACCGCGACAAGAACTTCATCGCCAGGAACGAAAAAGGTAAACGGTGAACCGCTGGGTTTCTACCGGCATGCTCGCCGCGTCCGCCTCCAGCAACGAAACCGGCTACCTGACGCAGAAGATCGCGCGTAGCCTGGGGATGCTCGCATTCGATAATCAAGCACGTATCTGACACGGCCCGACGGTGGCAAGTCTTGCCCCGACGTTTGGCCGAGGAGCGATGACCAACCATTGGGTTGACATCAAGAACGCGGACCTGGTTTTGATCATGGGCGGCAATGCCGCCGAGGCGCACCCGTGCGGCTTCAAGTGGGTGGCCGAAGCGAAGGCGCACAGAAAAGCCAGGTTGATCGTGGTCGACCCGCGCTTCACCCGCTCGGCTGCGGTGTCCGATTTCTATGCGCCCATCCGCGCCGGCTCGGATATCGCCTTTCTGGGCGGACTCATCAATTACCTGCTGTCAAACGACAAGATTCATCACGAGTACGTGAAGAACTACACCGACTTCAGCTTCCTGGTGAATGAGGCATACACCTTCGAGAACGGCCTGTTTTCCGGCTATGACGCGGACAAGCGCAAGTACGACAAGACCACCTGGGGCTACCAGATCGGCGAGGACGGCTACGCCATCACCGATCCCACCCTGCAGCACCCCCGCTGCGTCTACCAACTGATGAAGGCGCATTACAGCCGCTACACGCCGGACATGGTCAACACCATCTGCGGCACGCCGAAGGAAGCCTTCCTCAAGGTGTGCGAAATGATCGCGGAGACCTCGGCGCCCAACAAGACCATGACCATCATGTATGCGCTGGGCTGGACGCAGCACTCGCAGGGCTCGCAGATGATCCGCACCGGCGCCATGGTTCAGCTGCTGTTGGGCAACATCGGCGTGGCCGGCGGCGGCATGAACGCGTTGCGCGGGCACTCCAATATCCAGGGTCTGACCGATCTGGGCCTGCTGTCCAACCTGCTGCCCGGTTACATGACGCTGCCGGGCGATGCGGAGCAGGATTACCCGGCCTACATCGCCAAGCGCGCCTTCAAGCCGCTGCGGCCGGGCCAGATGTCCTACTGGCAAAACTATGTCAAGTTTCATGTCAGCACCATGAAGGCGTGGTACGGCGACGCCGCCACTGCGGACAACAACTGGTGCTATGACTGGCTGCCCAAGCTGGACAAGCCCTACGACATCTTGCAGGTGTTCGAGAACATGAACAACGGCGAGATAAACGGCTACGTCTGCCAGGGCTTCAATCCACTGGCGTCGGCGCCATGCAAGGTCAAGGTGTCGGGCGCGCTGTCCAAGCTGAAATACCTTGTCACCATCGATCCCCTGGCAACGGAAACGGCCGAATTCGGGCAGAATCACGGCGAGTACAACGACGTCGATCCCGCCAAGATCCAGACCGAAGTGTTCCGCCTGCCGTCGACCTGCTTCGCCGAGGAAGACGGCAGCCTGGTCAATTCCGGACGCTGGCTGCAGTGGCACTGGAAGGGCGCCGAGCCCCCCGGCGACGCGCTGTCGGACCAGGAAATCATGGCCGGCATCTTCCTCAAGATCCGCGAGCTGTATAAGAAGGATGGTGGCGCCTTCCCCGATCCCCTCCTCAACCTGAGCTGGAAACATCGGCGTCCGGCCTTCCCTGCGCCGGAAGAGCTAGCGAAGGAGTTTTCCGGCAAGGCACTGAAGGATGTGACCGATCCCAAGGATCCGACCAAGGTGCTGGTCAAGGCGGGCGAGCAGATCAACGGCTTTGCCGAATTGCGCGACGACGGTTCCACCGCGTGCGGCTGCTGGCTCTTTGCCGGTGCCTGGAGCGAGAAGGGCAACCTGATGGCGCGGCGCGACAATTCCGATCCCTTCGGCATCGGCCAGACCCTGAACTGGGCCTTCGCCTGGCCGGCCAACCGCCGCATCCTCTACAACCGCGCCTCCTGCGATCCAGCCGGCAAGCCGTATGACGCCACGCGCAAGCTGATCGGCTGGGACGCCGGCGTGGGCAAGTGGACGGGCTCGGACGTGCCCGACTTCAAAGCGGATTCGGCGCCGGAAGAGGGGATGAATCCCTTCATCATGAATCCCGAGGGGGTGGCGCGTTTCTTCGCCGTCGACAAGATAAACGACGGGCCTTTCCCGGAACACTACGAGCCTTTCGAGTCGCCGCTGGCGAACAATCCGCTGTTCCCGGACAACCCGCTCGCGCGGGCCAGTCCGGCCGCGCGGGTGTTCAAGGGCGACTGGGAGACCTTCGGCAAGGCCGACAAGTTTCCATTTGTCGCCACCACCTACCGCCTCACCGAGCATTTCCACTTCTGGACCAAACACACGTTGAGCTCGGCCATTATTCTCAGCCGGAACAGTTCGTGGAGATTGGCGATGAGTTGGCCAAGGAAATCGGCATCAAGTCCGGCGACCACGTGCGGGTGAAATCCATGCGTGGCCATATCGTCGCGATCGCCGTGGTCACTAAGCGACTGGCGGCGCTGACCGTGGGCGGCAGGCGAACTCACACGGTGGGCATCCCTATCCACTGGGGCTTCACGGGGGTGGCGAAAAATGGCTACCTCACCAATACCCTGACGCCCTTCGTGGGCGACGCCAACACCCAGACGCCGGAGTTCAAGGCGTTCCTGGTGAACGTCGAGAAAGTGTGAGGAGACGACCATGGCATTGCAATCTCTCGACATCCTGGCCCGTTTCGCCACCACCACGCCGCCTCCCAAAGTTCGTGCCGAAGCGACCATCCCGGTCGCCAAGCTGATCGACATTTCCAAGTGCATCGGCTGCAAGGCCTGCCAGGTGGCCTGCATGCAGTGGAACGATCTGCGCGACGAGGTGGGCGAGAACGTCGGCGTGTACGACAACCCCGCCGACCTCAGCGACCAGTCGTGGACGGTGATGCGCTTCTCGGAAGTAGAGGTGCAGCAGGGCAAACTCGAATGGCTGATTCGCAAGGACGGCTGCATGCACTGCGCCGATCCCGGCTGCCTCAAGGCCTGTCCGTCGCCGGGGGCGATCGTGCAATACGCCAACGGCATCGTCGACTTCCACGAGGAACACTGCATCGGCTGCGGCTACTGCCTCACCGGCTGCCCGTTCAACATCCCGCGCATCTCGAAGAAGGACAGCAAGGCCTACAAGTGCACCTTGTGCTCCGACCGCGTGGCGGTGGGGCTGGAGCCGGCCTGCGTGAAAACCTGTCCGACCAGCGCCATCGTGTTCGGCTCCAAGGCCGACATGATCCATCACGCGGAAGGGCGCATCGCCGACCTCAAGGAGCGCGGCTACGCCAACGCGGGGCTGTACGACCCGCAGGGCGTCGGCGGCACCCATGTGATGTACGTGCTGCAGCACGCCGACCAGCCCGAGCTTTATTCGAACCTGCCGAAGGACCCCAGCATCAGCCCGCTGGTCAGCCTGTGGACGGGCATCACCAAACCGCTGATGAGTCTTGGCATCGGGCTCGCCGTCTTTGCCGGCTTCTTCCATTTCGTCACGGCCGGACCCAAGGAAGTGGAGGAAGAGGAAAAAGCGGATTGAGTCGATCCGCAACGTCTCTTCCACCGACATCTAGGAGCGATCATGAGCACTTTTATACAACGCTACACCGCCCGCGAACGCAGCAATCACTGGATTGTGGCCATCGCCTTCATCCTTGCCGCGCTGTCGGGGCTGGCGCTGTTCCATCCGGCCTTTTTCTTTCTGGTGAACCTGTTCGGCGGCGGTCCCTGGGCGCGCATCCTGCATCCCTTCATCGGCGTGGTGATGTTCCTCTTCTTCATCGCCATGGCGGTCCGGTTCTGGGGACACAACCGCATCACCCCGGCCGATCGCCAGTGGATGAAGCGCATCGGCGACGTGGTGTGCAACCGCGACCAGGGCCTGCCCGAAGTCGGCAAGTACAACGCCGGCCAGAAAGTCCTGTTCTGGACCATGGTGGTGAGCATTCCGGTGCTGCTGCTCTCCGGCATCGTCATCTGGCAGCCCTGGTTCGCACCGTTCTTTCCCATCGGGCTGATGCGCCTGGCTGTCGTCGTGCACGCGCTGGTGGCCTGGATCCTCACTCTCGGCATCGTCGTGCACATCTATGCGGCGATCTGGGTCAGGGGAACGGTCCGCGCGATGACGCGCGGCACCGTGTCCGAGGCTTGGGCCAAGCACCATCACCGCGCCTGGTACCGCCAGATGACCGGGAAATAGGTTCGACTTGAATTTTGAGTCGATTGTCTAGATTAAAAACCTCACAAGGAAAATTGATCAATCCATGACCACGACCCTCCTGCAGCCCGGCCAGATCGAAGCGGCGGCCGGCAGCATTCCCGAACTGCGGCTGCCGCCCGCCGACCTGTTTCTGATGCGTGCCCGGCGGCTTGAGCAACTGGCGGAAGGCCATGCGATGGGCGCCTACCTGCGCTTCGCCGCCCAGCTGGCACGGGCGCAGCAGGAAAGGCTGAACGCCGGCCCGGCGGGGGAGTTGCCCTCGCCCGAACGGCTGGCGCAATGCTTCGAATACCTCATGCCGCCCTTGGCGCCGGCCGGATTGGCGCGGCCGGCTGGCTGGCGCGACACCGCCAGGCAGCTGGCTAAAACGGTTCAACCGCTTCTCACCGCAGCCGGCCAGGCTGCGCTGCAGCCGGTGGTGGAAGGCGCGGACGCCTGGCTGGACGAGCAGGCCACCTGGCTGCTCGATATCGATACCCAACACCTGAATGCTGCCGTGACGCCGGTGATCGGCGCCGCTCTGCAGGTGCACTGGACCCATCTCGCGCGCCAGCTCGACCCTGCCCTGGTGGCGCGCCCCGAACACCCCAACCTGTGCCCGGTGCGCGGTGCGCATCCGGTGAGCTCGGTGGTGCGCATCGGCGGCGCCGAAAACGGCCTGCGCTACCTGCACTGCACGTTGTGCAGTGCAGAATGGCACGTGGTGCGGGCCAAGTGCAGCAACTGCGACAATACCCGCGGCATTGCCCATTATCATCTTGAGGGCGGCAACCGGGTCGTCGATGCCGAGAGCTGCCCGGAGTGCCAGAGCTACCTCAAGGTCATCCACCAGGACAAGGACCCGCTAGCCGACCCGGTGGCCGACGACCTCGCCAGCCTGACGCTCGACCTGCTGATGGACGAGGTGGATTTCGTCCGCAGCGGTGTCAACTGGTACCTGATGCAAGGCCACTCTTGATCACGCCAGAAGGCCGAACGGTTAAAAGCCGTCTGTAGCTGGGGGCCGGTGCAAACAAGTCACCTCGCCGTGCCGTAAGCGGGATCCACCGCGTGGGGTGCCTCCGGCAGCTGTTTGCCCTGAATCAATGAGAGGATGGGGCCGATCATGGCGACGCCTCGGTTCACTCAACCGGTATGGTGATAACGTGGCGCTTGCTGGCTTCGGCCTTGGGCAACTCGACCCGCAACACGCCATTCTTGTAGCTTGCCTTGGCCTCTTCGGCCTTCACTGCCATGGGCAGGGGAACCACCCGGCGGAAGCGGCCATAGGCGCATTGCATGACGCGCCAGCGGCCCTCGGTTTCCTGCCGTTCGAAGCGTTTTTCGCCCTTCACCACCAGGGCGTCGTCGAGGACCTCGATGTCCATGTCGGCCTTTTCCATGCCCGGCACCTCCAGTCGCACCCGCAGACTGTTTTCGTCCTCGAACACGTCACCGCCGAGCAGCGCCCAGCCCTGGGTCGGAAGATAGGCGTCGTCATCCACCTCGTTGGGTGCGGGCAGGTTGGTTTTTTCGCCCGGCTTGAAGCGGGTGAGCGCCCCGGCAGCGGATTTCCACAGGTGGCGCCCCCCTTCGGATACGTTCTCCCACAAAGAACCAACACTTTCTTTCAAATCATCCAGTTTCATAATGTGCTCCTGCAGATCAGGTGGGGTGGCCGTCACCGGGACACGGCGGCGTGGTCAGTCCGCCCCACGAGGAAGCGGAACGACCCGATGGTCGTTTCAATGTAGGCTTTGGAGGGGCGTTTTCAATGCTTGAACTGACACGCGCCTGTCACGCCCGTACAGGAGGAAGGCACATGCAATTCAAGGACGCGGCCGCAACGCCGCAGCCCGTCGATATCGGGTATGGCCCGTTTTTTGGCGCCCGGCGGCCCTGGTGGATCACGGGGGCAGTCGACATCCATTGGCCGGCCATGCTCCTGCTCGTCTTCTCGCTGCATCTGGCGTTGCTGGCCCAGCTGGGGCTGTCACGCGTGCGTGAATTCGACGCCGACCAGACCGCCGCCCCCGAGGGTCTGGCCCGGGCGCTCGGCAAGATCGAACGGGCTTCCCGCGCCTGGCAGGCGTGGTTGCTGCCCGGCTGGGGCAACCCGGAGCCGTCCTGGCTGCGCACCCATCCGGCCACCGACGAGCGCATCCGACGCTTGAATGCGCTCTCCCATCACGCAGCGGAAACCCTCTGGCAGGACGGGGGCGCGTCCAGCCCCGGCACCCCCCCGTGCGCCGCTCGCCGCGCTGGCATCCGGGCGGGATCTGGCACTGACAACGCGAGGCGCCCTTGCGCCGCCAGTCTCAACAACCCGGTGGCTTTTTTCTTATTAAACAATAATAAATAAGACAATCTTCATGTGCCATGTCACGTCTGGGTGGTGCATGCACACGCACAACGCATGTATCTCAAGCCGATGCAGCGCCCTTTTTCATTGCTGCGCGTCGATGCGAACGATGTCAGCCCGTTCGTCGGCGGCGAGCGGCTCTTCCGTATCGAGTTGATGCTGCAGCACGGCGAGGTCGGCTTCCGAAGCGTCGCCGCCTGAACGTGCGCGCTGGACGATGCGCTCGCGCAGGGTGGCGAGGGGGACGGGGAAATCGAGGATACGAAATTCGACATCGCGCGTCCGCGCCACGTCGCGCAGCAGGTCGCGCTGCCAACGCGCGGTGAAAGTGGCGTCGACGATTGCCGGCCAGCCAGCATCGAGGATTTGGCCGGCCAGGTGCGCCAGATGCTTGTAGGTGTTCTGCGTGGCGTCGGCCGCGTACAAGTTTTCGCCGACGCCGGAGCCGCTGCGCGCCTGGGCGTCGAGTCCGGCGAGGCGCTTGCGTTCGACATCGGAGCGTAAGCGGATCGCCCCAGGCGTCTGCATCAGTTTTTGGGTGACGGTGGTCTTGCCGGAACCCGACAGGCCGTGGGTGACGTCGAGGCGGACGGGCAGGGGGCGCGTCAGGGTGGTGGCGAGGTTCAGCAGCGCGCGTACTTCGGCGAGCGCTGTATCGCGCTTGGCCCCGACGGTCTGCGCGCTGCGAATGGCAGCGACCTTGGCTCGCACCAGCGCGCGATACACCGCGTAGTAGCGGAGTAGCGCGGTCCCTGAGTAGTCGCCGGTGCGTTCCAGCCAGCCGTTGAGGAAGAGCCAAGCCCAGTCGGCATGGCCGCGTTGCAGCAGATCCATATAGCAGAACGCGACCTCGGACTGGATGTCGATCCAGCGCAGTTCGGGGTTGAATTCGATGCAGTCGAACACCAGCAGCTGGCCATCGACCCAGGCGAGGTTGCCGAGGTGGAGATCGCCGTGGCATTCGCGCACGAAGCCGTCGCGCTTGCGCGCGGCCATCAGCGGCGACAGGCGCGCATGCTCGGCTTCGCTCCAGCGCTGCAAAGCGTCCAACTGCTGCCGGTCGGCGGGGGCATCGAGGCGCGGGGCGATCTGCGCGAAGTTCTGCGCCACCGGCTGCCAGACCTTTTCCGGGTTGCCCCAGGGGCTGTCCAGCGCGGCGCGCTTGCAGCCTTCGAGATGGAAGCGGGCGAGGGTGGCGGCAATGGCTTCGACGTGTTGCGCGGTCATCCCGCCCTCGGTGTCGAGCCGGTCGAGCGTGGCGTCCGGCGGGAACTGGCGCATCTTCACCGCGTACTCGAAGGTCTCGCCGCTGCCGTTGACGCGCGGGGCGGCCGGGGTGCCGGTGATCGGCACCACGTCGAGGTAGATGGCGGGCGCGAGCCGCCGGTTGAGCTGCACTTCGTCGCAGCAGGCGTGCAGGCGCTTGTCGAGACTGCTGAAATCGAGGAAGCCGAGATTGAGCGGCTTCTTGATTTTGTAGGCGAATTCACCGGTGAGCAGGACCCAGGAAATATGGGTTTCGATCAGCCGGACCGGACCGGCCGCGTGGTCGTAGCAGGCCGGGGCCTGCAGGCCGCGGATCAGTTGAGGCAGATCGTCTTTCGATCCCGGCATCGTGATGTTTCCACTTTGACTCAATGGTGTGGATGGCAGCCGCATCACATCTTCGGGTGCCCTTCCTGCGCATACTCCCTTTCGCGTTTTTCCTGGCACACGATGCAGCGCTTGGCGGTCGGGTAGGCCTGCCGGCGGGTAAAACCGACGTCATCCCCGCAGTCGGTGCACACGCCGTATTCCCCGTTCTTGATGCGCTGGAACGCGGCCTCGATATCGCGCATGCCCTGTATGTGGCGGTCCAGAATCGCCACGTTGAAGTCCGCCAAGGCGTTGGCCATCGACTCGTCGCCGGTGTCGCCAGGTTCGCTGTTGAGCAGGTCGATGCGATGCTGATCGCCCGAGTTTTCGAGTTCACTGCGCACTTCGCGCAACAGTACCTGGTTATCCTCGTTCAATCGCTTCGTGAGTTGATCAAGCTGGGACTGGTTAAGGGGTGCCATCGAACCTCCTGCGCATGTACGGTTGTAAATGAACCTGCTTCATGTATCCGGATAGCAAGCTCCTGTTTCAAGCATAAGCCAAATCAGGACCTGCGCGTCCCGCTGCCTCTTAAATCCGGCAACGCACTCGCTGTGATTGCTTGACATAAAGATTCGACCACCAGGCTGCGCAGGGCACCCCATGGGCGCCCGCCGCGCAGGACATGCTTGTGATTGATTTCCAGTTCGATGCCGACATACGCGTCAGCCGGGAAGCGGCGACGCAGGAAGGCGGTTAAACCGTCCGACCTGCCCGTGTAGGGGTAATTGCGGCGCACCCTCCATTCAGGTGCCGACGTCTTGAGACAGGCCTGCCAGCGGCGGCACAGCTCGGCTTCGCCGGGTCGCGCCGGATCGTAGAGCAGGCCGATGTCGGCGTTGCGGACTTCACCGTCGAGTTCCGGCGTGAAACTGTGCGAGGAAAGGTGGATCACCCGGCTGCCGTGCGCAATGGCGTCGGCGATATGCGCCTCGACCTGGTTTCGGAAAGGCAGGTAATGCTGTTCCAGGATTTCGCGGCGAACGTTCGCCGGTGCATTCCGGGTGGCCTCGGAGTACAGGTGCGGATGGCCGATGGAGCGGTTGAGGTCGATCAGCAGGCGGCTGGTGGTGGAGACGAACAGCGGCGCGGCCAGCGCCCCGGCCATCTGCCGGGCCAGAGTCAGCGCACCGGGATCATAGCCGCGATGGCTGCGCAGCAATGCCTCGAATCCCGCAAACAAGCTTGCGTAGCGGGGCGGAATGCGGTTGCCGCCATGCTCGCAGGTGATCAGGATGTGGTCTGGCCTTGCCATGCCCTAGCTGCCGACGAACAGCTTTCCCGCTTCCAGGCAGTCGCACAACTCGACGTAGACCGCGTGCGAGCGGTCTTTCGAGCACGCCGGGCCGACCGCCCGCAGGATGCGGCGGGCAAGCGGCCCGTGTTCCAGCATCACGCGCAAGGTCTCGACCCAGAAGGTGGAGCGGTTCAGCGCTGTCCGGTTGATGAGGTGCCGCCACAGTTCGCCCGCCCGATATTGCCGGTCGGACAAGCCGAGCAGCCGCAAATACCCGGCATCGTCGATCACCGCCTGATCGGCGTCGCGGATGCAGGCGAGCAGGATGTTCGCCAGGGCGTCGGTGCCGAAGGCCTGCTGCATGGCGAGCGTCGACCACTTGTCATCGTAGAGCGCCCGGATCACGGCGGTGGCGGCGGCGGCAATCGCAAGGTCTGCCTGCGGGCATTCCTGCACGTCGATCACGCGGATCTCGATGGCGTTGCGTTCGAAGCGCGGGATGGCGCCGCGGGCGTTGAGCCATTCGTGCCGCAACACGCCCTCCGGGTCGAGCGGCGCGATGTCGCGGTACATGGGGTCCAACACCTGCGCCGCGTATTCGGCACGGCTGTTGAGCGTGTCCGGGATCACTTGGCCGATCACCGACGGCACCCTGCCAACTGCGGTGCGGTAGGCCTCCATGCGGCGGTCAAGCGCGCCGCCAGGCGCGCCGTCGGCGAAAGGGGAGCTGGCGGCGAGTGCCGGCAGGATGGGCAGCAGCAGCCGCACCGCGGCGTGCAGGCGGGCGAATTCGGCGTCGTTGGCGAAGGGCAGGTTGAGGTGCATGCTCTGCAGGTTGGCCTGGCCGTGCTGCCGGCAATCGAAGATGCGGTCGTAGGCCTGGAATATCGGCGCGTTGTCGTGGGGCCACAAACGCATTTCGGCGGCGGGGTCCATCCAGGGATGCATGGCGCCGGGCATGAGCCGCGCGCCCAGCGGATGCAGCAGGCGGTTGACCTGCTTGACCTCGGCCTGGAAGCCCGCCACCAGCGGTTCGAGCGCGGGATCGGGATGCTCGTTTTTGATTTCGACGAGATGCAGCACGATCTCGTTGGACCATCCGAATTTTCCACGGTCGACTGACGAAACAATCTGGCCGCCCGCGGCCGCTTGCAGCAGCGCGTCGGCAATCGGCATGACCGCAAGGGTTTGCCGGTCCACGATCATGTATTCCAGTTCGATGCCGTAGCCGGCAAACGCATGCAGCGCGGCGGCGGCTTCCATCAGGCGTTCACCCGCTTGCGCGCCTCGATGCGGCGCACGAACGAGCCCATGATCTCGCGGTAGAGGGCGTCCTTCAGCACGCCGTCCTCGTTGCCGGCGTCGACGTTGGGGTTGTCGTTGACCTCGATGACGTAGCAGCGGTTGCCGATCTGCTTGATGTCGACGCCGTAGAGGCCGTCACCGATCAGGTTGGCGGCCTTGAGGGCAATCTTCACCACTTCTTCCGGGGCTTCGGCCACCGCCACGGCCTTGACCGGGCCTTCCTGGTAGCCGGTGCGGCCGGGCTCGCGCTTGACGATTTGCCAGTGCCCGGCGGCCATGAAGTACCTGCACACGAACAGCGGCCGCCGGTCGAGGATGCCGACGCGCCAGTCGAACTCGGTGGGCAGCCATTCCTGCGCGACGATGAGCTCGGATTTCTGCATGAGTTCGTTCACCTTCACGAGCAATTCCGCTTCCGATTCCACCTTGGCCACGCCAACCGAGAACGAGCTGTCAGGCTGCTTCAACACGCAGGGCAGTCCGAGGCTAGAAACGATCTGGTCCACGTTGTCGTGGTGCACCATCAGCGTGCGCGGCGCGGGAATGTTGTGGCGGGTGAGCAGTTCGGCGAGATAGACCTTGTTGTTGCATTTAAGGATGGACTCGGGGTCGTCGATCACCACCAGGCCTTCCGCGCTCGCCCGTCTTGAAAAGCGATAGGTGTAGTGGTTGGCGAACGTGGTGTCGCGGATGAACAGCGCGTCGAACTCGGGCAGCCGGGCGAGATCGGCGCGGGTGATGAATTCCGCGGCGAGGCCGACGTCCTCCGCGGCCTTCTCGAATTTCTGCAGCGCACGCGGGTTGGAGGGCGATTCAGCATTGGCGGGGTCGTGCAGGATGGCGAGGTCGAAACGCGGCGCAGCCCGCTTGTGCGCGTGATGGCGGCGGCCCATGAAATAGGCGGTCGCGGCCTCCACCACGAAATCCTGATGCGACGGCGGGATGTCGCTGGCGGCGATGGCGCGCACGCTTCGGAGGCGCCACAGGTCGCGGCGACGCTCGAAATGGGCGCGCAGCAGGGGCGCCTGCAATCGGCTGAAGAGTTGATGGCTCAAGGCTTCGTGGCGGCTGGCCACGTTGCGGCCGAAGTAAATGCTGAGCTCGAACGTGTCCGACTTGATGGGGGCGAGCGACTTTTGCACCAGATCGTCGAGATCCTCGGTGAGCAGCCGCACCAGGTTCTGCGACTTCAGGTCCTCCATCGTGCTCACCTTCGGCAGCGGCTTGTGGCCGCGCGCCTCGGCCAGCAGGGAGACGTAGTAGCCGAGGCTCTGGTAACGGTAGGATTTGCACAGATTGAACACCTTGACCGGGCGCCCCTCGCCATAGGCGGGGGCGGTCAGATAGGCGCGCGCCGGGACGACGCTCACCCCGGGAAGGTCGAGCGGCCAGTCGCGCGGATTGTCGACGACGATGAGGATGCTCACGCTGCCCCCTTCGGCGCCGCCTGGGGCGGGTAAATGACCAGCAGGTTGGCGTCATGGGTGACGATGCCGAGCAGCACCGCGCCGATCACGCGATCGATGCTGACCCAGTATTCGTGCGAGGGACTGTAGGGGTGCAAGCCGTAGGGGTCGGCCACCAGCACGCTGCGCTTCTTGCGGTCGTAGCCCGCGATCACCACAAAGTGCCCGGCCGGCAGGCCGCGAATGTCGTCCGGCACATCGTCCGGCCCGTATTCGCGCGCCGCGCGGTACAGGTAGGTGGAACTCAGGCCGGTGATGATGGGCAGGTTGCGGCGCAGCAGGCCGCGGATCAAGGGACGCGAGAGATCGGTCAGGCGCAGGCGCCCACCCAGGCGCAGGAATTCCAGGTAACCCTCGGTGACGTGCTGCAGCCTGGCGTCATGTTTCTTCTCCCCGCGCTGGCGCTCGAGGCGCTCGGCGATGTCCACCCCTGGCGCAAACCAGGTGGGGTCGAACACCGTCAGGTTGTAGCTGTAGATGGTGGCTTGGTAGCCCTGGCGCAGGGCATCGCAGGCCAGGAAAATCGCAAAGGTGCCGCCGTGTTCCAGCTTGCGGGTGCGGGCGATCACCCCCGCAAGCGGCACTTCCTCGCCCCAGTAGCGATAGACGGCATGCAGGCAGGTCGGGCCGCAGGTCGTCTCGTCCGGTTGCGGCAGCATCTTGACCGGCAAACGCAAGATGATCGGATGCATGAAGCAGGCTTCGCCTAAAAGCTACTCGGGTTGCCCGACCGGATGGACGGCGACGGCACCCCGTCGCTGCCCCGAAAACACCCGGCTGCTAGCGTTCCCACACCACGCGCAGCAGGTTCTCCTGCTCGTTGTAGTGATATTTCAGTTCGCCCTGATAGGCATGGTGCAGCGCCTCGCCGATGCCGCGGGCGAGATGGATGTCAGTGGTGGTGATCTCGACGCCGTCGTCCTGATCCTCGATGTTCATGATCCGCTTCAGGGGATGCTCGGCCTTTGCGCGTTCTTCCTCGTTCCTGGCCAGGTGCAGCAACTCCTCGCGGTGATCCTTGAAGAACGCACCGCTCACGGTCACATAGCCGGCCGGGAATTCGTCCTGAATGCGATGACAGGCCGGGCACATTTCCTCGTGGGCCCCGGCAGGCTTTGTCAGCCATTGCCAGCGCCCGTCGTGGAACACGGCGGCGCATTGCGGGCATACCGTGGGTTCCGGCAGCTTGTGCTTGGCCTTGTAGGCGTCGTGCCGGTCTTCCTGGACCAGACGGTCGCGCCGGACAGGGTGGAATTCAGTGAATCGGTTTTTCATCTTGCGCTCCTGTGTTGACACATAAAAAGTTGACTTAAATCCACTCCTTTTCCGCGGCGGCGCGCTGTTCTCCCCACAGTGCGCCCGGCGGCAGATCGAGCACGGAATGCGCGCCCGCCTGGAGAAACGGCAATGCGCGCGCTGCGGCAAGCATCATCCGCGCGGCGAGCCCCGCCTCGTCGTAGCGGGCTTCCAGCAAAAAAGCGGCATGGCCGGTGTCTGCCGGCGCGGCGCGGCGTTCGAGCGTCACGCCATGGCTGGCGGCTTCCAGCGCGGCGAGGCGGGGAACCGGGAAGACCAGGGTCTGTTCATCGAGAAAGAGGGGGTCATGAACGATGGCATCGGTCACGGCCGCCGCGTCGGCCGAGGGCTCCAGTTCAACATAGACGTAGCGCTGGGGGTGGCCTTCCACCGAGCGGGATTCCGTCGCCAGCGCCTGTCTCACCCCCGGGATGTCCGTTGCCGCCAGCGTGTGGTGCAGGCTCGGCACGATGTGCCGGCTGGTTTCCGTATGCCCGCCGGGCGCCAGCAGCGCGAAATGGCTGCGTAACAGGGAGAAGACGCCGGGGTCGCATCCCGCGCCGACGACGGCCGGCAACTTGTGATGGAGCGCGGCGCGATGGATTTCAGCCTTGTGTGCGAGGAACGCCTCGCCGTGGAGGCGCGCGCATTCCACCACCGGAATGCGGCTCTGCAGCAGGTCTTTCGCGATCCCCAAGACCGCGTCGAGCGGCACGCAAATGAGCGCGGCATCGACCTCGTTCAGTTCGCTGATGTGGGTCACGGCAGGGCTTTCAACCAGGAAGCCGGCGCGCTGCCCGGGCGCTGCACCACCCCCGCCAGAACGCTGGCCGGGTCGGCCTGGATGGCTTCGGCGCATTGGCGTCCCACATTTCCCGGACCGATGATGGCAAGCCGTGTTTTTTTCATGTTGTGATGCCGACACTGGTCGGCTCGTTTTTTTTCGGAAAGGCTTATCGTTGATTCAGCTTAGGACGCGGAAAGGGCAGTGAAGGATTCAGCGCGAGGGATTTTCCAGCAGCCTGAGCATTTCGCGCATGAAGGCGGGCAGGTCGGCGGGCTGCCGTGAGGTGACGAGTTTGCCGTCCACCACCACTTCCTGGTCTTCGTAAAGGGCGCCTGCCTGTCTCAGTTCCTCGGCAACCGAAGGCGCGCAGGTGGCGCGCCGCCCCACCATCACGCCGGCGCTGATCAGGATTTGCGGTCCATGGCAGATGGCGGCGACCGGCTTGTCGCTGCGCATGAAATCCTGTGCGATCGCGACGGCGGCCGCCTCCTTGCGCAGGCTTGCGGGCGCCTTGCCGCCGGGGAGCACGAGCAGGTCGTACGCGCCCGGATCGACATCCCGCAGCGCCTTGTCCGCGACGACCTCGTAGCCATGCTTGCCGTGGATTTTCCCCCTGGAAATCGAGGCGACATCGACCGCCAGCCCGGCCTCCTGCAACCGATAGAACGGAAACAGAAGCTCGGAATCCTCGAAATGATCGGCGCTGAGAATCAGGGCATTTTTCATGGCATCAGGCCTTGCGTTCCAGGGCAATGCCGACCAGTTCGATCACCACGCCCAGCGCCAGCACCGCCAGGCCGCCCCACACCTCGGGCGCCAGGAACATCATCGCGCCGCCCAGCACCACCAGAAACAGCGCCAGGGCACGCCTTGAACGTCGATACCTCAACATGTCGAATGTTCCTTCGCATCGAGCAGGGACGGGCTACTCATAGCGCAGCAGTTCTTCGGCGAGGGTGTCTTCGCCAAATTGTTCGATCAAGGCGTCGATTTCAGTTAACAGCGTATCGTCCTCGTCGTCCTCCAGGTCGCCATCGCCCACCATCCGCGCGCCCAGGCCGGCCAGAATGGCGTCCCTGACGGTGGACAGCGTGGGGGGATTTTCGCGGTTCTCGTCGCCGACCACCGCCTCGATCGCACGCGACAAGGATTCGCTGGCGCTGGCCTGCACAAAATCGATCGCAAGTGCCGATCCGCCGAATTCCTCGACCAGGACATCCAGTTCGTCGAGGATCGATATATCGACATCGAAGTGATGCAGTCGCTCGGCCTCGTTGAAATCGTCCGGCAACAGGTCGGCGAGAAAGCGGCGCACTGCGATGAGGGAAACGGGTTGCTCGCATTCCGGATCGTTGACCCGGCTGCTGAGCAGTGCCGACAAACGTGAACTGACGCGGCTCGAAACATCGATTGGATTACGGATCATGGCGTTTCCTGCTTGTCTGGGATCACATTGAGGAATCGTGATTTTCAAAACCACTGCTTACTTGAAGGTATAGCAGATGACCTCTCGAACAGGGGCGGGCGCGCGGCTCGCCTATGCTTAAGCGATGGACAAAAGCTGCCCCCCACGCGTTTCGAACCGGCCGGAGCAGGCCGCCGTCAGCCTCGAAGCCAAGCTCGGCTTCCTCGGCCGCCCGGATGCCTACCCCGAGGCGCCGGCGCGGGTGGACGCGGTGGAGACCCATATGTCCTGGGTTTTCCTCATCGATTCCCATGCCTACAAGCTGAAAAAGCCGGTGCGCTACGACTACCTCGACTTCAGCACGGTCGAGGCGCGGCGCCTCGACTGCGAGGCGGAAGTTCGGCTCAACCGTCGCCTCGCCGCCGAGGTCTACCTGGGGGTGGTTCCGCTGGTGCTGGACGCGGCAGGCCGCTTGCGCCTGGACGGGGCCGGCGAGACCGTCGACTGGCTGGTGCGGATGCGGCGGCTGCCGGCGAACCGCATGCTCGACCAGCTGCTGCGCAACGGCGCGGTCGAGCAGCCGGAAATCAGGCGGCTCGCCCAGCGGCTTGCCAGTTTCTACGCCGCGCTGCCCGCGGAACCGTTCACGCCCGAGGCGTATCGGCAAGCCCTGGCCGGGCGGATCGAGGACAACCTGCGCGAACTCGGCAGCCCGGAATTCGGCCTGCCCCCCGAGATGCCGGCGGCGCTCGCCCGCTCTCAGCTGCGCTTCCTGCAAAGCCACGCCGATTTGTTCGACCAGCGTGTGCAGGCGGGCCGCATCGTCGAGGGCCATGGCGACCTGCGGCCGGAGCATGTGTGCCTGCTGGCCGAACCGATCGTCATCGATTGCCTGGAATTCAACCGCGAATTCCGCATTCTCGATCCGGCCGACGAACTGGGGTATCTGGCGCTGGAGTGCGAGCGGCTGCACGCGCCGCAAGCGGCCCGCTGGCTGCTGGACGGCTATGTCGAAGCGAGCGGCGATGCGCCGCCTCCGGCGATGCTGCATTTCTACCAGAGTTGCCGGGCGATGCTGCGCGCCAAGCTGGCCCTCTGGCACCTGCGCGACGACGGGCGGCATCGGCCGGAAAAATGGCTTGCCACGGCCAGGGACTACCTCGAATGGGCGCAACGGCACGCCGACTCGGCCGCAGGCTGACCCGGCTCAGACCTGCAGCAGTTCGACCAGCGAGCCGCCGCTGTGCAGGCGGTTGATGGCCTCGGCGAACAGCGGCGTGGATGCCAGCACTTCCACCCGGCTGCCCAGCAGCGCCGGCGGCAGGCGGAAGGGCGGGATGGAGTCGGTGATCAGCACCTTATCCAGCGCCGGGTCGGCCAGCACCGCGCCCGCCGTGCCGACGAACATGCCGTGGCTGGCTGCGGCGTAAACCCGGCTGGCCCCCAGTGCCTTGCAGGCGGCAGCGGCCCGCGCCAGGGTGGTGCCGGTGCCGATCAGGTCGTCGAGGATGATCGCGGTCATGCCGCCGACATCGCCCACCACCGCTTCGCCCGACACCACGCCTTCGCTGCGGCGCTTTTCCATGAAGGCAGCCGCGATGGGACGGCCGAGCGCCTGGCTGAGGGCCTGGCGGAAGGCTTCGGCCCGCTTCACCCCGCCGGCGTCGGGCGACACCACCACGATGGGTTCGTCCGCCAGGTGCGCCGTGAACCAGGCGACGAACAGGCCCTGGGCTTCGAGGTGCTCGGCCGGGATGCGGAAGGCATTCTGGTAGGCGGCCGGGTTGTGGACGTCGAGGGTGACCATGCGGTCGGTGCCCACGGCCTCGAACAGCTGGGCCATATAGCGGCTGCTGACCGGGTCGCGCGACTTGGTTTTGCGGTCCTTGCGGGAATAGGCCAGATAGGGGCACACGGCGGTGACCCGGCCGGCCGAGGCGTCCTTCAGCGCGCCGATGAAAAACAGCAGGCGGACCAGCTTGTCGTTGGCGCTCATGCCCGGCTCGCCATAGAGCGACTGGATCACGTAGACGTCCTTGCCGCGCACGTTTTCCAGCGGCCGCGCCTTGTGCTCGCCGTCCTCGAATTCCCGTTCCTCATGGCTGGCGAGCGCGACCCCCAGCGCCGCGGCCACCCGTTCGCCGTAGGCGCGGCTGGCATCAAGAGCAAACAGGCAAAGCGCGTCCGGGGTCATCGGTGTCTCCTCAATGGCGGCTGGCAGCATTTTCATAATATGCCAGACTCAAATGCAGCGTCTGCCCACAACCAAGGCGAGAACCATGGAACCCAAGGAATGTTTTTACAAGGAGCAGTTCGGCTACTGCTGGCTGGTGGATGGCCAGTGGCTGTTTCAGGCGGTGGATGTGGCCGAGCAGCCGCTGGGCGAACCGGTCAAGGTCGAGCTGGGAGAACTGGTCTTCCATCACAACCAGGACGAAGAATTGCACTAGCGCTGCGAACCGGATAGCCGGGCGCGCGCCCGCATCGGGCGAGAGGAAAGCCGACATGAACGCTGCAAGCAAATCATCCGAACCGGAACGCTGGCAGCTGCAGCCCGGCGACGTGCTGCTGGTCACCGACATCCAGAACGATTTCCTGCCGGGCGGGGCCCTGGCGGTGGCGGGCGGCGACGAAGTGGTGCCGGTGCTCAACCGCTATGTCGACGCATTCCAGGCGCAGGGCCTGCCGGTCTATGCCACGCGCGACTGGCATCCCTTGCGCCACTGCTCCTTCCACGCGCAAGGCGGGCCGTGGCCAGTCCATTGCGTGGCGGGTACCCACGGCGCGGACTTCGCGGCGGCGCTCACGCTGCCGCCCGACACCACGGTGACCTCCAAAGCGACTTCGCGGGATCGGGAAGCCTATTCCAGCTTTCAGGGCACCGATCTGGACAGCCGCCTGCGCGCGGCCGGCATCCGCCGCCTGTTCATCGGCGGGCTGACCACGGATTACTGCGTGCTCAACACGGTACGGGATGCCAGGCGGCTCGGCTACGAGGTGTTCGTGCTGGCCGACGCGATCCGCGCAGTGGACGTCCGGGCCGGCGACGGCCAGCGTGCCGAGGCGGAGATGGCCAGTCTCGGCGCGCAGTTCATCACGCTGGACGGCCTGGATGCATGAACCCTGCCAACAGCGCCCTGCTCACCGATCTTTACCAGCTCACCATGCTGCAGGGCTATCACGACGCCGGCATGGCGAAGACCGCCGTATTCGAGTTCTTCGTGCGCCGACTGCGCCCGGGCCGCGGTTTTCTGCTGGCGGCAGGGCTCGAACAATCGCTGGACTATCTCGAGCAGCTGCACTTTTCTCTCCTGACGAACTGGAATGGCTGGCGTCGACCCAGCGCTTCAGCCGCGATTTCCTCGCCTCGCTGGAAAACCTGCGCTTCAGCGGCGACGTCGATGCCATGCCCGAAGGCACGGTGTTCTTTCCCGACGAGCCGATCCTGCGCGTGACCGCGCCGATCGCCGAGGCGCAGCTGGTGGAAACGCGGCTGATCAACCTGCTGCATCTCGAAACCCTGATCGCTTCCAAGGCCGCGCGTTCGGTGCTGATGGCGCCTGACAAGCTGCTGGTCGATTTCGGGCTGCGCCGCGCGCACGGAGCGGAGGCGGGCCTGCTGGCAGCGCGCGCCAGTTACATCGCGGGTTTTGCCGGCACCTCGAATGTACAGGCCGGCCGGCTGTTCAGCATGCCGCTGTTCGGCACCATGGCGCATACCTTCATCCAGGCGCACGATGACGAGGCGCTGGCGTTCGAGCATTTCGCCCATGCCCAGCCCGACAACGCGGTGCTGCTGATCGACACCTGGGACACCGAGGCGGCGGCGCACAAAGTGGTCGCGCTGGCGCCGAAGCTGACGCACGCCGGCATCCGCATCAAGGGGGTACGCATCGATTCCGGCGACCTTGCCGAGCATGCGCGCCGGGTGCGGGCCATCCTCGACGCCGGCGGGCTCGAACACGTCATCATCTTCGCCAGCGGCGACCTCGACGAATACGAACTGCGCGACATGCTCGCCGCCGGCGCCCCGGTGGACGGCTTCGGCGTCGGCACCCGCGTCGACACGTCCAGCGACCAGCCGTATCTCGACTGCGCCTACAAGCTGCAGGAATACGCCGGCCGCGCGCGCCGCAAGCGTTCCGAGGGCAAGGCGACCTGGCCCGGGCGCAAGCAGGTCTACCGTCGCCATGACGCCGACGGCCGCATGGCGGGCGATGCGGTGACGCTGGAAACCGACGTCCAGCCCGGCGAGCCGCTGCTGCTGCCGGTGATGCGCGGTGGCTGCCGCCTGGCGCCTGCGCCGTCGCTGGCGGAGGTCCGGCACCACGCGGCGGACAACCTGGCACGGCTGCCGCAAGCCTTGCGTCGCCTGGAAGCATTCGACTACCCGGTGGAGATTGCGCCATCGCTGCACCAGCTCGCGGCCGAGGTCGACCGCGAAACAATGTCCGCCACAGCGTCTAGATTAAAAACATGAGCCCAATTGCCCCGCTTGCCCCCGACCGCCTGTATCGCGCCTGCGATACCGGGCATTTCACCTTCACGACCACCGCCGAGCTCGACGACCTCTCCGAAGGCATCGGTCAGATGCGCGCCATCGACGCGGCGCATTTCGGCATCGGCATGCGCCATGCGGGCTACAACCTCTACGTCATGGGGCCGCCGGGCAGCGGCAAGCGCTATCTGGTCCGCCAGCTGCTCGATCGGCGGGTGGGGACAGAGGCCAAACCCGCCGACTGGTGCTACGTCCACAATTTCAGCCAGCAGCACAAGCCGCGCGCGATTCGGCTGCTTGCCGGCATGGGCACCCGCTTCCATGCCGACATGCAGCAGCTGGTGTCCGAGCTGCAGGCCACGATTCCGGCGGTGTTCGAGGGCGATGAATACCGCCGTCGCCTCGCCCAGATCGACGAGGAATACGGCGAGCGGCAGGCGCGGGCATTCGTCGAGGTCGGCGAGGAGGCCGGCAAGCTCGGCGTCACCCTGCTGCGCACGCCGAATGGCTTCTCCTTTGCGCCGGCCAAGGGCGACGAGGTGATGAGCCCGGAAGACTACGAAAAGCTGCCGCAGGAAGAGAAGGAACGCTTCGAGCGCGACATCGGCAGCCTGCAGGAGAAGCTGGAGAAGGTCATCCGCCAGGTCCATCAATGGCGGCGCGAACGCCTCGAACGCGTGCGCAAGCTCAACGAGGAGGCCGTGCTGTTCGCCGTGGGCCACCTGATCGACGATCTGCGCGGCAACTATGCGGATTACCCGGCGGTGTGCAGTTATCTGGACGAGGTGCAGCAGAACGTCATCGAGAGCATGGACGAGTTCCACCATCCCAGGGAAGCCCAGACCGGGCTTGCCGCGCTCACCCGCGAACCGCCCGATTTCAACCGCTTTCGCGTCAACCTGCTGGTGGGGCGGGATGGGACCGAAGGCGCACCCGTGGTCTACGAGGACCATCCCACCTACCAGAACCTGATCGGACGCGTCGAGCATATTGCCCAGCTCGGCGCGCTGGTCACCAACTTTCTGCAGATCAAGCCGGGCGCGCTGCATCAGGCCAACGGCGGCTACCTGCTGCTGGACGCCATCAAGCTGCTGACCCAGCCGTTTTCCTGGGAAGGGCTCAAGCGCGCGCTGTCCACCCATGAGATCCGCATCGAGTCGCTCGGCCAGATGTACAGCCTGGTCAGCACCATGTCGCTGGAGCCGGAACCGATCCCGCTCGACGCCAAGGTGATCCTGATCGGCAACCGTCTGCTGTATTACCTGCTCGCGCAATACGATCCGGAGTTTGGCGAGCTGTTCAAGGTGGCGGCGGACTTCGAGGACGAGGTCGTGCGCAGCGCGGACAACGATCTGCTGTACGCGCGTCTGGTCGGCACCCTGGTGCGGCGGGACAAGCTGCATCCGTTCGACCGCGATGCGGTGGCGCGGGTGATCGAGCACAGCGCGCGCCGCGCCGAGGACGCGGAAAAACTCTCCACCCATGTGCAAAGCCTGGCCGACCTGGTGCGCGAGGCGGATTACTGGGCGGCGCAGGAGAAGCGCGAGGTGGTGACGCGCGCCGACGTCGAACGCGCGATCCAGGCGCAGATCAAGCGCTCCGACCGTTTGCGCGAACGCTCGCACGAAGCCATCCTGCGCGGCATTCTGCATATCGACACCGACGGCGAGCGGGTCGGGCAGGTCAACGGCCTGTCGGTGTTCCAGCTCGGCGACTTCAGCTTCGCCCAGCCTTCGCGCATCACCGCCAACACCCGTCTGGGCGACGGCGAACTGGTCGACATCCAGCGCGAGGTCAAGCTGGGCGGCTCGATCCACTCCAAGGGCGTGCTCATCCTGTCGTCCTTCCTGGCCGCGCGCTACGCCGCCGAACAGCCGCTGTCGCTGGCCGCCAGCCTGGTGTTCGAGCAGACCTACGGCCAGGTCGAAGGCGACAGCGCCTCGGTGGCTGAGCTGTGCGCGCTCTTGTCCTCGCTGGCGAATGTGCCGATCCGGCAGTCGCTAGCGGTGACCGGCTCGGTCGACCAGTTCGGCCGGGTGCAGGCGATCGGCGCGGTGAACGAGAAGATCGAAGGCTACTTCGACATCTGCAACCAGCGCGGTCTCACCGGCCGACAGGGCGTGCTGATCCCCGCGTCCAACGTGGCGCACCTGATGCTGCGCCAGGACGTGGTCGACGCCGCGAAGGCGGGGCGCTTCCACGTCTATGCGGTGGAAACGGTCGACCAGGCGCTCGAACTGCTGACCGGCGTTGCCGTCGGCACGCCCGACGCCGAGGGCAGCCTCGATCAGCGCGTGGCCCAGCGGATCAAGCATCTGGCCGAGTTGCGGCGCAAATACGCGAAAAAGGCCGAATCCGGTTCCGGCGGCGGCTCGGAGCAAAACGATGAATGAGCCGCCGGCCCGCATCAGGATCTGGGTGGCGCTGGACGAGTCGCCACGCAGCGCGGCAGCGCTGATCGCGGCGGCCGCGCTGGCGGCCGCATTCGATGCGGAACTAGCCGGGCTGTTCGTCGAGGACATCGACCTGCAGCACCTGAGCGGCCTGCCCTTCGCGCGCGAATTCAGCGTGCTGACCGGCGCCGGCGCCCCCTTGTCGCCAGACGACATGGAGCGCATCTGGCGGCGCGAGGCTGCGGCCGCGCAGCGTCTGCTGGCCGAAGCTGCCGGCCGCTCGCAGCTGCGCTGGTCGTTTCGCGTGGCGCGCGGCAGGGTGACCGCGGAAGTGAATACGCTGGCGCAGGCCTTCGATCTGATCGTGCTGGGCAAGCGCACAGGCATCGGCGTCATGACCGTTGTCCACACCATGGCCCGGCTGACCGAGCGCCAGACAAAAGCGGGGCCGGTGCTGGTGCTGTTCGAGGATCTGCCGACCTCCTCTCACAGCCTGGAGACGGGCGCCATGCTGGCACGCAGCAACGGCGCCGAACTGGTGCTGCTGATCAAGGACGGCGACGAGAACGCGTACCGGGCCGCCTGCGTCGCCGCGCTGAGCGGACTGAAGGCGCGCGGGATGGCCGGGCGGTGCGTGCGCCTGAATGCCATCGAGGGGGACAACCTGGTTCAGGCAGCGCGCCGCGAACGGGCCGGCTGTCTGGTGCTGGCCGGCCGCGAACGCTTCCTCAGCCAGGCCGGTTTCGAGCGGATGCTGGATGCGATCGAATGCCCGGTCGTGTTGGCTCGCTAGGCGAAAACGCAATCACGCCAGCCGCGCGGCAAGGTGGACGCCGAGTACGAGTACAAGGAAATGAGGAAATGCGCTAGGTGACCCTGCCCCTTACCGGCGCCGTGCTGGGAACTACACTGAAGGAAGGCGCATTTCCCGGAAACAGGCACGTTTCAAACGGACGGGAAACCCGGCATCACTTGCGCGCCATTGTCACCGAGCAATTTTTAAACAACCTGAACGAAAGGAAGACGAGATGAAAACGCCCCTGCAAATCACGTTTCGAGGGTTTGAGCATTCTGAGGCGCTGGAGACGCATATCCGCGAAAAAGCCGACAAGTTGGAGACTTTCTTCGAGCCGATCATGTCCTGCCGGGTGGTGGTGGAATTGCCTCACCAGCACAAGAACCAGGGCAAACTTTTCAACGTGCGCCTCGACATTGGCGTGCCGGGAAGCGAGATCGTGGTGAACCGCGACGAGCACGAAGACGTGTATGTCGCTCTGCGCGATGCCTTCGATGCGGCAAAGCGCCAACTCGAGGACTATGGCCGGCGCCTTCGCCGTGAGACCAAGGCCCACCCGCAGGAATACACTGGCCTGGTGGCGCGCCTGGTTCCCGAGGAAAGGTATGGCTTCATCCGCCGTGCCGACGGCAATGAGCTGTATTTCAGCTTCGACAATTTGGTGAACACCACCTTCGATCAGATCAAGACAGGCGACGAGGTGAAGTTCATCGAGGAACTGGCCGCCGAGGGCCCGCAGGCCAAGCGCGTCAGCGTCGGCCAGCACCACATTCCGCTGTAATTTTTTAACAGAGAGAAGAACGAAAAGAAACGGCTTCCGGATAGTCCGTTGGGCGTGGGCGGGGCGCCCTCGCCCCGATTTTCGTACTGGGCCTTGTGCTTAGCGCTTTGTTTTAAACGTAATTCAGGATTCGGACGCGGGCAGGCGGCGTAAACGCAGCCCCTCGCGCACCAGCGCCGACTCGAAATCGGCGAAGCCGGCCGCTGGCTGCCCGTCGGTTTCCCAAAGGTGCCGCAGCCGGGCAAGCGCACGATCCGGATCTGGCGTGCCGGCCCGCAGATAACCCAGCGCGGTCGCGCCACTGATTGCCAGCGGCGACAGCGGCGGCTCGGCCTTGGCCCAGATGCCGCGCAGTTCGCGCAGATAAATGCCGACCGTGGTGTCGCCAATCCCCTTGCCCAGGGCCTTGATCCGGCGCTCCAGGTCGCGCGGGTCGGCGGCGGCGTCATGCAGGGCATCGAGGCTGCCGCCGTAATCGCGCATCAGCGCAACACACATGTCCAGCAGCTTGGTGGCGGTCTTGTAGTCGTAGCGCACATAGCCGCCGGCGTCGAGGATGCCCACCAGACCATCCCAACCGGTGGCCACGATGCGGTCCGGGGCAAGCACGTCGCGGACGGCAAATTCGCGCCAGGTACGGGTGGCAAGCGATTCGGAAATACGCGTGCCGTACAGCACCGCTGCGAGGAACCACTTGAAACGCTCGCCGCCATCGGCTGCAGCGAGATCGATGCCGAGTGTGCCGGCATAGCGTCCGCCCCGGCTTTTAACCAACTCGCCCGGGGCGGTATCGCTCATGCCTTCCCGACCCTGTCCCGACCCTGTCCCGACCCTGTCCACCGGTTCGCGATGCACGCGGTCGGGCAGGTGGATTATTGGCTCGGTGGGGTGCTGGGCATGTCGCCGGGCATCGGTTCCTCAAGCGGTGGGGGCATGTCGCCGGGCGCAACGGGCTCCGCAGGCGGCATGCTTTCCGTCCAGGGGGGCGGTGCTTCAGGCATGGGCTCGATTGGGGCCTGCGGCGCTGGCGCTTCCGGTTCCATCACTTCCGGCGCCTCCTCCTTCTTCTGGCAACCGGCCAGCCCAAGGGCCAGCAATGCGGCGATGAGGACCGATTGTTTCATTTTCTGTTTCATGTCACCTCTCCTTTCGAAAATGGCCGGCGTTTAAGGCCGCTGGCCACAGGCCCGGATAATTTCAAGCGCGGCCTTCACCAAGATGGGGCAGAGTTCGCCTTGTTTTGCAGTCCAGCGTCGGTACCCGCCTTGGAGACCGGCTTTGCCCTCCGCCACCACCCTGCGCCTGAGATCAGGGTTTGCCTTCAGCGCCAGGCTAATACCCGGACGAAGGCTGGGCCGGTTTCGGCTGCATGGTCGCCCCTGGCTCGGCCTTGGGTTGATCGCTGGCTTTCTTGGTGAGGTATTTGTCGAATTCGTCCGGGTCAAGCTGTCCATCCCCATTGATGTCGGCGGCTTTGAAGGCCAGGTCGTCCTTGCCTTTGGCCTCGAATTCGTCAAGGGAGAGATAACCATCCTTGTTGGTGTCGAAATCCTTGAAGGACATTGCTTTGCGATCGCCGGCGGCATGCGCAGGCAACATCGCGACGCCCAACAGGAGTGCGGCAAGTCGGGTTTGGGTTTTGCTGGTTCCTGATTTCATGCGTCTCTCCTGCATTTTCGGTTCTGCTGCAATTGGGCCGCAGTCCATTGCGGCCCGCCATCAGCCAGGCGCCAAGAACAAAACCGCCTGCGCGAGGGGGATATTGTTTCGGTTTACATGGCGCTTGATACCTGATGAAAAATGAAAATTGAGCAGATTTTTGTATATAGATGACTTTTTGCATTTATCCAGAACAGGCGACTTTTTCAGCCCGAATCTGGTTCGACAGCGGACCACACGATATCCAGCCAGTCGCCTCCTCACAGGGTGGCCTTGAGCAGGCGCCGCAGCGCTGCCAGCGGTCGCGTGTTCAGGACATCGTTTTTCTCCAGCCAGCCGCGCCGGGCCTGGCCGACGCCATATTTGAGATTGGAGAAATCGGAAGTGCTGTGGGCGTCGGAATTGATGCTGACCAGCACGCCTTCCTCCTTCGCCATCTGGCAGTGGCTGTCGAGCAGATCGAGGCGCTCGGGGTGGGCGTTGAGTTCGAGGAAACAGCCGCGATCCTTCGCGTGGCGAATAATGCGCAGCATGTCGACGTCGTAGGGCTCGCGGCGTTCGATCAGGCGGCCGCTGGGGTGGGCCAGCAGGGTGAAGTGGGGATGGTCCATCGCGCGCAGGATGCGCTGGGTCTGCTTCGCGCGCGACAGATGGAACTGGCTGTGCACCGCGCCGACCACCAGGTCGAGCCGGCCCAGCACTTCGTCCGGCAGGTCGAGGCTGCCGTCTTCCAGGATGTCGACCTCGATTCCCTTCAGCAGCGTGATGCCATCGAGCTCGGGGTTGAGGCGGTCGATCTCGTCGCACTGGCGGGCCAGCCGCAACGGATCGAGGCCGTGCGCCACGGTGAGGTGGCGCGAGTGCTCGGTGATGGCGAGGTATTCCAGCCCCAGCGCTTTCGCCGCCAGCGCCATCTCGCGCAGGCTGTCGTGGCCATCGGTCGCCTTGGTATGCGCATGCAGGTCGCCGCGCAGGTCGGCGAATTCCACCAGGCAGGGCAGGCGTCCGCCGCGCGCCGCCTCGATCTCGCCGCGGTCCTCGCGTAGTTCGGGCGGAATCCACGGCAGGCCGACGCTTTTGTAGACCGATGCCTCGTCTTCGCCGGCGATGCGCTCGCTGCCGCGGAATACGCCGTATTCGTTCACCTTGAGACCGAGCTTTTGCGCGATGCGGCGGATCGCGATGTTGTGGGCCCTGGAGCCGGTGAAGTAGCACAGCGCTGCGCCGTAGCTCGCCTGTGCGACCACCCGCAGATCGACCTGCAGGCCGCTTTTGAGCACGACGCTGGCGCGCGTGCTGCCGGCGGACAGCACCTCGGCCACCTCGTCGTAGGCGGTGAAGCGCTGCATCACAGGACTGCCAGCGGCGGCCGTGACCAGGATATCGAGGTCGCCCACCGTCTCGCGCATGCGGCGGAAGCTGCCGGCCACCGTCACCTGGTTGACGCCGGGGATGGCCTGCAGAAAGGCAGTGAGCGCATCGGCGTACTGCGCCGCCACCGCCAGCTTGAAGCGGCGCGTCTGGCTGGCATGCGCTTCCACTGCCTGCAGAATGTTGAGCTCGGTCTTTTCGCCGAAGCCGGGCAGGGTGCGGATGCGGCCGTCGCGTGCTGCCCGGTACAACTGCTCGACCGTCTGCACCTCGAGGTCGTGGTACAGCGCCTTGACTCGCTTCGGCCCCAGCCCGGGAATCTGCAGCAATTCGGTGACGGCCGGTGGCAGTTCGCGGCGCAGGCGCTCAAGCAGGCTGCAACGGCCGGTCGTGACGATTTCGCGGATTTTCTCAGCGAGGTCGGCGCCGATCCCCGGCAGCCGGGTCAGATCCTCACCTTTTTCCAGCAAACTGCGCGCCGACTGCGGCAGTTCGCCCAGCGTGCGCGCGGCGTTGCGATAGGCGCGGATGCGGAACGGGTTGGCGCCCTGGATTTCCAGGTGGTCGGCGATTTCCTCGAAGACGGCGGCGATGTCGGCGTTGTGGACGGGCATGGAACGGCTCTACCCGTGGCGTGGCAGGCCCGCCCCGCCGCCCACGGTCAGGCCCTGCTCGAGTGTGGGGAGTTCAGCGACGATCGTCCTGGAGATTGCCTTGTTGGGTGCCAGGAAATTGATCCGTCTCATGCTGTCTCTCCTTGGATGCACGGGATCGGGATCGGCGGGGGCTCGCGCTTTCCTGTCTCGACTCCCACGCTTTTTAATATTCCCGGTTCTTCGGCATCCCGCAGGCGTGTGCGGTTGTAGGAGGCCCGCCCTCGGGCCGGTGCTGTGGAGCGTGCAACGGCGCGCAAATCGGGGCGAGGGCGCCCCTCCCACAGCGCTGACCAACATCAACAAATAGCGATGAGGATGAGAAAGCCTTCAATATAGACATGGCAAAGTCTTGGTTGCAGCATCTATCTTGAAAGTTGGTGCAGCCGCAACCGTGCTGCGACTTTCATGGAGCGATCGCAAAATGACTGCAAACAAGGATGAAATCGATCTCGAAAAGGCCCGGCTCGATCCCGGCTCGGTGTTCGCCGACCCCGAGGCGTTGCGTGATCACGGTGGATTGACGCGGGAACAGAAGATCGAGCTGTTGCGCCGCTGGGCCTACGATGCCAGCGAGCTTGCCGTCGCCGAAGAAGAGGGCATGACGGGCGGCGAGCCTTCGCATCTGTCAGGGATTCTTGCCGTGCTTCATGCCCTGACGGGAGGCTACGATGTCGAACACAGCCCGCCCACAAAGCAGAAGGGCGTGTGAATCCGGCTGTTCTGCCCAGCGTAGTTATTTGCTACTATTCCTGCACTTGAAAAAGTTTGTGCATGACGATGCCGAATATCCGTATCAGACGGGCCGCCAGGGAAATTTGATGATCTTGTCGTTCCGTTATCCCGCTTCCTGATCGATGCCCGTTAAAAAAGCCGCATCGGTCGTCAAACCCGGCCCCGTCAAAACCGAGCGCGCCAAACCCGCTGCCAGCCGCAGGAAGCCCGCGTTACCGCCACCGCCTGAAGACATCGCCGCGCAGCCGCTTCAGGCCGTGGTGGGCATGGTCGCTTCGGCGGGCGGGCTAGAGGCCTTCAAACAGTTTTTCCAAGCGATGCCGGCGCATAGTGGCATCGCTTTCGTACTCATTCCCCATCTCGACCCCAAGCACGAAAGCCTGATGGCCCAGTTGCTGGGCAAGCAAACCGCCATGCCGGTGGCGGAAGCCGAGGACGGTCAACGCCTCGAAGCCGACCATGTCTACGTCATCCCGCCCAATCATTACCTGACCCTGCACAAGGGGGTCATCCAGCTGAGCGCGCCGCCTGATCGGGGTGCCGGCCAGACCGCGATCGATCCCTTTCTGCGCTCACTGGCAGCGGACCAGCAGGAACGCGCCATCTGCATCATCCTGTCCGGCACCGGCAGCCACGGCTCGCTTGGGCTCAAGGCCGTCAAGGCCGAGGGCGGCATGGCCATGGTGCAGGAGCCGTCCAGCGCCGAGTACGACCGCATGCCGCTCTCCGCCGTCGACACCGGGCTTGCGGACTACGTGCTGCCGCCCGGCCGGATGCCGGAAGAACTGCTCAAATACGTGCGGCACTTCGTGGCAGGATCCGCCGCGTTGCCCGAGCCGGCCGCTGCCCAGAACGATCTGACGCAGGTCCTTGCCCTGCTGCGGGCGCGTACCAAGTTCGACTTCCGCGCCTACCGCAAGCGCATGCTGCTGCGCCGCGTGCTGCGGCGCATGGGGCTCAACCACCTGGAGCGGCTCGCCGACTATCTGGCGCTGTTGCGCGAGCGGCCGGACGAACTCAGCCAGCTGGGCAAGGACTTGCTGATCAGCGTCACCAGCTTTTTTCGCGACCCCGAAATGTTCCAGGTGCTGGAAACCCAGGTGCTGCCCGAACTGATCGAATCGCGCGACACCCCGGTACGGGTGTGGGTGCCCGGCTGCGCCACCGGGGAGGAGGCCTACTCGATCGCCATGCTGCTCATCGAGCGCATCGCCGCGACAGGCAAGGCCTGCCCGATCCAGATCTTTGCCACCGATGTGGACGAGGGCGCCCTCGAAGTAGGCCGCCGCGGCATCTATCCGGACGCGCTGGTGGCGGACCTTTCGCGCCAGCAGCTGGAACGATTTTTCACCCGGGCCGATGCCCATCACTGGCAGGTGAGCAAGCAGTTGCGGGAAACCGTGCTGTTCGCGCCGCAGAACATTCTGGCCGATGCGCCGTTCTCCAAACTGGACCTGGTGAGCTGCCGCAATCTGCTGATCTACCTGGAGCCTGAGGTGCAGCAGAAGCTGCTGCAGTTGTTCCATTTCGCCCTCAACGAGGGCGGTTACCTGATCCTAGGCCCCTCGGAAAGCATCGGGCGGCACGTTGAGCTTTATCGGCCGGTTTCCAAAAAATGGCGAATCTTTCATCGCGTGCACACGGAGCGCCTGGCCCGGGCCGGTTTTCCGGTTCAGGCCGGCACGCGGATGAGCGAGCTGCAGCCCGCGCCGCCACCGGTTCCTGTCCCGCATAAGAATCTGAACGAGCTGACCCGTAAGGTTCTGCTGGAGGAATTCGCGCCCGCCGCCGTGGTGATCAACCGGCGCTACGAGGTGCTGCATTATTCGGGACCGACCCAACTGTATCTGCAGCAACCCGGCGGGCCGCCGTCGCACGACCTGCTGACCCTGGCCTTGGCCGCGTTGCGGCCGCGCATCCGCGCCGCGGCGATCAAGGCCATCAAATGAGGAAATGCGGGTTGACGTCGGCGGCATCCGCATCAAGCGCGCAGGGCATTTTGTCCTGGTGCGCCTGTCGGTTCAGCCGATGCCGGGCAAGCTGGCAGACGAGCGGCTGTTGCTGGTTGTTTTCCAGGACGAGCCGAAGGCGGACCAGGCAGCGGCCGCAGGCGACGAACAGGCGAGGACCGACGAGCAGCTGGTGCGCCAGCTGGAGTACGAGCTGAAGACCTCGCGCGAGGATCTGCAGAGCACCATCGAGGAACTGGAGAGCAGCAACGAGGAACTCAAGGCTTCCAATGAGGAAGTCATGTCGATGAACGAGGAGCTGCAGTCCACCAACGAGGAACTGGAGACCTCCAGGGAGGAGCTGCAGTCGCTCAACGAGGAACTGAGCACGGTCAATTCCCAGTTGCGCGACAAGGTGGACGAGCTGGAAGATTCCAACGACGACATGACCAATCTGCTGTCCAGCGTCGATAACGCCACCCTGTTCCTCGGGGTCGACCGCACTATCCAACGCTTCACGCCCAGCGCCACCCGCCTGTTCAACCTGATCGCCACCGACGTCGGCCGCCCCATCGACCACATCACCGCCCGTTTCGAGGATCCTGAATTGAAGCGGGATATCGAGCGGGTGCTGCAGGATCTGACGCCCTGCGAGCGCGAAGTGTCGCGCGACGACGAGCAATGGTTTCTGCGCCGCATCACGCCTTATCGAACCGGCGACAATCGCATCAGCGGCGTGGTGCTGAGCCTGACCGATATTAGCGTGCTCAAGCGGACCGAGCTGGAACTGCGTGATCTGACGGCACATCTCGAGCAGCGGATGAGCGAGAACGGTGCGCAACTGCAACACGAGCGCAATTTCATCGACGCCATCCTGAATACGGTGGGCGCCCTGATTCTCGTGATCGACACCGAAGAACGCGTGGTCCGGTTCAACACAGCCTGCAACACCATGACAGGCTATGACTTTGCCGAATTCCAGGGTAGCCCAAATTGGCAGAACCTGATTCCCGCCGACGAACAAGACGGGGTGCGCCGCGTCAATAACAGGCTGCGGTCCGGCGAGGATCATATCCAGCATGAAAATCACTGGATTCAACGCGACGGCACCCCGCGCCTCATCAGCTGGTGCAATTCGGTGCTGCGGGACGAGGCGGGGCAGGTTCAGTACATCATCGGCACCGGCACCGACATCACGGAACAGCGCCGTGCCGAGTACCGGGCGCGGGAAACCCTGGAGGAGGCCTCCCGCCTGCAGCGTCTGCAGACCGCCAACGAACTGGCGACCCTGCTCGCCCACGAGCTCAACCAGCCGCTCGCCGCCATTGCGACCTATGCCGAGGCCGGCCTGCAGCTGCTGGGCCAGACGCCGCTGGCGCAGGACAAACTGACGCGCAACCTGGAGCAGATCAGCCAACAATCCCTGCGTGCCGGGGAAGCCATCCGTCATATGCGCGCATTCGTCGGCCGGGGCAGGCTCGACCCGGTGCCGATGGACCTGAATGCGGTGGCGCGCAGCACCCGCACCATGATGTCGCCGAAGGCCCGCACCCGGGGAATCGACATCGTGCTCGACCTCGACGGGATGCTGCCGCCGGTCATGGGGGTGGATGTACACATCGAGCAGGTGCTGCTCAACCTGCTGCGCAACGCCATCGACGCCATCCGCGACGCAGGCATGACCAGCGGCAGCATCACCGTGACCACGCGCCGGGTAGAAAACATGGCCCAGGTCAGTGTCATCGACAGCGGTCCGGGCATCGATGCGGCGATGGCCGACAAGGTGTTCGAGCCGTTTTCCAGCCGCAAGGAATATGGGCTGGGGGTGGGGCTGCGCATCAGCCGCAGCCTGATCGAGGCTCACGGCGGCCGGCTGTGGGTCGAGCCCCACAGCCCCGGCGGCATCTTCCATTTCGTTCTGCCATTCGCCCCATGAACCCCACCGTATTTGTCGTCGACGACGACGCCGCGATGCGCGATGCGCTGGCCCAGTTGCTGGAGACGGCCGACCTGCAGGTGGAAGCCCATGCCGACGGCCCCGCTTTCCTGGCGGCCTTTGAGGCCAACCGCCCGGGCTGCCTGCTGCTGGACATGGCCATGCCAGGCATGAACGGGTTTGAAGTTCAGGCGGCGCTGAACGCGCGCGGCCTGAGCATTCCCATCATCTTCCTCACCGGACACGGCGACATTCCCATGGCCGTACAGGCGGTGCAGGCCGGTGCCGTGGATTTCCTGGAAAAGCCGATTCAGGGCGCCGCACTGCTCGAACGGGTGCAGCGGGCCCTGGCGCTTGACCAGGAATGGCGACTGACACAGAGCCGCACCCAGGCCATCCGGCAGCGCTATGCCAGCCTGACTTCACGCGAGCGGGAGTGCATGGCGCTGGCGGTGTCCGGCCACACCAGCAAGGAGATTGCACGGAATCTGGGCATCAGCCCGCGGACAGTGGAGGTTCACCGTACCCATGTCATGCACAAGATGGGCGCCGCCAACATGGCGGAGCTGGTCAGCATGGCCGCTTGTTGCATCCCCTGAGGGTTTGATCCCGGCTTGACCGTGCGAAATCGGGGCGAGGGCGCCCCTGCTACAACTTCCAGGCTGTTGTAGGCGCCCCCGCCTGGGGGAGGCCGTAAAGCCTACTCCAGGCGGAATCCTCGGGCGCGCAGCCTGCAAGCGCGAAAATCCCCTCTCGCTCAATCCTTAAAGCGTTCCTCTTCTACGTTGTTTTACTGAGCGTCTTTACGAATGATGTCGCTCAGAGGCAATAGGTAATCTGTACCAATCCATTTTCGGCTAGCGGTCCTTCGGGCACCCGCGCTACGTCGGGGCTCGTTCTGACGGGCTGCTATGGGGTCGGTAACCAGAAGAGGAAAAGCATCATGGCCAAACGTGTCAAACAGCCCGCCTACGCAGTAACGGTCGGGCACTTCCTGGATGTATCGCAGGCCCACCTGGCCATTCGGCGGACGTCGCCCCCCACGCAGGGGAGACGGCATCGCTCAGGCTGGATATGTGCCACGCCCGCTTCCGGGCGCCGCCACCCTGTACGGCAATTCCAGATTGGAGGTGAGTATGTGGTCCGATAATTTTCACGAGCCGGAAGTCGGCTGCGATGCCCCGGAAGAAATCGAAACAGCAGAAACCCGGGGCGGTGAGGCTGAAGCCGAGAGCCATGTCGACGATGCGTATGCCCACGACATCACCCAACGCTACTTCGAAGACATCGGCCGTTTGCGCATATTGAATGCCAACGAGGAACAGGACTACGCCCGGCGCATGAAGCGCGGCGATCTCGAGGCGCGGGACGTGCTGATCACGCACAACCTCCGGCTCGTCGTGTATGTCGCCAAACGCTATCTGGGGCGCGGCCTGCCGCTGCTGGATCTGGTCGAGGAAGGCAATCTCGGGCTGATGCACGCCCTGGAAAAATTTGATCCGGATCGAGGCTTCCGCCTGTCGACTTACGCCACCTGGTGGATCCGGCAATCGGTCGAGCGGGCCCTGATGAATCAGTCGCGCACCATCCGCCTGCCGGTGCATGTGGTCAAGGAACTCAACGTCTGCCTGCGTGCCCGCAGCAAGCTGGACAAGCAGGGAATGGCGGATCCCGGGTGCGAGATGGGGGCGATCGCCCACCTTACCGGCAAATCCGTGGAGGCGGTGCGCAGGGTCATGTTGTTGAACCGGCCGCCTGTTCCGCTGGATGCTCCCCTCGACATCGACCCCGACCTGAGCCTGGGTGAGGCCATCGCCGACGAGCGTTGCGTGCCTCCCGACGAGCGCCTGTATCAGGCCGAACTCGAATGCTATGTGACGGAATGGCTGGGCAAACTTTCCGACAAGCACCGCTGGGTGATCGAGCGTCGTTTCGGGCTGAACAACCACGACATGGCCACCCTGGAAGAACTGGCCAGGGACCTCAAGGTCACCCGCGAGCGGGTCCGGCAGATCCAGGTGGAGGCACAGAAGGAACTCGCCATCGGCCTCAGGGAAAAAGGCGTGCACAAAGAGAATTGGCTGTCGTGATGCCCTGCGAGATGACAGCGAACACGCCCCCACAGGCGGCCAGACCATGAGCCGCATCTTGATTGCCCTGGACGGCCACTCGATCAAACGGTCGGTGCTCAATGCCATCTTCGATTACTGCAGGAAGATGAGATTCAAGGTCAGTGTCCTGCTAGTCGACGGAGACAGCGCGCCGTCGCCGGCATTGACGGATTTTCTGGACCAGTTGAAACAGGCCGGACTGAGTGGCCGCCTGTTCCGGCAAGCCGGTTGCCTTGGTCAGGCTGTACTGAACTTTGCGAGTCGCCACAAGGACATCTCCCTGATCCTGGTCGACAGCATGAAAAACTGGGGCGGCGGCGTCCCGTTGAAGGCCCTGTCGCCGCCTGTTGGCGTGTTCAGTGGGATTGTCGCGACCTGAGGGCAGCACGGCTGGGGCGGCGGAAAGGATGCAATGAATCATCTACACCGAAACAGGAATCATTTTTTTATGCCACGCGCTTTCTTGGGCTCGACATCGGACGCCCGCGCTGTGGATACGCCTCTTTCGGACGTATTCGAGCATTTCCCGGATGCGCTCATTCTGGCCGATGGTGAAGCACGGGTGTCTTATCTGAACCCGGCAGCGGAGCGCTTGCTCGGCTTGTCGCTGAACAACACACACGGCCATGCGCTGGACAAGGTGCTCACCCTGCAGGACGGGGAGACACGGCACCCCGTTCAAATAGGCGACTTCCCCGGTCAGCACACGCCCTTCGCCGGGTCCTTCCATCTGCTCGTGCGCAACGGCGGCGGCGCCATTCCCGTGCAATGCAGTGTTGCACTGACTAGAAGCGGGTCCGGGGCGACGGCCGGTTACATGATCGTGCTGCGGAATGCCAGCGGTCTGCAGCAGTACATCGACAAGCTGGTCACGCAGTCGATGCACGACGAGCATTCACGCCTGCTGCGGCGCGCCGAACTGGTCAAGCGCTTGTGGCGTTTGCTGCAGGAGACGGACGAAAGCGAGCCCCAGGCTTTCATGTTCCTCGATCTGGACAACTTCAAATCCGTCAACGACACAGCCGGTCACGCGGCGGGCGATCTCGCCATCCGCCAGATCGCAGCGCGCCTCAAGGACCAGGTGCGCGGCCGGGACACGCTGGCACGGCTGGGAGGCGATGAGTTCGGCCTGCTGCTGGAACGCTGCCCGGCGGAGCGTGCGCGCCAGCGCGCGGTGCAGCTGCATCGGGCGGTGGAGTCCTATGTCCTGCGCTGGAACGGCAATTCGTATCGCCTCGGTGTCAGCATCGGCCTTGCCCTCTTCAAAACGCACCAGCACAGCCTGAACGGCATCCTGGCCGCGGCGGATGCGGCGTGCTATCAGGCCAAGCGTAATGGCAGCAGTGGGCCCCACATCCAGGAAATCGAACTCGATTGAGTACCTGGGAGAGGGTGTGTTGAAACAGGGCGCAGGAATCGGAAACCATGATTCCAGATTAGCCCCAGCCAGTGTTTTCACTGGATAACGGAATGGAGTGAGTTGATGCAGGACAAGCATACTTGGGCGGTGGTGTTGGCGGCGGGTGAAGGCAAACGGCTTGCGGCGCTGACGGCGGACGAAACGGGCCAGCATGTGCCCAAGCAATATTGTTCGCTCCACGGCGGGCCGTCGCTGTTCGGACTCGCGCTGGCGCGGGCAGGCGCCCTCGTTCCCAAGGACCGGGTCTGTGCGGTCGTGGCAAAGGGGCATGAGCACTGGTGGCGGCAGCAATCCCTTGAAATGCATCCGGACAACCTGATCGTCCAGCCGCGCAACCGCGGCACGGGTAACGGCGTGCTGCTTGCCCTCGCGTACATCCTTAAGCGTGACCCGCAGGCACGGTTGATCTTTCTGCCCGCCGACCATCATGTGCTGGCCGAGGACACCTTGATCCAGGCCATGTCGTCCATGCTTGCCGGGATGCCGGCCCATGCCCGGGAAATTTTCCTGCTTGGGGTCGAGCCTGACGATGCCGACCCGGAACTGGGCTACATCATCCCGCAGAAGGCGGCCCACACGAGCGCGCAGGGGGTCCGACATTTTGTCGAGAAGCCCTCCCGGGGCGTGGCGAACAAGCTGATTCAGGAAGGCGGCCTGTGGAATAGCGGCATTTTCGCGGCGGCGGGGGACCTCCTGCTGGAACTGTTCAAGATGCGTTTCCCGGACAACGCCCACGACATCCTCACCACGACCGCCAGGATAGCCGACCCCACCAATCCGTCGTGGGCACTGGGCCATCTATACGGGCGGATCTCAGACATCGATTTCTCCCACCATATCCTGCAGTTCCAGGTGGCGGATTTGCAGGTGCTTCCTGCGCCGCATTGCGGCTGGTCGGATCTCGGTACGCCGCATCGGGTGGCCGAACGGGTGAATCTGCTGTCCGGCAACGCACCCAGCGCCAACGATCCTTTTGGGGAAACCGCTTTTCTTGACCTGGCGGACGCAGTGAGCCGGACTGACGAACGCGTTGCGCAGGCGGTTCTCTAGTGGACTGCAGGCCCTGGAAAGGGTCGTCTGAAGCCGCCAGTTCGGTTTATTTTTTACCGCGCCGGGCAAAGATGAAACGACGTTTGCCTGTTGGAATCGCGATGACCTGCCCACGCGCCATCACGGACGGGTGCCGGCTGGCGGCCCATGAAGATGGCCTATCTTCGAGGAGACATCATGTTCAAGCGCATTCTGGTGGCGGTCGACGGGAGTCAGACCGCTGAACTTGCATTGCAGACGGCAATCGGGCTTGCCACCGCATTGCAGGCGCAATTGCGGATCGTGCACGCGGCCGATATCGCGAACATCAATCAGGACGCCGAGTTTCCCAATCAGTCCCGGATGGCGGAAAGCATCGTCAAGAACGGGCGGGACATCCTGTCCAGTTCGGAGGCGAGCGCGATGTCCGCCGGCGTTGCTGCCGAAACGACCCTCATCACGATCGACACGCTAAAAAAGCGCATTCCGGAGGTCATTGCCGAGGATGCCGAAACCTGGCCGGCCGACTTGATCGTCATCGGCACGCACGGGCGCCGCGGGCTGGCCCGACTGTTCCTCGGCAGCGTCGCCGAAGGCGTCGCACGCGTGGCGAGCAAACCGGTCTTGCTGGTTCGTGAAGAACAGGAGTAACTTCTCGTGAGTTCCTCAGCAAACACTGCAAGAGATTGATTTTTATAAATTACGAAGCCACGCGCACCGGTCAAGACCCGACGGTGCGCGTGCGGAATTTTCAAGGGGTCATGCGGGTGCCGAATTGCCGCATCACAAATACGCCCTGCAGCCGATGGCTCAATCGCCTGCCTCATGGTCTTTCGGTTTCCACAAGGCGAAAGTGGCGCCCGTTGGATCAGTCATGATGCTCATCCAGCCATACTCGCCAACCTCCACGGCGTTCTGCACGATGGTTGCCCCCAGCGATCTGGCTTTTTCAGTCATGGCAGCGACATCGTCCACGCCGATATAGGCCAGCCAGTGTGCGGGCACGCCCGGGGCCGGGTTGCTCATCATGCCGCCGCCGGTGCCTGAGCCCACGTTGATCATGGTGTAAGTGCCGCCGCCGCCGGGCATGGGCAGGTCCTGCAACTTCCAGTCGAACAGGCCGGAATAAAATGCCTTGGCCTTGGCGAGATCGCCGGTATGCAGTTCGATATGCACAAATGGGTTTGCCATGGTCGTTCTCCTATATGCGCGCCCGACGAGCGGGACGCCGATCAATCCGCCATGCAGCCAGAGCACGAAGGCGGCATAGAGCGCCAGGCCGCCGGCGACCATGCGGTTGCGCCAGGGGTCGTTGACGATGGACACCGAATGCGCGCCGAAGAAGAGGATCAGCCCAAGCACGAGTGCGTTCATCCGTTGCCCCCGGATCGGTGCCGTCCCGGTCTACGAGAACCAGCGCAGGAAGGCGGCAGCCGTCAGGGCGGTAGCGCCCAGTGCGGCGAGGGCCTGGAAGCTGCGTTTCACACCCGTGCTGCCCCAGTGCTTGCCTCGGATGAGGTAGAAGGCGGCCAGCAGGAATCCCGTTAATGCCGCCGCGACTTTGGCGCCCAGGGCGGTCATGGCAATGCGGCTCAGGTCCGGCGTTTCGCCGTAGTAGTAGAGGCTGGTGAGGCCGAACAATCCGCCGCTGATGATTTGCGCGCCCCAGGCGACGAGGATCAGCCAGGCAAATGTGCGCCCGTCCTGCAGGCGCGACGCAGGCCACAGCACGAACACCGCACCGCCCAGCACGGCGGCGGCGCCGAAGTTGTGCACCACCTGAGTCAGGGCATAGGCGAGGTTTTCAGACCACACGGCTCAGTTCACCGTGACCTGGACGCACTTTTCGATGCCGACGGGAACGTGGGCCTTGTTCACCACCTTGACGCAGAGGTCGCGCTTGCCGGACGACAGGGTTTCCAGCGTGTAGCTGCCCTTGAGCTTGCGCAGGATGCCGACTTCCTTGCCGTCGACGTAGACGTGGACATGGTCTCCGCGCGGGCCGGGATCGACCGCATAGACCAGCTTGTTCTCGTCCATCGCGTCGAGGGTGGCGCCGTCTGCCGGCGACGTGATCTGCACCTTGCCTTGGGCCAGGACGGTAGCCGGAAAAGCCAGCAAGAGGCCGAGCGCTACGGGCGCCAGGAAATGTTTTCTGTTCATGACGAGCTCCTTTCGATTTTCCACGCGACGGCTCGCCGGACAGGCGCCCCCGCGTTCATGGATGGTTCTCAGGCCGCCTGCTGCTTGTACTCGACCCACTTGGCAACCTGCTCGTCCCAGTCGTCCGAGCGGAAGTAGGGGTTGGAGCGCGGCTGGCTGACCATGTTGGGATCGACCGGGATATTCATGGCCTCAAGGAAGTTGCCCAGCCCGATGCGCTCGATCATCTCGCCGGTGCGCTCGTGGTCGAGCGCGTTCTCGGCGAAGAAGTCGAGGACGTTGCGCGCCAGCTCGTTCAGCTTCTCGAAGTCCTCGTCGGTCTCCAGCTTCATGAACGGAATCACCACGGTACCCATGGTCGCGCCGATTTTCAGCACGCCCTAGCCGCCGACCAGGATGGTCACGCCGCGGTCCTTGCCGGGCAGCAGGCCGCCGGGGATGACGTTGAGGCAGTGCATACAGCGCACGCAGTTCTTGTTGTCGATGCACAGGGTGTTGCCGTCGCCGAGGCTGGCCACCGAGGTGTGCGGGTCGGCCTTCACCTCGCCGGACGGCACCACCGTGATCGCCCTGGTGGGGCAGCGGCCGACCACGTCGTTGTAGAGGTCGTGCATGCCGTGCACCTGGTAGTAGTCCTGCACCAGCTTCTCGTCGACGCGGATGTTGTCGCGCCAGGTGCCGATGGTGGCCATGTCGGAACGCTGGATCGCGTTGACGCAGTCGTTCGGGCAGCCGGAAAACTTGAACTTGAACTTGTACGGCAGCGAAGGACGGTGCATGTCATCGAGGTTGTTGTTGATGACCGTGCGCAGCGCGCGCGCTTCGTCGAAGCACGACATTTCGCAGCGCGCCGCGCCGACGCAGGACATCGAAGTGCGCAGCGCGGGGCCGGCGCCGCCGAGGTCGAAGCCCATCTCGTTGAGGCCGTCGAAGGCCTTCTGCACGTTCTCGGTGCTGATGCCCTGGAACATGATGTCGCCCGACTGGCCGTGGAAGGCGATCAGGCCGGAGCCGCCGGCCCCGACCCAGACGTCGCACAGCTTGCGCAGCAGGTCGGAGGAGTAGTGCATGCCGGCCGGCGGCTGCACGCGCAGGGTGTGGAATTCGGACGCCTCGGGGAACAGCGGCTTGCCGGATTCGTCCTTCAGCTCGGTGAAGCGCGGGATGATGCCGCCGCCGTAGCCGAACACGCCGACCGTGCCGCCTTTCCAGTAGCCCTTGCGGGTTGCGTAGGAGGTTTCCAGCTGGCCCAGCAGGTCGACCATCATGTCGTTGTCCTTGGCCAGGCGCTTGAGTCCGGTGACGAAGCTCGGCCAGGGGCCGCTCTCGAGTTGGTCGAGCATGGGGGTGTCGTGGGGAGTGCGAGTGGACATGGCAGTCTCCAATCGGTAACGAAGACCTTCCCCAATATAGACAATACTTGATTGTTTTTGTCGGGATAACCCAAATGGGTAGTGCCCGGGTTTGCCGGGTGCATAAGAAAAATTTCTGGCGCGCAAGAGACCGCATTGGCGGCGCGCTCATCCCCTTGTCTACTGGATGTCCGGTGCTATAAATCCGATCCCTCCATACACTTTCAAGGAGCAGATGATGCGTAGACCACTTATGATCCTGCTGCTGGCCGGGCTGTTTTCGAGCGCCGCGCTGGCCCTCGACGATGTCGTGACGGTCAAGCTCGCGGCGCAGAACAATTCAGGGCAAAACGGCGTCGCCACCCTGTTCCCGCAAGGGGACAAGACCCGGGTGGTGATCGAGATTCCCAACGCGCCCGCCGGCGTGGTCCAGCCCGCCCATATCCATCTGGGAACCTGCGACAAACTGGACAAGGCGCCGAAGTGGAATCTGGAAGCCGTCAAGGGCGGGCGCTCCGTGACCATGGTTCCCGTGGCGCTGGATACCATCCTGAAAGACAAGACGGCGATCAACATCCACAAGAGCGCAGCAGAGGCGCAAATTTACGTCTCCTGCGGCAACATCATCGGGGTGATGTAGCGGCCGGGCGGTCGCGGCCCGGAACGGCGGCCGGCTCTCCGTGGACGGCTCTATCGGCCCACGGCCAGCTGGTTGATGACCTGGTCGACGGCGAACAGGCACCAGGCATCCTGTTCGGCCCGGTCTTTCTCGGCCTGGGTGGCGACCAGGCCCTCCAGGGTCACCACGTAATCGTGGGTGTGGACGCGGATCTGCTCGGGGTGGGGAATCATCGGGTCCATTTCCAGCACCAGCGACAGGGCATCGCTGACTTCATCGTCGTTGTCCTGCTCCGGCGGCAGCACCTCCAGCGCGTCCACCACGTCGCGACAGCCGGGCACCCACCACGCCAGCACGCCGGCCAGGCGTTTGTGCGAAAGGCTGATGACCCAGCCATCCAGCGTCACCACCCCATCCTTCACCGCGGCCAGGATGTCGCCGCTGGCGTCGTCGTCCAGGATTTCCTGCACGGTGACGGTTTCACCCTTCTTTAGCACGCGCAGCGAACAGTTCTTCAAATCGCGCGCGTCGAACAGGGCAGTTTCAAGGGCATCCAGAATCTCGCCGTCGGCCTTGTGTTCCGCAAGCGCCACATGCAGCCGGTCGATCACGCCGCGCACATCGGCAACCGCGGCCGCAAGTTCGAGGGCGCGCTTTTTCGCGGCAATGCTCTCCACGTCGCCTTCCATCACCAGCACGCTGTCGTCGGTCAGGTCGAGGTGGACGGGCCAGCGATGCAGGTTGATGTGGGGTTCGCGTTCAAGCGCCGCCCGCACTGTTTTGAGGATTGGGTTTCCGTTTTGCATGGTGTGGCACCTCCGAATTCAACATAGCACATGGGGTTTGCCGTTCTTGCGCCTCAAGGGGTGTCGCCGGGGCCGCCGGGAAAGCGGATTTCCGCGAGCAGGGGCAGGTGATCGGAGGCGACGCGCGCCAGCGCCGAACTGGGGATATCGATGGCGGAGACTTCAAGCGCGGGGCTGATGAAGATGTGGTCGATGCGCATGGTCGGCAGGCGGCTGGAAAAAGTGGCTTGGGGGCGGTGATTTTGCGCCCGGGTCTGAGCCTCGACGAGCTGGCCGCCAAGCCTGCGGCACACCGGCGATGACGGCAGTGCGTTGAGGTCGCCGCACAGAATCACCGGTTCACGGCACTGCTCGTTTGCCAGCCAGTCGCTGCCGAGCAGGGCCTCGACCTGGGCGGCGCGTTCGCGCGGATAGAGGCCAAGGTGAGTGTTGATGATCTGAACCTCCCTGCCGTGCAGGTCGACGGCGACCCACAGCGCGCCGCGCGGTTCCAGGCGCGGCTTGTCGGCGAGTCCGGGCAGCGGACCGGCCTTGACCAGGCGCTGCGGCAGATGCGTCAGGATGGCATCACCGTAGCGTTCCTCCTCGAGGTGCATGGCCGGGTGGAAATGGAACTCCATTTCCAGGTAACGGGCGATCAGCTGCGCCTGGTCCATGCCCTGGCTGCGCTCGCGGCCCACGTCAAGCTCCTGCAGCGCCACCACATCGGGCCGGGCGCGGGCAATCACGCGGGCGATGCGTTCGGCATCGAGCTTGCCGTCCATGCCGACGCAGCCGTGCACGTTGTAGGTCATGACGCGCAGGCAGTCCGTCCGGGTGGCGGCAATCCGCTTGCGGGCGGCACGGGCCTGGTGGTCCGGGCGCCCCAGATGCTGCAACGCGGCTTTGCGAAGGTCGGTCGGACGCAGATAGTCGTGTTCGCGCGCCGGCAGCGGCGTGTCCTGCGGAAGCAGGGCGAAGCCGTGGGTCTCGTCTGGCGAGGCGCCGGCGTGCGCGCCGCATTCCGTGGCAAAGCTGATCGGGGCGACGCCGTGGCGCCAGCCGAGCAGCACGAGGTCGCCGGCCTCCGCATGTTCGCAGAGGCGCACCAGGTCTTCGCCGACTGCGTCGAGAAACGGATGCTGCGCGCCCAGCAGCAGGGCGCGGTCCTGCGGCAAACGGAATTCGCCGGCCTCGGTGCGGGCGCACAGCTTCCCCGGGCCCGCCACACTGAGCACGAGCGGAACCAGGTGCGTGCGCGCCAGTTCGCGGGCGACGAAATCGCGCGCGTCGTGCGTCATGTCCTGCGGCAGATAGACATGGCCCACGGGCCCGAGGGCGGCGACGAGCGGGTGCGCCTCCTCCGCTTCCTCGTCATTGATGCCGAGCACCGAGAACAGATGCTGGATTTTCCGGCCGCCCAGGAAACGAACCCGCTGGGTCTGGATCCCCCCCGCGCCTTGAGGGCGAACGTTCAGCCCCGTGGTGCCCAGCTTGTCGAATGCCGCTGTCACCGCATCCTCCAGGCTGTAGCCCTGGACCGCCTGGTAGGACCGGACGGCGGCCTGCCCGTGATCGGAATAGACCCAGACCTCGTAGTGCCGCCATGCGGCATGGTTGGCGGCGCGCCACAGGCGGGCAACGGCGTCGTCGATCCCCTTCAGCGTCCAGTGGGCAAACAGCGAGCGCGGGCCGCGTCGGTGCGACTGTTCGTCGTAACCGAGGAAATTGATGTGGATGATGGGCAGGCCCCGGCTGATGTCGATCTTGCCGCCGATGACGCACAGCTCGCGCAGCAGGATGGAAATGGCGACCCGCGTCGGGATGAATTTCAGTTCCTTGAAGAAGTCGTATCCGCGGACCAGGCCGCGCACGAAGTCATACAGCGCCAGCCCCAGCTCCAGCAGCAGCAGGACGGCGACACGCACAAAGCTGTAGAAGTTGCTGAGCAGAAACGCCAGCAGCACCAGCGGGTTGGCCGCGCGCAGCGTCGACCCCCAGCCCATCGCCGAGGAGCAGAAATGCGGTTCCGCCGCGCCGCCGGCGTAGTTGTCCGAATAGGCACTGCCGCCGGCGAGCAGCGCCTCGTTGCCGGTGCCGGAGAGCATCGCCTCGACCCGCGCCGCCACCTCCGGGTCGTACATGCGCACGATCCGGCGCGATTCGTGGTCGCGGAAGGAGAACGCCGGGACGGCCCCTTTGACCCCATAGAAGAGTTCGCCCTGGACTGCGGGCGTCGTCGACGGCAGACCCGAATAGTGTGCATGCAACTGATAGTGCTCGCGCCTGAGCAGCCGCCGCAGGAAGGGCAATTCGCCGTGTTTCAGGGCGCGTTCGAACTGCGGATGAGCGAGCCCGTCGATCTGGATCATGATCAGCCCCGGCCGCGTCGGCGACCCCTCCGTGACGGGCAGACGCAGCAGGCGCGCCAGCCAGACGCTGCGACTGAGGTTGCGCCGCAGGCGCCGGAAAAAGGTCTCGATTCGGCTGAGCATGGGCTATTGGCTCACGCCCAGTCTTGAACTGCCCCCAGGCCGCGCGCGCTGCATCAGTCCTCCCTTTCGGAAAACAGGCCGCCGCCGAGGGCCGCATCCCCCGCGCCGGCCACGCTTTTCAGGATGTCCCATTCCGTCCTGATCGCGGTCATGACCTCTTCCCACGCGCTTTCGTCCTTGCCGGATTCGGCGCCTGCTCCGGACCTGAGCGCTTCGTAACACGCGAGGGCCTTGTCCGCCGAGCGGGGCATGGAAAAGGCCTCGGCGGTGTCGCGTGCGACCTGCTTCAGCTCGCGCAGGGATTCGGAAGGCAACGCGAAAACCCACTGCAAGGCGGCGCTGAATGCCTCGGGCGTGGCCTCGTTCAGCAGGCGGCCGTTGTGCCGGTCCCGCACCACTTCCCGGGCGCCGGGCGCATCGAGGGCGACCACCGGCAGGGCGGCCGCCATGGCTTCGGTCAGCACCATGCCCTGCGTCTCGCTGGTCGACGCGAAGGCGAACAGGTCCATGGCGTGCAGGGCGTCGGCCAGTGCCTGCTGTTGCAGGATGCCGGCAACATGCAGCCTGGCTTCGAGGCTCGCCCGGGCAAACACGCCGCGCATGGCAGCTTCGGCGGGGCCGCTGCCGATCACCAGAAAATGCGCGTTTGGCTGGCTGCCGACAAAGTCGGCGACCGCCCGGGCCAGGAATTCCAGGTTCTTTTCCGGCGCCAGGCGGCCCAGGTGGCCGACCACGAAGGCGTCCTGCGGAATCCCCATCTGCCGGCGAAAGGCGGCACCGTCGCCGTGCGCGAAGTGCGCCAGGCGCACGCCGGTGGGCACCACCGCGATCGGCGTGACGACGCCGCGCTGCTGCAGCAGGTCGCGGATGCTCTCGCTGGGGGCGAAGACCTGGTCGGCGAGGTTGGCGTAGCGGGTGGCCAGTTCGATCGTGAAGCGCTTCAGCGCGGGGGAGTCGCCGGGGACATAGTGGGTATAGCGCTCGTACAGGGTGTGGTGGGTGAACACCAGCGGCAGCCCCCGGCGGCGCGCGATCCGCACCGCGGTCATGCCGAGCAGGAAGGGGTGCTGGGCGTGCACGATGTCGGGGCGGAAGGCATCGAGCGTGTCGGACAGCGACGGATGGATCGGCAGCACCACCGAGAAATCGCTGGCGTTGAAATTCTGGATCGCGGGAATGCGCACCACGTCGACCTCGTCCTTGGGCATGTCGGGAAATTCGGGCGCCACCACCAGCACCCGGTGCCCGCGCGTGCGGTATTCCTCGGTGAACGCCGTGACCGAGCGCGCCACGCCGCCGACGTGCGGGGTGAAGGTGTTGGTCAGGATGAGGATGTTCATGCCCCCGGCGCCCCCTTGACGAGAACGACGGAGCCTGCGCCGGCTTGCGGGCTGGCCGGCGCGTAGCCGGGCAGGCGGACCTCGATCGGCGGCGCGCTGCGGTGCCAGTCGCCCTGCCACTCGACGCGGGGCGGGTGGCCGGGGACCGGCGTGATGCTGATCGACACCGGGCCAAACCGTGTCGGCGCGGGGCCGAAGCGGATCGGCGTTTCCTGGTCGAGCCAGCGCGCCGGAACGCCGGCGCACAGGACCAGTCGGTCGCCTTCCTCGCGCACGAAGCAGTTGCGGATCATCAAGAGCCACTCGGCGGCGGCCCACACATGGTGGCCGTCGCCCATGCAGCCGCCGCCGGTCAGCGGATGGATCGCCTCCGGCCACTGGCCGGTCGGCGAAGCCAGGGCGGCGACCGCATCCATCAGTTCGAGATAGCGCGGGTCGCCGGCACGCAGCAGCACCTGGGCGACATGCAGGGTCAGGTAGGCGTTGAGGCCGGAATGGATCATGTCCTGGTAGAACGCACCCTTGACGAAACAGCGCTCGAGCAGGAACTCGACGCAATCGAGCAGGCGGGGATCGTTCGCCGCATAAAGCTGCACCGGATAGCCGCACGCCAGCGAGCCGATGGCGCCGGCATCCAGGCGGCGATAGGGCGACGCCGGCATGGCCGGACGGCCGAGCCGTGCTTCGCAGTTGGCCAGGCTGCTCTCCACCGCCGCTGCAAAATCGTCGGCAGCCTGCGCGAATTCCCGGCTGTGGGCGGGGTCGGCTTTTTCCAGCATGGCTGCCGCCGCGCGCAGACCGGCGACGCCCCAGAAATCGTCCCAGTAGTAATAGTCGTTGGGCCCCAGGTGCTCGGCGCTGAAACCGGCCGGCAGTAGCCCGGCATGTGGCGCGTCCAGATCGTTGCTGAGCCGCTTGCGCATGATCCAGCGGGCGCCGCGCCGGATCGGGCCGAGCCATTCGGCGGCGGGCGGCCGCCCGGTCAGTTCGAAAAAGCGCTGCAGGATCCACAACACCTCGCCGTTGGCGTCCCATTCGCCCTCCTGCGAGCGGAAATAGCCGAGCGCCGTCTGCCGCGCCGGAAAGCGCGCCAGCGCGCGCTCGGCACGATCGGTGAGGCCCGCGCACAGCAGGGCATGGATGATGAAGGCGGCATCGCGGAACCAGAACCGCTTGTAGGTGTAGGGGCCGGGGTAGACATCGTCCGGCGAATGCAGGATCAGGGAAGTGAGCGCGGCGTCGTAGAGAAACTGATACTGGGGGTCCGGGCAGGCCAATTGGCAGCGATTGCGCTGCGCGGTATTCCAGGCGTCGGCGGCAAGCGGCGCCGCGGCCGCGAGCGGGATGCTCGCGGTGATCTCGGCCGTTTCGCCTGCCTTGACCGGAAACAGCGCTGCTGCGGTGACCATGCCGACGTCGCACAGGCCTGCCGTCTGGTCGTCGCGATCCTGCAGATGAATGAAGACGTCGCCGTGGCGGTAATCGGAGACGTGATGCCGCTCGGCGGCACGACTGAATTCAACCCGTTGGGCGTCGTCGATGGTCCAGGCGTCGCGCCCCGGCGACAGGCTGACCTGGTGGATGAAGCTGATGCCTTCCGGGTTTGCCGGACGCAGCGCCAGCACCAGCCGGGCGTCGCTGTCGGCCCGCGCCTGCAGCCGCAGCTTGCACACCGGGACGCCACCTTCGAGCGCGACCCAGGCGCTGCTGGTCAAGGCCAGACCGGCCATTTCCGTTTCGGTGGTGATGCGAACGCCGGCGTCGATGTCTTGGCAGTCCATGTCCTGCCGCTGGCGGCAGTCGGCGGCCCGCGATGGCAGCAGGCAGCGCCCGTCCTCGGCCAGCAGCCAGCCGTCCAGCGACCAGCCGTCGAGCAGGGGGGTCAGCAGCCCGCGGGGATCGACGATCGGCAGTTCCGGGCAATCCGGATGGCCGACCGCGGTCCAGTTGCGGTGGGTGAGATTGATGTGAGTGATGGAAAAGGCGCGCGGGATGAAGGACACGTCGAGTGGGTCGAACTGGCGTTCGATCCAGTAGGGCCAGACCCAGTCGAGGTTGTGCTGGATGACCCGGCTGTTGATCAGGCCACGGGCGTGGAACACCACGCCGGCGCGCAGCAGTTCGATCGGCTCGCCCACTTCGGACGGCTGGGCAAAGCTGTGCAGCCGTGCCAACAGGGCGATGGGGTCGAGAAAGCCTTGGCGGCGCGCGGCATAGCGCACGACGAAACGCCAGGGCAGCCACTTCATCCAGCTCATGCCACGTCCTCCTCGATGTCGCCCTTTTCCTCATAGCGGGCAAGCGCCCGCCGCGCGAGCCGGCTGAAGTAAATCACCACGACAACGGTGGCGACGAAGCCTGCGCCATAAAGGCTCCATTCCAGCGGCGTCCGGTCCGCGCTGCGCACACTGAGGGTGGAGAGGTCGGCGGCGATTGAACCGAGATACACGCTATAGATGGAGAAGGGAATGAAGCCCAGCAGCGAGCCGCCGACATAGCCACGCAGCGAGAAGGGCGTCAGCCCGAAGAAGTAGTTGGAGATCTTGCTGGGAAAGAACGGAATCAGGCGCGTCAGCAGCACGATCTTCCAGCCGTGCGGCGTCAGTTCCTTGCTCACGATATGAAGCCGGGAACGGCCCATGACGAACTGTCTGGCGCGTTGCCCGAACAGATGGCGCGCGATGAGGAAAGCCAGGGTCGCGCCGAGCGTCGTTCCCGCAACCACGTAAATGGACCCCTCGACGACGCCGAACACGAAACCGGCGCCGGTGGTGAACAAGACCCCCGGCAGCACCAGCACCACCACCGCCGCCATGATCAGGATGAACAACAGCGGGGCCCAGGCGCCCTGGTCATCGAACCACTGCAACAGGGCCAGCACTTGCTCGTGCACGCCGAAATAAACGAGCAAGGCGAGCACCGCAGCGACGAACAGGATGCTGGCCGCGATGCCCAGCAGCGGGGACTGAATGCGTCTGCCGGGAGGTTTGATCGAGGTGTGTTTCACCATCAGCCGATTTTTCAATGATGGAGACGATTCATTCCTGGCGGTTTCAAGCCGCAGAGACCCGCAAGAGGCCACGGCTGGTCATTTCGTCGCAAACGCGCATAGGCTCAGCGTAGACCAGAACCTGCCTGAATGCGGCTGGGCTGCCTTCGCCAAGCATAGCGAGGGGCAGGGGAGGCGGCCGCATTTTGCTTCCCCTCCTCCCGGAAACGGGCCTCAGGCGCTCCGCTGAGCGCGACGCCTGGCATGCCAGTTCACTTTAAAAGAACGCGGCAACGTACTGCTTGGCAAAGGTTTTCTATCCGTGAACACGTCCCGGATGGTGCGCCTGATCTGCGGACACGAAGAACACCGATGGTCATCAGGACGAATGACCTACATTCAGATAGTCAAGAACACTGACGCCCGGTCGCCTGAATTCGCCAGGCGCCCCGGGCAGAGGACAAGGCCTGGAGAACATCGGATGAAAACGACGACCAGCGTGCTGATCACCGGCGCCAACCGCGGGCTGGGTCTGGAATGGGCACGGCAGTATGCCGAGGCCGGCTGGCGGGTGCTAGCCACGTGCCGCCGCCCCGAGGAGGCCGGCGACCTCAAGGCGCTGGCCGGCCGCCATCCGCGCCTGAGCGTGCATCGGCTCGACGTGACCGACAGCGAGCAGCTGCGCACCCTGCAGCTCGATCTGGAGGAAGCCCGGATCGACGTGCTGCTCAACAATGCAGGCGTGTATCTGGACAAGTTCATGGGGGCGCTCGGCGGGATCGACTACGAGGTGTGGCAGCGCAGCTTCGCCGTCAACACCCTCGGCGCGGTGCGGGTGAGCGAGGCATTCATCGAGCAGGTGGCACGCAGCGAAAAAAAACGGGTGGTGACGATCAGCAGCCACATGGGCGCCATCGCCGAAATCGCAGACCCCGGCAGCTACGCCTACCGATCCAGCAAGGCGGCCTTGAACGCCGCCATGAAAGGGCTCTCGCATGCGTTCGCGCAACGCGGCATCGGCGTTTTGCTGCTGCATCCGGGCTGGGTGCAAACCCGCATGGGCGGCCCCGGCGCGACGCTCACGCCCGAGCAGAGCGTCCACAGCATGCGCGCCCTGGTGGAGCACTTCAGCCCGGCGATGAACGGCCGCTTTTTCCGCCATGACGGCAGCGAAATTCCATGGTGAAGGGATGCGCTTTTCATTGGCATAGGCCACTCAAGCCACGTGTCTGCAGTCCATCCGTCTCATGCCCGGAAGGCAGCGTCGCCTCCGGGTCAACCAGCCAGGCGGCCAGATCCTCCAGCACAACCCTGGCCCCAAGGTCGCGGGTGAGCATGTGGTAGCCATTGGGATAGACGGCCACTCGAGCCGAGGCGGGCAGGGCGGCGAGCATGCGGCAGGTGGGGCGCTGCGGGATGATCTCGTCACGCTTCCCATAAAGAACCAGGGCTGGCGTCGTCAGCCGGGGCGCGGCAGCGAGCGCGCGGTCCATCAAGTTGCTCAAGCCCCAAAGCGCGTCCACCCGAGTCTCCCTGAGCACCAGGGGGTCCTGGCCCAGTGCGCGCAGCATCGCCTCGTTGTCGGAGGCGATGATGCCCAGCCCGCGTCCGGAGAGCCGCAATCCGGGCGCGCTGCAGCGGGTTCATGGTCGCCCGGCCCCACACCGCTGGCGCCACCAGCACCGTCCCGTCGAACGCTGCGGGCGTTTCGGCGAGGATGCTCATGGCCACCGCGCCGCCCATGCTCTCCCCCAGCAGATAGAGTGGCCGACCGGGGTGCGCCTGGCGCAGCAGTGCCGTCACCGTCCTGGCATCGTCCATGAGCGCCGCCGAGCCGGGCCAGATGCCCCGCTGGGCGGTGGCGCCGAAGCCGCGCTGGTCATAGGCATAGGTGGCAAAGCCCTTGGCAGCAAGGAAGGGCCCCACCTCGGCGAAGGCCTGCCTGTAGTCGTTGAACCCATGCAGGGCAAGCACGATTGCGCGTGGCGCGCCTTGCGGCCGCCAGGTGCTCAGGGGCAGCTTTGCGCCGTCTGCGGCGATCACGTGGTCAGCCTCCAGGCGCGGAGCAGATAGGCGTTCCCCGCGCTGTTGCGCCAGGGGCGTGGCGCAGCCGGCCAACAACGTCAAGCACACCAGCATGTAATAGAGCCTGACGTTCACTTGGCCGTCTCCTGCACCTTGGCTGTGTTTGATTGTTTGGCCAGCGGCAGCCGCTTACGGCTTACGGCCCCAAGGCATGACGGGCACCGTGGATAGGCTGTTTGCCGGCGCGCCCTCGATCAGCCTTCGGCTAATCGCAAGATAAACGAGGGTTCGGTGCACCTCGTCCCACATGCGAACGATGCGGGTTTCCTTGAAAAGAATGGACGTGTCTTCGCTAAAGACGGTTTCCGCCTTGGGCAATTTGGCCGGCAGCACGATCGGCCCGGTCTGTCGGCAGGCGAGCGAGAACTGCGAGGGGTCCTGCGCGAGGCCGAGAGACCCGGATACGCCTCCCGTCCTCGCCTGGCTGACGTGGCACGTGACGCCCCGCACTTTGGGGTCCTGGAAGGCCTCGACACAAACCTTGTGGTTGGCACCGATGAGTTTCCACGCGGTGGTGACACACCCTACGTTGTCGGCCAGGACGGGCGAGACTGCGAGCAGCAGGCTGGCGACCTGAATGGCTGCGGATGTGGGTATTTTCATTTTCCTGGGTTCTCTACGATGTGAATCGCCGCAGGGCTGACGACATGCTCATACTTAAATATCGATCGCCGGCTCCGGCCGATGATCGGAGGATGGTGTGACTAAGCTGACTGTCCGAAACCCCCAGGCGATGGTCAGACGACGCTGTCCTAGCGGGTCCGGGCGGATTTCACGAACTCGAGCGAAGCCTGAAACAGATCGAGATCCTTCTCGTACTCCGCCGCATCGGCGCGGTCGATCTGCACCCATTCCCGGGTGCTGGCCATCCCGCCGGGCTGAAACGGGACGACGTCGCCCCTCGAGAACTGCAGTTCGGTCGCGGTGGCGGCGGGTAGGCGCAGTCCCACGCCGCGACCGCTGATGCAGGCGAACATTTTGTCGCTGACGAAGTAGGCATCAAGGCCGCTTATTTTTCTTGCGCTAACGCCAGGGAGTTTGAGAAGCAGGGCGTCGATCAGTGCCTTGCGACTGGATTCGGGTGTATCCAAGGGGGGATCCGCCAAGCTGTCATTGAACAAAGAGATTGAATCATAGTGGCAAAGTCCGGCACGACTCATCTATTCCCGCGCATCCTCCGGCTTGAGCGTGCCCCGCTTGTGTATGACGACCCGTCCTGCGGCTCCAGTCGGCAGTTTTCAAACCGAATCTGTCGCGTCCACGTCCAAAGTAAGTTCATCACGGCCCGCAACCGTACGACAGCGCACAGACGCTTCGGAGATCACCGGATACGCTGGGCGCTCAATCTGTACGGATCACGTTTCAGGCTTCTCTCCGCATGAGCAGCCCGCTTTCCTGGCAACCATTCAATCAAGGAGCATTTTCCATGAGCATACTTTCTTCCAGCAGCATTTCCGGCGACAAGGTCGTCAATCGTAATGGCGACAGCCTCGGCGAAATCAAGGATCTGATGATTGATCTTGAAAGCGGGCACGTGGCCTACGCGGTGCTTGAGTTCGGCGGTTTTCTTGGCATGGGAAGCAAACTGTTTGCCGTGCCGCTGTCGGCCTTGCAGCTTGATTCCACCAATCACCAGTTCATCTTCGATCAGAGCAAGGAAAAACTGGAAAACGCGCCAGGATTCGACAAGGACAATTGGCCCAATTTTTCTGATCGCATGTGGGGCTCGGACATCCATGCGTACTACGGTGTTTCACCTTACTGGAACTGAGTGTCCTTGGCCGCACTGACCGACAGACCCGTCAACGAGGAGCAATCCATGCAAGATCCAAGCACCTGGGGTTTCTGTATCCACTGCAAGTGGTGGCAGATCGAACCCGACGCAGCACTCATGAATGATACGAAGGGTCTCTGTATCGACCAAAAACTCCAGCCATATTTGCTGCGAGTGTCGGGCGATAGCGGCTGCAATCTGTTTGTCGATGGCGTTCCTGCGCGTGCCGCCGGCTCCGGCGACAGTCCGCCCACCGCCACGCCAGTGCGTTGATTTGACGCTGCCTACGCGACGCGGGGCAGCGTTGCGCAGCCGTGCAGTCACGCTCAATGCCTGACTTTTACTCTCACACTCAAGGATGCCTTATGAACGATACCGAAACCACGAAGAACGACGGCGAAATGCCAATTTATGATGCGGTCAAAAATCTCAGCATGGAAGACCTGGAACAGACCGTGCGCAAGAACGCAGGTGACCGTGATTTTCCACTGAATGACGAACACTTTGAGGTGATTTATTCGCTGGTCGAACACTACAAGCGCGACTGCGCTACGCGTGACTGTCTGGCCGCGCACGAGCACATGCGCTTTCTCGAAGAAGCCTATGAGCTCAAGGGCGGCGGCAAATATCTCTACATGCTGTTCGATGCGCTGGCCGATACACGCGGGGTGCTGATGCCGATTCACGAACTGGCCGGACTGCCGCCGCTGCATCTGGAAACTGACAAGGGGTTTGGTACCGCATATTGAGCGCATTCCCCAGCCACTCCAGATCGGAATACAGCATGCGCCCTCGACGCGTACTAGGGGGACTGGCCATCGTCCTCTCCGTGGTTGCCCTGCCGATCCTGGTGCTGGCCACAACCAGCAACTGGAACTGGCTGCGCGGGCCGCTCAGCCGCTATGTTCAGGACACCACCGGTCGCACCTTGCTGCTGCAAGGCGACCTGAAGGTACACCTGGGATGGCCGCACACGCGGATACATGCAGCAGGCGTGGCGTTCTCCAATCCGCCCTGGGCGCATGAAAAGCAGATGTTCGAAGCCCGCAACGTCGGCTTTTCACTCGCCATGCTGCCGCTGTTGGACGGCCGCATTGTGCTCAACGAGGTGAAGCTGGATCGGGCCGTGGCATGGTTCGAGAAGGCTGCCGACGGCAGAAAAAACTGGCTGCTCGACCGCCAGCAGCGCGATGAAAGCGCGCGCATCACGGTCAACCATGTCGCCATCAAAGCAGGACGTATAGGCTATAGCGACGTGCGGCAAAAAACCGCGATCAGCGCAATCGTCGCAACCCGTGACGCGTCGACCGCCACCGTCACGCCGCTGAGTGTCACCGCGCAAGGGCAATACCGCGGCCTCAAGCTCAAGGCGCAAGCCCACGGTGCCAGCGTGCTGACCTTGCGCGAGGTCAAGACGCCGTACCGGCTGAAACTGACCGGAACAATCGGCCCGACCACGGTGCGCGCCGACGGCACCATCACCCATCTGGCCGAGCTTTCCGCGATCGATCTCGAAATCGGCCTGAGCGGCGGCAGCCTGGCCCAGCTCTATCCGCTGTTCGGCATAGTCTTGCCGGATACGCCGCCGTATGCCACGCAGGGGCGTTTGCTGCGCCAGGCGCAGCGCTGGCGATACGAGAAGTTTTCCGGCCGGATCGGGCGCAGCGACATTGCCGGCACATTGCAGGTGGACACCGGCGGCAAGCGCCGCAAACTGACGGCGACGCTGGCTTCGCGCCAACTGAATTTGGCCGATCTGGGGCCGCTGGTGGGCAGCGATCATTCATCGGCTGCATCGGCATCCGGCGCGCTTGCCGCTGATCAACCGGCTGCAGGACGCCGGGTGTTGCCGACCACGCCGTTTCGCAGCGAACGCTGGCCGCAGATGGATGCCGATGTCACGTTCAAGGCGGCATCGATCAAGCACAACGCCGCGCTGCCGATCGATACGCTCTCCACCCGCCTGCAATTGAAGGACGCGGTGTTGACCCTCGACCCGCTGCGCGTTGGCGTCGCGGGCGGCAGCCTGGCAGGTTCGCTCATGCTCGATGCACGCCAGCAACCGATTCGGGCGCGCGCCGACCTGAACGAACGCAAAATCCGTCTTGCCCGGCTATTTCCTACCTTTGACCAGAACAAGGCCAGCATTGGCCAGCTCAATGGCGATATCAGCCTGCGAGGGCGTGGCGATACCGTAGCAGCCATGCTGGGCAGCGCCGATGGCAAGCTGGCGATGGTGATCAACGAGGGTGAAATCAGCAAGCTGATGATGGAGTCGGTCGGCCTGCATCTGCTTGAAATCCTGCAACTGAAGATCAGCGGCGACAAACCCATCCGCATCCGCTGCGGGGTGGCCGACTTCGACGTCAAGCAGGGCGTCATGCAGTCCAATATCCTGGTTTTCGATACCGACATCACCCGCATTGGCGGCAGCGGCAGCATCGACCTCGGCAAGGAGCAGCTCGACCTGACGCTGACGCCAAAATCGCGCAAACTAAGCCTGGTCTCATTGCGCACGCCGATTCATGTGCAGGGCAGTTTCGTCGATCCGCAGGTGTCGCTGGACAAGACGGCGCTGGCCGCGCGTGGACTCGGCGCGCTGGCGCTGGGTCTGGTCAACCCCTTGCTGGCGTTGTTGCCCCTGATTGAAACCGGGCCGGGCCTCGACAGCGAATGCGGTCAAATGATCCGTGAAGCCCAAACCCCTTGAGATTGACAGCAGAGTCCCTGCCCACCGGGTTGGTCACCTGAAGTTGTTTCAGCGATAGCCATAAGTCCTTGCCCTTAAGGAGCGGACAGCCCAGCGTGGCCGTGGGTCATGCATCGCGCATTGGCATTTTTCGATTCAGTATTTATACTGTACATATATACAGTATCGGAGAATGACCCATGCGAGACCTGACGCGTCGCCAGGAAGAAATCTTCAGCCTGATCCGGGAATGGATCGAGACCACCGGCCTGCCGCCCACGCGTGCGGAGATCGCGCAGCACTTCGGCTTCAGCTCGCCCAACGCGGCCGAGCAGCATCTGAAGGTGCTGGCGAAAAAGGGCGTGCTGGATCTGGTGCCGGGGATGTCGCGCGGCATCCGGCTGAAAGGCGGCGGCGGGGTGCCGCTGGTGGGCCGGGTGGCGGCAGGCAGT
>NCGX01000066.1 GCA_002256995.1 Hydrogenophilales bacterium 16-64-40
GCTGCACATCCTGCGCATCCTGCAGGAAGAAGCGATGAAGGACAGCACGGGGGCCATCCACGTCCAGTTGCCGGTCGATGTCGCCACTTTCCTGCTGAATGAAAAACGCGTCGACATTTATACGATCGAGTCGCGCCTCAAGGTAAATGTGGTGTTGATTCCCAACATTCACATGGAAACCCCGCACTACACCATGACCCGGCTGCGTCATGACGAATTGAACCAGCGCGACACCGCCGAGCCCAGTTATAAAATGGCGACCTTGCCGGAGGCCGAGTCGGGCTATCAAGCCGTTCAGGCGCCGGCGCCCATTCGACAGGAAGCCGCAGTCAAATCGATTGCGCCGCCCAAACCGGTTCCTGCTGCGCGGCCCGTCGTCGCTGCCGAACCGCAGGCGCAGGGCGGCCTGCTCGACCGCATCGTCGGTTGGTTCAAGAAGCGGGGTGACGATACTGCCGCTGATACAGCAGCCCCTGCTGAAGCGATACCGGCTATTGTTCGCCCCGAGCGCAGCGAGCGCCCAGCCGAACGCCGTGAACGCTCGAGCTAGCGCAAACCGGGTCAGCGGCGCGGCCGCAGCGAAGGCCGCAACGGCGAAGCCCGCACCCCGGAAACGCGTGGTGAAGCCCGCCAACCTGATACGCGTCAGGCCGAACCACGCCAGAACGCGCCGCGTCAAAACGAGGCACGTGGCAACGAAACGGACAAACCCGCGCGCCCCCCTCGCCAGCCCAAGCCACGGCCAGAGGCTGAAGTCCCCGCAAGCGCAGTTGAGCTGAGTGACGCACCCCGTGAAAACGGCAGCGAAGAGAAGCGGGAATCACGCAGCCGTCGTGGACGCGGCAATCGTCGCCCGCGTGAAGCACGTCCAGACATGGCAGCCGGCACGCCGATGGCCGTGATCGAAATTGCAGGTTTCCGCGCCATTGTCGAAGTCGCGCGTGCGCCCAGAGCGACGCCTGCCCCCCAAGCTTCCACCCAACAGGCGCTGCAACTGGAAACCACCACAACATCTGGCGTGCCAGTTGCCGTAACCGCTTCGCC
>NCGX01000045.1 GCA_002256995.1 Hydrogenophilales bacterium 16-64-40
CTGCATCCTGGCGTGACGCCGTTGCTCGCCGGGGCGCTATTCGGCAACCACATCTACGGCGAAGCGCGGATGGGCGAGTTGCTGGGCGCGATGCCGCGGTGTGGCGGATCGTCGCGCGAAGAGACTGCCGTGACGTGGTTTTCGCGCTACGTTGGCGAACTCATGTACCCGGTGCTCTACTGCTATTTCGCACACGGCCTCATTTTCGAGCCGCATTTACAGAACGTGGTGATCGGTGTCACAGAGGGCCAGGTGCGACAGATCTTCCTGCGCGACTTCGAAGGCGTAAAGCTGGTGCAGGAGCGCTACAGCGCCAGGCAACTGGACGGTATCAGCCCGCGCGCCCGCGAAGCGCTGTGGTACAGCGCCGAGCAGGGCTGGAAACGGATCGCCTACTGCCTTTTCGTCAACAATTTCTGCGAGGCGATCAATCAAATCGGCGCTGGGAGTCCGGCATTGCAAAACCGCCTGTGGGCGGTGGTGCGCCACCATCTGCATGCCTACCAGAGTCAGTACGGGAACGACGTCTCGGCACGCTGCATCAACGCCCTGCTTAACGGCGAGGCATTTCCCGGAAAAGCCAATCTGATCAACCGCTTCTTCAAGCGTCCGGATCGCGCGTCCGGTTATCTTCCGGTCAACAACCCACTGGGCACGCTGGGGGAGAACCAAGCGTGGAGTTGAGGCTCGCCAAAGTGTTCGACAGCCTGCGCTCCGCCCGTGCGCAAGCCGGCGCGCCACTGTGCGCGTATGTTTACGATCTGGCCGCGCTGCGCCGGCATGCCGCCAAACTGGCCGGCAGCCTGCCGGACGGCTGCGAACTGTTTTACGCGATCAAAGCCAATTCCGACCTGCCGATCCTGCATACACTGGCACCGCTCGTGGCCGGATTCGAGGTCTCGTCGGGCGGCGAACTCGCCTGGGTGCGCACGAATTTCGCCGAGGTGCCGGTGATTTTCAGCGGGCCGGGCAAGCTCGACCATGATGGCGGACATCGCCGCCCGGGCCGGGCGAACGGCGCCAGTGTCGTTGCGCATCAACCTGACGCTCGACACGCTTGCCGAGACAAGCCTGATGATGGGCGGCAAGCCGACGCCATTCGGAATTCCGGCGCAGCAATTGCCCGAATGCCTGGAATGGCTGCGCGCCCGCCCCGAAATCAGGCTGCGCGGTTTTCATTTCCATCTGCTGTCGCACCAGCTCGACGCGGCCGCCCATCTGCAGCTCGTCGCGGCCTATCTCGAGCAGGCGCGCCGCTGGTGCGACGACCATGGTCTGGACATCGATCACATCAATGTCGGCGGCGGCATCGGCATCAACTACCGTCAGCCCGACCGGCAGTTCGACTGGCCGGCTTTCAGCGCGGGACTATCCGCGTTGCTGAACGAGCGCGGTATGCCGGGCGTCGCGGTGCGCTTCGAATTCGGCCGCTACATGACCGCGGCCTGCGGTTACTACGCGATGCAGGTCATCGACATCAAGCGCAGCCACGGCAAGACCTTCGTGGTCGGCCGCGGCGGCTCGCATCACTTTCGCACCCCCTATGCGCAAGGCCACAGCCACCCGTTTCACGTGCTGCCGGTCGACGAATGGCCGTATTCGTTTGCGCGCCCGTACGCGGAGGACGAAACCGTCAGCGTGGTCGGCCAGCTTTGTACGCCGAAAGACGTGTTGGCGTTCGACGCCCAGGTCGAATCGGTACGCTGCAACGACGTACTGGTGTTTCCCTACGCCGGCGCCTATGCCTGGCACATTTCGCATCACGATTTTTTGCGCCACCCGCATCCCGCGCAGTGGTATTTGCCCGTCGAGTGAGCCCGTTATGTTGCAGACCAACCCACTGAAACGCGCGCTGGCCGCCGGCAAGACCGTATTCGGCTTGCTCAATTCGATTCCGTCGCCGCTGCTGGTCGAGATGATCGGCTACGCCGGATTCGATTTCGTCATCCTCGATATGGAACACGTTTGCCTCAACCCGGAGACGCTCGAAAACATGGTGCGGGCGGCCGAATGCGCCGGGGTCTCGTCGTTGGTGCGGGTGCCGAGCGCGGCGCCCGACGTCATTTTGCGGGCGCTCGATTGCGGCGCGCAGGGCATTGTCGTGCCGCACGTGCGCACCGCCGCGGAGGCAGCGCAGGCCGTCGCGGCAAGCCGCTACGCCCCGCTCGGGACGCGCGGCATCAGCGGCGGCCGCACCACGGGCTTCGGCACCCTCGACTTGCCGACCTATTTCGCCCGCGCCAATTCGGAAATCATGGTGGTGGCCATGATCGAAGACCGGGAAGGAGTCGACAATCTGGAGGCCATCCTGTCTGTCGCTGGCATCGACATGGTGCTCGAAGGCGCAATCGATCTGTCGCAATCCTACGGTGTACCGGGGCAGGCGCAGCACCCGATCGTGCAGGACGCCATCGAAAAAATTGCGGCGAGCTGCCGCCGCCACGGCATTCCGTTTTGTGCCATTCCGCGTGTCCCCGAGCAGGCGGCCGCGTGGCAAGCGCGCGACGTGCAGGCATATGTGCTGGGGGACGACCGCGGCGTCAGCTTCCGGGCGATCAAGGCTCATCTGGAGACATTCAGGCAATGACCGCCCACGGAACAATCCCCTCGTCGCGGATCATGCCGGGGTCGGCACGCCGATTCGTATTCAAGCTCCATCTCTATACCGGGCTGCTGATCGGACTGCTGCTGGTGCTGAGCGGCCTGAGCGGCAGCGTGCTGGTGTTTCGGGACGAAATCGAGGCAATTGCCTATCCGGAATTGCTCCTCACCGAAGCACGAGGTGAGCGCATCGCGGTCGACGAGGTGTTGCAGCGGGTGCGGCGCGCCTATCCCGACGACCTGCCCTTTGCCATCCGCATGCCGCGCACGCCACAACAAACTTATATGGTCAAGCTGAATGGCGCGCACGATCTCTTCGTCTACGTCGACCCCTACACCGGCAGGATCCCCGGCGCACAGCGGCAGATGGATTCCCCGACCGGATGGATATCGCTGCTGCATACCCAGCTGCTGAGCGGAGAGGCCGGCGAAACGGCACTCGGTATCGGCGCTTTACTGCTCATCGGCCTGTGCGTGACGGGGCTCGTTCTTTGGTGGCCGAGAAACGGAAAAATTTCGCAGGGTTTCAAGGTTCAGTGGTCCGCGCGCTGGAAAAGGCTGAATTTCGATCTGCATCGCGCATCGGGCGTCTATGCGGCGCTGCTTCTTTTGCTCGCGGCGTCGACCGGCGCCGCGTTCGTATTCAACAAGACCGCGACCGGCTTGGTCGATACCGTGACAGCGAGCGCGCCACGGGCAGCCCCGCCGCGTACCCTTCCATCCCCCGAAGGGATGCCCGCGCGTGCGCTCGACAGCCTGCTGCATCAGGCCGACCGCGTGCTGCCGGCCCCGACTACATGGATCAGCCTTCCCCAGACGCCGCAGGCGCCGCTCGTCGTACGCAAGAAGCTTCCGCAGGAACTTCATCCGAACGGCAGAAATTTCGTTTTCCTCAATCAATACTCAGGCAACGTAATCCAGGTTGAACACGCCTTGGCCGTGCCGCTCGGTACAAGGGTTTTCAACACGTTTTATCCACTGCACACCGGCGCCATGGGAGGAACGCCTACGCGAATCCTGCAGGTCGTCGCTGGCCTCGCACCGACCCTGCTGCTGGTCACCGGCTTTGTCATGTGGAAAAGCCGCAAGAAAGGGAAATATTAGCTTTCTCCCCATCCTCCATCCCCCATTGACCTAGCTAATAAGAACCATTATTATTCGCATTGTTGTTAGTTCGCTCAACCCTTGCTGCCGGGATGGTCTCATACACCTTGCCGGCGCAGGCTTCGTACCCCTTTGATGCGTCCCCAGCCTGCACTGTTTGATATTTGAAAGGGACACGTCTGGGATGACAGCTTCACTTTCCGCCCCATTTACCTTGAAACCCGATTCTGGGGTTGAGTCGTCGCGCCCGGCATCGTCGATGTTCGCGCGCTCGCGCATTTCGCCCGCCTCGCTCATTGGGGTGACGCTCGCGCATGCCGGGCTGCTGGGCCTTTTGTTGCTCGCGCCTACGACGTCCGAACCCATAACGCCGCCGCGCCCGCTGATGATGAGCCTGATCGAGCTCCGGCTCGAAGCACCCCAGCCGCAACCCAAACCGGAAACCAAGCCGCTGCCGCCCAAACCGGTGGCCAAGCCGCTGCCGACACCTGTATTGGCCGCCAAACCGACGCCGGCCCCCATGCCGCAGCCCGTGGCCGAAACCCCCGAGCCGGCGCCAGTGCCCGAACCCATGCCCAACGTGTTGCCGCCGCCTGCGCCGGTGGCGGAAGCGCCCAAACCAGCACCGCCGCTTCCCCCGGCACCCACGCCGCCGCGTCCGGCGGATTACCTGGCAAATCCCAAGCCGTCGTACCCCTCACTTTCCAGGCGCCTGGGCGAGGAAGGAACGGTACGCCTCAACATTCTGGTCAATCCGGACGGCAGCGTCGCGCGGCTCGAGCTTTTGAAAAGCAGCGGCCACCCGCGCCTCGACCGGTCTGCCATGGAAACCGTGCGGTCCAGCTGGAAATTCGAGCCCGCCCGCCAGGGCGGCAGGCCGGTGACCGCATGGGTCATCGTGCCGATTCAGTTCACCCTCAGGAGTTAAGTCATGGAAACCACCGCAATCCCAACCCAACTAGGCTTTGCCCACTTTATCGCGCAGGCCGACGGCCTCGCGCATTTCCTGCTCGTCGTGCTGCTGGCGATGTCGGTCATCACCTGGTATCTGATCGTGTCCAAGAGCCTCGCCAACCGGCGCATGAAAAAGCATGCCGAGGCGTTCCTCGCGCGCTTCTGGGATGCGCCCGATCTGGCGGCGGTCGCCGACTACCTGCAGAACCACGGGGTCAGCGATCCGTTCTCGCACCTGACCCACCACGGGCTCAAGGCCGCCGAGCAATACCGCAACAAGACCGGATCACGCTTGGTCGAATCGGGTTCGGAAGACGAATTCCTGACGAGAGCCTTGCGGCGGGCGATCAACCAGGACACCGCGCGGCTCGAATACGGCCACACCATGCTGGCGTCGATCGCCTCATCCGCGCCATTCGTCGGTCTGTTCGGCACGGTGTGGGGCATCTATCACGCGCTGGTGAACATCGGCATGAGCGGCTCGGGCAGCCTCGACCAGGTCGCCGGACCCGTGGGCGAAGCGCTGATCATGACCGCGCTCGGTCTGGCGGTCGCGATCCCCGCGGTGCTCGCGTACAACTTCTTTAACCGTTCCAAGCGCACCATGCTGTCCGAAGTCGACGGCTTTGCGCATGATCTGTTCGCCTTCATGTCGACCGGGGTGCGCAACAACACCCGTGTCCACAAGGACGAGGCGCGCATCTACGCCGCGCCCGTCGCCAGGAGCGCGTAATGGCTTTCGGCGGACTCACGAACGATAGCGGCGACGGCGACAATGCGGAAATCAACATGATTCCGCTGATCGACGTGATGCTGGTCCTGCTGGTGATTTTCATCATCACCGCGCCCATGATGACGCACGCGGTCAAGGTCAACCTGCCGCAGGCGTCGAGCCAGCCGAACGAGGTCAAGCCCGAGACGATCCAGCTGTCGATCCAGGCCGACGGCGCGGTGTTCTGGAATGCCGAGGCGGTCGACGCTGCGGCGTGGAAAACCCGCATGGCCACCGCCGCGCAACAGATCCCGCAGCCGGAAATCCACCTCCGCGCCGACGGCAACCTCGCCTACAGGCACGTCGCGCAGATCATGGCCGACGCCGCGCGCGCCGGGCTGAGCAAACTCGGATTCGTCACCGATCCGCGCGCCACTCGATAAAAAGCCCCACCCGCACAATTTACCCACCAGCCAGCCAATCGCATGCCTTGCGCCAGCCAGCCAAATTTTTCTGACGCAAGGAGCCTTTACATGACCCGCAACACCCCTAGGATCAAACCACTCTGCCTCGCTTTGGCCGTCGCGGCAGCCATCAGTTTTCCAGCCCATGCGCTTGCCGCTGACATTGAGCTGCCGCGTATCGACGTGGTCGGCGAAGACGGCGAGGCCATCGCCAGGCAGCCCGGTTCGGTGGCCATCGTCACCCGGGAAGAACTGGAGCTGACACAGCCGTTGTCGGTCCAGGATGCGCTCAAGTCCGTCCCGGGCATTGTGGTGCGCGAGGAGGAAGGCTACGGCTTCATCCCGAACATCGGCATGCGCGGCCTCAACCCCAACCGCAGCCAGAAACTGCTGGTGCTGGAAGACGGCGTGCCCGTCGCGCCCGGCCTGTTCCTGGCCAACGAGTCCTATTACAGCCCGCGCATCGAGCGCATGCAAAGCATCGAGGTGCTGAAGGGCGCAGCCGGCCTGCGCTACGGCCCCACCACCATCGGCGGCGTCGTCAACTACAAGACCAAGGATCCCGAACAGGGCGCGAAGGTGACCGCCAAGATCGGCACGCACGGCTATCGCTCGATCGGCCTCGACGCCGGCGGCACGGCGCCGTCGGGCGAAGCCATCGGCGGCATCAGCCTGGTCAAGGCCGAAGGCGACGGCTTCCGCAACAACGGTTTCGACATGACCGACCTTATGGTCAAGGGCGGCATGGCCCTCGGCGAAAACCAGTGGGTCGGCGTCAAGTTCACCCGCTACGACAACGAGATCAACACCTCGTACGTCGGCTTGCGGCCAAATGAATACAAGAACGACCCGACCAAGAACCCGGCGCCGAATGATTATTTCCTGACCGACCGCAATTCGTTCGACATCAACCATGAGTGGCAGATCAATGATACCGTCAAGCTCAAGACCCTGCTGTACTGGAGCCAGTTGACGCGCGATTACTGGCGCAGGGAGGTGCAAGCTCGCAGCGCCAATGGCACCACTTTCGTCCCCTGCGACGGCAGCGCCTACTGCATGAACGGCAACAATCGCACCTTCGAAATGATGGGCCTGGACAGCCGCCTGCACGTCAACTACGACGGCTTCGGCGTCAAGAACGAAGCCGAAATCGGCATCCGCCTGCACAGCGACAAGCTGAACAACACGAAGCTCCGCTCCAAGACCGACCCCAACGCGCGTTCCGGCGACCTGACCGAAGATGACACCCAGAAAGCGCAAGGGATCGCCTTCTACGGCCAGAACCGTTTCATCCTCAACGAGCGCGTCGCGATCACCCCCGGCCTGCGCATCGAAACCTACGACCAAAGCCGCAAAAATGAACTGACCGGTGTTTCCGGCAAGTCGAGCACTACCGAGGTCATGCCCGGCATCGGCGCGACCTGGCAGCTCGCACCGCAGGCGCAACTGTTTGCAGGCGCGTTCAAGGGCTTCTCGCCGGCGATGGTCGCCACCGCC
>NCGX01000067.1 GCA_002256995.1 Hydrogenophilales bacterium 16-64-40
CGCCCGGAAAAACATAGTGGCCGTCACCGTTGCGCTGAAGAATGAGTTCAGCGCCTGGCGCAATCCGGAGTGCATGATTGGGGTTGTTGCGCGCCTGGAGGCTGCTGTCAAAAAACAGGTACAGCACACCCAGCAGCGCGAGGCTGGCCAACCAGGCCATGCCTCGTCCCATTGCGCGGTGCGGGTTGTCGGTCGGGCTATCGGCGGGTTTTGAGTTCACAGCAAAAGGACTGATTGGCGGGATAAACGTTCACCGCACGCTCAAGCAAAATGCAGGCGTGCCGAACAATCAAGCCTAATGCAAATCCCCCCGGCATGAAACCGTTTTTCCGCTCCAGGCTGCGAGCCTGTCGGGCAACTAGCGCATGCGTGCTTGACTGAAGCTGCAGTGCGGCGCGTCACCGAAGGCTTCGCGCAGATAGCGGGTTTCAATGTGCAACAGGCGTTCGTGATCGCCAGCTTCGAGATAGATGTCCGGATGCGCCATCAGCGCGTCGTCCCACACCATTTCCACTCCCCAGGCATTCGGCAACCCAGGCACCACGCCCGGATCGCATTCGCTGAACAACTGACTCACGCTGGCCTCATCGGCCAGACTGAATTCCACGCCGTGATCCAGCCCCAGTTTGCCCAGATGAACCTCCTGGTCAGCGGGGATCATCGCCACCATCTGGCAGCCGATGCCATCGAGCAACACGCCCTTGGCCAAGCGATCGGGTGTCACGCCGGATGCGCGGGCCGTTTCGGCACTGGTTTGGGTATGCGGGTGGGCAACCAGATCGAACGGAATCATGTGCTGGTCGAGATAACGTTCCATACGATGCAGTGCGTTCATGATCGTCTCCTTGCGTAACGGTGGGTCGACTCTAAATATAGTCCAACCCTACCCGCCCGCTAGCGGCGTTTGGGCGGTTCGCCGGCGCGAAAATGCCGGCGCGGCGGTCGCGGGTGCTCCTGCTGCTGGCAAGCACGGCGAAACGCCATCAAGGCATCCTGTGCAT
>NCGX01000068.1 GCA_002256995.1 Hydrogenophilales bacterium 16-64-40
GCAGATCGGCCGCGCGGCTTGCGAGATCCGGCCAGCGCCGCGCCAGCTCGTCGAAATGGATGCGCCCCGCATCGTTGTCTTTCAGCAGCAGGCGCAGACACGGCGCCTGCCGGCTCAAGACGAGGACCGAGTTCTGCTGGTTCGACTCGAGGGCGACGCCGTAGCGCAGCCACAGCAGCAGGTGCAGACGAAGCGTTAGCTCAAGGTAGTCCTCGAAGAATGCTTCAAGGTCGCTCGCGTAGAATTCCGCCGCCGCTTCTTCGACTACGGTGTTTCCGGAGGGCGCCTGGGCCAGCAGCGCCGCCACCGGAATCAGCGTGCTCTCGCCCAGCGTCTCGACCGGATAGCGGCGCAGGATGTGGCCGAGGAACATCCGGTTGTCGACGTGCCCGCCGCATGCTTCGAAGGTCAGCAGCAAGCGGTCGGCAATCGCCGGCTCGCGCGCGGCGATATCGGCGAGCAGCGTCTGGAAGCGATGGCCGTCGTGGATTGTGCTCGGCTTGATGGTGCGAATGTTCTTCGCGCCGAGGGTGCGGATCGTCAGCGGCAGCTTCAGGTGCCACTCCGGCGCGTCGAGCAGCACGACGGTCCGCACCGACAGCGTCGGCGCCACCGCGAGATAGGGGTGGGGAGCGCGCACCCCGCATTGACGCAATTCGGCGTCACCCAGGAATTCATCGAGTTGATGGTCCCAGACGAACGGATGTACGGGGATCAGGGCATGCGTATGGGCCATCGCCGCAGGCAGGCCGACGGCCTCGACGCTCGGCCACAGCGCTGGCAGGGTCGACTCGGCGTCGGCACTCGGATGATAAAGGCCGCGTGGCACCGCCAGCCAGCGCAACATGAAGGGGCGCTGAAATTCGGGGCCGTAAGCGGCGAGCGCATCGGCATCGAAACCGAGCTTGGCGCGTGCGGTGGGATAAAACGGGTGATCAAGGAACGCGCCAAGCCGATCATAGTGCAGCAGGCGCGAGTGCCAGTTCGGCAGTCGGGTGCC
>NCGX01000005.1 GCA_002256995.1 Hydrogenophilales bacterium 16-64-40
CGCCGACAAGAACACGCAGAGCCTGTCGGGCGGCATGAAGCGCCGCCTGCTGGTGGCGCAGGCGCTGGTGCACAAGCCGCCGGTCATCGTGCTCGACGAGCCGACCGCCGGGGTCGACGTCGACCTGCGCCGCTCGCTGTGGGAATTCGTCAGCGGGCTGAACCGCGAAGGCCACACCATCCTCCTGACCACGCATTACCTGGAAGAGGCCGAGGCGCTGTGCGGCCGCATCGCCATGTTGAAAAGCGGCCGCGTCGTCGCCTGCGACACCACCCGCAATCTGCTGCAGCTGACCAACGAGCATTGCGCGCAGCTGCGGCTGGACGGAGAAGCCGTGCCGGCCGCCTGGCAGGGTCGCCTGCAGCATGACGCCGACGGCAGCTGGCGCATCAATTTCAGCGAGTACGCCGAGCTGGAAAGCCTGCTCGCCGACCTGCGCGGCGCCGGCGTGCGCGTCACCGAAATGCAGCTGCAGGAACCCGATCTGGAGGATGTCTTCACCGACATCATGAAGCGCACATGAGCACGAAAATCGCGGCGAGGACGCCCCTCCTACACGTTCGCGCGGGTGCAGGTGCCGTCGCTGTTGTAGGAGGCTCGCCCTCGGGCCGAAGCCGTGGTGATTGCAACGGCGCGAAAATCGCGGCGAGGACGCCCCTCCTACACGTTCGCGCGGATGCTGGTGCCGTCGCTGTTGTAGGAGGCCCGCCCTCGGGCCGAAGCCGTGGTGATTGCAACGGCGCGAAAATCGCGGCGAGGACGCCGCTCCTACAGATTTTGCTGGTGGCCTGCCCGTCGCCTCTGTCAATGAGTTTCACAAGGCATAAATGAGTGGACTGTCGGCACTCTTCTACAAGGAAATGCTGCGCTTCTGGAAAGTGGCGGTGCAGACCGTGGTCGCCCCGGTGGTCACGGCGCTTCTCTATCTGCTGATCTTCTCGCACGTGCTGGAAGCGCACATCGAGGTCTATCCCGGCGTGTCCTACACCAGCTTCCTGGTGCCGGGGCTGGTGATGATGAGCATGCTGCAGAACGCGTTCTCCAACAGCTCGTCCAGCCTGATCCAGTCGAAGATGCAGGGCAACATCGTGTTCGTGCTGTTGCCGCCGCTGTCCTACCTGGAGTTCTTCCTGGCCTATCTGGGGGCGGCGGTAATCCGCGGCCTGGTGGTCGGCCTCGGGGTGTGGGTGGTGACCCTGTGGTTCGCACCGTGGCAGATGCCGCACCTGGGCTGGCTGCTGGCGTATGCGTTGCTGGCGTGCGCCATCATGGGCGCGGTCGGCATCGTCGCCGGCATCTGGGCGGAAAAATACGACCAGCTGGCGGCGTTCCAGAACTTCCTCATCCTGCCGCTCACCTTCCTGTCCGGCGTGTTTTACTCGATCCATTCGCTGCCGCCCTTCTGGCAGGGCATCTCGCACGCCAACCCGGTGTTCTACCTGATCGACGGCTTCCGCTACGCGTTTGTCGGCCACTCCGACACCGATCCCTGGCTCGGCCTGCTGGTCGCCGGTGCCTGCTTTGTGGCAATATCCGCGCTCACCCTGGCCCTGCTGAAAAGCGGCTACAAACTCAGACACTGAAGAGGCAAGACAACATGGTTACCCCCGACGACATCAAAGGCTGGATCTCCGAAAAACTGCCGTGCGAGCACATCGAACTGGACGGCGACGGCCAGCATTTCCAGGCAGTGATCGTCAGCCCGGCCTTTGCCGGCAAGAACATGATCCAGCAGCACCGGTTGGTGTACGACGCGCTCGGTACGCGCATGCACGCTGAGATCCACGCGCTGTCGATGAAGACCTATACACCCGAAGACTGGGCCGCCCGCTGAAATGGACGCACTGCTGATCCACGGCGGCAACCCGCTTAACGGCGAAGTGCGCATTTCCGGCGCCAAGAACGCCGCGCTGCCGATCCTGACCGCGAGCCTGCTCGCTGCCGAGCCGCTGCGGCTCGCCAACGTGCCGCACCTCAAGGACATCAGCACCATGCTGGCCCTGCTCGGCCACATGGGCGTGCGCGTCACCCTGGACGAGCAGAATCACGTCACCCTGTGCGGCGAAACCATCCCGCACAAGGAAGCGCCGTACGAAATGGTGAAGACCATGCGCGCCGCCATCCTGGTGCTGGGCCCCACGCTGGCGCGCTTCGGCGAGGCGCGCGTGTCCTTGCCCGGCGGCTGCGCCATCGGCTCGCGCCCGGTCGATCTGCACATCAAGGGCCTGCAGGCGATGGGGGCCGACATCAGCATCGAGCACGGCTATATCCATGCCCAGTGCAAGCGCCTGCAGGGCGCACGCATCGTGATGGACATGGTGACCGTCACCGGCACCGAAAACCTGATGATGGCCGCCGCGCTGGCCGATGGCACCACCGTGCTGGAAAACGCCGCGCGCGAACCCGAAGTGGTCGACCTCGCGCGCTGCCTGATCGCGATGGGCGCCAACATTGAAGGCGCCGGCAGCGACATCATCACCATCCACGGCGTCGACAAGCTTCACGGCGCCGACTATTCGGTGATGGCCGACCGCATCGAGACCGGCACCTTCCTGGTGGCCGCCGCCATGACCGGCGGGCGCGTGCGCACCACCCACACCCAGCCCGACACGCTCGACGCGGTGATGAGCAAGCTGCGCGAAGCGGGCGCCAAGGTCGAATCGGGCAGCGACTGGATCGAAGTCGAGTCCGACGGCAAGCTGAAATCGGTCGACGTGCGCACCGCGCCGCACCCGGCGTTTCCCACCGACATGCAGGCGCAGTTCATGGCGATGAACACCATCGCCGAAGGCGCCGCCAGCGTCACCGAAACCATTTTCGAAAACCGCTTCATGCACGTGCAGGAACTGCGCCGCCTCGGCGCCAACATCGAGGTCTCCGGCCATACCGCCCTGGTGCGCGGCGTGCCGCGGCTCGACGGCGCCATCGTCATGGCCACCGACCTGCGCGCCTCCGCCTGCCTGGTCCTGGCCGGCCTGGTCGCGGCAGGCGAAACCACCATTGAGCGCATCTACCACCTCGACCGCGGCTATGAACGCCTTGAGGAAAAGTTCACCCAACTGGGCGCACGCATCCGGCGCGCACATTGAAGCCATGCAGAGGCCGTCATTGCGAGCAGCGCGAAGCAAGCAAAACGCCCGCTGAATCGAAGCACCCTGGATCGCCGCGCCCTGCGGGCTCGCGATGACGTCAGCGTAGAATCCCTGTAGGAGCCCCGCCTCGGGGCGATTTTCGCACCCCTGCAAACACCACGGCACCGGGCCGAGGGCGATCCTCCTACAAAAACCGGGCGCTCCTGTGGGCGCCCATCAAGGGGTACTCATATTTGTCTGGAGTTTAACGAACATGCGGTTGAGCAAAAACCAGATCGAAGTCATCCGGCGAACCGTCCGAGAGGTTTTTGGCGCGGAAGCTGATGTGAAGCTTTTTGGATCGAGAGCAAACGATGATGCACGGGGTGGCGATATTGATCTGCTCGTTGAAATGCCAACCATTGTGGTCGAGCCTGAACGTAAAACGCTGCAACTGGTCGCCAGGCTTCAGCTTCGCCTCGGCGACCAGCCTATCGATGTCCTGGTGCTTGATCCCTCGACACCGCGACAACCGATATACGAGCAAGCCATCCGTACAGGAATAAAACTATGAGCTTGACTGCAGGCCTGCCGGTAGAACGCTTTCTGCAAACGCTGGAGATTGTCGCACGCGAGGGGAAACGCCTGTCCTACAGCTGGAACAGCCTGTTCAGCCAAACGATCGATGCGAAGTGGGTACGCAATCTGGAGCATGCGCCAGAAATTGCCGAGCGGCTGGAAGCCTTTGTATCCCGGTTTGGCCGCATGCAGGATACAGTGGCGGATAAATTGTTGCCCCGCTGGCTGCTTGCGCTTGCCGAGAAGCCGGGCAGTCAGATTGAAACGCTTAATCGCGCCGAGCGGCTTGGCATATTGACCAGCACGGAACGGTGGCTCGAAGCGCGTAATCTGCGTAATCGCCTTGTGCATGAATACATTACCGACCCAGAAAGATTTGCGGAGGATCTGAACCTGGCAAAAGAATATAGCCCGATGCTGCTGGATGTCTTCAATCGTTTGCGCCAGGATGCAATAACGCGAATGGGGCTTGAAGAAGAAAACCTGCCTGAAAGCTTGCCCGTTGATCTGGCCTGACCCGCCATGCCCTGCGGCTTCGCGATGGCGGCTTGAAAATTGCAATACCTGACACCAACCGACATGACCTACACCGGAATCACCCTCGCCCTGTCAAAGGGCCGCATCTTTGAAGAAACCCTGCCGCTGCTGGCTGCGGCGGGCATCACCCCGTCCGAGAACCCCGAGTCCTCGCGCAAGCTCATCATCGGCACCAACCGCGCCGACGTGCGGCTCATCATCGTGCGCGCCAGCGACGTTCCCACCTACGTCCAATATGGCGCCGCCGACCTCGGCATTGCCGGCAAGGACGTGCTCAACGAACACGGCGGCAACGGCCTGTATCAGCCGCTCGACCTGCAGATCGCAAGCTGCCGCATGATGGTCGCGGTGCGCGAAGGCTACGACTACGCCGGCACGGTGAAGCAGGGCGCGCGCATCCGCGTCGCCACCAAGTACGTCAACGCCGCGCGCGAACACTTTGCAGGCAAGGGCGTGCATATCGACCTGATCAAACTCTACGGTTCGATGGAACTCGCTCCCCTGGTCGGCCTGTCCGACGTCATCGTCGACCTCGTCTCCACCGGCGGCACCCTCAAGGCCAACGGCCTGGTCGCGGTGGAACACATCAGCGACATCAGCTCGCGGCTGGTGGTGAATCAGGCGGCACTCAAGCTCAAGCGCAGCCTGATTCAGCCGGTGATCGACGCGTTTGCGATGGCAATAAAAAAATAATGCTTGAGTGCTGAGGCTGCGATACGAGGCCGGCTAATCACTTGGCCAGGTCTCGCGCATTCTTGAGCGCCCGACCAGATTGCTGCGGGTGACCGTGCATGAGGCGCGGGTTTCAGTGTCCGCGAATCAGGTGGATGGCACGGGCGCGCGCTTTCCCATACATGTCCCGCAAGCCAACGCCCCAATTCCCCTTCCGCAAGGCGTGACGCGAGTAGATCGTGGTGGGCGAGCTGCTTGCCGGACAGGAACGATGGCGTTCTTCTATTTCGCGTGAAATGAGGGCGAAAAAATTATGCTCGCGGAGCACGCGGTGGCGCGCTTCGATGATGGCGGGCAGGCGCTTTTCGTACTCGTTGTCGGAGATGGCCTGGCGGATGATGCGGGCAGCACCTTCCGGGTCCTTCATGTCGACGGGAATGTAGCTTTCCGCCGGGAAGTAGTCACTGGCGTTGGGGCAGCCGCAATAGAACGGCAAGGCCATGCCCAGGAATGAATCCGCCAGCTTTTCCGTCCAGTGGTGGGGGCCGATGTAGTTCTCGATCGCCACATGGTAACGGTAGTCGTCCAGCGCCTCTGCCTTGTCGTCCAGCGGGCGCGCACCGCGGCCAAAGACATGCATCTCCGGCAGCAGATCCATCAGTTTCAGCATGAACGCATTGCGCTGCCGGTGCAGCGTGTGCCGCATGTTCTTGGGCGAGAAAACCATCGACAGGTCAATGGTTTTGACGGTCGGGGGACGCGACTCGATTTCGTCGAAGGGGACGATGCGCCGGGTGCCCACGCCGTAGAACCAGTGCAGGGCCGGTTGCGTGTAAATGCGCTGGGGATGGGGCAGGGCCCAGGCCTCCTGGCTGGTGAGCACCGCGCCAAATTGGCGAGTGAAGTCATCGCCGTATATTTTGATCGACGACGGCTCGGTGGTTGCCAGGATGCTGTTGGAGGCAGCGCAGGCCAGCGTTTCGCTGCCGTTTTTTCCGGCCTCGCCGCGCGCGGGCGGGATGTCGTCGTAAACCACCAGCCAGTCGTAATCCCTTGCATCGCGGTCGAACAAATACTCGCAATTCCCCCATTGCCCAGTGCCATGGGGGAATTGATGCAGCCAATGCTCGGCCGGAAAACGGCTCAGCAACTTGACCCGGATCATCTCGCCGGGGGGATCGGTTTCAGTCTGCACGAATATCCTGCTTATTCACGCCAATAGTCGGCAATCCAGGTCGCCGGCAGAATATGTTTGTAGAGCTTCTTGTGCCATTTTTTGGTGGGCCAGATTCCGAGCACCGCGTCGGGCGGATTCGGGTCGCCCGGGAATGCAACGACACGGGCGCGCTCGGGCCGTGTTGGGGCCTTCCACCAGCGCTGCGGCATGGGCGGGATGCAGTGCGTCTTGAACAGGGCGCACCATTCGTCAGGCCAGAAGGCCATGTCGGAAACGGTGCGCGAGATGTAGATTTGCTCGTTGTTGTACTGGCTGAGAATCGACTTGAATTCGGGCACGAGGCGGTCGTGAATGTAGGGATGCACCCCAACCCTGAAACGGAATACCGAGGTGTTGCCGATCCCCTTTCCCGGCTGAGTCCAGTTCTGCATGACCACGAATGTCTTCTCCGGTGCGAAATCGAAAAATTCATCCAGCGGACCGGTGACAATCACGTCAAGATCCAGGAACAGCCAATCCCCCTCCATGCCGGGCAAGGTCTTGGCCCACAGCCCGATTTTTCGCCATCCCGTATTGTCGTAAGGGGGCGGGAGCGCGACCGTGGGGCAGGGCAGGCATTCAACCTCGCTGCGCACCCCCGTCGGGTCGTCGGTGAGGCAAATGAAGCGTATCGGGCCCTGGATGTTTCTGCGGACCATGCCATACAACTTGTTCGCATACTCGGCCGGGTACTTCGCCCCCCACTTCATGCAGACAATCTGTTTCATAAGTGTTTGAAATAAGAACTAAAAAGCCAACAGAACACGGCGATGGGTTAGGCGTTATTTCTATTCGCTATATAGTGTCGCATGCCTGAACCATTCCAGCAGACTTGCGGCGTTTTTTGTCTGCCATGGCCTCGACGCTTGGGCTGGATCAGGCATTCCAGGAACGCTTTCGTTTTGACGTGACGACAAGAGAGGTAAGTGTGCCCAGTGTTCTGTGGTGGGGGCGTTTCGATCCCGGTTACTCCCGTAATCGCATCGTGCGCAAATTGCTGGGCGAGTTGGGCTGGACGATCCGGGACTTCCATCCCCGATTCAGCGGGCTGGGTGACTGGGAAGCGCGCCTGCGGCGATTGCCCCGGCCTGATCTGGTTTGGGTACCCTGTTTCCGCCAGCGCGACCTGGCTGCGGCAAGCCGCTGGGCCAGGAAACAGGGTGTGCCCTTGCTGTTCGATCCGCTGATCTCCGCCTACGACAAACAGGTGGATGAGCGGGTGAAGCTGAACCCGGACAGCCCGCGCGCAAAGCGTTTGCTGGCATGGGAACGCGCTCTGTTTCAACGTGCAAATCGCGTCCTCGCCGACACCCCCGCCCACGCCGACTACTTTGCCCGGGCGTTGGGCGTCCCCACACAGAAGCTAGCGGTCGTCTATGTGGGCGCCGAAGAATCACGCTTCAAACCCGAACCGTTGGCATTCGCTGCCGAGCGTCGCCCATTGGAGGTTTTGTTTTACGGCAGCTTCATCCCGCTGCAGGCCCCCCAGGTCGTCATCGAGGCTGCCAGGCTGTATCGGGGACCGCCGGTGAAATGGGTTCTGCTGGGGCAGGGGCCACTGCGCAAGTTCTGCGAAGAGCGTGCGACGGGGCTGGAAAACGTCACGTTTGAGGATTGGCTGCCGTACGAGAAACTGCCGGCGCGTATCCACCGGGCGGACATGTTGCTGGGCGTATTCGGCACCACACCGAAGGCGGGCAGGGTGATCCCCAACAAAGTGTTCCAGTCGCTGGCCTGCGGCAGGCCGGTGCTCACCCGTTCGGCCAGCGCCTACCCGGAAGCCCTGGTTGCTGCAGTGGATAGCGGACTCGTCTGGACTTCACCAGGGGATGCCCAATTGCTGGCAGACCGCGTGGCGAACCTGGCGGCCAATCCGGACAAGCTGCGTCAGCTCAGCGAGGCCGCCGCAGAAACCAGCTGGTCATATTTCTCCGAGTCGGTGGTGCGGCAGCAGCTAAGCAATGCGCTGGAAGGCCTGGCTGCTCGAATGAAAAGACATGAGTGACGCACCAATCGCTGAAAAATGGGCAGGCCAGCTCGGACGAGCTTGTGTTCCGGAAACGCAAAGGCATCCTCCGGCGATGCCATGGCGTCCCTCTCCACAAACAATTCGGAAATCGTTCGGGGTGGGGGCCCCTGCTAGAATGCGCGCCTGCCTAGTCACGCTGGAACATGAAGCCAAGCTTGACTCGGCTGGGGATTGGCAAGCTTCAGGGGTTCGGCATCACGAAGTGCACTCCTGGTATCGCGTGCGCCAAGAGACCAGCTGACTTTTTAGCCTGATGCCAGTGATTTTCCCTTTGATGAAACCCAGTCCTCGCATAGCGTTGGCGCCGTGAAGCTTGCAATCAAACTCGGCGCCCTGTCCGCTGCCAACATCGGCATCGTTTTCCTGTTCCAGTGGTATGTCCTCATGCAACTGGGCCCAGGCGTGGAGACTGACGCACTATTTGCCGGCATGGCAGTGCCACAGCTCGTGTTGGCGGTCATCAGCGGGTCGCTCATGCATGTACTGGTGCCGCTTCTTGCTGGCGAAAGCGAGGATCGTCTTCGGCATGATGCTTGGGGATTTCTTATCCTTATCGGCGGCTTGTTCGGGTTGTTGGCTGTTCTGCTTTACGCTGCGGCACTCTGGTGGGTTCCGCTCACCGTCCCTGGCTTCGACGAAGCGGGGAAGGCATTGACTGTTGAGCTTGCCCGCATTCAGCTGATTGGCATGGTGTTTGCAGCGGTTAACGGTGTGCAATGGGCCGCTTACCATGCGCGGCAACAATTTCTGTGGGCCGAATTCACGCCGGTCCTGTCCAGTGTTTTGGCCCTGTTGCTATTGATTTGGGCCCTTCCCCGTTTTGGTGTGATTGCGGCTGCATGGATCGGCACCCTGCGCATGGGTATGCAAACGCTGTTGCTCGCACCCGGCATGGGCATCCCGGTCCGACCTGACCTGAAAAGCGCTGCCATCCAACAGGCATGGAAGCGCCTCAAGCCCCTGCTATTAGGCACAGCTTATTACAAGACAGACCCTCTCGTTGACCGCTTTCTGCTCTCGACTGCCAATAGCGGAAGCCTGTCTTTGTATTATCTGGCGCAGCAAATATATAGTGCCGCCAGCCAAGTGCTCAATAAGGCCATCGCGGTCCCCTTGGTGCCGGTGTTAAGCATGCTTCACAAGGCGGGCGACAAGACCGGATTCGGGCGCGCCTATCACCGGAAATTGCTGCAAGTGGGTGCTATTAGCCTCGCGGGACTGTTGGTTCTGGGTCTGCTTGGACAGGCACTCCTTACCTTTTTGGTGGGACACGGAAATGTTAGCGCCAGCAATGTGACGGAACTATGGTGGATCATGATCTGGCTGGGCGGCATGTTTTTTGGCGGTGCGGCTGGGCAGGTTACATCGACTTCGTTTTACGCGTGTGGCGACACCGTAACCCCCACACGCATGTCAATGCTCACCTATACGGCATATATTCCTGCCAAAGTGATCGCTTTTTATTACTGGGGGGTAGTGGGTCTGGCGATAGCCACAAGTATTTACTACATGGCCAATCTATCGTTACAGGTTTACTTGTTAGAGAAAAAATCGGTTTTATGAATACACCAAAAAACGTCATGCTTGAGCATATCTCCTGTCCCCTCGGCTGCAGTAAGAACGATGAAGTTGTCCTTACTGGCCACGATCTGCTCCACGATTTGCCTGGTGAGTTTACCGTCGTCAAATGTCGTACTTGTGGTCTGATGCGTACCACCCCCCGCCCGACGCCGGAAACGATCGGCTTCTATTATCCGGACGACTATGGCCCCTACCTCGGCACTCAGGTGAACCAGGCCAAGCCCACTTCCCGCATCAAGGAACTGCTCAAATCCTTGGTAAAGCGCGTCTTCAACTTCAATACACAACGTTTGCCGTCTTTGGCTCCGGGGCGGATGCTGGAAGTGGGCTGCGCCTCCGGTGCGTTCCTGCACCAGATGGCGAACCAAGGCTGGCAAGTGCAGGGCATCGAGTTTTCAGAGAAGGCTGCCCAAGCGGCAGCACAACTCGGCTACCGAGTTCATGCGGGGCCGCTGGAAACTGCCCCGCCGCCCGATGCGCCTTTTGATCTCATCGTCGGCTGGATGGTGCTGGAACATCTCCACGATCCAGTCGGCGGTCTGCAGAAGCTGCGTGAATGGGCCAGGCCTGGTGCCTGGCTGGCGCTGTCAGTGCCAAACGCAAGATCGCTTGAGTTTCGCCTTTTCAAAGAAAAATGGTACGCGCTGCAAGTGCCTACCCATCTCCACCATTTCACGCCTGAAAGCATGGGTCGGGTCTTGCAGGCAAGCGGCTGGGCATTAAAGAAGGTTCATCACCAGCGAGTGTTGAGCAACCTGTTCGCCAGCGCCGGCTATGTTCTGCGGGACAAGGGCTATGCCAAGCTGGGGCAGAAGCTTATCGAATTTCCTGAACGGGGTGGCAGGTGGTCATACGCGCTATATCCGCTGGCTTGGTTGTTTAGCGTGTTCGGTCAGACCGGGCGCATGACTGTCTGGGCGAGAGTGAGTGAATGACCCGGATAGCCGCATTCACAGGTGGGCTTTCAGTACCCAGTGCCCGATTCCGGGTTCGTCAATACATCCCTGCCTTGCGTAGGGATGGAATTGATATTGAGGAATTTGCTTCAGCATTTGGCCAATATCCGCCGCGGGCACGATGGGTTAGGCCTTTCTGGGCATTAGCAACGCTTGCAGAGCGATTGCCGGCTGTAGTGATGTCGCATCGCTACGATGCTGTGCTTCTTCAACGGGAAATCATGTCTTCATTTGTTACTTTGGAGCCGCTGACCACGCGCCCCAGAATTCTGGATGTGGACGATGCCATTTTTCTCCAACGGGGAGGCGGCTTTGCTAGAAAGCTGGCGGAACTGTCCGACAAGGTAATCTGCGGCAACAACTATCTTGCCGAGTGGTTCGGTCGTTGGAATGTAAACATTGATGTTATTCCAACTGCTGTGGATACAGAACGATACCTCCCTAATGCTGAAACCAAAGCGTCAGATTCGCCTTTAGTTATCGGCTGGATTGGTACATCTGGAAATTATAAGTATCTGTATGGTATCGAGGGCGCGCTAGAGAAAGTCATGCGTACGCACCCTGGCACTCGGCTAAAGGTGGTTGGTAACCAGTTACCGGAATTTCGGCATCTGAAACTTGACCAAGTCGATTTTGTACCTTGGTCGGAAGCTATCGAGGTCCAGGCTATTCAGTCAATGGATATTGGCATCATGCCACTGGAAGATTCCCTGTGGGCGAGAGGAAAATGCAGCTTCAAAATGCTCCAGTACCTGGCGACGGGATTGCCGGTCGTGGTTTCCCCTGTGGGTATGAATGCGGAGATTCTGACCTTAGGTGAACTGGGGATCGGAGCCACGACTGAAAAGCAGTGGATTGATAGCCTCATTGCGTTATTGGAAAACAGAACGCTACGCGCAAGGTTCGGCACCGAGGGGCGGCGCGTGGTTGAATCCTCATTCAGCATCCGTGTTGTCGCGCCCCGGCTCGCGCGTAGTCTTCGCGGGGAATAACGAATGCGGCGCATTGTTTTCATCATCACCGGTCTTTCCACCGGGGGCGCGGAAATGATGCTGTTAAAGGTACTGGAGCGCCTGGATCGTCAGCGCTTTGCGCCCCATGTCATTTCCCTGACGACGCTGGGCGAGCTTGCCCCGCACATCGCGGCGCTGGGCATTCCGGTGGATTCAGTGGGTATGAAACCCGGCCTGCCCAGCCCGTCAGGTTTTTTTCGGCTGGTGCGACTGCTCAAGCGACTGAACCCCGATGTGGTGCACACCTGGATGTACCACGCTGATTTGCTGGGGGGGCTGGCGGCACGGCTGGCGGGGGTCTCTTCGATAGGGTGGTGCATTCGAAACAGCAATCTGGATAAGGACAAAACCAAATTGTCTACCCGCGCTGTCGTTAGTCTGTGCGCGTCGATCTCGAAATGGGTGCCGTCACGCATCCTCTCGTGCTCCGAGAAGGCGCGGCAAGTTCACGTGGCATGCGGTTATGCAGCGGAAAAAATGGTGGTTGTGCCGAATGGGTTTGAACTCTCTCAATTTAAACCGGACTTAGATGCCAGATTCAGGGTGCGTGCTGAACTGGGTATCACTGATCAAACCCCCTTGGTCGGGTTAATCGGCAGGTTTGATCCACAGAAAAATCATGCGGGATTTTTTGAAGCGGCGGGTGTCCTGCATCGACACATACCTCAAGTGCATTTTGTGCTCGCAGGCCAGGGTGTTGATGTGAGTAATGCAGCATTGATGCAGACAATTACCCAGGCAGGCGTGCTTGCCAATACCCATCTACTGGGTTTGCGAAACGATATACCTGCGTTGATGGCGACACTGGATGTGTTGGCTTCTTCTTCTTACGGTGAAGCGTTTCCCAATGTACTGGGTGAGGCGATGGCTTGTGGCGTGCCGTGCGCGGTAACGGATGTTGGCGATTCGGCTTATATCGTCGGCGATACGGGGCGCGTCGTCGAGTCGGGCGACATGCACGGCCTTGCTGCCGCGCTGGAGGAGTTGCTTGCGTTGCCATTGCCTGAGAAGGCAGCACTGAGTGAACGCGCGCGGGCGCGGGTGGCAGAACATTTTGAGATTGGCGCAATCGTGCGGCGGTATGAAGATTTTTATGAAAGCTTGTTGGCGAATGTCCGGTAACGTTGCGCACATGTCAAAAGGGTCGCAAACATGTGTGGCCTGACCGGTTACTGGAGAGCCAGCGGCCATTCCACGCAAGAAGCGCAAGCGATTGTGGGCGCAATGGCCCGCCAAATCACCCATCGCGGCCCGGATGACCAAGGCGTGTGGACTGACGCTGACGCCGGGTTTGCGCTCGCCCATCGCCGCCTGTCCATTCTCGATCTCTCGCCGCAAGGCCATCAGCCCATGCTGTCGCATTGCGGGCGCTATGTGCTTGCGTTCAATGGCGAGGTGTACAACTTCGCGGCTATTCGTGACGAGCTGGAACAGGCGGGTGTGGCACCCGCGTGGCGCGGGCATTCCGACACCGAGGTGATGCTGGCAGCGATTGCTGCATGGGGACTGGAAGCAGCGCTGAAAAAGTTCGTCGGCATGTTCGCCTTCGCGCTGTGGGATCGTGAAGCGCGCACGCTGTCGCTTGCGCGCGACCGTCTGGGTGAGAAGCCCCTGTATTACGGCTGGCAGGGCGAGACATTGTTGTTCGGCTCGGAGCTCAAGGCGCTTAAGGCGCATCCAGCGTTTCGCGCCGAAATCGACCGCGATGCGCTGACACTGTTTCTACGCCACAACGCCATTCCATCGCCCTATTCGATTTACCAGGGCATACACAAACTGCCGCCCGGCACTTTTTTGCAGCTTCACGCTGGTCAGAAAGATGCGCGGCCGGTGGCTTATTGGTCGGCGCGGTCGGGGGCCGAGGCAGGGCAGCGCAATCTGTTTCGCGGCAGCGATGCGGAAGCGGTGACGGAACTGGAGCGCCTGCTCGGTCAGGCAGTGGGCGGACAAATGGTGGCGGATGTGCCGCTAGGTGCGTTCCTGTCGGGTGGCATTGATTCCACGACCGTGGTGGCGCTGATGCAGGCGCAAAGCGCCCGCCCCGTGAAAACCTTCACCATCGGCTTTAACGAGGCGGGCTACAACGAGGCCGAACACGCCCACGCAGTGGCTCGCCACCTGGGAACCGAGCACACTGAGCTCTATGTCACGCCGCAGGATGCGATCGACGTGATTCCGGGGCTGTCGGCGGTTTACGACGAACCCTTCGCCGATTCGTCGCAGATTCCCACTTGCCTGGTTTCGCGCCTGGCGCGCCAGCACGTGACGGTGAGTTTGTCCGGTGACGGCGGCGACGAGTTGTTTGGCGGCTATAACCGCTATTTCTGGGCGCGCAATCTTTGGCGAAAACTTGGCTGGGCGCCGCGCCCGCTGCGCGCGGCGTTGGCTGGCGTGCTGACCACGCTGCCCCCATCCTCATGGGATACGGCTTTCCAGAAGTTGGAGCGGTGGCTTCCAGCCAGGCTGCGTTATGCAAACCCGGGCGACAAGCTGCACAAGGCGGCTGAGATTCTGGCGGTGCGCTCGCCTGAGGAGATTTACCTGGGGCTGGTGTCGCACTGGAAACATCCCGCACAACTGGTGCCGGGCAGTCACGAGCCGCTCACCTTGCTCACCGATCCCGCTCGCCGCGCAGATTTACCGGATTTCGAGCATCGCATGATGTATCTGGATACGGTGACATACCTGCCCGATGACATCCTCACCAAGGTGGACAGGGCTGCCATGTCCGTCAGCCTTGAAACCCGTGTGCCGCTGCTTGACCACAGGCTGGTGGAATTCGCCTGGACTTTGCCGTTGGACATGAAAATCCGCCACGGCCAGGGCAAATGGCTGTTACGCCAAGTGCTTTATCGCCATGTGCCTCAGGCGCTGATGGATCGCCCCAAAATGGGCTTTGGGGTCCCCATCGATCACTGGCTGCGCGGCCCGCTCAAAGACTGGGCGGCAACGCTCATCGAGCCGGGGCGACTGACGCGGGAGGGGTTTTTCGACCCCGCACCGATTCAGCGTAAATGGGCTGAGCATCAGTCCGGTAGCCGCAACTGGTCGTATTACTTGTGGGACGTGCTGATGTTTCAGCAATGGCAGGAGCACAACGCTTGAAGCTGCTGTTTGTTGTCACCGAAGACTGGTATTTCGTCTCGCACCGGTTGCCACTCGCAGTGGCCGCGCAGGCGGCAGGGTTCAATGTGGCGGTGGCTACCCGCGAGGGGCGCCAAGCGGGTGTTATTCGCAACGCGGGAATTCGGCTGATTCCCTTTGCGCTGTCGCGGCGCGGCGGCAACCCACTGCGCGAGGTGATGGCGCTGTGGCGCCTGTATCGCCTCGAAAAACCCGATCTGGTCCACCATGTGGCATTGAAGCCGGTGATGTTCGGCGCCTTGGCGGCGTGGCTGGCGCGCGTGCCGGCACAGGTGAATGCGGTGGCAGGGCTGGGATGGTTATTCACCTCGTCCAGCGGTGCCGTGCGTCTTGCTCGCCCGGTATTGCGCTGGATGCTGGCGCGTCTACTCAACAGGCCACATAGCCTGACCATTGTGCAAAACCCGGAAGACAGGGCTTTGCTCGAACGCTCAGGCGTCCCAACCGAAAGCTTGAGGCTTATCCGCGGCGCGGGTGTTGATGTTCAGGTCTTTCGTCCCGTGATGCCGCCACCCGAACCGGTTTGCATCGTGCTGGCTTCGCGCATGCTGTGGGACAAAGGTGTGGGCGAATTCGTCGAGGCGGCTCGCAGGTTAACGGAGGCAGGTGTCAACGCGCGCTTTGTACTGGTGGGCGACCCTGATCCCGCCAACCCTGCCTCGGTGCCTGAATCAAGCTTGCGTGGTTGGCACGGGCAGCATGGCGTGGAGTGGTGGGGAAGGAGGGAGGATATGCCCGCTGTGTTGCAGGCGGCACACATCGCCTGCCTGCCGTCGTACCGTGAAGGCTTGCCCAAGTCGCTGCTGGAAGCGGTCGCCTGCGGCTTGCCGATCGTGACGACCGATGCGCCGGGGTGCAGAGAAGTGGTACAAGATGGTGTGAACGGTCTGCTGGTGCCGGTGCGCGATGCGGAAGCGCTGGCGGCGGCATTGAAAAAGCTCATCGATGACGCCGAACTGCGCCGCTGCATGGGCGAGCAGTCGCGGCTGCGGGCTGAAACAGAATTTGGTTTGGAGACCATTATTGATCAGACACTGAAGCTATATCGCGAGATCGCGCCATGAAAGCACTTGTCACCGGGGCCACCGGCTTTATCGGCAATGCGTTGTGCAAGCACCTCTCTGCTCATGGCCACCAAGTCATGCGAGCGGTAAGGCGTGATGCCACGCTTTCAGGCGACATTCTTTTCAGCCAGATCGATGGCGCGACTGACTGGGCTGAAGCACTGACCGGCTGTGACGCAGTGGTGCATCTTGCCGCGCGGGTCCACGTGATGGACGACACGGCACAGGATCCGCTGGCGCTGTACCAGGCAACCAACACCGATGCCACCCTCAATCTCGCCCGCCAGGCGGCCCAAACCGGGGTGAAGCGTTTCGTTTACGTCAGCAGCATCAAGGTCAACGGAGAAGGCCGCGATACGCCTTATCGTGAAACCGATGCCGCCGCGCCCGAGGGTGCCTACGCGATTTCAAAATGGGAAGCCGAACAGGGTCTGCAGCGGATTGCTGCGGATACCGGGCTGGAAGTCGTCATCCTGCGTCCGCCCCTGGTATATGGGCCAGGGGTAAAAGCGAATTTCCAGCAATTGCTGCGCATGGTCGAGCGCGGCTGGCCGTTGCCGCTGGGGGCGATCCGCAACCGCCGCAGCTTCCTGTACCTGGGCAATTTCGTCGATGCGATCCGGCTGTGCATCGAGCACCCGGCCGCGGCGGGGCAGACCTTTCTGCTCGATGATGGCCAGGCGGTTTCGACGCCGGAACTGATCCGCGCCCTGTCCCATGCCATGGGCCGGCCGGCGCGCCTGCTGGCAGTGCCGGTGAAGGTGCTTGAACTGGCTGGCACCCTGCTGGGCAAGCGCGCTGCCGTGGCGCGGCTGACGGGGTCGCTGTACGTGGACAGTTCGGCTATCCGAACCCGTCTGGGCTGGACGCCGCCCAATACCCTGCAGCAGGGCTTGGCCGCGACAGTTGCGGATTGGCAGACCCGCGCGCGCCCAGATTCATGACGATCAAATAGCCCAAGCGGCCCCGAACCAACTGATCGGGCTTGCATGTCTCGGCCGGCCTTTTCGGCATGCCCCCGTTTGACGGAAAAATAGGCCCTCGCGGTGATGCGGGTTAAAATCCGCGGGCTTGAATTATTGTGCCAAGCAGACGCTGATTGATTCGTCATTGCGTGGAACGTCGCGACGCGGCAATCCATAAACGGAAACCCCGGCTTTATCAATGTGTTGGCAATGATGGCCATAATTAAATAAATTAATCAGCGCCCCCCTGGTGCGCTTCCTGGGCAGTCAGGTCGCTGCCCATCCCTGCATCCGCCCGAATTCCTTCGTTCGGGGCGTGCTTCCTCGTAGTGGGGCGGCAGTGTGGGGCGGTAACGACCAAGTAAGAAAGTAAAGTATCAATGAGCGTGCTTGTAACAGGTGGTGCCGGGTTTATCGGTTCAAATTTTGTGCTCGACTGGCTGGATCAGTGCGACGAACCGGTCATCAATCTCGACGCGCTGACCTATGCGGGCAACCTGGAGAACCTGGCCAGGCTGCAAGGTGATGCGCGGCACACCTTCGTCCGCGGCGACATTGGCGATGCCGGCCTCGTATCCAGTCTGCTCGCCGAACACCAACCGCGCGCCGTCGTCAACTTCGCCGCCGAGAGCCATGTGGACCGCTCCATCCACGGGCCGGCTGAATTTATCCAGACCAACATCGTTGGCACTTTCAACCTGCTGGAATCGGTGCGGGCGTACTGGAACGGGCTGGAGGGGGAGGCCAAAGCCGGTTTCCGCTTCCTGCATGTCTCCACCGACGAAGTCTATGGCTCGTTAGGCAAGACTGAGCCGGCTTTCACCGAAACCCATCGCTACGAACCCAACAGCCCCTATTCGGCCAGCAAGGCTGCAAGCGACCATCTGGTGCGCGCCTACCACCACACCTACGGCCTGCCGGTGCTCACCACCAACTGCAGCAACAACTACGGCCCCTATCACTTCCCCGAAAAGCTGATCCCGCTGGTGATCCACAATGCACTCGCCGGCAAGCCACTGCCCATCTACGGCGATGGCCAGCAAATCCGCGACTGGCTTTATGTCGGCGACCATTGCAGCGCCATTCGCCGCGTGCTGGAAGCGGGCAGGCTGGGTGAAACCTACAACATCGGCGGCTGGAACGAAAAAGCCAACCTCGACGTTGTGCATACCCTGTGCGACATCCTGGACGAACTAGCTCCGCCAGCAACATTCAATCTGCCCATTGCCAGTTACCGTTCCCTCATCACCTACGTCAAGGATCGTCCAGGCCATGATCGCCGCTATGCCATCGACGCCAGCAAGATCCAGCGCGAACTCGGCTGGAAGCCCGCTGAAACCTTCGAAACCGGCATCCGCAAAACCGTTCAGTGGTATCTGAACAACCAGGCGTGGGTACGAAACATCACCAGTGGCGAATACCGGAACTGGGTCGAAACCCAATACGCTGTTGAGGCCGTCGCATGAAACGCAAAGGCATCATCCTCGCCGGCGGCTCCGGCACCCGCCTGCACCCTGCAACATTGGCCATTAGCAAACAGCTGCTGCCGGTGTTCGACAAACCGATGATCTACTACCCGCTGAGCACCCTGATGCTGGCGGGAATCCGCGACATCCTCATCATCTCCACCCCGCAGGACACCCCGCGCTTCGAGCAGCTGCTCGGCACGGGCGCGCAATGGGGCCTGAACCTGCAATACGCCGTGCAGCCCTCGCCCGACGGCCTGGCGCAGGCCTTCGTCATCGGCGAATCCTTCATCGGCAACGACCTGTCTGCCCTGGTGCTGGGCGACAACATCTTCCACGGCCACGATTTTCACCACCTGCTGGGCAGTGCCATCGCCCGCACCGAGGGCGCAACGGTCTTTGCCTACCACGTGCACGACCCCGAGCGTTATGGCGTGGCCGAATTTGACGCCGCCGGCAAGGTGCTGTCGCTGGAAGAAAAGCCCAGCCAGCCCAAATCCAGCTATGCCGTCACCGGCCTCTATTTCTACGATCAAGACGTCGTCGAAATCGCCAAAAACCTCAAGCCCTCGCCACGCGGCGAACTTGAAATCACCGATCTCAACCGGGTGTATCTGGAGCAAGGCAAGCTCAGCGTCGAAATCATGGGCCGCGGCTATGCCTGGCTCGACACCGGCACCCACGAATCCCTGCTCGACGCCAGCCAGTTCATCGCCACCCTGGAACACCGCCAGGGCCTCAAGGTGGCCTGCCCCGAGGAGATCGCCTTCCGGCAACAATGGATCGATGCCGCCCAGCTTGAAAAATTGGCGCAACCGCTTACCAAAAATGGCTACGGGCAGTATCTGATGCGCGTGCTAAAGGAAAAAGTATTCTGATGAAAGCCACGCCGCTCGCCATTCCCGACGTCGTCCTGATCGAACCCAAGGTGTTCGGTGACGACCGGGGCTTCTTCTTCGAAAGCTTTAACCAGGCGAAATTTGAAGCCGCCATCGGCAGGCAGGTCGCCTTTGTGCAGGACAACCATTCACGCTCGGTCCAAAACGTGTTGCGCGGCCTGCACTATCAAATCCAGCAACCCCAAGGCAAGTTGGTGCGTGTGGTGCAGGGCGAAGTGTTCGACGTTGCTGTGGACATCCGCAAAGCCTCGCCCACCTTCGGACAATGGGTAGGGGGAATCCTTTCAGCAGAGAACAAGCGGCAGTTGTGGGTCCCGGAAGGCTTTGCCCACGGCTTCGTCGTGCTATCGGACACTGCCGAGTTTCTCTATAAAACCACCGACTACTACGCACCGGAGCACGAGCGTTCAATCGTCTGGAACGACCCGGCCATCGCCATCCGGTGGCCTATCGACGGCGAGCCGGTGCTGTCCGCCAAGGATCAGCAAGGCAAGTCGCTTGCCGATGCGGAGCATTTTGCATGACCCCATCCACCCCGCTTTCACCTGCCCAGGGAATCAACCCCCACGCTAGACCTCCCACCTCTCTGGCGGCACTGGCTCGCAGTCTTTGGCGCAACCGCCAGCTCATCGCACAGATGATCCGGCGCGAAGTCGCCGGCCGCTACAAAGGCTCCGTCATGGGGCTGGCCTGGTCGTTCTTCAACCCCGTATTCATGCTGGCGGTGTACACCTTCGTTTTCTCCGTGGTGTTCAAAGCGCGTTGGGGGCTGGGCGGCGAGGAAAGCAAAACCCAGTTCGCCGTGGTGCTGTTCGTCGGCATGATCGTGCACGGCCTGTTTGCCGAAGTGCTCAACCGCGCCCCCGGCATGATTCTGGGCAACGTCAACTACGTCAAAAAAGTCGTCTTTCCCCTGGAAATACTGCCCGTCATCAGCATGGGCGCAGCTCTGTTCCACAGTCTTGTTAGCTTGGGCGTATTGCTGATCGCCTTTGCCCTGTTCAACGGCTACCTGCACTGGACAGCGGTTCTTGTCCCGCTGGTGGTGATGCCGCTTGTCATCCTCACGCTGGGCCTCGCCTGGATACTGGCGTCCCTGGGCGTGTTTCTGCGCGACGTAGGCCAAACCATCGGCATCATCACCACCGTCATGATGTTTCTTGCCCCCGTTTTTTACCCCATAACAGCGCTGCCGGAAGAAATGCGTCCCTGGATCATGGCCAACCCACTCACCTTCATTGTCGAGCAGGCAAGAGAAGTGCTGATTTGGGGCCGCCTGCCCAATTGGGGCGGATTGGGCATCTACACCCTGGCGGCCACCGCCGTGGCCTGGGCGGGCTATGCCTGGTTCCAGAAAACCAGAAAAGGGTTTGCCGATGTCCTCTAACGATATTGCTATCAGCGTTAGCAACCTCAGCAAGTGCTACCAAATCTACGACACGCCACGCGACCGGCTCAAGCAGTTCGTCGCGCCGCGCCTGCAAAGCCTGGCAGGTCAATCACCCAGGCAATACTTCCGCGAATTCTGGGCGCTGAAAGATGTTTCGTTCGAAGTCAGAAAAGGCGAAACGGTTGGCATCATCGGCCGCAATGGCAGTGGAAAATCGACGCTGCTGCAAATAATCTGCGGCACACTCCATCCGACGAGTGGCAGTATTCAAACCAATGGCCGCATCGCCGCTTTGTTGGAACTGGGCTCTGGTTTCAACCCGGAGTTCACAGGCCGTGAGAACGTTTATATGAACGCTGCCGTGCTTGGCCTAAGTACGGAAGAAATTGACGCCCGGTTTGACGACATCGCAGCTTTTGCCGAGATTGGTGATTTCATTGAACAGCCAGTAAAAACCTATTCCAGCGGCATGGTAGTGCGGCTGGCGTTTGCTGTGGCGATCAACGTCGATCCAGAAATCCTCATTGTCGATGAGGCGCTCTCCGTCGGCGACGAGCTTTTTCAGAGAAAATGCTTCTCTCGCATCGAGGCCATTAAACAGAACGGCGCCACCATTCTGTTTGTCTCTCACTCAGGCAGTACTGTAGTCGAGCTTTGCGGTCATGCAGTGCTGCTGGACTCGGGCGAGAAACTGGCGATGGGGGCGCCGAAATCCATTGTCGGAAAATATCAAAAGCTGATCTATGCTCCGCAAGACAAGCGTTCCCTCATCCGCGAGGAGATACGGACATACGAGGGTGATGGCGGGCAAAGTCCTGTGGCGGCTCACGCACACCAGGCGACGTCTCAGCCAGCGGAAAACAAGCGCACCACCGAGAATGAGCCAGAAGAGTTTTTTGATCCGAATCTAAAACCGCAGAGCACCTTGGAATATGAGTCACATGGGGCTTTCATCGGGTCCCCCGAGATTCTTACCTTGTCCGGAGAGAAGGTGAATTGCCTAAAGCGAGGCAAAGGTTATCGTTACGCCTACAAGGTAAGGTTCGACCAGGGTGCTACCAATGTACGCTTTGGCATGATGATCAAAACCATCTCCGGGTTGGAATTGGGGGGGGGTGTGTCCGCGCCCAGCATAAGTCAAGCTATTTCATATCAGGCAGCGGGAACATCTATAAGCGTCGAATTCCGTTTCATCTGCAACTTGAACCCGGGTTTGTACTTCCTTAATGCAGGCGTGACGGGTAGTCATCGAGGAGAGGAAACCTTTTTACATCGTGTGCTGGATCTTTGCATGTTCAGGGTTATGCCGATCTCTGACAATACAACCACTGGAATAATTGACTTCGGCTGTGTGGCCGAAATTGAGCTTGAGAATAACTCCTTATAGAAATTCGCAAAAAAATGAATTTTGAAAACAAGAAACGCGTCATCGTTGTTCTCGGCATGCATCGAAGTGGCACCAGCGCGATAACACGTGGGCTGCAAGCACTCGGCGTAGATTTGGGCAGTAGTCTTTTGCCTCCGGTGCAAGATGATAATGAAAAAGGATATTATGAAGATGTTGAGTTCAACCGGCTCAATATAGACATATTGAATGCATTGGGTAGGGACTGGTATTCATTATCACCCATCCCTGACGCAGCATTCAACCAAGAGATACTTGCGCCATTTATGCTGCGTGCTATTGAGATGATGCGCGCCAAGATAGGTGATCGACCATTTGGGTTGAAAGACCCTCGATTTGGGCGGTTATTGCCATTTTGGCGGCCAATATTTGATCACTTAGGTTTAACGCCATCGTATTTGATTGCCATTCGCCATCCCATAAGCGTGGCTAAATCATTGGCTTCGGGAAAAAGAGGTGAAATAAAAGACGAGAAAAGTTACTACCTTTGGCTAGAGCATGTTCTTGATGCCTATTTAGGGACGTACGGTGTTGATAGAGTGGTTGTGGACTTTGATTTGTTAATGGCTGATCCGCAGCTTCAGCTGGCACGAATAGCAAAGGCTTTGAATTTTCAATTTTCCCCCGACTCATCCGCGATAAAGGAATATATCGGCGAATTTTTGGATGCGAAGCTGAGACATACTCAATTCGAATTGGAAGATTTGCATATTGATCCCGCGGTACCTGTTGATGTTATTGATGCATATGAGGCGACGATGCGCCTCGCACGGGATGAACTCGATATAGATGCACCTGAGGCTTCAGACATATTCGGCCAACTCAGTTCTAGATTGCAGTCGATGCGCCCAGCGCTTAATTACATGACGTTCCTAGAGCGGGCCGTAGCCGACCGTGACGGGCAGATCGACAGCCTCACCCAAGCCGTAGCCGAGCGTGACGGGCAGAACGGCAGCCTCACCCAAGCCGCAGCCGACCGTGACGGGCAGATCGCTAATCTCAACGAAGCATTAGCCGCGCGTGCGCGTAGAAGTAGTGATCAATTAGCCTCCATGGTCAGCAGGCTTGCACAAGAGGCGTCTGAACGCGCTGAAGCGATTGCCAGCCTCAACCAGGACGTGACCGAGCGTGACGGGCACATCGCTAGCCTCAGCCAAGCCGTAGCTGACCGTGACGGGCAGATCGGCAGCCTCAACCAGGCCGTGACCGAGCGTGACGGGCAGATCAGCAGCCTCAACCAGGCGGTGGCCAACCGCGACGGACAGATCACCAGCCTCAACCAGGCGGTGGCCGACCGCGACGGACAGATCACCAGCCTCAACCAGGCCGTTGAACATTTTTTGGCTTCAACCTCTTGGCGTGTAACTCGCCCATTGAGGGTAGCTAAATCCTTCTTTACAAGAAACGCCGATTCTATGAATGCTCAGGAACCCTATTCAAAATATTTTGATGCCGCTTGGTATTTAAAAATGAATCCGGATGTCGCAATGAGCTGCATGGATCCATATGAGCATTATGTGGCCTTTGGAAAAGCAGAAGGTCGCCAGCCAGCACCGGATGCCCTCTGGCTACGCAACATCAAAAAATTACAGCTCATTCGTGCACTCCTACCCATCGCGCTAAGACATGGCGGGGGAGTCAGGCTAACCATCAGAAAAGTCTTGGCGGTGTTAAGGCGGGAAGGGTGGCGCGGCCTAAGGAACAGGGCAATTTATCATTACACGCAATTTGTTAACGCCAAAACTCCAAGTCAGGCATATGCATGCTATATCGAGGCCATGGAGCCCAAAGAGGCCGAGCTGGAGCGAATGAAGGATATCCAAATCTCTTTTAGCTACCGTCCGAGGTTTTCTATTGCGGTACCCGTTTATAACGTGGAAGAGAAATGGCTGCGGCGGTTCATCGAATCGGTGCAATCACAAATTTATCCAGACTGGGAACTCTGCATCGCCGACGATTGCTCCACTGCGCCGCATATTCGCCCCCTACTAATTAATTTCGCAGCTTCTGACCCTCGTATCAAGCTTGTTTTTCGGGAGATAAACGGACATATCTCGGCAGCAACCAATTCTGCCATTGATCTGGCAACCGGCGATTTCATGTGTCTTATGGATAACGACGATGAGATCGCGCCGCACGCGCTGTACGAATTTGCGCATATGCTTAATCAAGATGCGCAAATCGATATGATCTACAGCGACGAGGACAAAATAGACCTACATGGCAATCGCTACGAGCCTTTCTTCAAGCCGGACTGGTCGCCGGAGACGCTGGAGGGGTGCATGTATACAGCTCATTTTGCCTGTTACCGGATGAGTATCGTCCGCGAATTGGGCGGGTTCCGTACTGGCTATGACGGTGCGCAGGACTATGATTTTGTTTTGCGCTTTAGCGAACGCGCAAAAAAAATTGTTCACGTTCCCAAGATACTGTACCACTGGCGGGCAATTCCTGGATCAACCGCAGCGACAATGGACGCCAAGGACTACGTATTAGATGCAGCTGTACGTGCGCTGACAGACAGGGCAAATAGAATGAGTGGCGGTGGCGAGGTCAACCTTGGACGTTATTCTGGAAGTTTTGATGTGCGATACGCCATTAACGGTTCACCCCTCGTGTCGATCATCATTCCGTCTGCCGGGCGGCTTGCTAAAGTGCGTGGAGAATCAATTGATCTCTTGGTTAACGTCATTAGAACCATCTATGAGAAAAACACCTACCAAAACTTTGAAATCATAGTCGTAGATAATGGCGACCTCAGACAAGAAACCATTGAAAAATTGTCTTTATACCGTTGCAAGTTTGTGCATTTCAAGGGTGAATTTAATATCGCGGAAAAAATGAACATGGGCGCAAAAGAGGCTCTGGGAGAGTATCTCTTGTTCATGAACGATGACATCGAGGCGATTGCAGATGACTGGCTGGAGTGCATGCTGCAGTTAGCCCAAAGGCCCGACATTGGTGTGGTTGGGGCCAAGCTGTATTTTGAGAACGACAAACTCCAGCATGTTGGGATAGCTTTCTGGGATGGCTTGCCTGACCATATTGGTAGGGAGATGCCTGGCACACATCCAGGACATTTTTTCAGTTCGTGCGCAAATCGGAATTATTTAGCGGTTACTGGTGCGGTGATGATGTCGAGGAGGAGCGTGTTCGTAGAGGTTGGGGGATTTGATGAACGGTTGGCAATTAATTATAACGATATTGACTATTGCCTGAAGGTTTTTCAAAGTGGGCGGCGTGTGGTTTTTGCAGCTGGTGCCGAGTTATACCATTTCGAAAGCGTGTCACGCGAACGGACTGTAGCAGATGACGAAATCAAACTATTCCAAGAAAAATGGATGGACTTGGTTACCAAGGATCCATATTATGGACCTTATTTCGATAATCACCCCCCCAATTTTTTGTTGCGTAACGATTGGTTGTCTGTAACCACTGTTGATCCGCTGGAGTCTATTGTTCTTTCCTAAAACGTAGATTATTTATGGAGTAATAAAGTGTGAAAGCTGTAATTCTGGCTGGCGGGCTAGGTACGCGAATAAGCGATGCATCAAATACTCGTCCAAAACCAATGATCGAGATTGGTGGAAAGCCGATTCTGTGGCACATCATGAAGATTTATTCTTCGCATGGTGTAAATGATTTTGTAATCTGCTGCGGATACAAGGGCTACGTCATAAAGGAGTATTTCGCCAATTATTTTCTGCATATGTCGGATGTCACATTTGACATGAAGCATAACAAGATGGAGGTTCATCAAAATAGTGCTGAGCCGTGGCGAGTGACACTGGTGGATACCGGTGAGCAGACGATGACCGGCGGTCGGCTGAGGCGAGTGCGCGACCACATCGGAGATGATGATTTTTGCTTTACATATGGAGATGGCGTTGGGGACGTGGATATTTCATCTCTTGTCGACTTCCATAAACAAGAGGGTCGCCTTGCCACACTTACCGCTACCCAGCCGCCGGGGCGATTCGGAGCCATCAATCTAGATGGATATCGCATCGATAGTTTTCAAGAAAAACCCCAGGGAGACGGAGCTTGGATTAACGGCGGGTTTTTCGTCCTTAATCCAAAAGTCATTGATTACATCAACGATGACCGCACGGTTTGGGAGCGTGAGCCGATGGAGCGTCTGGCTCGTGATAGACAGATGAGCGCATGGCTTCATCGAGGCTTCTGGCAGCCCATGGACACGCTGCGCGACAAAAATCATCTCGAAGAACTGTGGTCGTCGGGTAACGCACCTTGGAAGAGTTGGTGATGATGTTCAGTAATGTCTATAAAAATCGCAGAATTTTGGTGACCGGGCATACTGGTTTCAAGGGAAGTTGGTTGGTGCTTTGGTTGCAAATGTTGGGCGCAAAAGTGACGGGTATTTCGCTGCCTCCCGAGACTTCACCTAATCATTGGGACATGCTGGGGCTTGATGTCGAGTCGTTCCACATTGACATCCGGGACGAAGATTTGGTTCGGCGGAAAATTGTGGAACTCAAGCCAGAGATGGTCTTTCATATGGCAGCACAGCCTTTGGTCCGCCGCTCCTACCGGAAACCCCTGGAAACCTGGGCCACGAATGTGATGGGCACAGCGAATGTGCTCGATGCTTGCCGGCAGGTTGAAGAATTGGCTGCGATTGTCGTTGTCACCACCGACAAGTGTTATGAGAACAAGGAATGGGTTTGGGGGTATCGAGAGATTGATCCCTTGGGGGGGTATGACCCTTACAGTGCTTCCAAGGCCGGTAGTGAACTGGTCGCGGCCAGCTATCGCCGCTCCTTTTTTAACACGCCCTCCAGTCCGCTGCTGGCGTCTGCGCGCGCAGGCAATGTGATCGGTGGTGGGGATTGGTCTGAAGATCGACTGATTCCGGATCTGGTTCGTTCTGTAGAGGCCGGAAAGTTCCTGGAAATACGTTCACCCAATGCGACGCGGCCATGGCAGCATGTGTTGGAGTGCCTTTCCGGTTACCTCATGCTTGGACAGCAACTGTTGGAAGGAAACAAACCTTGTGCAGATGCCTGGAACTTCGGCCCCGATAGAGAAGGAAATCGCCAGGTAAAGCAGGTACTAGCCGCATTGAAGGTAGATTGGCCTGCTATGGAATGGCAATGTAGCGATACACCCCAACCACACGAGGCCCAATTGCTGCACCTGGACAGCGGCAAAGCGCGGGAAAAACTGCTTTGGCGTCCGGTATGGACTTTTGATGAAGGGGTTACAGCAACGGCCGAATGGTATCGGGCATGGTTGGATCGGGGCGAGGTGGTTAGTCTTAACCAACTACAGAGCTATATCAAACTTGCCAAGGATCGTGGCCTTTCCTGGGCAGGAGATGCACTCCCATGAATCTGGTTGAGACCATTATCCCCGGGGTATGGGTTATAGAGAGTACGGCTTTTCAGGATAATCGTGGGGCATTCTCCAGGCTGTTTTGTTCACGGGATTTACAAGCAATTGTTGGCCCGAGGACGATTGTCCAGATTAATCACTCAAAGACTCATGGCGTTGGTGCAGTCAGGGGACTTCACTTCCAAAATCCACCGTATTCGGAAATGAAAATAGTCCGCTGCCTCAAAGGCCGTGTTTTCGACGTGGCAGTTGATCTGCGTCAAGGCTCGCCGACCTTCCTGAAATGGACTGCCGTTGAACTAACACCAGAAAACCGATTTGCTTTTGTAATACCCGAGGGATGTGCCCACGGGTTTCAGGTGTTGGAAGAGGACAGCGAATTACTGTACCTGCACACGGCGTTTTATACACCAGATGCTGAAGGTGCGGTGCGGTTTGACGATCCAAGAATTGACGTGAATTGGCCGCTAGCACCAACAGACCTCTCTGCAAGAGACCTAAGCCACCCACATCTAAAAGAAGATTTCAAAGGGATTGTTTTATGAAATGTCGTCATTGCCACACTGAGTTGGAACATGTTTTTCTTGATCTTGGCTATGCTCCACCTTCGAACGCCTACCTTTCCAAGGAGGCGTTGCGAGCACCTGAGACAACTTTTCCTCTGAAGTTATATGTATGCGATCACTGTTGGCTAGTGCAAACTGAGGATTACACAGAGGCGGATGAACTGTTCTCCGGAGATTACGCTTATTTCTCATCTACCTCGCAGAGCTGGTTGCAGCACGCGGCCCGTTACGTGGAAGAGATTACAAAACGCCTGGGGCTATCCAAGGTTAGCTTTGTCATCGAAGTGGCATCTAATGACGGGTATCTGCTTAAAAACTTCGTGGCTGCAGGTATCCCCTGTCTTGGGGTGGAACCAACGGACAGTACAGCGGACGCGTCTGAAAAAATTGGTGTGCCAGTGTTGCGTGAGTTCTTTGGTGTGGCAACGGCCACAGCCTTGGCTGATGGTGGAAAACGTGCTGATCTGATTTGTGGCAACAACGTCTACGCACATGTCCCAGACATCAACGATTTTACGCAGGGCCTTCGCATCGCGTTGAAGGAAGGGGGTACCATTAACCTGGAATTTCCCCATCTGATGCGTCTAATTGAGCAGAACCAGTTTGACACTGTCTATCACGAGCACTTCTCCTATCTTTCGCTAACTTCTGTTTCCCGTATTTTTGCTCAAGCAGGATTGCGGGTGTTTGACGTAGAAGAGTTGCCTACCCATGGCGGCAGTCTTCGCATCTATGGGTGCCATAACAGTGATCCAATGGCCACAAAACCCGTTGTGTTAGCCATGCTCGAAAGAGAAAAAACATTTGGGCTGCAAGATATGAGTGTGTACCAAGGGTTTCAGCAGAAAGCAGATAAAGTCAAAAACGACTTCCTTGCTTTTCTGATTGAGCAAAAGCGTGCTGGTAAATCTGTCGCGGCTTATGGTGCTGCAGCCAAGGGAAATACCCTGATGAACTATGCCGGCATTAAACACGATCTGATCGATTTCATTTGTGACGCGGCGCCTTCAAAACAGGGCAAGTTCATGCCCGGCAGCCACATCCCAATTCTTCCTCCTACAGAACTCGCCAAGCGTAAACCGGACTTGGTGATTATCCTGCCGTGGAATATTGCTGACGAGGTAATCCAGCAACAGCAACAAGTACTTTCATGGGGAGGAAAATTTGTGATTGCGGTGCCCGAGTTGAAGGTTCTTGCATGAGGGTGATGGTTACGGGTGCCACGGGTTTCGTGGGGCAGCATGTGGTTAACGAGTTGCTTGCGCGTGGACATTCTGTTGTCGCAATTGCTCGCGATATCAAACGGGCTCTAGAGATGCCATGGTTTGATCGTGTTGAGTTCATCCAATGTGATTTGCACGAAAGCTTTAAGCCCTTGTTTCAGCCTGAGTGCCTGCCCAACGCAATCGTGCATCTCGCATGGCCAGGTCTTCCGAATTATCGAGATTTTTTTCACATTAGCAAAAACTTGCCTGCCGACCTGGCTTTCTTAGAAGCTGCTGTTAAGTCAGGGGTGCCTCAATTATTAGTTGCAGGCACATGTCTTGAGTATGGTATGCAATATGGCCCATTAACCGAGGAGATGGAAACCCGCCCTGCGACGCCATACGGCTTTGCTAAAGACGCCTTGCGTAAGGCGCTTCAATTGCTGCAAAAAGAGAGGCCGTTTGCATTGCAGTGGATGCGTCTTTTTTATATGTATGGCGAAGGACAAAATAAAAATAGCCTTCTTGCACAGTTAGACCGCGCAATTGATGAGGGGCAGCCAGTCTTTAATATGTCTATGGGTACCCAACTGCGCGATTATTTGCCAATTCAAGATGTCGCTAAGAATTTTGCTATCGTGCTCGAGAATCCAGACTGTCAAGGGGTGATCAACTGTTGCAGTGGAATGCCTGTGTCAGTACTTGATCTTGTCCAGCAGCGATGCCGAGAAAAAGAGAGTGACATACGGATTAATAGAGGACATTACCCTTATCCAGACTACGAGCCTCTGGCTTTTTGGGGGAAGTCTGCTAAGTTGGGCACCCTCAGGTCAACGTTCGAGACTTAAGAAAGGTCTGGATAAGTTGTGAGCGATTTTTATCATTATGTCCGACACGAAGCTTGAACAAACGAATGCGAATAAGATACGAACGATGAAGCTGCTAGGCATCAACTTCCTCCAGTACTGGTTCAACCAGCGTGTTACTAGTCCCATTTCAGGATTCAGTGAGCGGTTTCATAGTGCAGATGCTTCTCAACCAGAAACAGTAATCTGGTAATGGCCGATGACACAGTCGTATAGAGCGGGCGTTGTTGCCGTGGTGGTGACTTTTCAGCCTGCACTAGAAGTCCTCAAGCAACTGTTATATGCACTTGTCCCCCAGGTTACGTCTGTAGTGATTGTGGACAATGGCTCCCACTCCGATCTGCTTGCGTGGGATAGCGAGCGCGACACACGTGATGTTGAATTGCTTCGACTTGGTGAGAATCGAGGCATTGCAGCTGCGCAAAATGCTGGTATTCAATGGGCGCGGAATCGTGGGGCACGATTTGTTCTGTTAATGGATCAGGACAGCATTCCCGCGCCGGATATGGTTGAGAAACTGGTTTCTACTATTTCCGAACAAGCTTCGCCGGCTACAGCAGGGCCGCGATATCTGGATGAGAGGCAAGACAACCCCCCCCCATTCATCCGGATTCGTGGCTTACGTTTGGAGCGTTGTGTTTGCTCGGCTGAGGAATCCGTCGTTCCTGTGGACTATCTGATTTCCTCCGGTTGCCTGATCCCGATGTCGGTGTTGGATAAGGTTGGCGGCATGCGGGATGATTTCTTCATCGACTATGTTGACATCGAGTGGGGTTTACGTGCACGCCATCACGGTTTTCAAAGTTATGGGGTTTGTTCTGCTCACATGCAGCACAGCCTTGGGGATCACCCTATCGAGTTCTTTGGCAAAAATATTCCCTTACACAGCCCGCTCAGGCACTACTACCATTTTCGTAATGCGGTGCTTTTATACAAAGAGCCGTGGGTGCCATTGAACTGGAAGCTGGTGGACGGCTGGCGCTTGTGTCTTAAGTACGTTTTTTATTCGCTATTTGCCAAGCCGCGCATGGCACACTTGCGCATGATGACGTTGGGTGTGTGGCATGGTCTAGTGTGTAAGAGCGGAAAATTTTAGGCTTCTCACTGATGTGGAAAAAGCGCCGGCAGATTCAAGGTAAACGGGTTGTCTCGTGGCGCGCCATTTTGCGCGTCCTGGAAAAATGTTTTGGGTAAATAATTGGAATCGAGTCTTCAACCTGTTTCAGCGGTGATTGTTAACCACAACGCCGGCGCGCTGCTGATCGATTGCGTTCGCGCAGCCTTGGCGCAAGCCGAGCAAGTGATCGTTGTCGATAACGATTCGTCCGATTCGAGCATGGATATGCTGGCGGCGCAGTTTGCAGGGGAGCCACGGCTGGTGATGCTCTGTACGGGGCAAAATCTGGGTTTTGCTGCAGGGTGCAATCTGGGGCTGGGCCTTGCAACCCAGGCCCATTTGTTATTTCTCAATCCGGACTGCATCCTCGGTGCGGGATCGCTGCGGCGCATGGTCGTCGGGCTGGATAGCGATTCAGGCGTGGGGATGGTGGGCGGGTTGTTGACCAACCTGGACGGCAGCGAACAGGGCGGCGGACGGCGTGCGGTGCCGACCCCCTGGCGTTCTTTTGTGCGGGCGTTTGGTCTGGCTCGCCTAAGCAACCGGTGGCCCAAGCTTTTCTTCGATTTTCATCTACACAAGCAGCCGCTACCTGATGCGCCCGTCGACGTGGAAGCGATTTCTGGCGCGCTGATGTTGGTGAGCAGAGCGGCGATCGACGACGTGGGCCTCTGGGATGAAGCCTATTTCCTGCATTGCGAGGATCTGGATTGGTGCATGCGCTTTCGCCAACGCGGCTGGAGAATCCTTTTCGTTCCCGATGCGCCGGTCGTTCACCACCATGGCCATTGCAGCCGTGCCAGGCCGATCTTTGTCGAGTGGTATAAGCACAAGGGAATGGTGCGGTTCTACCGGAAGTTTTTCCGGCATCAGTACCCCGGGGCGTTGATGTGGCTGGTGGAAGCGGGTGTCTGGTTGCGGTTCGGGGGCGTGGCCGCTTGTCGCATTGTTCAAGGATCAAGGCGCAAGGGGCCGGGTTCAACGGACAAGGCCCCAGACGCTGGGGACGAATTGGGTGGTTGATCGGCCGGACACGGGCTTGCTGGGTGCGGGTAGCATGGTGGGTGAGGGTGTTGTTCCACTGCTGGTGCATGACGGCCGTCATGTTTATGCGTTTTCCAGAAAGACGGCTGATCGCAAAACCGAAGCGGACGTGACCTGGCGGCAGTTGGATGTACTTTCCCCCACCCAACCCGCAACGCCTCGGATTAAGGATTGGCTGTGCGTGGCGCCTGTGTGGGTGTTGCCGCAGTATTTTTCGATGTTTGAGCGCTATGGTGCCCGCCGCGTCGTGGCGCTTTCATCAACCAGCCGCTTCACCAAAACAGATTCCTCGGATCCGGCTGAAAACGCCGTCGCTTCACGCCTGGCTGAAGGCGAAGCGCGCCTTCGAACATGGGCGGAAAGCAAGGGTGTCGAGTGGGTGATTCTCAGGCCCACCCTGATTTACGGCCGGGGGCGAGACAAAAACATCGCAGAAATCGCCCGCTTTGTGGGCCGATTCGGGTTTTTTCCTTTGCTGGGCAAAGCGATGGGATTACGCCAGCCCATCCATGCCGAAGACGTGGCTGCCGCGTGCGTGGCGGCGTTGAATGCCCCCGCAGCGGCAAACCGTGCCTACAATATTTCCGGCGGGGAGACGCTGCCTTACCGCGAGATGGTGCGCCGGGTATTTGCCGCGATGCAACGTCGGCCACGGCTGGTGACGATACCGCTCGGTGTTTTCAGGATGGCAGTGGCGTGCTTGCGCGTATTTCCACGATACCGGCATTGGTCGGCCGCCATGGCCGAGCGGATGAACCGGGATCTGGTGTTCGAGCACGCAGATGCGGCCCGCGATCTTGGATTTTCACCGCGGCCATTTCGGCTTGCGCCGGAGGATGTGGCAGCCACGTAGTTGTGGGAGGGTCGCCCCGGCCCGATGATGTGGTGTTCGCGACAACGCGAATACCTGCGCCGCGCTACCGTCCGCATTCGGCCCGGGGCGAGCCTCCTACAGGGGGCCGCCCCATGCGAGCGAAGCGTGGCAAGCCAGCGCATTGATTCAGCAGGCATTGCTGGATTGCCGCGTCGCTTCGCTCCTCGCAATGACGGATTAATCAGCGTCTCCTTAATGAAGTCGAATGTCTTTGTCGTTGTGTCCAGTGTGTCTACAATAGACATCCTGACTTTTATTCGAAGGATATGGCCATGAAAATCATGACGGCTCGCGATGCCAAGAACCATTTCGGCGATTTTCTCGATTCCGCCCGGCGAGAGCCTGTCATCGTCACCCGGAACGATCGCCCGGTCGGGATCATGATTTCTATCGAGGATGCCGCCGACACGCTGATACCCGATCTCTTCATGGACAAGGAGTCGGGTTACGACGAGTGGCTCTTCGGCAAGGTCTCACGGACGATGGCGCGCGTGGACGCAGGTGAAACCGGACTTCATGAACATGCCGACGCCATGGAGCAGTTGAAGCAGCGTATGGAAGCCAGGCTAGCGCGCAAGGTTGTTTAGATGCGCATCGTCTGGACCGACGATGCACTCGACGACATTGAGGCGATACTCACCCATTATTTTCACGAAGCCGGGCCGAGGACGGCACAGGCCGTGGAGCGCCGGATAGTCGGGCAGATTGAGAGCCTTTTGCTGTTTCCAGAACGCATCAGGAAGAGCGGCCGCGTGCCGGGTGCGCGCGAGCTCGTGATCAACAAACTGCCCTTTATCGCTTTTATACGGGTTTTGCCGGACACGATTATTGTGCTGAATGTCGTCCACACGGCGCGGAAATTTCCCGCTTAGCCGGAATTGGAATGGGGAGTCATGTCACCCCCAACGGCGCGCGCTTGACCCTCGTAACAAACTAAGCTTAGTCAAGTATGGAGGTGCCATGCAAGCCATCAACATCCATGAAGCGAAAACCCGTCTCTCGCGCCTGCTGGAACAGGTGGCGGTGGGTGAGGAAATCGTGATCGCAAAAGCGGGTAAGCCGATCGCCCGTTTGGTGCCGCTTGAGGCCCCGCCAAAAAGGCGTCGGCTTAGCCTGCTTAAAGGCAAACTCAATGTCCCGGATGATTTCGACGCGCCGTTGACGGGCGACGAGCTGGCTATGTTCGAAGGGCGCTAAATGGTTCTGCTGCTCGATACCCATATCCTGCTGTGGGTGCTGGATGCGCCGGAATACCCATTAATAGCCCAAGCCTTGCTCATGCCTGCGCAGCTGCTCACCGCCGATTCGGCACTTGTACCCTATTCTGAGTTGGTACGGCTCATCTGAGCAAGTTATACTAATCAAAATATAAATTAGTATAACCAGCGATGCCACGGTTTACCGAGCTTTCCCTTTCAGCACAAACGGCTTACGCACAGCTCTTTGATGCCGCCAGCGCGGCGGAGCTGTCACGTTCGGTGGCCAATCTTGCCGGGTCTTTTGCACAAAAGACGGTCAAGGGGCGGGTTTACTGGTATTTCCAGCATACCGATCTGCTTGGGGTATCGCGTCAAATCTATGTGGGCCCGGATACCCCGGAAGTTCGCAGGTTGGTCGAACTGCGCGCCAATGCGCCGGGTGCGGATGCGTTGCGTGCACTCGCCCGTTCGGCCATTGCGTTGGGCTGCCAGCCTTTGATGGCACGCCATTTTCGCGTGATTCGCCGCCTGCTCGACCATGGTTTTTTTAAGGCGGGCGGGGTGCTGGTGGGCACCCATGCTTTTCTTGCTTACGGCAATTTGCTGGGGGTCAGTTGGGGCGACGCGTCACGGACGCAGGACGTGGATTTTGCCCATGCGGGAAAAAGCGTGTCCATCGCACTGCCGAGCAATATCGAGGTCGATGTGCATCGCGCCATCGAATCGCTCGAGATGGGCTTTTTGCCTATTTCCGGCCTCGCGGGCAAAGCGGGCGCCACCTACCTTAACCCGAAGGAACCCGATTTTCGTCTGGACTTTCTGACCCCGCGCCACCGTGGGGGAGATGCGCCGATTGAACATCCACGGCTGCATGTCACCATGCAACCCCTGCGCTTTATCGAATATTCCCTGGAGAATGTCGTCCAGGTAGCGCTATTTAGCGCGGAAGGAACAGGGGTGGTCAATGTGCCGCATCCGGCGCGTTATGCCTTGCACAAGCTGCTGATTTATGGGGAGCGCAGCGGTTCGTTCACACAAAAAGCCAACAAGGACCTGGCGCAAGCAGCCGCACTGTTGGACTGGTTCAAAATCTATCGGCCATGGGAGGTGGAGGAAGCTTGGCAGGATATGGTCAATCGCGGCAAGGGCTGGGTTAGCCGGGTTGAACGTGGCCTAAAAGCGCTTGATCGGTGGGCGCCCGAATTGGGCGTGGCGGATTGGCTGAAGCGGCCATAATCTTGGGGAGACGCTGAATAACTCTTCATCGTTATTTGTTGGTATTGGCCAGCGCTGTGGGAGCGGCGCCCTCGCCGCGATTTGCGCACCGTCGCAACACCACGACTTCAACAACTAACAGTGACATAGCCATTTTGAATGATGCCTGCTGAATGGATGGCGCCGCTTGCGGCTTTTCTGGTGTGTTGGATGCTGCTTTCCTGGCTGCTGCAACGCGGCCGCCTGCCGATGGACCACCCCAACGAACGTTCGCTGCACGTGACGCCGACGCCGCGCATCGGCGGGCTGGGCATCATGGCCGGGGTAGGGGTGGCTGCTGTGTGGCTGGCCGAGGCCGGTTTGTTGCAGGCGGCGCTGCCGGTGGTGCTGGCGGCATTCGCGCTGGCTGCGGTGTCGGTGCTGGACGATGTGCGCGGCCTGCCGGTGGCGCTGCGTTTTCTGGCGCATTTCGTGGCGGCAGTGGCGTGCCTGCTGGCACTGGGCCTGACCGGCTGGGCCTTGCTAGCGGGCACGCTGGCGGTGGTGTGGATGACCAATCTGTATAACTTCATGGACGGCTCGGACGGGCTGGCGGGCGGCATGGCCGCAATCGGCTTTGGTGCGCTGGCGCTGGCGGCATTGCTGGGCGATGCCGCCGGGCTGGCTGCATTCTGCGCGGCGATTGCGGCGGCAGCGCTGGCGTTTCTGCGCTTCAATTTCCCGCCCGCGCGGGTGTTCATGGGCGATGCCGGTTCGATTCCGCTTGGCTTCCTGGCGGCCGCGCTCGGCATTCTGGGGGCAATGCAGGACGTGTGGCCTTGGCTGTTTCCGCTGCTGGTGTTCTCGCCGTTCATCGTCGATGCCAGCGTGACGCTCGCACGACGCGGCTTGCGGGGCGAAAAAATCTGGCGGGCGCACCGTTCGCACTATTATCAGCGGGTGGTGTTGCTGGGCGCATCGCATCGCCAGCTTGCATGGGCCGTCTATGCGCTGATGCTCGCAGGCATCGCGCTGGCATTCGCGCTGCGGGTTCTGCCGCAGCACACCCCATGGCTGCTTATACTCTGGGCCGCAATGTATCTGCTGATTTTTTTGACTATCGACCGGCGCTGGAGTCGACTTCGCAATGAACCTTAATCCCCGCACCGCCACGATCATCCTGCACGACATTCTGGCGGCTGTTTTTGCCTGGCTGGCTGCGTACTGGCTGCGTTTCAATCTGGATATGCCGCCGGAATTCCAGGCTGCGGCTTGGTCGACGCTGCTCTGGGTGGTGCCGCTGCAGGCCATCGTGTTCTGGCGCTTCGGCCTGTATCGCGGGATTTGGCGCTTTGCCAGCCTGCCCGATCTCAAGCGCATCGTGCTGGCCGTGGGGCTGGCCGCGCTGCTGATCCCGGTGGCGTTGATTCTGTTCCGCGTCAATGCTGTGGTGCCGCGTTCGGTGCTGATTCTCGACCCGCTGCTGCTGCTTGTCCTGATGGGCGGCAGCCGCCTGGCCTACCGCGCCTGGAAGGAGCATCGCCTGGCCAGCGTGCTGCACCCGGGCAGCAAGCCGGTGCTGGTGGCCGGAGCAGGCTCGGCGGCGGACTTTTTGCTGCGCGAACTGGCGCGCAATCCGGCAGGGTTTCATGTGGTGGGTCTGCTGGACGACAGCCGCGACAAACGCGGGAGGTTGGTGCAGGGGATCCCGGTGCTGGGCGCGCTCGATGAGGTCGCGGTCTGGGCACGAAAAATGGAGGTGGACGATATCGTGCTGGCGTTGCCGTCGGCGGCACACGCGGTGCGGAAGCGCATTACCCAAGTCTGTGCTGACGCCGGACTGAACGTGCTGACCGTGCCTTCGCTGGAAGACCTGGTGGCGGGGCGGGTGTCGGTATCCAGCCTGCGCCGAGTCGAACTCGACGATTTGCTGGGGCGTGATCTAGTCGAGCTCGACGACAGTGGCCTGCACCGCCTGCTGACGGGACAAGTGGTCATGGTGACCGGTGCGGGCGGCTCGATCGGTGCGGAACTGTGTCGCCAGATCGCGCGGTTTGAACCAGCAAAGCTGGTGCTGTTCGAGCAGTCTGAATTGGCGCTGTATGCTATGGAGCAGGAGTTGCCGCAGCGTTTCGCCGGCCTGCAGATTGCCCCGGTGATCGGCGACGTGAAGAACGCTGTCTGGGTGAATCAGGTGATGGCCGAGCATCGGCCTGCGGTGGTGTTTCATGCGGCCGCGTACAAGCACGTTCCCCTGATGGAAAACGCGAATGCCTGGGAGGCGGTGCGCAACAACGTGTTGGGCACGCAGGTGGTCGCCGCAGCCGCGCAGGCGCATGGCGTGGGCAAGTTCGTGATGATCTCCACCGACAAGGCGGTCAACCCGACCAATGTCATGGGCGCGACCAAGCGGCTGGCCGAGATGGCCTGCCAGGCGATGCAGCAGGCGAGCGGCACGCGCTTCGTGTCGGTGCGCTTCGGCAACGTGCTCGGCTCATCCGGCAGCGTGATCCCCAAGTTCCAGAAACAGATCGAGGCAGGCGGCCCGGTGACAGTGACGCATCCCGAGATCACGCGCTACTTCATGTCGATTCCGGAAGCCGCGCAGCTGGTGCTGCAGGCAGGCCTGATGGGCGAGGGCGGCGAGATTTTCGTGCTCGACATGGGCGAGCCGGTGAAAATCGCCGAAATGGCCAGACTCATGATTCGCCTGTCGGGTGCGGACGAGAACCGCATCCGCATCGAATACACCGGTCTGCGCCCCGGCGAAAAGCTCTACGAGGAACTGCTGGCCGACGACGAATCAACCTTGCCGACGCCGCACCCCAAGCTGCGGGTGGCGAAGGCGCGTCCAGCGATCGGCACGTTGGCGGGCGAACTGGATGACTGGTTCAGAACCGGTGGTTTCCAGCCTGAAGCGGCCGTCAAGCAGGCACTGACCCGATGGGTGCCTGAATACAAGCCCCAGGATTCAGGTCGTTAAAAAGCTTGCCTACCAGGGAGCGTAGCGGCTGTTTTCTGCAATGGGAGCAGGCTTGCGCACAATAGGGCGATGATCAGCCAGATCAGAACTGACCACTGGGCGGTATAAAAGGACGGATGAGTATTGAGCGGGAAGATCCAGGCCAGTGCCGCCATGGCAAATGGCAATGACTGGATTCTTCGCTCCTGGCTTGCCAGGCGCCAACTTCTGACCAGTAGCACATAAAACAAGCCTAACCCGGCAAGCCCGATCAGGCCGGTTTCGGTCGTTACTTCCAGGATGATCTGATGCGCATAGAAAGCGCCTGTCGGCCTCCCCGACGCTTCGTTTATGGATAGGAAAGGATCGTTAGGCTGCGCAAACTCGGGATAGGCATAACGGAACGCCCTGACGCCCACCCCATTGACGGGATGCGCGTCGATCATGGCAAAGGCGTCTTTCCAGAGCGTCCAGCGGAGGGAAAGTGCCTGATCGATTTTGGCTTCGTCGCCGGAAAAAAGCAGCAGGGTCTGATCCAATCGCTGCTTCGCGGCAGGGGTCTCGAATACGGCATAGGTCCCGGCCAGCCCGGCCAGCGCGACCACCGCACCGATTTTCCAGAACGCCACATCGCGCCGTCGTGTCTCTGAAAGAATCAGCCATATACAAACCAGGCCAAAGCTTACCCAGCCGCCCCGGCTGCCAGCGAGAATGACCACCGCCCCTGTCAGAACTGCTGCCAGCAGCATCAGGGCCGGTTTGGCACGGAGGGCAAGCAGGAGGAATGGCGCCAGCACCGGCAAGGCATTGCCCAGCTTCAACCCCTCCTCACCGAATATTCCATTGAGCCGGCTGGATGCATTCGTGTAGCCGAAAAAATCCTGGCCGACCGCGGCCTGGAAGAGCGCATCGACTACCCAGAATGCAGTCAACCAAGCCAATAGTTTGAACAGCAGTGATAACTGGTCCGGCTTGCTCATCGCCCAAATAATGAGCAGGCCGGCGAGATAAAAACGGATGAATACCAGAACCGTACCGCCAGATTTCTTCACGTCATAGCTGTCCGTGACAGAAAGCAGCATGGGCAGCCAGATGCAGGCAAACAAGAGCGTGAAAAGCCTGACGGCCGGCTCCTGAAAGAATGCCCTGCCATATTTGTACAAGAGCACCCCTCCGCCGATCGTCATGATCAGGAGGGGCAGTTCAACTGATCGTTTGAACGGAAACAGCAGGAAGCAGAAAAAAATCAGCCAGGTGAAGTGCTGGGGTTTAAGAGATGGTGTCATGGGCGTGTTGCGCTGTGTCGAGCCTGCCTTTTCGCGGGCCGCTCCTTCCGTGGAAGTAGCCATTCTGATGCGCTGGGTTTGGGTTGGTTGCTGTCATCATCCCGCACATTATGCGGGATGATGACAGCAACCATGCCGTACCGCCGAGTATCGGCGTTCACGTATGCAGGCCATTAAGCGCCGCATCCAATTGATCGCGCAATATCCCGTCCGAAAAGTATTCCCGGCTGGACGTTGCGGCGGCCTCACCAAGCTGGCGCAGGCGGGCGGGGTTTGCTGCCAGCGTCGCCACCCGGTCTGCCAGGGACTGGGCATCGCCCGGCGGAACCCAGACAAGTCCGGTCTGCTCTGCAGCAGCCAGGCCTTCCGGGTAAGCGCTGGCCGAACGCGTGATCACCGGCCTGCCGCAGGCCAGTGACTGGAATACCTTGTTGGGGATGACCCGGTCGGCCTTCGGTGTTGTGCCGAACACGCCAAGCAGGATGTCGGCCTGGTGAATGCGCGCCGGGAGGCTCTCGTAGGGCGCCCAGTCTTCGAATCTCACGTTTTCCAGCCCCCTGGCCTTGTCCTCGCATTCCTTGCGCAACGGCCCCTGCCCCAGGAGAACCCACTTCACCGGTGGCCCTTGATGTAGCCGTGCGGCCTCGATGACGACCTGCGGGCCCTGCAAGGGGATGAAGCTACCGTAGAACAGAACCTCTAAAGGCCTGTCCCCTTCCCTGGATGGCAGACGTGCCGGTTTGAAAAGGGCTCCCTCGGCGCCGACATAGACCACCGCGAGATTTTCTCTGGGAACGCCTAGCACCCGGGAAAAGTAACCGGCATGAGCGGCTGTGTCGGCAATCACCCTGTCGGCGCGCTGAAACAGGCCTTGCTCCCAGACAAGCAGGTGGCGCGCGCGAGAACTCTCGGCCTTCAGTTTCCCGCGCTCGTCGACCTGTTTGTCATAGGCGGAGATGAGGGGATCAAAAACCAGGGGTACGCCCTGACGATGCGCCCAGCGGCTCGCCGCCGCCAGGTCGCGGTGCCTGAAGCAGGGCACCCAGACCAGATCGGGTCTGGGCACTCGTCGCAGCCTCGCTTCCCAGTCGGCCAGCCCGGCAAACTTCGGATGGAAATCCCTGACCTGCCACCCGAGGTCGGCGAACAGTTTGCGCAGGACGCGGTTGCGGGAGTAGGCGGGGTCGAAGCGTCCCCACCATAGAACGGTTGGCAAGCCTACTTCCCTCGCCTGGCCAGCCGATGCAGCTCGCGCGCCTTGGCCAGACGGATGAAGCGCTGGAACGCATACATGTGGCTGACAACGATGCCGTCGATGCCGTTGACGAATTCGCGCCGGAGAATGTAGGACTTGAAGAAGGCGAGGAGGGGAATGAGCAGCAGGCTCAGTGCAGAAGGATTGCGTCCCTTCTGGAACAGGTCCTGAGCTCTGGCGGTCGATGCGAAATTTGCCTTGTCTACATGATGGCTGAGGGAGCGAAACGAGCGATGGTTGACCATGCCCTTCAGGTGTCCCACCCGGCCTTCATGCACCACGACCGAATCGTGCACCGGAGAGTCCTTGAAGCCGGCGAATGTCTTGCGGTACAGGCGAATCGGATGGTGGAAGGCCGTCCAGCGGTGTCCCCTTTCCTGAAACGGATACAGCGGCAGAATCGGCAGCGTGTAGGCCGCAGCGCCAGGCAGTCCGCTCTGGAACAGTGCCCGGATTTCTGCCCCGAGCTCGGGCGTGATTTCCTCGTCGGCATCCAGGTTCAGCAGCCAGTCGTTGCGGCACAGCCCTTCGCCAAACACCTTCTGCGGGCCGTATCCGCGCCACGCGTTGAACACCACCCGCGCGCCCAGCGCCTCGCTGACGGCCACTGTGTCGTCCCGGCTGCCGCTGTCGATCACGATGATCTCGTCCACCCACTCCTTCACGCTGTTGATCGTGAGGCGGATGCGGTCCGTCTCGTCCTGGGCAATAATGAATACGGAGATGGGGAGTCGTGTCGTCATTGTGCTAAATACTAGATGGGCTGGGGTTTGCAGCATACTTTTGATTCAGGCACATGGACGCCGAGCGCATGCATTTTCCATGGCAGCGTGATAATACTTGACCAATGGCCTCCCTAAATCACACAAAATGACAAATCCCTCCGTCGAGCAGACGCCGAAAATTCGAGTCAAGGTCATTTCGCCCATTCCCGAGCGGTATTTCCTGCACCAGCTCCCTCAGGGCAATCCGGTGTGGGGCAGCTGTCGTTTCAGCTTCGATCCGACAGACCGGCACTATGACTGGCTGGTTGTGTACGAAGACCTGCGGACGGCAAACAAGGATCCGCGGAAGAATCGCTTCGAGGAGTTGGCCTGTCCACGCCGGCATACCATGCTCACCACCAGCGAGCCGTCCTCGATCAAGCACTACGGCAATGCCTACGCAAGCCAGTTTGGCTGCGTGCTGACCAGCCAGGAGGCATGGGCGCTTCCGCATCCGGACAGGATTTTCTCGCAGGCCGGGTTGATTTGGATGTATGGCATCGGGGCCCATCACGAAATCGCCTTCGATGACATGGTCGCGCACCCGCCTGCGGTCAAGGCCCACGATCTGTCTATGGTGTTCTCACCCAAGCGGATGCGGCACACGCTGCATCATCGCCGCTTCAGCTTCATGCGGGATCTGATGCAGCGTGTGCCGGAGATGCACGTCTATGGACGTGGGGCTCGCCCGCTGGACGACAAGGCCCAGGCGCTGGATGCCTATCGTTATCATGTGGCGATCGAGAACTACATCGGCCCACATCACTGGACCGAAAAGCTGTCCGATGCTTTTCTCGGCCTGACCTTGCCTTTCTATGCGGGCTGCCCCAACGCTGCAGACTATTTTCCGCCTGAAAGCTTTATCTCTGTCGACATGAAGGATCCTGCTGGCGCCGCGCGCATCATTCGCCAGGCCATCATGGACAACGAATACGAGAAACGTTTGCCTGCCATCATCGAGGCACGCCGCCGGGTGCTGTTCGAGCACAATTTATTCGCGGTGATTTCGCGCGAAATCGAGAAGCGGCATCGTCCCGATGCCCAAGCCGGCGATCATGGCGTCATCTATTCGCGCCACGCCTTACGGAAGAAGAGCCTGTCGCACGGCCTGCAGGTCGTGTACGGGAAAGCACGCGCTCGCGCCATTCATCTGATCCGCGGGCATTAGATAAGCAATCCCGGCACGGCCAGGCGCGGCCTACTGCCCGCCCTGTCTGCGCGGCGTACGTGCGAGCTGTTCATACAGATCCAGCGTCTGCGACAGCATGCTGCGCAGCGGATAGCAATCGCCTGTGGGCACTGATATGGGCTGCAGCAACAAGGCGGCGATTCGCTGTGTCAGCGCGCTGATGTCGCCCCTCTGTAGCAAACCCTCGGGATAAATCGTGCGCAGGATTTCGCCAACGCCGCCGTGGTCGTAGCCCGCCGTGGGCACGCCCAGCCGCAGCGCCTCCAGCGTGGTGCGGCCGAAGGATTCGGGCTGGGTGGAGAGCGACAGCACCAGGTTCGAGATGGCCAGGATGTTTTTCAGGTCGTCGCGCTGGCCGGTGAAGCTGATGTCGGCTTCAAGCTCCATGCTGCGCACGCGGTAGCGCAGCTTGTGCAGGTAGCGCTGCTTGGACGCCGACGCACCGCCGACGATGAGGCCATGCACGGGCAGGCCGCGCCGCTTCAGCCGTGCGATCAGCTCGATGAAATCCTCATGCCCCTTGAGCCGGGTGATACGGCCGGGCAGGGTGAGGATCTGCTTGCCGGCGGCATCGGGGAACTGGCCATAAAACGCCTGCTGCCAGGCCGGATCGGGTTTCCAGCCGTGCGGATAAGTCTCGCCATCGACGCCGCGATGGATGACCTGGATGCGCCACGGCGGCGTGTCGGGGTATTCGCGCAGGATGTAATCGCGCACGGTGTTGGACACGGCGATCACGGCTTCGCCCTGCGTCATGATGCGGCTGTAGCGATTGACGCCGTACATGCCGTGCACGGTGGTGACGAAACGCGGCCGCGTGGCCGGATTCATGCCGCGCCAGGCCAGATACGCAATCCACGCCGGCACGCGCGAGCGCGCATGGAGGATGTCGACCTTGTGCGCCTGCAGAAACTTGCGCAGCCTGCCGACGAGCAGCAGGGTTTTGAATTTTTTGTCGCCGATTGGCCAGGCGAAATGTTCGGCGCCCGATGCAACGAGCGGCGCGACCAGCCGACCGCCTGCCGAGATCACCAGCGCCCGGTGGCCGTGTTCGATGAGGGCTTGTGCCACTTCGAGCGTGCCGCGTTCCACCCCGCCGGACTCGAGCGCGGGCACCAGTTGTAGGACGGTCAGTTTGTTTTCTTCAGTCATTCGTTGTTGTCTTGAAATCGCTGTGGGGTCTCCCTGTAGGAGGGCCGCCCTCGGCCCGAATTACGCACCCTTGCAAACACCACGGCATCGGGCCGAGGGCGGCCCTCCTACAGGTCTCTCCCGCTTATATTTCCCTGGATTATCCCAATAATCCATTGGCGGGTTGTGCCAAGGGCGCGCAGGCGTTTGAAACCTGCTCCCCATAGCCTCGCGGCAGGACGTTCATGATTGCGTGAAGTCGGCATATCCTGAAAAGGGTGCAGGCTCGGTTGCCGCTCAGGGGTTTTAACCCGCGCAGCCCTGTCCTGCAACGCTTTTGTCAACGCTCCAAAATTTTCCGGGCAGCGGTGGCCCTGCGTCGGAATGACGATTGAGGGCCGCTGTTTACGCTTGGCAGACGATGAACGCTCACGCCCCGCCGATCCTGTTCGGCGCCTTCGACCGCCACAACTTCGGCGACCTGCTGTTCCCGCATATGTTGGGGACGCTGCTGCCGGGGCGGGGCTTCGCGTTCGCCGGGCTGGCGGCGCGCGACCTGCGGGCTTTGGGCGGACACCGGGTGAGTGCGCTGGCTGGGCTTCGAAGGCCTGCCGGGCTGATCCATGCCGGCGGCGAGCTGCTGACCTGCACCGCCTGGCAAGCAGCCGTCATGCTGCTCGATCCGGCCGCGGCTGCTGCGGCCATTTCGCGTTATGGCGACGAGCCGGCTGCGGCCGCTGCGTGGGCAGCCCGCCAGCTCGGCACCTCGAGAAGCATGCCCTATGTCGTGGGGCGCGATGCGCTGGCGCCGCGCGGCAAGCTGATTTTCAACGCCGTCGGCGGCGTGGAGTGGGACGGCCTGTCGGCCGCTGAGCGGGGCGAGGTGAAGGCGGCGCTCGTGCAGGCGGACTGGCTCAGCGTGCGCGATCATGTCACGCAGGCGGCATTGCACGCGGAGGGGATCGCCGCGCCGCTGTGTCCCGACCCGGCGGTGATGGTGGAACAGTGCTTCGGCGAGGTGATTCGCCGGCACCAGCAGCAGGGCGCGGTGAAAGCCGTTTTGGGCGTTTTCCCGCAGGGCTATCTGGCGTGCCAGTTCAGCGCGGATTTTGCCGACGATGCCAGTCTGGATGCGCTGGCACAGGGCCTGTCGAAGGTGGCTGCCGCGACGGGCCTGGGCGTGGCGCTGTTCTGCGCCGGCACGGCGCCGTGGCACGACGATCCGGCGCTGACTGGAAAGCTGCTGCGCCGGCTGCCGCCCGCTACGGCGCGGTTGTTTCCGTCGCTGCATCTGTGGGACATCTGCGCCCTCATCGCCGCCAGCCGCGGCGTAGTGTGCAGCAGTCTGCATGGCCGCATCGTCGCACTGGCCTACGGCCTGCCGCGGGTCAGCCTGATGCCGCCGCAGCAGGGCCTGCGCCCCGACAAACGCGCCGCCTTTGCCGAAACCTGGGAGCCGGACGCGATGCCGCGCAGTGTGGCGGTCGACCGTGTCGAGCCCGCACTGATGCGGGCGCTGGCCGTGCCCGCCGAGCTGCTGCGCGAGAATGCGGCAAGCCTGCGCGAACGCTATCTGCAAAGCCAGTCGCAGTGGGTCGGGCTGCTGCCGCCATGAATCAGGCCGGCCAGCCGGTCTTGCGCAATAATCCTATAACCACTAAAAACCGTCCCCCACACCATGCCGATTGTCACCCTGATCCCCGCCGACCTTCGCCTGACCCTCGACCCCGCGTCGCTGGGATTTTCGGACACCTCGGAATTGATCGAGGAGCCGCTGCCATGGATCGGCCAGGCGCGCGCCGAGGCGGCCGCGCGTTTCGGCCTGGGGATGGACCAGCCCAACTACAACCTGTTCGTGCTGGGCGAAGTCGGCAGCGGGCGTTCCTCTTTGCTCAAGCAGGCGATGCACGAGGTGGCGGCAAGCAGGCGGGTGCCACCCGATCTGTGCTACCTGCACAACTTCGACGCGCCCGAGCGGCCGCTGGCGTTGCGCCTGCCGGCCGGCGAGGGGCGGCTGCTGCGCCAGTCGCTGGCGCAGGCGGTGAAGACGCTGCAAATCGACATCCCGCAGCGGCTGGAAGGACAGGACTACAAGGCCGAGAGCGATCGCATCGAGACCGCGTGGAAGCAGGACGTGGCGCGGCACTATGCCGAGCTGGTGGCGTTTGCCGAGGCGCGCAGCTTTTTCCTGCATCGCGAGGAAGGGCGCATGGTGTTCACCCTGGTCGGCAAGAAGGGGCAGGCGCTCACCGAGGACGAGGTGCTGGCGCTGCCGAAGGCGCGCCGCGCCGAAGTGGAGCAGGCCGAGCAGGAGCTGCGCGCCGAGATCACCCGCTATATCGAGAAGACCCAGCCGCTGGAGCGCGCGATGAACGAGGCGCTGGCGGCGCTGCGGCGGCAGGTGGTGAAGCCGCTGGTCGAGCGCGAACTGCAGGCGATCCGCGCCGGGCTGAAAAAGCAGATCAAGGACGCCGCCAAGCTCAACGCCTGGCTCGACGCGCTGGAGCGGGACGTGTACGACAACCTGGAACTGTTCAGCGGCAGCGAGGAGGACGAGGACCGGCTGGAAACGCTGCAAATGGTGCTGGCGCGCTACCGCGTCAACCTGGTGGTCGACAACGGCGGGCTGGCCGGCGCGCCGGTGATCGTCGAGGACAACCCGCTGTTCCGCGCGCTGTTCGGCAGCATCGAATACCAGTCCGAGAATGACGTGCTGATGACCGACTTTTCGCGCATCCGCGCCGGCAGCCTGCTGCAGGCGCACGGCGGCTTTCTGATGCTGCACCTGCGCGACGTGCTGGCCGACCCGCTGGTGTGGGAGCAGCTGCGGCGCTTTTTGCGCAGCGGCCGGCTGCAGATCGAGGAGCCGGGCGTGTCGTTCTCGCCGATCGCGGCGGTGTCGCTGGTGCCGGAGGCGGTCGACGTCGAGGTCAAGCTGGTGCTGGTCGGCTCGCGCGACCAGTATTACGAGTTGCAGGAGGCGGCGCCGGAATTCGCCCGCCACTTCCGCGCCAAGGTGGATTTCGCCGACAGCTTTGTCGCCAGCGCCGACAGCCGCCGCGCCTCGGCGATTTTCGTCGCCCATGCCTGCCGCGAGTTCGGCCTGCCGCATTTTTCGGCGGCGGCGGTGGCGCGTCTGCTCGAGGAGTCGCACCGCGAAGTCGGCGACCAGGCGCGCGAGAGTGCGATTTTCGCCCGCACCGAGGCGATGGTGATGGAAAGCGCCGCGATCTGCCGTGAGCGGGGGCCGGGTCTGGTGACGGTGGACGATGTCGAGACGGCGCTGGCGGCGCATGCCGGGCGGCACGATTACCCCGAGCAGCGCCTGCGCGAGGAAATCGCCGAGGGCGATCTGATGATCGCGCTGACCGGCGAGCGGCTGGGCCAGCTCAACGGCCTCAGCCAGATCGATCTGGGCGATTACCGCTTCGGCCTGCCGGTGCGGCTGTCCGCGCACGCCTATGCGGGCGAGGACGGCCTGCTCAACATCGAGCGCGAGGTCGAACTGTCCGGCCCGATCCACGACAAGGGCGTGTTCATCCTGCAGAACTACCTGTCCGCGCTGTTTGCGCATCTGGCGCCGCTCTCGCTCAATGCCTCGATCGTTTTCGAGCAGCAGTACCACGGCGTGGAAGGCGATTCCGCCTCGTGCGCCGAGCTTTATGCGCTGCTGTCGGCGCTGTCCGGCCTGCCGCTGAAGCAGGGCATCGCCGTCACCGGCGCGCTCAACCAGCACGGCGAGGTGCTGCCGGTGGGCGGCATCAACGAAAAGATCGAGGGCTGGTTCCGCGTGTGCGAGGCCGCCGGCCTCGACGGCAGCCAGGGCGTGCTGATCCCCGCGCGCAATCGCCGCCACCTGATGCTGTCGCCGCGGCTGGTCGACGCCGTGGCCGGCGGGCGCTTCCATATTCATGCCGCGGATCACGTAACCGAAGGCATCGAACTGCTGACCGGCGTTGCGGCGGGCGAGCCGAACACAGCAGGGCACTATCCCCATGGCAGCGTGCTGGGGCATGCGCAGGACGCCCTGCTGGCGTTCCGCCGCGCCTGCCAGATGCAGGAGCACCCCAAGGGGCCACGGCGGCATTTTCGCGCGGGCGAGCATCCGCATCGGCGCTAGCGCTAGCAGGCGGTAGCGGGGTGATCTATATTGAAAACTGTTCAATTGTCTTGCAAGGAGCCGATCATGAAAGCACTGCATCGCATGGAACGTTTTCTCGACGAACACATGATTCCATTTGACCTTGTGGCGCATCCGCACTCGCAGACCAGCGCCGAAACCGCGCGCGCGGCCGGGGTGGCCCTTGATCGGGTCGCCAAGGGGGTGCTGCTCGATAGCATGGATTGCCAGATGGTGGCGATGATTCCCGCCGACCAGGAAATCCAGCTCGGCAAATTGAGGCAGGATGTCGGCGTCGAATTCAGCCTGGCCGACGAGGCCAGCGTGAACCGCCTGTTCCCCGAGTGTGAACCCGGCGTGGTGCCGGGGCTGCCGAATGCGTGGGGGGTGGAAATGGTATGGGACGACGCGCTGATGGCGCAGCCGGACATCTACCTGGAAGCCGGCGACCACGAACGCCTGCTGCATATCGAAACCCGCTTCCTGCGCGAGGCGTTCGGCGACGCGCCGCATTGCCACTTCACCCAGCCGCGGATGTCTCACGTCGCCTGAGCTTGGCGTGCGCTTGCTGCAGGTTGGGCGCGCGCACGCTGCTTCCCCTGCGGGTGGGATTTGAATTAGGCTTGGCCACCCGGCGTGCCTGGCGCGCTGAACGATGCGTCGCCTGATCTGTCTCACCCGCCGTGAACTCAAAACAAGCTGATTCCACCCACAACCCCTACCGCCCGCTCGGCCGCGGCATGGCGCTGGTCGCCAGCCTGCTGCTGCTGGGCCTGCTGTATTTCTACTTCGAAAATAGCCTGCAGGCGCGCAACCATCCCAACCAGCAGTTGCAGATCGCGCCGGGCAGCGAACTGGTGCTGAAACGTAGCCGCAACGGCCATTATTTCTTTCCCGGCACGATCAACGGCCAGCCCGTCACCTTCCTGCTCGACACCGGCGCCACGCTGGTGTCGGTGCCGGCGCATCTGGCGGAAAAGCTGGGACTCAAGGCGGGTGCACGGCAGCAATCGGTCACCGCCAACGGCATGGTCACCACCCGCGCCACCCGGGTGGATGCGCTGGCGTTCGGGCCGTTCGATCTGCGCGGCGTACCCGCCAGCCTCAACCCTGGCATGGGCGGTGACCAGGTGCTGCTGGGCATGAGCGTGCTGAAACATCTGGAGTTCACCCAGCGCGGAGACACCCTGATATTGCGTGCGCTTTGAGCGGGATTGAAAAAATAGTTGGACACGATCTGTTTTTGTGTTATTAATACGGGCATCTGTTGGATTCAAGCTTTAAATTGCGGTACCTCTGGTAAGCGTTTTCCTTGAAATTCGATCGATAGGGCATGTCGCCCAATTTTTTTTAGATAGATAGGAAACAAAAGATGGAAACGGGTACTGTTAAGTGGTTCAACGATGCAAAAGGTTTTGGTTTCATCACCCCGGATAACGGCGGCGAGGACCTTTTCGCACATTTCTCCGCAATCAATTCCAACGGCTTCAAATCCCTGCAGGAAAACCAGCGCGTCAGCTTTGAAGTGACGACTGGCCCCAAGGGCAAGCAAGCTTCGAACATCCAGGTCGTGTCGTAATCTTTCCGACCTGATGTGAAAAACCCCGGTTCGCCGGGGTTTTTTTTGTTCGTAAGTTTCGAGTGTGAATCCCCATGGCGCTTAAAGCCACCATCTACAAAGCCGACCTGCAGATTGCCGACATGGACCGGCATTACTACGCCGACCATGCGCTGACCATCGCGCGCCATCCCTCCGAAACCGACGAGCGCATGATGGCACGGGTGCTGGCCTATGCGGTTTACGCGCAGGAGGGCATCGCCTTCACCAAGGGATTGTTCGACGTCGACGAGCCGGAAGTCTGGGTGAAGCGCCTGACCGGCGAGATCAAGCTGTGGATCGACCTCGGCCAGCCCGACGAAGCGCGCATCCGCCGTGCATGCAGCCGCGCCGAACAGGTCGTGGTGCTGTGCTACGGCAGCGGGTGCGAGGTGTGGTGGAAGCAGATCGCCAGCAAGCTGACGCGCTTTTCCCATCTGACCGTGCTGCAACTGCCGGCCGACACCACCCAGGCACTGGCTGCGCTGGCCGCCCGCGGCATGCGCCTGCAATGCATGGTGCAGGACGGTGAGATCTGGCTCAACAGCGAGACCGAAAGCGTGCCGGTGAAATTGCTGCGTCTGCCGTCCGCCCGCTGAGGCTTTGCCCCCAATAATCCATTAGCCGGTCATTCCGGCCTTCGCTGGAATGACGCCGTTTTGTCTATTGGGCAATCCCGGTTTTATTGTCCGGCGGACAGTTCTTGACGCACACCGTTTCGCTCACCCGCTGACCGCCGCAACCGACAAAACAGGCGTCGTAAGCGGGCAGGCAACCGCAGTCTGCCTGGCAGTGCCTGGCGACAAGCTGCGCCCGCACGCTGTCGCGCGTCGGCATCACCGGCTCACGATACGGCGGCGGAAAATACAGCCCCGGCCATGGATCCCACCAAAAGGGATGACGGAAGGGATAGGGATAGCTGTGCATCCAGTCGAAACGCAGCTGCATTTCATAGTAGCGCAGCGCGGCGGCATACTGCCTCAGATCGAGCTCGTACTGCTTCAGCGCTTCTGTATAGCGCGCTTCCACCTGGGGTTCGATGTCCTTCTCGCAGGCCTCAAAGCGGGCCTGGCACTCGGTCTGACACGCGGTCTTGCGGGCTTCGCAGTCCGCCACGCAAGCCCGCCCCTGCGCATCGGTCGGCGGAATCAGGCGGAACGTCGTCTGGTATTGCGGCGTGGCGCAGCCTGCCAGTGCGGCGAGCAGAATCAGTGCGGGGAGAAGAAACGTCAGGGCAGGCAGGCGCATCAGGCAATCCAGTCAAAACACACGCTTGCTTAAAGCATAGGCTTTTTTCAGGACGACTGCGGGCCGAGAAAGCGTCCTTCGAGTTCCTGCAGATTGAGTTCCTGCAGGATCTGCTGCAGGCGCTCGCGCGCATTCCGGCGCGGCTCGCCGGTACGGGTTGCGATGATGAGTTCGTTCTTCATGGAATGCTCCCAGCCGACCAGCTCGGTGACGGTGACCTGGTAGCCGTGCGATTCAAGCTGCAGGCAGCGCAGCACGTTGGTGAGCTGACTGCCAAATTCGCGGGTGTGGATTGGGTGGCGCCAGATTTCCGATAGCGGCGTTTTGCCGAACGACTCGTTTTTGTGGCGGCGCAGGACGGCCGCGACCTCGGCCTGACAGCACGGCACCAGCACGATGTGGCGCGCCTGTTTGGCGAGCGCGAACTGGATTGCATCGTCGGTCGCGGTGTTGCAGGCGTGCAGCGCGGTGACGATGTCGACGCGCGCGGGCAGGGCGTCGGTGGTGATCGATTCTGCCACCGTCGCGCTGAGGAAGGACATGCGTGCAAAGCCCAGCCGCGCCGCCAGTTCGCGCGAGCGGGTCACCAGTTCGTCGCGCGTTTCGATGCCGAAAATATGGCTGCCGGGGCGGTCCTTCAGGAACAGGTCATACAGGATGAAGCCCAGATACGACTTGCCCGCGCCGTGGTCGGCCAAGGTCAGCGTGTCCTGTTGGCCGAGGACGTCGTCCAGCAGCGGCTCGATGAAATTGCACAAGTGATACACCTGCTTCAGCTTGCGGCGGCTGTCCTGGTTGAGCTTGCCGTCGCGCGTCAGGATGTGCAGTTCCTTCAGCAGCTCGATCGACTGGCCGGGGCGCAGCAGTTCCGCCAGGGGATCGGAGAAGGCCGTTTTGGGTGCTTGCGCGGCAGAGGGCGTCGGGCGCTTCATGGGCTTGAGATGGCGGGGGGGAAGGCCGCAGGGTATCAAAACCACCGGCTGGGCAGAACCACTTCGTATAATGCCGGCTTGCTTGAACTTGGGTTTGAAGGGCTTTAACCGTGTCTGTCGTCAACATTTCCTGCTACAAGTTCGTTTCCCTCAGCGACCGCGAGGTGCTCAAGGCCGATCTCAGCGCGCGCTGCCAGGCGCTCGGGCTGATGGGCACCATCCTGCTCGCGCCGGAAGGCATCAACGTGTTCCTGGCCGGCTCGCGCACGGCGATCGACGCCATCGTCGCCACGCTGCGCGCCGATCCGCGCTTTTCCGACCTGCAGCCCAAGGAAAGCCTTTCCGACGCGCCGCCATTCAGAAAAATGCGGGTGCGGCTGAAGCAGGAAATCATCACCATGAAGCACCCGCTGGTCCGCCCGGAAGCCGCGCGTGCGCCTTCGGTGGCGGCCGCCACGCTGAAGCAGTGGCTGGATCGCGGCTACGACGACGCAGGCCGTCCGGTGGTGATGCTCGATACCCGCAACGACTATGAAGTTGCCGCGGGCACGTTCGACAACGCCATCGATTACGGCATTGGCATCTTCAGCGAATTTCCGCCGCGCCTGGCCGAGCACCGCACCGACTACGCGGGCAAGACCGTGGTGTCGTTCTGCACCGGCGGCATCCGCTGCGAAAAGGCCGCCATCCACATGAAGACCATCGGCATCGAGCACGTGTACCAGCTCGAAGGCGGCATCCTTAAGTATTTCGAGGAAGTCGGCGGCGCCCACTACCACGGCGACTGCTTCGTGTTCGACGAGCGCGCGGCGGTGAGCGCGGATTTGCAACCTGCGGCCGGAAGGGTGCATCGGTAAAGGGTTTAAGTCGGACCGGGCAAACTTTGTCCCGCCTATAACCATCCATTTTCTGTGGTAGCTTGCAGCCTTAATATCCGATCGTTGTGTCTGTATCCTATGAGCCTGATTTTGATTAAGCGCAACAACCCGGATTGCCAGGCTACGGGTCCCGGCCGCCAGATCTCATGGCTTGGCGCCACGGCCCTCCTGCTCCTTGCCCTGGCCGGCTGCGGCGGTGGAGGGGGCGGCGCAACGAGTTCTCTGGTCATCCCCGACAGGACACCCGTCAGGGTGGCGGTAGTCGATCAAGGCTTTGACATCAACCATCCCGAAATCCGCGATGCCGTGGTGGGCGCGGTCGCTTGCACCCGGGTCCTGCCGAGTGGAGCGACCTGCGACACCACCACCAGCATGTTGGACAACACAGGTGAATCACACGGCACTTACGTCGCGCAAATCATCGCGGGCGTGACGGTGGGCCACACCGACGATGCCCTCCTGCTGCTGGGCAAGGCCACCGATCTCTATGCAAGTGAGATCGCGGCTGCGACCAACTGGGCGCTGGATTCAGGGGCGCGCATCGTCAACTACAGCCTGTATCCGCTGTTTGAAGTTGACCCCTATATGCGTACTGCCTACGACAACGCGGTCAACAAAGGTGCGGCACTCATTATGGCGGCAGGCAATGACGGCGCCAGTCTCTCAAGCTATGCATACAGCTATCCTTCCCTGTTCAGCAGCGCCGACTACACGGGCATTTCGATCCTGGCCGGTGCGGGCTTCGCCTCAAACGGCACCTATGGGCTCCAGAGTTTCTCCAATTATCCGGGCGCTGACACCACCATCCAGTCGCGTTTCCTGGTTGCGCTGACTCCTGTCAATGTGATTGAAGCCGATGGAACAACCGCTCTGTTCGATGGCACATCCGCTTCGACGCCCGTCATCAGCGCCGCCCTGACCAGCCTGCTGGCCCAGTGGCCACACCTCACGCCGCAGCAAAGCACCGGCATCCTGCTGGACACGGCTGACCGTACATTTTCCGGCTATGACCCGTACTATTTCGGCCAGGGCGTGCTCGACGCGGAGCGGGCATTGCAGCCTGTGGGCGTAACCGCACTGCCTACCGGCAATCAGGTTGGCGGTGCGTCATATTCCGTTGCCAGCACCCGGTTCGTATTGCCGGCCGCATTCGGTGACGCCGCGAACAGCCTGTCGCTCGACGCGGCGATGTTCGACAGCTACGGCCGGGACTATTCGTTCAATCTGGCCAGCCAGCTGGGCCAGGCCGACTTCTGGAAGACCGCCAGGGAGCACTGGATGGGACTGCTCGCCGGGGACACCCAGGAACATCGGGATACCGGGCTGTACACCAGGACATCATTCGACCAACAAGGCGGCTTGACCCAGTCTTATGCAGACTTCACCCCCGGGGACGGGCACCGCCTGAGTCTCATGCGTACCCGCGGGCGTTCACTGGAGAACGAGGCCGCGCCTGTGCAAATGCTCTCACTGACGGGCAATGGGGCGCTCGGCGCCTACGATTGGCTCGACCGCGTTGGCGTTGCCTGGCAGCTGAATGACAAGGCGCGACTGGATGCCCGCACAACACGCGCCACGGCCCCATCCAGTGGGATCTCCTCGGCGTCATCCGCCTGGCGGCATGAGACCCGCTTGAGTTTTGAGCCCGATGCATCCACAAGCGTCAGCGTTGGCCTGGCGCTGACGCAGGAGTCAGGCGCCGCTATGGGGACTTCAGGTACGGGGGCATTTGCGCTGAACCAGTCGTTCTCTCAGGCGACCACGTTCAGGCTGCGGTACGACCTGGGGCGGCGCTGGGCAGCCTTTGGATCGGCAGAGTTCGGCACCATGAATGTGGCGGGCGAAACCCTGCTCACCGACATCAGCAATGTGATGACCAGCGAATGGGCGGCTGGCATCGCGTGGCAGGGAGACGACCGCTCTTTCGGTCTGGCGCTCAGTCAGCCGCTGCGCGTCGATCATGCACGCGCCAGCTTTAACCTTCCGGTGGGGCGCTTGGCAGATGGTACGGTGCTGCGCCAGAGCCGGTCAGTCAGCCTGACGCCTACCGGGCAGCAACTCAACCTGGAGTTGGCGTACCGGCAGCGCTGGGTCGGCGCGGCTGGCAGGCATTCTGCCCTGGGCCTGCATATGATTTACGCCCACGACGTGGGGCATGTCGCCGGCGCGCGCGCATTGACGCTCATGGGTAGTCAGCGTTATCAGTGGTGAGCGGTGCCTGCTGCGAGCGGATGATTCCATCGGCGGGCGGCTTGCCAGGCCACTTGGCGCCCCGATGATCGTTGTGTGAAGCGTTCGCGCGAATTGCCATTCAATTCAGCGCGCGGATCGACTGCATCGGCGGCACGCGGGTGATGTGCCGCGTGGTGAGCCAGCCGCTCATGCCGACCAGCAGCGCGCCGCCCAGCGGCAGCACGAGCCACAGCCAGGGGTGCAGCCGCAGCGGCAGTTCGAACAGGCGGTTGGCGATCAGCGCCATGGCGATTTCGGCGCAGGCGCTGGCGAGCAGGCCGGCCAGCAATCCCAGGGCGATAAATTCGCTCCACAATCCCTTCGCCAGATAGGCACGCTGCGCGCCGAGAGTGCGCAACAGCACGGCTTCCTGCTGGCGCGCGTCGAGGCTTGCCAGCAGCGTGGCGACGACGACGGCCATGCCGGCTGCGAGCAAGAATCCCAGTAGCAACTGGATGGCGCCGATGATCTGCGCAAACACGGCTTCGATGTTGGCGATGAGCTTGTCGAGCGCGAGCACGGTGATGCCGGGAAAGGTCTTGACGAAGCCGGGCAGCACGCCAGTGGCGTCCGGCGGCACGTAGACGCTGGCGATTGAACTGGCGGGCAGGGTGTCGAGCTGGCCGGGGGCGAAGATGACGAAGAAGTTGGGCTGCATCGAGTCCCACTTCACGCTGCGGATGCTGGTGATGCGCGCGGCGAGCGTCTGGTCGCCGATCTGGAAGCCGAGCTGGTCGCCGACCGCGAGATTGAGGCGTTCGGCCATGCCGGATTCGACCGATATTTCTGCGGAAGGGTCGCTGCTCGGCAGCGGGGTACCCGCCGGCGTACCCTTTACGGGTGCTGCGGAAGGGTCGCTGCTCGGCAGCGGGGTACCCGCCGGCGTACCCTTTACGGGTGCTGCGGAAGGGTCGCTGCTCGGCGGCGGGGCACCCACCGGCGTGCCCTTTACGGGGGCATCAGCGCTGCGCTCGCCGTGCCACCGCCCGGCCAGCACGACATTGTTGGCGGGCAGGGTGGCGGTCCAGGTGAGGTTGAGTTCGCGCCGCAGGGTGTTGGTGTCGCGCGCGTCCTCGGGAAGCGTCTCGGCGATGGGCACGCCGTCCTTGCTGACCAGGCGGCCGCGCACCATGGGGTAGAGCGCGGAGGCCTCGAGGCGGTGCTCCGACAGGTAGGCGGCAACCGCTTGCTGCTGGTGCGGCGCGATGTTCACCAGAAAGTAGTTGGGGGCTTGCGGCGGCAGTTGCTGCTGCCAGCCGGCGATGAGGTCGCTGCGCACCAGCGCCAGCAGGGCCACCAGGAACAGCGCCAGGGTGAAGGCGCCGAGCTGCAGGGTGCTGTCGAAGCGGTGGCGCAGCAGCTGCGCGAGGCCGAAGCGCAGCGGGCCGTGCGACATGCGCTGCACGCCGCGGCCGGCCACCAGCGCCAGCCGCGCCAGCAGGATCAGTACGCCGACCAGCCCGATCAGCGCGCCGACGAAGCCGCCAACCAGCTTGGCGTCGCCCGCGTACCAGGCGATCAGCAGCAGCAGCGCCGATCCGCTGAGCGCGGCGCTGAGCCACGCGGCCACCGGCAGCGGCGGCAGGTCGCGCCGCAACACGCGCAGCGGAGGCACGCGGATCAGGCGCATCAGCGCCGGCAGGCTGGCACCCGCCAGCGCCAGCAGGCCGCTGGCGATGGCGACGCCGACTGGCGCCAAGCCAAGTGACGGCAGCCGAGTGACGGCACCCGGCAGGATCAGCCCCGCCAGCGCCTGTTGCGTCAGGGCGCCAATCACCACGCCGGCGAGGCTGCCCAGCAGACCCAGTGTCAGCAGCTGGACGGCATAGAGCGTGCGCAGCTGCGCGGTGGTGGTGCCGAAGCAGCGCAACAGCGCCGCCTGGTCGTAATGGCGCAGCGCATGGTGGTGGGCGGCGATGGCGATCGCCGCCACCGACAGCAAGAGGCTGATCAATGCGGTGAGCTGGATGTAGCGGTCGGCGTTGGCGAAGGCGCCGCGCAGCGTTTCGACGCCTTCGCGCGAGCCGATGAGGCGCTGGGTGCTGTCGAGTGCGGGTTTCAGTGCCGCACTGAAAGCGGCGAGTTGCTCGGGTTCGCCGGCAAACTGGTAGAGGTAGGTGAGGCGGCTGCCGGGCTGCAGCACGCGGGTTGTTTCGACCTCGTCGGCGCGCAGGAACACGCGCGGGGCGAGGCCGAACACGCCGCCGAGCTGGCCCGGCTCTTCGGCCACGAGGCCGGCGATGCGGAAGCTGGCTTCGCCGATCTGCACGCTGTCGCCGACGCTGGCCGACAGCAGCGGCAGCAGCGACGGCTCGACGTAAATCGCGCCAGGCGGCGGCTGCGCCGGACGCGCGGCGCCGGGCTCGAAGGGACGGTCGGCGATGCGCACCACGCCGCGCAACGGGTAGTCGGCATCGACTGCACGCAGCGTGGCGAGCTGGAAGGCGTCGCCACGGCTGACCATGCTGGCGAATTCGAGCGCCCGGCTGGTGGCAAGCGGCCTGCTTGCAGGCGCGCCGCGTTCAACGGCGGGGACAGGCCAGTCTTCGATCGGACGCGGGCTGGTGACCATCAGGTCGGCGCCGAGAAAACTGGCGCCCTGCTCGCTCATCGCGCGCTTGATGCGGTCGCCGAGAAAGCCGGTGGTGGACACGCTGCCGACGCCGATGATCAGTGCCAGCAGCAGAACGCGCCACTCGCCGCTGGCGCGCTCGCGCTGCAACAGCCACAGGCCGAGCCGGATAAATGTCATGCGAGGGCCGCCTCGCGCATCTGGCCGGCGACCAGATGCAGGCGGCGCTGGCAGCGCGCCGCCAGTGCTTCGTCGTGGGTGACCAGGATCAGGGTGGTACGGGCAGAGGCGTTGAGCTCGAACAGGAGTTCGATGATGCGCGCGCCGGTGTCGGCGTCGAGGTTGCCGGTGGGCTCGTCGGCGAACACGATTTCGGGGTCGGTGGCGAAGGCGCGCGCGAGGGCGACGCGCTGCTGCTCGCCGCCGGACAACTGGCGCGGCGTGTGCGCGGCGCGCGCGGCCAGGCCGACCCGGTCGAGCCAGTAGACCGCGCGCTCGCGCGCGTCGGCGCGGCCGGCCAGTTCCAGCGGCAGCAGGATGTTTTCCAGCGCGCTGAGCGCGGGCAACAGCTGGAACGACTGGAACACGAAGCCGATACGGCCGGCGCGCAGCCGGGCGCGGGCATCCTCGTCGAGATCGCCCAGACGCTGGCCAAGCAGCATGATTTCGCCCGCCGACGGCTGGTCGAGCCCTGCCAGCAAACCCAGCAGCGTCGACTTGCCGGAGCCGGAGGCGCCGGTGATGGCGAGCGTTTCGCCCGCTTTGACCGCGAGCTCGACTTCACTCAGGATGGCGAGCTCGCCGTCGGCGGTGGTCACGCGCTGCGACAGGGCGCGGGCGAAGACGACGCCGTGCGATTGCAATGCACTGGTTGATTCAGCAGGGAACTGGGTGCTGTCAGGAGGCGTCATTGAAGGGTGGTCAGATTAAGGGTGAATGAATGAATTATCGCGTATGGGTGTTGTTGCTGTTGTGGTGGATGCCGGGCTGGGCGCTGGCCGGCTCGTGCACTGTGTTGATTGTCGGCGACAGCTTGAGTTCCGGTTACGGCCTTGCCGCGGGAAAAAGCTGGGTGGACCTGCTCGATGTGCGCCTGAAAAAAGCCGCACCGCCGCAAAAAAATCAGCAGTGGCGCGTGATCAATGCCAGCGTGAGCGGCGACACCACGCAGAACGGCCTGCAGCGCCTGCAGCCGGCGCTTGAGCGGCACCATCCGCAAGGCGTGCTGATCGCGCTCGGCGGCAACGATGCCCTGCGCGGCACGCCGCCGGCGGTGATCCGGCAGAACCTGGTCACGATGATCCGCCAGGCCAAGGCGGCGGGCGCCTGGGTGGCCTTGCTCGAAGCGCCGGTGCTGCCCAATTACGGCAAGCCGTATGCCGACGCCGTGGCGAAGCTGTATGTCGACGTGGCGCGCGAGGAAAGCATCATTCGCGTGCCGTGTTTCGTCTGCGACGTGGGCATTGCGCCCGGCATGATGCAGGCCGACGGCATCCACCCGAATGAGAAGGCGCAGCCCCGTATGCTCGATGCCGTGTGGCCGCACATCCAGCCCAAGCTGCGTTGTCCGGTGAAAAAACCATGAGCGGCGCGACCTGTCCGTGCGGATCGGGGCGCAGGCTCGAGGCCTGCTGCGGGACGTTTCATGCCGGCGAGATTGCGCCGGATGCCGAGCACCTGATGCGATCGCGCTACAGCGCCTATGTGCTGGGGCTGGAGGATTACCTGCGGGCGACCTGGCACGCTGCTACCCGTCCCGCCGCAATCGGACTCGACGCCACGCCGTCCCCGCACTGGCTGGGGCTGGCAGTGAAAGCGCACACGCCTCTGGATGATGATCATGCCACGGTGGAATTCATCGCCCGCTACAAGCTCAATGGGCGCGCATTCAGGCTCCACGAAACCAGCCGCTTCGAGCGGGTGGACGGGCGCTGGCTGTATGTCGACGGTGAGATTCGCGACTGAAGGCGAACATCATGTGTGCACGCGAAAAGAACAAAGCCCGCTTGCGCGGGCTTTGTTCTTTTCGTGCCAATAGATGGGGTGGACGATGGGGCTCGAACCCACGACAACAGGAATCACAATCCTGGACTCTACCAACTGAGCTACGTCCACCATTGATGTTGTTGGCAAGCCAACAACGGGAAAAACTTGGTCTGCCCGACAGGAATCGAACCTGTAACCCCCAGCTTAGAAGGCTGGTGCTCTATCCAGTTGAGCTACGGGCAGAGACACTCATCGGGCGCTATTCTTACTTGGGACAACAATTGGGGTGGTCGGGGTGAGGGGATTCGAACTCCTGACATCCTGCTCCCAAAGCAGGCGCGCTACCGGGCTGCGCTACACCCCGAAATCCTATTTATTCGTTACAGCCGAATTCGGAGAAGCGAGACTATACATGGCCGAATTGGCCGGGTCAATTTTTGCTTGAGTCGGATGAGGGGTTCCGGGAAAATCGCGCTTTTGCTTCAGGGTTGCTTTGATGAGCGCACGAATTCTAGACGGCAAGGCCATGGCCGACACCATCCTCGCAGTGATCCACGACAAGGTGGCCGAACGCGAGGCGCAGGGCAAGCGCCGTCCCGGCCTGGCAGTGATCCTGGTCGGCGGCGATCCTGCCTCAGCCGTGTACGTGCGCAACAAAAAGCGCGCCTGCGAACGCGCCGCCGTCACCAGCGTCTCGCACGACCTCGCGACCACCACCACCCAGGACGAACTCCTCGCGCTGATCGACACGCTGAACGCCGACTCGGCCATCGACGGCATCCTGGTGCAGTTGCCGCTGCCGGTGCACATCGACGCGGAGACGGTGATCGAGCGCATCCGGCCGGACAAGGATGTCGACGGCTTCCATCCCTACAACATCGGCCGCCTGGCGGTGAAGATGCCGACGCTCCGGCCCTCCACGCCGCGCGGCATCATGACGCTTTTGCGCGCCACCAACGAGGAGCTGCGCGGCAAGAATGCGGTGATGGTCGGCGCATCCAACATCGTCGGCCGGCCGATGAGCCTGGAACTGCTGCTGGCGGGCTGCACCATTACCGTGTGCCACAGCGCCACGCGCGACCTGGAAAGCTTCGTGCGGTCTGCCGAAATCCTGGTGGTGGGGGTGGGCAAGCCACGCATGATCCCGGGCGACTGGATACGCGAAGGCGCCATCGTGATCGACGTCGGTATCAACCGCCTGCCCGACGGCAAACTGGTCGGCGATGTCGATTTCGAATCGGCGATGGAGCGCGCCAGCTGGATTACCCCGGTGCCGGGCGGGGTGGGGCCGATGACGGTGGCGACGTTGCTGGAGAACACGCTCGAGGCGGCGCTGATGCACAACCCCTAGGGGTCAGGATCGCGGCCTTTGGCCGCTCATTCCCTGTGGGGTCAGCCGCGATGCAGCGCCCGCAAATAGGCCACGTCGACGAAGGGCTGGCCGAGATCGGGGCCGGCCAGCAGCCGGTTGGGTGCGTCAGGTTCACCGAGATCGGACAGCACGACCGCAGCGCCGGTGAAGTCGTGGTCAAGCGTGTAGTCGTTGACCGTCACCAGCGTTTTTAGGCCGGCGCCCAGGCTCGCGCGCAGGCCGTTCTCCGAATCCTCGAATGCCAGGCAAACGGCGGGTTCCAGTCCCATTTTTTCCAGCGCGAGATGGTAGATGTCGGAAGCGGGTTTCTTGGCCGGCACGATGTCGCCTGCCGCGATGACCTCGAACCAGTCCTGGCTGCCTGAGCCGAGGCTGTGTTCCAGCAGCACGGTGACGTTTTCCGGGGTGGTGGTGGTGGCGATCGCCAGCCGCAATCCGGCCGCGCGTGCTTCGATCAGCAGCCGCTTGACCCCGGGCCGCATCGGGATGCCGCCGCGCGCGGCGAGCGTCGCGAAGTGCCGGGTCTTGGCCTGGTGGAGTTCCGCCACCAGTTCGTCGAAGTTGGCCGGCTTTTTGTAGTCCGGCCGAAACTGGTCGATGTAGTGCTTGATTCGTTCCTTGCCGCCGGTCACGGCGAGCAGTTTGCCGTAGAGGGCGGCGTCCCAGTGCCAGTCGAGGCCAGCGTCGGCAAAGGCTTGATTGAAAGCGGGCCGGTGGCCGTCGCGCTCGGTGTCGGCCAGGGTGCCGTCAACGTCGAAGAGTAGGGCGTGTAGTGTCATGTGGGTTGCGATAGTTAAGCGATTCTGATATTAAGTCAGGTTGGGTCAAGCCCTGATTACACTAACTTCAAAGAGAACAAGATGGCTGAAACTTTGATGCGCTTTGAGCCGTACAAGGCAAAAAAAGGCGAAGAATACATGAATGCAAAACAGCTCGGGCATTTTCGAAAAATGCTCGAAGCCTGGAAAGCCGAATTGTCGCAGGACATCGACAGCACCCTGCATTCCATGCAGGACGAGCAGACGGTGTTTGCCGATCCCAATGACCGCGCCACCCAGGAATCGGACATGGCGCTCGAGCTGCGCAACCGCGATCGCGAGCGCAAGCTGATCAAGAAAATCAACGAAACCATCGCCAATATCGACAGTGGCGATTACGGCTATTGCGAATCCTGCGGCATCGAAATCGGCCTGGATCGCCTGCAGGCGCGTCCGACTGCCACGATGTGCATCGATTGCAAGACGCTCGAGGAAATTCGCGAACGTCAGGTCGCCAAATGAACCTCGCACGCCAGGTCTTCAAATAAGCCGGCCCAGTCAGCTTGCCCCTTCAGCCCACCCGCAAAGCGCACATGACCGACACCAGCGAATTTGACCGTAGTTTCAATGGCCTGCTTTACAGCGTGATGCGCTGGGATCAGCTGACAGTATTCTGGGAAAAGGTGGATGCCGGGGCCGGCTGGTATCTGTATGCGGTCGGTCAGCAGGTGCCGCAAGAACCTTCCGCTGCCGACAAGGTGCAGCAGTTCATGAGCGAACTGGATGAACTGCTGCGGCGCGAGCATCACGAGGATTACTGCGCCATTGTTTACGCCGACAACCTCGATGCGCCCAATTTCATCAAGATCTACGATCCCAATCACCTCGGCAGCTCGTGCGGTTCCAGTTCGACGAAATCGTCGGTGCTGCCGGGTTGGGTGATGAGCCGCACGCCGCCGCGCGAGCTCGAAATCAATGGCGTGGTGACCGGCCAGCGCAAGCGATGGTGGCAGGCGTTCCTGGGCGAAGCGGTCTGACAACCGAGTCGATTGGACCAATAGAAAAACGCGCCTTCCGGCGCGTTTTTCTATTGGGGCCGGCAACGTTCCGCCGGCCGAAGGAGCGCTGCCGGCTTAGCTGGCTTCTTCCTCGTTGCTCGGCGCCGGGGCGGGCGCCGGGGCGGGTGCTTCCAGCAGGGCCTTCATCGACAGCCGCAGGCGGCCTTTTTCGTCAGCCTCCAGAATCATCACCTTCACGACCTGGCCTTCCTTGAGGTAATCGCCGATGGCGTTGACGCGCTCATGGGCGATCTGCGAAATATGCAGCAGGCCGTCGCGGCCCGGCAGCACATTGATGATCGCGCCAAAGTCGAGCAGTTTGATGACCGGACCTTCGTAGACCTTGCCGACTTCGACTTCGGCGGTGATCTCCTCGATGCGCTTCTTGGCGAGTTCGCCGGCTTCCATGCTGGTGCAGGCGATCTTCACGCTGCCGTCTTCCTGGATGTCGATCTGGGTGCCGGTTTCCTCGGTCAGCGCGCGGATGACAGCGCCGCCCTTGCCGATGACGTCGCGGATTTTTTCCGGGTTGATCTTCATCGCGATGATGCGCGGCGCGTAAGCCGACATCTCGTGGGTGGCCGACACCGATGACTTCATGATGTCGAGGATGTGCAGGCGGCCTTCCTTGGCCTGCGTCAGCGCGGCCTGCATGATTTCCGTCGTGATCCCGGTGATCTTGATGTCCATCTGCAGCGCGGTCACGCCCTTTTCGGTGCCCGCCACCTTGAAGTCCATGTCGCCCAGGTGGTCCTCGTCACCGAGGATATCGGTCAGCACGGCGAAGCGGTTGCCTTCCTTGATCAGGCCCATGGCGATGCCGGCGACGTGCGCCTTCAGCGGTGCGCCGGCGTCCATCAGCGACAGGCAGCCCCCGCACACCGAGGCCATCGACGACGAGCCGTTGGATTCGGTGACTTCCGAGACCACGCGCATGGTGTAGCCGAACTCTTCCTTGCTTGGCAGAACCGCCAGCAGCGCGCGCTTGGCGAGCCGCCCGTGGCCGATTTCGCGGCGCTTGGGTGCCCCGACGCGGCCGGTTTCGCCGGTGGCGTAGGGCGGCATGTTGTATTGCAGCATGAAGCGGTCGGAGTAGGAGCCTTCGAGCGCATCGATCGTCTGCTCGTCACGTCCGGTGCCCAGGGTGGTAACGACCAGCGCCTGGGTTTCGCCGCGGGTGAACAGGGCGGAGCCATGGGTGCGCGGCAGCACGCCGGTGCGGATGGTGATCGGACGCACGGTGCGGGTGTCGCGGCCGTCGATGCGCGGCTGGCCGGACAGGATGCGATTGCGCACCACGCCGGCTTCCAGGCGGTGGAAGGCATCCTTCACCGCATTGACGGTGACGGTGTCCATGTCGGCGGTGATGATTTCGGCGAAGGCCTTGCTGCGCACGTCGTCGATCGCGGCCATGCGCGCCTGCTTTTCCTTGACATTGTAGGCCTGCTGCAGGCCGTCTTCGGTCAGGGACTTCAGGCGTTCCACCATCACGGTGTCTTCGGCGACCGGCTGCCAGTCCCACGCGTCGGCGCCGGCTTCGTCGGTCAGCTCGTTGATCGCGTTGATCGCGCCCTGCATCTGCTGGTGGCCGAACACGACCGCGCCCAGCATGATGTCTTCGGGCAGTTCCATCGCTTCGGATTCGACCATCAGCACGGCCGATTCGGTGCCGGCGACGACCAGATTCAGCGCCGAATCCTTCAACTCGGTGTTGGTCGGGTTGAGCACGTATTCACCGTTGATGAAGCCGACGCGCGCCGCGCCCACCGGACCGTCGAACGGCAGGCCGGACAGCGACAGCGCGGCGGAGGCACCGATCAGCGCAGGAATGTCGGCGCTGACTTCGGGGTTGGACGAGATCACCGTGGCGATGATCTGCACTTCGTTGAAGAAGCCTTCGGGAAAGAGCGGGCGGATCGGGCGGTCGATCAGGCGGCAAATCAGCGTCTCGCCTTCGGACGCGCGGCTTTCACGCTTGAGGAAGCCGCCGGGGATGCGGCCCGCGGCATAGGTTTTTTCCTGGTAGTCGACGGTCAGCGGAAAGAAATCCTGGCCGGGCTTGACTTCGTTCTTGGCGACCACGGTGACCAGCACCACGGTGTCGTCCATGTTGATCAAGACTGCGCCGGAGGCCTGGCGGGCGATTTCGCCGGTTTCCAGGGTGACCAGGTGGCGGCCGTAGGTAAACGTTTTCTTGATAGCGCTCATACGAGTTCCTTTCAAAGCAAAAACGCCCCGCAGGAGCGGGGCGTGAAAAATTCAGGGGGCAACACGCCCCTTCCACTGTGCCGGTGCAGCAGGGTGCTGGATCATCACAGTGGTTTTGCCGGATTTACTTACGCAGACTGAGACGTTCGATCAGGCCCTTGTAGCTTTCGAGGTTGGTGCGCTTCAGGTAGTCCAGCAGCTTGCGGCGGCGGCTCACCATCTTCAGCAGACCACGACGCGAGTGGTGGTCCTTCATATTGGCCTTGAAGTGGCCGGTCAGGTCGTTGATGCGGGCCGTCAGCAGGGCAACCTGCACTTCGGGCGAGCCGGTGTCGGCGGCGGCGCGTTGGTAATTCTGGACGATTTCAGCTTTTTGAGCGACGGTGACAGCCATGGTGTACTCCTTTTAAATCGCGTGGCCTGCGGCTGAGCGGGACACGTTCTGGGAAACCGGTAATTTTACGCCGAATGGGGGCACTAACTCAAGTTTGTTGGGTGGCAATCAGGCGGCGGGGGAGCAACTGGCCGGCATCGGCATCGGCTAGACCGATGAAAACCTGGGCGGCGGTGTACATGCGTGTCAGCCCTTGATGTTCAGCCGGATGCGGCACGTTGCGACCCTGGCACAGGGCCGCAGCGTCGGCGGCGTCAAGCTGGATCGCGGGCAGATGGGCGACCAGGCAGTCTGCGGGCAGCAGCAGGGCGCAGCGCTGGTCTGCATCGAGCGCTTCAAGGTCGGTGAGCGTATGTGCCTGGCCCAGTGTGAACCCGCCAGCCGTCGTGCGCGTCAGCGCGGTGAGGTGGGCGCCGCAGCCGAGCATGGCGCCGATGTCCTGCGCCAGGGTGCGGATGTAGGTGCCGGCGCTGCATTGCACGTCGAGCACCACGCGGGGCGGATCGCATTCGATGAGTTCAAGCGCGCGGATCGTCACCTTGCGCGGCAGGCGCTCGATTTCGATGCCGGCGCGGGCGTATTCGTAGAGTGGGCGCCCCTGATGCTTGAGCGCGGAGTGCATGGGCGGGACTTGCTCGATATCGCCGGTGAAGCAGGGCAGCACGGCGCTGATGTCGGCATGGCTCACCGCGACTTCGCGGGTGTCGATCACCTCGCCTTCCGGGTCGCCCGTCGTGGTGGTGACGCCGAGTTGCAGTACCGCGCGATAGTGCTTGTCGGCCTCGAGCAGGTAGGCGGAAAACTTGGTGGCCTCGCCGAAGCACAGCGGCAAAAGGCCATCGGCAAAAGGATCGAGGGTGCCGGTGTGGCCTGCCTTTTTGGCATTGAGCAGCCACTTGGCTTTCTGCAGCGCGGCGTTGGAGGTGATGCCGACCGGTTTGTTCAGCAGCAGCACGCCATCGATCGGCTGGCGTTGCGGTTTCACTCGTCTTTCGGGTGTTTGGCGTCTTCGGCGACGGCGGCTTCGATCAGCTGGCTGAGCTCAATGCCGCGTTCGACCGAGCGGTCGTACACGAAGCTGAGTTTGGGCACCACCCGCAGCTGCATGCGGCGCGACAACTGCGTCCGCAGAAAGCCGCTGGCGCGTTGCAGGCCCAGCAGGCAGGCGGAATGCTCGGCTTCGCCGCCCAGCGTGGTGAAGTAGACCTTGGCAAACTCCATGTCGCGGTTGACCTCCACCTCGGTGATGGTCAGCATCCCGACGCGCGGATCCTTCACTTCCTGCCGGATCAACTCGGGCAGTTCGCGCTGAATCTGGTCGGCGACCCGACGGGCGCGCGGAAAATCCTTTGGCATTACAGGCTACGCGCGAATTCCACGACCTCAAACACTTCGAGCAAATCACCTTCCTGGATGTCGTTGAAGTTCTTGATGGAGAGGCCGCACTCGAAGTTGGCCTTGACTTCCTTGACGTCATCCTTGAAGCGTTTGAGTGAATCGAGTTCGCCCTGGTGGATCACCACATTGTTGCGCAGGATGCGAACGCCGGCGTTGCGTTTGATGACGCCATCGGTCACGTAGCAGCCGGCAATGGTGCCGACCTTGGAGACGTGGAAGACCTGACGGACTTCCACGCTGCCGATGACGCTTTCCCGCTTTTCGGGCGCCAGCATGCCGGACAGCGCGGCCTTCACCTCATCTACCGCTTCGTAAATGATGTTGTAGTAACGGATATCCACGCCGCTGGATTCGGCCAGCTTGCGGGCGGCCGCATCGGCACGCACGTTGAAGCCGATCAGCACCGCCTTGGAGGCGAGCGCCAGGTTGACGTCGGACTCGGTGATCGCACCCACTGCACTGTGGATGATGTTGACCTTGACCTCGTCGGTCGACAGCTTGGCCAGCGCGTGCGCCAGGCCTTCGTAAGAACCCTGCATGTCGGCCTTGAGGATGATGGGCAGTTGCTGGACTTCGCCTGCACCCATCTGCCCGAACATCGATTCCAGCTTGGCAGCCTGCTTTTTGGCGAGCTGCACGTCGCGGAACTTGCCCTGACGGAACAGCGCGATTTCGCGCGCCTTGCGCTCGTCGGGCAGCACCATCATGTCCTCGCCGGCACGCGGCACGTCGGACAGACCCTGGATTTCAACCGGGATCGAGGGGCCGGCTTCGGTCACGACCTTACCCGACTCGTCGAGCATGGCGCGCACGCGGCCGAAAGCCTGGCCGGCCAGCACCATGTCGCCGCGGCGCAGGGTCCCGGATTGCACCAGCAGCGTGGTGACCGGGCCCTTGCCCTTGTCCAGGCGCGCCTCGATGACGAGGCCCTTGGCCGGTCCTTCTGCGGCCGCCTGCAGTTCCAGCACTTCGGCCTGCAGCAGGAGGGCGTCGAGCAGGCCATCGATGTTGGTATTGGCCTTGGCCGACACCTCGACGAACATGGTGTCGCCGCCCCATTCCTCGGGGGTGACGCCCTGCGCGACGAGTTCCTGACGGATGCGTTCGGGGCTGGCATCCGGCTTGTCGACCTTGTTGATGGCCACCACCAGCGGCACGCCTGCTGCCTTGGCGTGGTGGATGGCTTCGATGGTCTGCGGCATGACGCCGTCGTCCGCCGCCACCACCAGCACCACGATGTCGGTCGCCTTGGCGCCGCGTGCCCGCATCGCGGTAAACGCTTCGTGGCCCGGGGTGTCGAGGAAGGTGATGACGCCTTTCTCGGTTTCGACGTGATACGCGCCGATGTGCTGGGTGATGCCGCCGGCTTCGCCGCTGGCCACCCGGGTGCGCCGGATGGTGTCGAGCAGCGAGGTCTTGCCGTGGTCGACGTGGCCCATCACCGTGACCACAGGGGGACGGGGACGCATGAGCACTTCGCCGGTAAAGCCGGTGTCGATGTAGGCTTCCGGCGTGTCGAGCGCGGCAGGCTTGCCGATGTGGCCCATTTCCTCAACCAGGATGATCGCGGTTTCCTGGTCGAGCACCTGGTTGATGGTCACCATGCTGCCCAGTTTCATCAGGGCTTTGATAACCTCGGCTGCCTTCACCGACATCTTGTGGGCAAGTTCGGCCACGGTGATGGTTTCGGGCACCAGCACCTCACGCACGATCGGCTCGGTCGGCGCCACGAAGGTGGTCTCCTCTTGGCCGGATCTGGATTTGCCCTTACGGCCACGCCAGCCTGCGTCGGGCGCAGCGCCACCGCGGGTCTTGAGTGCGCCCTTGCGCTTTGCTGCATCCTCTTTCCAGGTGCCGCCCGCTTTCTTGTCCGGACCTTTGGCGCCTTTGGCGACTGCCGGCTTATCGGGCTTGTGCAGGGTTTTGGCGGTGGGTGCCGCGGGTGCGGGTGGCGCAGCGGCTTTTTCCGCTGCCTGAATCTTGGCGACTTCGCGCGCGGCTTCGGCCTGCTTGCGCAAGGCCTCGCGCTCGGTACGGGCGCGGGCGTCCGAGGCCTGGCGTTCCTGCAGCGCTGTGTGGCGCCGGGCTTCTTCTTCGCGAACCTTGACTTCAGCCTCGTTCAGGATCGACGCTTTTTTGATGCGGGTGGTTTTCTTCACCACCGGGGCAGCTTCCACAGCGGACTCCGCAGCCACCTCGGGCGGCACGGGGGCAGTTTCAGCGGCTGCGACGGGTTCCACAGCCGCAGGCTCGGCAGCGGCAGGTTCAATCGCGGCAGGTTCGGCGGCGACCGGCTCGACTACGGCAGGCTTGGCCTTGGCCGGTTTGGCCGCAACCGGCTCGACGGCGGGTGCTTCAGGCTTGGCTTCAACCGGGGCTTCGACCACGGGCTGCGCCTGTTCCTCGACCAGCGGAGCGAGTTCGACTTCTGCCACGGGTTCCGCCACGGGCTGAGCTTCGGTCGCCAGCGCAGCGGCATCACGCTTGACGTAGGTGCGCGACTTGCGCACTTCCACCTGAATGGTGCGCGACTTGCCGGTGCTGTCGGTCTTGCGGATCTCGCCGGTCTGCTTGCGCGTAATGGTGATCTTGGTTTTTCCGGTCTCGGCACCGCCGCCGTGCATCTTGCGCAGATAGTCGAGCAAATGCGCCTTGTCCGCTTCAGTTACGGGGTCGACAACATCACTTTTGCTGACGCCTGCTGCCTTCAGCTGTTCTAGCAACAGCTGGGGCGGCAGTTTCAGTTCCTGGGCAAATTGTTCTACGTTCATGCAGTCCTCTTGGCGTATCAGCCTTGGGCGAACCAGGGCGCGCGTGCGGCCATGATCAATTGTTTGGCGCGTTCGGCATCCATGGCGGAGATTTCAGTCAGTTCATCGACTGCCAGTTCCGCCAGGTCCTCGGTGGTGTGGATGCCTTTGCTGGCAAGCGTGCGTGCGGTTTCTGCGTCCATGCCTTCGAGCGACAGCAGGTCGCCGGCGGAGGCCTCGACCTGCTCTTCGCCGACGATGGCTGCGGTCAGCAATGCGTTGCGCGCACGGTTGCGCAATTCGTTGACCAGGTCTTCGTCGAACGCCTCGATCTCGAGCATTTCGTTCAACGGGACGTAGGCGACTTCTTCCAGCGTGGAGAAGCCTTCGTCGACCAGGATCTGGGCGACTTCCGCGTCCACGTCGAGCTTTTCGACGAACAGCGCGAGGGTCTTGCCGCTTTCGCTCGACTGTTTTTCTTCTGCCACTTCGCGCGACATGATGTTGAGTTCCCAGCCGGTCAGCTCGGACGCGAGGCGCACGTTCTGGCCGCCACGGCCGATGGCCATCGCCAGCTGTTCCTCGTCCACCACCACGTCCATGCTGTGCTTGTCTTCGTCGACCACGATGGAGCTGACTTCAGCGGGCGCCAGCGCATTGATGACGTACTGCGCGGGGTCGGCCGACCAGTGGATGATGTCGACGCGCTCGCCTGCCAGTTCGTTGGTCACCGAGGTGACGCGCGAACCGCGCATGCCGATGCAGGTGCCGATCGGGTCGATGCGCGGGTCGTGCGAGACCACCGCAATCTTGGCGCGCAGGCCGGGGTCGCGCGCGGCCGCCTTGACCTCAAGCAGGCCTTCCTCGATTTCCGGCACTTCAAGTTCGAACAGCTTCATGATGAATTCGGGTGCGGTCCGCGACAGCACCACCTGCGGGCCGCGGGCGCCGCGGTCGATGCGCAGCAGGTAGGCGCGGACGCGGTCGCCGACGCGCAGGTTCTCGCGCGGGATCATCTGGTCGCGGTGCAGGAAGCCCTCGATGCGGCCGGATTCGATGACGGCGTTGCCGCGATCGATGCGTTTGACCACGCCGTTGACGAGGTGTTCCTTGCGGTCGAGGAAGTCGCTGATGATCTGCTCGCGCTCGGCATCGCGGATCCTTTGTAGGATGACCTGCTTGGCCGCCTGTGCGCCGATGCGCCCGAACTCGATGTTTTCCAGCGGCTCTTCGATGTAGTCGCCGATTTCGATGTCGGGGTGCTTGTCCTGGGCGTCGATCAGCAGGATCTGGTGACCCTCGGATTCGAGGTCGGCCTCGGACACGACCTGCCAGCGGCGGAAGGATTCGTATTCGCCGGTTTCGCGGTCGATCGACACGCGCACGTCGGCCTCTTCCTTGAAGCGCTTTTTGGTGGCGGAGGCGAGCGCCTGCTCAAGTGCTTCGAACACCACCTCTTGGCCCACGTTCTTTTCGCGCGCCAGCGCATCGGCCAGCATTAACAATTCACGACTCATCATTCCCTCCAGCCTGCCTAAACCTTGGGGTTCAGGCGGGCAGCGTCCACATTTCTTAAATCAACCGACACTTCCGTGCCATCGACGATCAATTTCACCACGTTTTCTTCCAGACCGACCAGCTGACCACCGAGGCGGCGCCGGTTGTCCATCGGCACCCGCAGTTTGAGCATGACCTCCTCGCCGGCGAAGCGCACATAGTCCTGCGGCCTGACCAGCGGCCGGTCGATGCCGGGTGAGGATACTTCCAGCCTGTCGTAGTCGATGTTTTCGACCGCAAACAGGTGGCTCAGGTGATTGCTCACCTTGGCGCAGTCCTCAATCGTGATGCCTTCAGGCTTGTCGATAAATATCCGCAACAGCCCGCGCCCGGCGCGCTCCAGCGTCACCAGCTCGTAACCGAGTTCGGCGAGTACAGGCTCCAGGCGGGCGGGCAGATCCATCATCGAAAATCCATCGTTGTGTCGCGGCGCAACACAAATAAAAAATGGGCAAACTGCCCATTGTGTTAGTAATCAAGCGCCGGGATTATACCACTCGGGCCGACGGACTGAAAGACAAGGATGGTGCCCGGAACCGGAATCGAACCGGTACGCCATCACTGGCGAGGGATTTTAAGTCCCTTGTGTCTACCAATTTCACCATCCGGGCAAAGCGGACGGTTGATCAAAAGTCTGGAGGCGCGAGCCGGAGTCGAACCGACCTACACGGATTTGCAATCCGGTGCATAACCGCTTTGCTATCGCGCCATTGCGGTAAACCACTTTAAACGAAAAGGGGAAAACGTCCGGTCTAGACCATCTGTTTTCCCCAGAATGCTGGAGCGGGAAAGGAGGCTCGAACTCCCGACCTCAACCTTGGCAAGGTTGCGCTCTACCAGCTGAGCTATTCCCGCGTTGAAGGCTGCGCATTATGGGGATTCCGCTTTTCCCTGTCAACAATATTCATGAAGTTTTTTGCAGGGCGCGCGAGGCCATCACCAGGTAATACGCCATCGACACCAGGGTGAGCAGGGCGGCGACCCAGATCAGCAGCGTGCCGATGCCTGCAATGGGCAGGCCGGCGAGCGGGTCGAAATACAGCAGCAGCACGATGGCGATCATCTGCACCGTGGTTTTCAGCTTGCCGACGAAGGATACGGTGACGCTGGCTGATTTTCCGGCCATCGCCATCCACTCGCGCAAGGCCGAGATGGTGATTTCGCGGCCGATGATGATGAGCCCGATGAGCGGTGACACGCGGCCGAGATCAATCAGCACGATCAGCGCGGCGGCGACCATCAGCTTGTCGGCCACCGGGTCGAGAAAGGCGCCGAAGGCCGAGGTCTGACCGAGCGCGCGCGCCAGATAGCCATCGAGCCAGTCGGTCAACGCCGCCACGCCGAAAAATGCCGCGGCCAGCAGGTTGGCTTCGCGTGCCGTCACCCAGCCGTCGGGCAGGTAGAACACCCCCGCCATCAGCGGGATGAAGAGGATGCGCAGCCAGGTGAGCAGGTTGGGGAGATTGAGCGGCATTGTTGATTAATGGAGCGCGTTGTAGATGGTTTCCGCCAATTCTCGGCTGATACCGTTCACCGTGGCAAGCGCATCGACGCCGGCGTCACGCACGCCCTGCAGGCCGCCGAAGTGTTCCAGCAGCTGTTTGCGGCGTTTGGGGCCGATCCCGGCGATGTCTTCCAGGGTCGACTGCACGCGCGCCTTGCCGCGTTTTGCGCGGTGGCCGGTGATGGCGAAGCGGTGGGCCTCGTCACGCACCTGCTGGATCAGGTGAAAGCCGGGGTGGTCCTTGGCGAGCTTGAGTTCGCGGCCGTCGGCGAAGATCAGTGTTTCCAGGCCTGGCTTGCGCGCCTCGCCCTTGGCGACGCCGAGCAGCAAAACATCGCTCAGGCCAAGCTCGGCCATCGCCTCGACCGCGCTCGAAATCTGCCCTTTGCCGCCATCGATCAAGAGCAGGTCGGGCAGCACGCCGTTTTCCTCGACGCTCTTGCGAAAGCGCTTGGTCAGCGCAGCGCGCATCGCGGCGTAGTCGTCGCCCGGGGTGATGCCGGTGATGTTGTAGCGGCGGTAGTCGGATTTCTTCAGGTCGTCGCCTTCGTAGACGACGCAGGAGGCGATGGTGGCTTCGCCCATGGTGTGCGAGATGTCGAAGCATTCGATGCGGCTGAGCGCAGGCAGGCCGAGCGTGTCGCGCAGCACGGCAAGCCGCTGCGTCTGGTTGGCGCGCTCGGCGCTGCGGCGCGCGGCTGACAGGCGCGCGTTGGCCTGCGCCATGCCGATCCAGACTTTTCGCTCGCCGGTGACGCGATGCAGCAGGCTGACCTTCTTGCCGGCCTGTTCGGACAGCAGCGCTTCCAGCGCGTCGGTCTCGATCGCTTCGCTGATCAGGATGCGCGCTGGGATCGGGTGGTCGAGGTAATGCTGGCCGATGAAGGCCTCCAGCGCTTCGGCCGGCGTCGCGCCTTCGCCATGCTGCGGGAAGAAGCTGCGGTCGCCAAGGTGGCGGCCGCCGCGGATCATGGTCAGGTTGACCGCGATCACCCCGCCGGCCTCGGCCACCGCCACCACGTCGGCATCGGCCTCGCCGCCGGTGGTGTCGACGAACTGCTTCTCGCGCACCGTCGCCAGCATGCGCAGGCGGTCGCGCAGCAGGGCGGCCGTCTCGAAATCGAGCGCAGCCGCGGCAGCGTTCATCTGTTCGGTGATCAGTTCGGTCAGCGCGCTCGCCTCGCCGTGCAGCAATTGCGCGGCCGCACTGACGTCGCGCGCGTAGGCTTCCGGCGTGATGCGCTTGACGCAGGGCGCGCTGCAGCGCTTGATCTGATGCAGCAGGCAGGGACGCGAGCGGTTGGTGAACACCGTGTCCTCGCAGGTGCGCAGCTGGAACACTTTCTGCAACAGCTGGATACTCTCGCGCACCGCGAAGGAATTCGGGTAGGGGCCGAACGTCTGGTCATGCTTTTTCGGCGTGCCGCGAAAATAGGCCAGGCGTGGAAAGCGGTGCCCGGTCAGCAGCAGATAGGGGTAGGACTTGTCATCGCGGAACAGGATGTTGAAGCGCGGCTTCAGCCCCTTGATCAGATTGTTTTCCAGCAGCAGCGCCTCGGCCTCGGTGCGTGTCACCGTGGTGTCGATGTGGTCGACGCTCTTCAGCATCAGCCGGATGCGGGGGCTCTGGTCGGTTTTCTGGAAGTAGCTGGTGACGCGCTTCTTCAGGTCTTTCGCCTTGCCGACATACAGCACGGTTCCCGCCGCATCGATCATGCGGTAGACGCCGGGCAGGGTGGGCAGCGAGGCGAGGAATTCTTTGCTGACGGCGCTCAAGGGGGCTTATGCATCCTCATCGAGCAGCTTGCCCGCAATGGCCCAGTTCTCGTTCGGCAGCTCCTCGAACGCGATGTAGGTGTACGCCGCCGGCTTGCCCGCGTGGCGTTCCAGCGTGGCGGTGATTTCCTCGGCGACTTTCTGCTTCTGCTCGCGGGTCAGCGTGCCGGCGAGCTTGATGGTGACGACAGGCATGGTCAGTCCTTCGCTTGAATTTTCTCGAACACCGCCGCGAACATCTCCGGGGTGAGGCGGCGTGTCTGGGTATTGTAGCGAGAGCAGTGGTAGCTGCTGACCAGGCGCCGGCCGTCGGGTAGGCGGTAGTCGCTGGCGTGGCCGAAGGGATAGTCCTTGAGCTTGAGGCCCTGTGTGCGCAATACGGCCTGGTGTGCGATCTGTCCTAGCGCCAGGATGATGGCGTGCGCGGGCAGCGCCGCCAGTTCGGTCGCAAGAAACCGGTTGCATTCGCGGATTTCGCCCGGCTCAGGCTTGTTGGCCGGCGGCAGGCATTTGACCGCGTTGGTGATGCGGCAGCCGGTGAGCACGAGGCCGTCGTCGCGTGACAGCGATTCCGGCGCGCTGGCGTAGCCGAAGCGGTGCAGAGTTTCATACAGCAGAACGCCGGCATAGTCGCCGGTGAACGGTCGGCCGCTGCGGTTGGCGCCGTGCATGCCGGGCGCGAGGCCGACGATCAGCAGCTCCGGCACGGGGTCGCCGAAGGCGGGTACCGGGCGTGCGTGGTAATCGGGATGGCGGACGCGCACCTCGTCCAGAAACGCGGCGAGGCGGGGGCAGGCACGGCAGTCGGGATCGAAGAGCATCGGAAGAAGAAAAAAACGCCCCACAGCGGGGGCGTTCATTGTACGCGTGACGCGGATCAACTTTCGATCGGGCCCGCTGCGGTTTGCATGTAGTTCTGCTCGCCCATGCGCTTGACCAGATCGAGCTGGGTTTCGAGGTAGTCGATGTGTTCTTCGGTGTCAGACTGGATGCCGGTCAGGATTTCGCGCGAGACATAATCCTTGACCGTCTCGCAATGTGCGATGGCCTCGACGTACAACGCGCGGCCGGTGAGCTCCAGCTTAAGGTCGCAGCCCAGGCACTCGACCACGTTTTCGCCGATCATCAGCTTGTTCAGGTCCTGCAGGTTGGGCAGGCCTTCCAGGAAAAGAATGCGCTCGATCAGCTTGTCGGCGTGTTTCATCTCCTCGATGGATTCTTCGTATTCGTGCTTGCCGAGCGCGTTGAGGCCCCAGTTCTTGTACATGCGGGCGTGAAGGAAATATTGATTGATGGCGGTGAGTTCCACCGTCAGGGCCTTGTTCAGATACTGGATAACTTGCTTGTCGCCTTTCATGTGGCTCTCCTGATGTTTGAAGGCACCGGCGCGTGCCGATGGGTGGACGGTTTGAGTCAATATGGAGCTACTTGACCATTCTAGGGCGGGAGGCTGACAAGGCAAGGCCGGGCGGCGGGCAGAGCAGGACGTCAGGCTGCCGCCAGTCCCGGGCAGAGGGCTTCTTCGTCGCGCACCTCGTTCACGGCCTCGCGCAGCACTTCCTTGGCGCAGCGTCCGCATTTGCCGCACTGGGTGGCCACGCCCAGTTCCTGGCGCAGCTCGCGCATCGTGCTTACCCCCTCAATGCGCACCAGACGGCGGATATCGGTGTCTGTGACGCCGTGGCAAAGGCAGACGTACATAAGATATCTCCCAGCAGGATCAATGCTTGCCAGTTTAAATAAATGAGAATGATTGTCAATAGGTTTATCGATGGCTCACCGTCTTTGCGGTTTCAGCGCGCGTTCTGACAGGAACAGGGTCGCGGATACGTCGTGATCAACCCGCTGCTGTCGCCGTCGGGCGGGTTCGCGCAGGATGCGAGCCGTTGGCGTTGGCGTCGCCGTAATAGCGGTTGAAACTGGGGGCGGAATCTTGTTCCAGGGGGGCAGAAAGCAGAATAACTCGCTGCGGTTCAGTCCGCGCATGACGAGAAGGCGGAGTTCGTGCAGCTGTGGCGCGTCCTCCGGACGTTACCGTTTTTTGACGAGCAGGACCTGGGCGCCGGCCGACAGGCCGGCGCCCAGGTTCCCCCTGGCGAGCTGTTGGCGGGCTGCCGCCAGCGGGTCGGGGATCAGCAGGTTGTTAAGCTGATGATGCTATTTCCTCGAACGTCCTAACGCAGGGTCAGAAGGTGTATTTCGCTCCTACTTCGACTGCCCGTTCGGGGCCGGCGTAAATGCCCTGACGCAGACCGGCGATGTAACGCTCGTCGGTCAGGTTCTTGATTGCGCCGAAGAGCTTGAGCTGTTTGCTGACATCGTAGCTGCCGGTGAGATCGACGGTGTAGTAGCTCGGGAGCAGGCCTGACCAGATGGCGTTGTTGCTGCCAGCAATCGGCGTGGCGTTGTTGCCGGAGCCGAATTGCTCATCGACGTAATTCCAGGAGAGCGCGGCGTTGACCGGGCCCGACGCGTAGCCGAGGCTCAGGTTCGCCAGCAGCTCTGGCGAGTAAGGCAGGCGGTTGCCGGCGTTGATGCCGCCGCTGCGATCTTCGCGGTATTCCGAAACCGGAATCCAGGTCAGGTTGCCGTCCACGCTGAAGCCATTGCCCCAGCCGTAACCCAGTGCGCCTTCCAGACCGCGATGCAAGGTGCTGCCGGCATTCGCGTTCGCCAGACCGCCGGAGACGCCCGGGGTGATCTGGTTGTCGAAATCCATTTGGAACGCGGTGAATTCGTAACGCAGCGCGCCGCTGCCGCCGCGCACACCGAATTCGACGTTGGTGGAATGTTCGGCGTCGAGTTGCTGATCAACACCGGTTACGATCGATTGTGAGTTGAGCGGCGGCGAGAACGCTTTGTAGACGCTGCCGTAAAGCTGGGCGGCGGGGTTCAGCTTATAAGTTGCGCCGATCCCAGGCAGGTACTCGGTGTTCGAGCTGTCGCCGTTGTTGGCACTGTTTTTGAGGTCTTCACGCTCTTGCTCGTAGCTTTCGATGCGCAGGCCGGGGGTGATCGAGAGTTTGTCGGTCACATCGAAGCGATTCTGCGCGAAGAGGGCGTAGCTGGTGGCGGAATCAATGCGGTCGGTGGTGACCGTGCCCGTACGCGGGTTGGCGCGGGTCGCGGCGACACCCTGATCGACCATTTCTTCTTCCATGATGCGCACACCGATTTCGGCCTCGCCGTTCATGCCGAAGAGCGTGTTGGCGACGGTGAGGCGGGAATCCAGGCCGATGCGGTCGAAGGCGCGGTTGTTGCCTTTGACCTCATCCGTGTAAACCCAGCTTCCGGCGGCTGTCGAGGCGGCGCCGTCGACTGCGAAGCGCCAGTAGTCGCGGTACATCTCGCTCCAGTAGAGCACGGTGTTGAGATTCATGCCGGGGCGGATCTCCCACATATGGTTGACGTCGAGCGATTTGCGTTCGGTCAGGAAGTAGTCGTCCGGCGCGGGGTTGTGCTCGGCGCCGGCGTTGTACTCGCCAAGAAACAGACCGCGATAGGAAATATTGGCGTCGTTTTCGTAATAACCGAATTTCGCGCCCAACCACTGGTTGTCCCCCAGCGCCATGCCGGCCTTGACCATCAGGTCCTGCATCTCGAAATCCTTGTCCTGGAAGCCGTCGCTCGACGCGCGGGTGTAGAGCAAGCCGGCCTCGGCTTCGCCCGAAGGGGTCGAGCCGCCGGCTTCGATCGTGGCTTCGCGATAGTTGTGCGTGCCGACGCGGCCCGAGACGGCGAAGCCGTCGATGGGATCCTTGGTCTTGTAGTTGATGACGCCGCCGATAGTGTTGGGGCCGTAGCGCAGCGCAGCGGCGCCCTTCAGCACTTCGATTTCGTCCATCCGCTGGATGCGCGGGTTGTAGTAGCGGCCGTTACCCACGAACAGGCCGGGCGCGATGGGCACGCCATCTTCAAGAACCAGCGTCTTGTAGTCCGCGGCGTTCAGGCCACGGATGCCGATGTTGGCAACAACTGCCGTCTCTTCTTCGCCTTTGATGTGGACGCCTGGAACCTGGCGCAGGGCGTCCTCGGTGGAGAGCGGCTGAATACGTTCGAGTTGCTCCTTGCTGACGATCGAGACGGAGCCCGGTTGCTTGGCGATGGCTTCTTCGCCGCCGGCGATGACGTCGATTCGCGGCAGTTCAATTTCGGCGGCAATCCCCTGGGCAGGGAAATTGAGTGCCACGGCCACGGCCACCGCCAGCGGGGACAGAGCGAGGGCCTGTGACGTGCCATGTTGGCTGAGACTACGGGTGATACGGTTCATTGATTGCTCCCTGGCGTCAGATGAATCTGGCTGGCTTGACGCGAGGTGCGGCTGGCTGGCTGTTGGTTTAAAAAACGGACGGTCTGCGTCCAACTACAGTTATTTGGGTCGGTGGCGAATCCCTGCCTGCCGAGACCCGGGTGCGCAAGGCTCATTGCGGCACCCGCGGCTCGACGCGTAAGGCGAGGCGTCAGTCATTTCCGCTTCACCCAGACATGGCGCGCGACGCTGTCTTCCAGCGCCAGCTCGACTTCGTCGATCATGACGATGGTCATTGGGCGCTGCTGCAGCACCACGACCAAACGATCGGGCGCCAGGCCGTAAGCGATGAGTTGTTCGCGCTGTTGCGAATCGATGGCATCGTCGAGCGTGTCGACGTTGACTCGAGCGCCCGGCAGCAGGAAGCTGAGGGGAACGCGGCTTGTCTTGGCGGCAGTGTTCATGCTGCGCTCCACACCGCGTGCAGCAGCAAATTGAGCAGCCCCCCGACCAGAAATGCGAAGGGAATGATGAACGCGAGCATGGCTGCAGCGATCTTCAGCCCCTGTTCCTTCACGATCACCATCATGCTTGCGATGCACGGAACGAACAGGGTGATCGTGACCATGCCGACCACGGCCTGAATCGGGGTCAACTGGCTGCTCAAGGCGAACAGGCCGGTGGCGCCGAAGTCACGCCGCAGAAAGCCCATCACGAAGGCGGCGCTGGCCTCCTTGGGCAGCCCCAGCCAGCCCGATACCAGCGGCTCGCCGGCCGAGATGATCGCGGGCAGCGCGCCGAAGCGGTCGAGGATGAACATGATCAGCGTGCCGAGCAGGAACAGCGGGATGACTTCGACCAAATACCACTTCAGGCGCCCGACGGTTTTTTTGGCGACGTTGCCGGCAAGCGGCAGCCGGATCGGCGGCATTTCGGTGACCAGCGGGATGCGCCGTCCGGGGATCAGCTTGGCGGCCAGAAAACCCGCGAGCATCAAGACCGCGACCATCGCCGCCACCCAGATCAGCAGGGCGGAGAAAGAAACAGCGCCGAGCAGGCCGAGCACGACGCCCAATTGCGCCGAGCACGGAATCGCCAGCGCCATCAGAAAGATCGTGATCAGGCGCTCGCGCGGGCTGTGCAGGATGCGGGTGGTCAGCGTGGCCATGGTCACGCAGCCAAGCCCCAGCACCATTGGCAGCACGGCGCGGCCGTTGAGGCCGATCAGTTTGAACAGGCGGTTGGCCAGCACCGACAGCCGCGCGAAGTACCCCGAATCCTCGAGCAGGCCGAAGGCGATGAAGAAAGTGGTGACGATCGGCAGGATCAACGCCAGCGCGTAGGTCATGCCCATCGTCCACAGACCGTATTGCCCGACCAGCAGGTCTGCCAGCCAGCCGATCTGAATGTACTGCTGGACGAATCCGGTGATGGCCGGGTTGAGATGCTTGCCGAACAGATTTTCCTCCAGCAGTCCCACCAAGGTTCCGGCGCCGAACACGCCGACGAATTCGTAGACCACGAACAGCACAGCGAGCAGGATCGGCCACGCCCACACGCGGTGGATGACCAGTTGGCCGATCCTGTGCGCGAGCAAGGGACTGGGTTGCGCGCCGCGCGCGGTGACCCGGGCGGCCAGCGTGCCTGCGGCTTCGCCGCGTTCGTGCGCCAGCGCGGCAGGCGTCACGCCGCCGGCGTGCGCGGCTTCCCGCAGGGCGGTGAGCGCGGCATAGGCCTCGCCCGCCGTCTCCTGCAACCAGGCTTCGACTTCCTTGTCCTGCCCCAGATAGAGAATCGCGAGCCCGCGGGCGGCGAGCCGGGGGTGCGGGGCGACGGCGGCGATGCGCGCAGCCAGGTCGGTAATCGCCGCTTCCGCCGCGGCATCGTAGTGCAGCAGCGGCAGCAGCGAGCGGGCCAGAGGCAGATGGCGCGTGAGCTGTGCAATGCCTTCGCCGCCAGTGGCAACGGTGGGAACCACCGGTGCGCCGAGTGCGGCGGATAGCGCCGACGCGTCGACCGTCATCCCGCGCGCGCCGGCTTCGTCATGCATGTTGAGCGCCACCACGGTCGGCAAGCCGAGGTCCGCCAGCAACGCGGTGAGCGTCAGCGAACGGCGCAGGTTCTTGGCGTCGCCCACCTGGATCACGGCGCGCAGCGGTTCGTGCAGGAGCGCGCGCATCGTGGCGCGCTCGTCGTCGCTGCGTGCGGGCAGCGTCAATACACCGGGGGTATCGATGAGGTCCACCCCCGCATCGAAACGCGCCGGCGCTCGCGCGACCTCGACCGTGGTCCCGGGGTAGTTGGAGACGTTGACGTATGCGCCGGTCAGCCGGTGAAACAACACGGATTTGCCGACGTTGGGGTTGCCGACGAGGGCGATGGCAGTAAGGGTCATGGATAGCCTGAATCTGACGGGTTAACGGACGGAGGCGCCCGGATCGGTGACGAAGCCGAGCTTGCCAAGACCTGCCTGTGCGGCATCGGCCATGATCTTCACGACGTTCTTGTAGGCGAGTTCGCCGTCCGCCCGGATGTGAATTTCCGGTTGCGGCGTCTGCTGCGCGGCCGCTTCCATGCGCGCCTGCCAGGCGGCGGCGTCAACCGGTTCGGCATTCCAGTACACCGAGCCGTCGGTCTTGATCGAGAGCTGGATGGTTTCGGGCTTGACGTCGTTCGGCTGGCTCGCCGCGACCGGCAGGTCGACCTTGACTGCGTGCGTCATCAAGGGTGCGGTGATGATGAAAATGACCAGCAGCACCAGCATCACGTCGATCAGCGGGATCATGTTGATCTCCGCGTTGTCGCTGTCGCCGCTATCGTTCGTGAGTCCGCCAAAAGCCATCACGCACTCCTTGCCGCCGGCGCGGTATAGACCCGCGCCACGTCCTTGTCGACAACCGTGTTGTTGCGTATCCCCGTCAACATGAAGGCGAACAGGTCATGCGCGAATCCGTCGACCTCGGTCAGCACGGTGCGCTTCGCGCGGTTGAAGAAGTTGTATGCGAGCACCGCCGGAATCGCCACGGCGAGGCCCAGCGCGGTCATGATCAGCGCCTCGCCAACCGGTCCCGCGACTTGGTCGAGGCTGCCCGAACCGCTCATTCCGATGTTGACCAGCGCGTGGTAGATGCCCCAAACCGTGCCGAACAGGCCGACGAACGGCGCGCTCGATGCGATCGAGGCCAGCATGGTGTGGCCATATTCGAGCCGTGCCGTGTCCTGGGTGATCGCCCGGCGCAGTGCACGGGTAAGGAATTCGTCTTCTGACCCGGACTCGATCAGACGCTGCCCGGTCTTGTTGCGGTACTGCTCTGCGGCCTTGAGCCCGTGGTGGGTCAGATGCGAAAACGGATCGTTGACGCCGTGGTTCTGCAGATATTCGCCCACCGATGCGAGACCGGGGGCGTCCCAGAAGCGTGCCAGAAACGCCTGCGAATGCTTCTTCATGCGCCAGTTTGTAATGCTCTTGCTGGCGATCAGATACCACGTGATGACCGACATTGCGACCAGCACGACGAGCAGAAAATGCGCCAGGCCGTCGGCCTGCGCGATGAAGTGTGCAAAGCCCAGTTGGCTCTGAGTGGCGGTGGGTTCCATGCGTGTTAACTCCTGAGGGTGAACTGAATCGGTACGACGACCCATGCGGCCACCGCCCTGCCGCCCTGGCGGGCGGGCTCGAATTTCCACTGTGACCGCACGGTTGCCATGGCGGAACGGTCGAGACGCGGGTGCCCGCTGCTCTCCAACAGTTCGAGCTGCGCGACGCTGCCGTCCGGAGTGACCAGAATGTTGAGCCGGACCGTGCCTTCCTCGCCCAAGCGTTTCGACAGGGCCGGATACGGCGGCTTGGGATTGGCCAGGTAATCGGCGGGATGCGCCGGCGTAGCGGGCTGGGCGGGCGATGGCGCCGCCTGGGCGACCTCGATCGCCGGCGCGGGTGGTGGTGATACTTCCGCGACCGGGGCGGGCGTGGGCTCAGACGCTTTGATCACCGGTCGGGGAAGCGGCGCGGGCGCGGGCGTGGCGGCCCGTACGGGCGGCGGCTTGACCACGGGTTTGACCACCGGCTGGGTCGGCTGGGGTTCGGGTCGCGGCGCTTCGATCTTGGGCTGGACCAGGCTCACCATCAGGGGGCGCGGTGGTGTGAGCGGTTCGGGCGCCTTGGGCATGAACACCAGCAGGCCGAGCAGACCGGCGTGCGCGAGCGTCACCCCAACGAGCGCGGCGGGAGAAATGTGCGTCTGCCGGAACGCGGGCGATGCCGGATGCGACCGCTCAACCCTGGGATTGGGTTGTTGGGTGAGTGCGGCGGCAAGCGAAGGGTTCATCCCGGCGGTATCCAGTTAAAAAATATCGAACAGTGCGGGCTCGGGACGCATCTCGGCGCCCCTGGCTGGCAGGGCGTTTCAGCCCCTCCGGTATCAAGCTCGCGAGGAGGGATTAAAACAATGAGAATAATAATGGTTCTTATTAGCATAGTCAAATGGACTGGAGCTGCGTCGGGGCGCGGTGCGGAAATAGGGGGCGAGCCGGCAGGAAGCGGCTGCGCGCCGGGCTCGGGACTAGCGCTTCCGCTCCCTGCGGTTTTTCCACATGACGAAACCGGTGACCAGCAGCAGGGTCGGCGCGAGGCCGACGATCACCTGCAGGACACGTGTGGGCGTTCCCGCGACTGCGCCGATATGCAGCGGATAAAACGTGTTGAAAACGCGGGTGCCGAGCGGGGCGGCCAACGCATGTTCCAGCTGCAGTACACGGCCCGAATGTTGATCGAGATAAACGAAATTTCTCCCGTTCGGATGCAGTTCCTGTGCAAGTTTCTTGCGCACCACGACAGGCGCCTGCGGTGTTTGCGGGAGGCTGATCCAGGTCGTCGGGGCCGGCAGCGCGCGGTCGGCCTGACGCAGCAGCGTATCGAGCGAACGCGTGGGGGTCCCCGGGCGGGCGGATTCGACCCGCGGCGGCGTAGCCCGCGGCGCACTCGCTGTCACTGCGTCGACGAGATCGATCGCGGTTTCGTTGAATACGAATGCGGCGCCCGTAGCAGCCGTGATCAATAGAAACAGCGCCGCGTAGATGCCAGATACGCGATGCAGATCGAAGTTGAGCCTTTTCCAGCGCGCGGGCCACTGGATTTTGAAGCCCTGCGAAATCTTTCCATTTCGCGGCCACCAGACAACGAGCCCCGTCACGCACAGGCCTATCAGCAGCAAACCGCCGATGCCGAGCGCCGTTTCGCCCGCCTCGCCGGCCAGCAGTTCGGTGTGGAGCAGCGAGATCCACCCGAGCATGGACTGATCCTGACGATGTGCGCCGAGGATGCTGCCGTTGTGCGGATCGACGTAGACGAACAGGCCATGCGCGCTGTTCAGCTTGACGAGATAGGTCTGCTGCGGCGTGCGCGGCATGCGGATCGCAAACGGCCGGTCGGCGGGGTACGCGCGCCGCACCGTCTGCAGCACCGCGTCCACTGTGACACGCTCGCCTTGTTGCGCGGTGGCGAGCAGTTCCGGTTGTGCGAGGGCATCGAGCTCTTCCCGGAACACCAGCACGCTGCCGGTAAGACCGCTCACCATCATGAGCAGCCCGACGAGCAGGCCGGTATAGAGATGGAGCTTGAATACGACGTGGCGCGCCGTCACCGCGAAAGCCGTCCGAAGTCGCGGGTCAACGACGGCAAGGCTTGGCGCGCTGTCATCGATGCCGGTTCCCCTGTTGTTCGACGTACGACAGTCCGCGCGCCGTGCACCGTGGCGCTCAGAGGTCGACCTTCGTCGTCAACTTCAGCGTGCGCGGCGCGCCGACCCCCTGCAGGCCGTTGCCGGCCGTGCTCCAGTAGTTTTCGTTCGTCACGTTGTCGACCACTGCCTGGAAAGTCGTACGTTTGCCGTTGACTTTCGTGGTGTGGCGGGCGTAGCCGCAAACGCGAGCGAAAGTGCGCCTGCCAGCACGGAGAGACGGAATGTCATGGATCTAGCCTTTTTTGTCGTTGGATGAATGAAAGTCGCCGCAAAGCAAAGTGCTGGCTGGGATCCATCCCCGCGGAGGGAGCGGTCAGTGGCTGGCAGGGCGCCTCGATGCTCGAGCGGTCATGAGCAGGGAATCGAGGAGATGCGAATAATATGGTTCCTATTATCGATGTCAAAGCGCGGGGCTGCGCTTTGAACCGGGTGGCCGTTCGGCCGAATCGGTGGGCACGAGAGCCCATAGGATGAGCGCTCGCATGTTGGCTTCTCTTACATGTCCATTTGCAGCGTAAGCAAAGCAGCCCGGCCCGGCGCCGGCATCAGGCCCTGGCTGAAGTCGACGCCACGGAAGTAGTAATCCCGGTCGAACAGGTTGTTGATCGCCAGTCCCGCCTTCATTTTCGTGCTGTTCCAGCTGAAGTCATGGGTGACTTGCGCGTTCCATACCGAATAGGATGGGATTTTCCCCACCGAGCCGGATGCATTTTCGGCAACCGTGTTGGCGCCGTTGGAGAATGCCGCGCTCTGGTAGAGGCCGTTCACATTCCAATTCCAGGCGCCGCTGCGGTAGTTGGTTTGGAGATTGACCTGATGATGCGGCGCCAGGGGCAGTTCGTTGCCCTCAAACTGGCCGGAAAGCTGTTCGGTGTCGACATAGGTGTAAGCGGTCTTGAATTCGAGTCCACGGACCCCCGCGGGCCGCCAGCCGAGTTCGGCTTCAATACCCTGGTGGCGGGCTTCGCCGAGGTTGCGGAAAGCACCCTCGGCGCTCACGTATTCGAGCTTGTTGTCGAAGTCGAAGCGGAAGGCGGTGAGCGCGGTATCGACGTTCCGGGTCGGGCTCAGGCGCACGCCTGCCTCGTAGTTCTTCGCGCGCTCGGCAGCCAGATTCTCGCCACCATAGGTGACTTGCGTGAACTGCACGGGACGCAGGGATTTGTGGAAATTGGCGAACAGGAACAGGGCGTCGTTTGCCTGGTAGCCGATGTCCACGCCGGGCAGCCAGTCACGGGTCGTGTTGGTTCCTTCCTGCCCGTTCTTGTTGTCGCGACGGTAGGAGTCGATCTGTTCATAACGGACGCCCGGGGTGACCTTGAGCTTGTCGTTGAGCAGCGAAAAGGTATCGCTCACATAGGCGGCGACGGCATCGTTTTCGAAGCGCCAGTCGCGCGCGACGCTGAAGGCGTTGGTCGCGACGTCGCGCCGGTTGACCAGATAGTCGACT
>NCGX01000046.1 GCA_002256995.1 Hydrogenophilales bacterium 16-64-40
GGTGAAGAACGGCCTCTACGCCGTCAACTTCGGCGGCGGCCAGGTCGACATCACCAGCGGCAAATTCGTCTTCTCCGCCGCCGAGGCCTACATGATCGAGGACGGCAAGATCACCTACCCGGTCAAAGGCGCCACCCTCATCGGCAACGGTCCCGAAGTGCTGACCCGCGTCTCGATGATCGGCAACGACATGGAGATGGATTCGGGCGTGGGCACGTGCGGCAAGGAAGGCCAGAGCGTGCCGGTCGGCGTGGGTCAGCCGACGTTGAGGATCGAGGGGTTGACGGTGGGCGGGACGGCCTGAGTCCGGGCTTGGGTAGGCGTAGCCAAGGTTTGCGTCCTGGCTGTTCATTGCCCATTCATTTTCGAAGCCGTAGAACCATGTAGCCATGCAAAAGACCGGCATCTTCTCCCGGCTGTTTCCGCAACAGGCCATCGTCACGCATCGCGAGAAGCTGCTCTCGGGTCTGGGAGGCATTCTCGCCATCTTTCTCACCACGCTGCTTGCGCAGCGTTATATCGGCGGCGCCACGCTCCCTTTCATGCTGGCCTCCATGGGAGCTTCCACGGTGTTGTTGCTGGGCGCGCCGCATAGCCCCTTATCCCAGCCGTGGGCCTTCGCCGGCGGGCATCTGGTCTCGGCGTTTATTGGCATTGCGTGTGCAACGACCATCCCCAATGTCTCTCTGGCCGCAGGCTTGTCCGTCGGCCTGTCCATCGGTGCCATGTATTACCTGCGCTGCCTGCATCCTCCCGGTGGCGCAACGGCCTTGCTGACGGTTATAGGCGACCAGGAAATTCACTCGCTCGGCTTCCATTTCATGTTGATGCCGGTGCTGGCGAATGTGGTGATCCTGCTTGGCGTAGCGCTGTTGATCAACAATCTCATCCTGGGACGGCGCTACCCTGCCAATATCGCTCTTCCCGGCAAGACGGACCGCCCCCACAGGGCCAGCAAGCCTTCGCCAGTCAAACTGAGTTTTGATCGGGAAGATCTGGTCGTCGCGCTACGCGAAATGGACGGCTACATCGACGTCAACAGCGAAGACCTTACCCGGATTTATGGCCTTGCCACGCTTCACGCACACCAGCGCGGTTTTGGTGGAATGAGCCTTGGCGACATCATGACGCACGATGTGGTGACAGTGAAGGCGGAGACCGATCTGCGTACGCTGTGGGCACTGATGAAAAAACACGGTATCCGCGGTGTGCCGGTAACGGACCAGCACGACAGGGTGGTGGGCATGGTCACCATCGTGGATTTTCTCCATGCCGTGGACTGGCGCATTTGCGAAAGCCTCATCCATCGGCTGAAAGAGATCTTCAGGCGCAAATCGATCCCCACCACCGGACGCATCATGAGCACGCCGGTTATCTCAGCTCGGGTGGATACGCCGCTGACCGAAGCATTCCTGACCTTTTCGGAAAACGGCATCAATCATCTCCCCATCACAGAAACGGATGGTCGCCTGATCGGTATCGTGACGCGGCTTGATCTGCTCTCTGCGCTTTACGGCGATCGTGCGAATCAGCTGGCGTAGAAAGAATCAAACAGGCTCGGGCACACTATCCCGCGACGCAATATTCGCTGACAACGGTGGCTGAGACATTGCGGCAAGACACAGTCTGATCAGGCTCATATCAGAAGCCCAGTAAGGCTCCAGGGATTGAGCATCCCGGCAGCCGACGTCGAGATTAATGAATTCGGCGGCTGAGCAGCATCCCGCTGCAGTCAGCTCTCCAGCTGGAAACGCAGTCCCAGCTTGCTAAAGCTGAAGAAGTCCAGCGTCGAGTCCGTTCTTTCATAGACGATGCCGATCTGCGGTTGATAGCCGCGGATGCGCAGCGAAGGCCGCAGCAGGTCCAGGCTTGCCGTGTAACGCGTGTCCTGACGCCGGTTGCCGAAAAGCGGGTCGACGCCGTCGTACCTGCGAACGCCGGCAGAACCATACAGGGTGAAACGCGTATCCAAGGTGTCGGACGGCCAGACCACCGTGCCGCCGAGGCTGCCGCCGCGGTAGGAATAAGCCGCTTCGCTGGCGTCCGCCCGTTCCAGCGTGGCCTCGTTGCTGAAGGCGAGGCCAAGCGCCGGCGGGTATCAGCTTGCCGACCAGGAACAGGTTGTTGGAATCCAGATGCGGCATCTGCGGCACCTGCAGCCTGCCGAGTTTCAACTCCCCCAGCAGGCGGTAGCCGTCCGACGGCGCCATGGCGGCCAACGCGCCAACATAGGGGAAACGGTAGAGGGTGCGGCCATCCAGCCGGGCCCCTTCAAAGCCCGCCTTGGCCTTGAGCCAGGACAGGCCCGGCACCGCCTGTGCCAGGCCGACGTCGCCGCTCAGGCGGTCGAACGTGGCCCCCGGGAAATCGGCATAGGCGGCGGTGAAGAAGGCCGTGGTCTGGCGTCTTTTGTCGAGCGGCCGATAGCCGCGAACCGACAGCCTGACGCCGGTGACCTGGCGGTTGTCCTCGGGCGGCACCACGGCCAGCGTCTGGCCGCCGATCATCACCTCGCGGCTGTTGGTGAAGTTGCGCGGATTCGAGTCGCTGACCACGCCGACGGAAAACTTGATGACGCCCGTGGCCATGTCGATTTCGTCAAGGTAGACGCGGATGTTCTCGCCCACCCGCCAAGGCAGATCCGGGCGCGCCAGCACCTCGCGAAACAGCTGTTCGGAACGTTCGTAATCCTGCAACAGGTAAAGCGCGCGAGCGAGCTCCAGCTTGACCCGCGGGCTGCCGGTTTCGGCTAGCAGCGGCTCGAAAATCGCCGCCGCGCGCATCGGATTGCCTGCATGCAAGGCTTCGACGCCAAGGAGGAAGCGCGCCTGGTAGGTGGCGCCCGTTTCCTCGCTTGTGCCGGCCGGACCTTCCGCGGCCAGCACGGGAGCCGCCTGCAGCGCCGCAACGCAGGCCAGCACCGCACCGAAACGCCTCATCTCAGGGTGTCTGCTTGGCGCCGTACGCGCCCGCATAGGTTTCGACGCCGCCCCCCTGCAGGAGGAACACGCCACCCAGTTCTTCGGCATTCGGGCCATAGAACTGGCCGGTCGAATTGCCCGTCAGTCCGCCGACAGAGTTTACCGTTCCGGTAAAGCGGTTTGTGCCTGCCGCATAGCTCAGGGTGCCGTTCAGATTCAGATTATTGTTTGGGGTAAACGTAACCCAGTCTGATGAGGTTTGGGTGTTGTCCGCTTTGAAGATCAAAGTTTGGGTGCCAAAATCGGCGTCTACCGTCAGGTCTGCAAAGACGGTGGTGCCCGTGCCGGCCGGGCTGACATAGCTGCCGGTGGCATAGCCGGCAAAGGTGGCTGTGCCACTGCCCGGGATGGCCGTGCCAGCGTTGTTGCCCACGCTCATGGCGCCAAATTTCCTGCTGGTCAGGCTATCCCGGCCGGTTTCCCAAATGCCGAAGGTCTGGTAATCCCAGCCAAGGTCAATGGGTTTGGCCATGACCGCTACGCTGGTGGAATTCCTGGCGCCCACGAATTGAGGGATTGTTCCCGGGGACAACGTCAAGTCAGCGAAGGTGGTGCCAGCGGCGGTTTTATCGAGGACCACCAGGGAAGGGTCGGGGGTCGTCAGCGCCAACTTGGTTAACTCGAAGGCCGAATCGAACGTCAAATAGGCGCTGTAACCGTCCGTCACGCCCGAAGGTGAGATTGCGACAAACTGTCCGCCGGATGCCGTTCCCGTGACTTCCTGGCCCAGGCCATCGGCCTTGTACTCCACGCCGGGCTGCACAGCGCTCCATGTTGTGAATGCTGTGGGGACGGTGGACGTACCGGTCGGCACAGTGCCGCCGCCGCCCCCGCCGCCGCCGCAGGCGGACAGAGCCAATGAAACGGAGAGTAAAGCAATGCGCTTGCCGGGTACTGTTTGCATGACGTCCATCCTTCTGCGTTATTGTGGAATTTCATTATGGAAAAAAATCCATGACTTGGCGATTTTCGGTGCGGCTTCGGCTTGGCCGATGTGGCTATGCTTCAAGTGTGAGGTGCGTTGGTTAACGGCCGCCCCGGCCGGAGTTTGAGGCTTCAAAAGAAATTGTAGGCGAATGCCCTGCACCGTTCAGTGCGCTGGCGAACATAAAGATGATTTTCGCCGGGAATGACCAAGCGCCTCATCTCAAGCGCCAACGGCCGTGCCCCGGCGCCTGTCGCGCCGCAATTCCTGGTCGGGGTGCCGATGGTCTGTCGCCTTCGCCGTCATTTCCACCCTGTGTCCTTTTTATTTCTCACGCTTATACGTTAACGCCGCGGCTGCGGTGTCTGCGCGCGGCGTGAATCTCGCCGCTGTGAAAGCACTTGGCGTGATCCGGCCGGGTTTGGTAGACTGCAATGCATGATTCGTGCCGAAATGTTCTTTTTTAGCCGCTTTTATCCCACGCCACAGGCGGTCGGGAGGCGCTGAGACGAACAGCTACGCCTTAACGAAACCGCCAGCCCCCTGGCGGTTTTTTTGTTTAAGCCGCAGCGGGTCAAAGCAAACCATACGGAGCCTGAAAATGCCTGCCACCCGAACCGACGACACCCGCATCGAGCAAAGCGGCGAACTGCTCGCCCCGATGCAGATCATGCGCGAACTGCGCGCCAACGAGACCGTGCTGGCGCATGTCGCGCATGCGCGCAGCGCCATTCATGACGTGTTGCGCGGGGCGGACGACCGCATGTTTCTCATCGTCGGCCCGTGCTCCATCCACGATCCTGCCGCCGCGCTCGACTATGCGAAGAAACTGAAGCCGCTGGCCGACGAACTGGCGCACGAGGTCATCATCGTGATGCGGGTGTACTTCGAGAAGCCGCGCACCACGGTGGGCTGGAAGGGGCTGATCAACGACCCGCACCTGGACGAGAGCTTCGACATCAACGAGGGCCTGCGCCTGGCGCGCAAACTGCTGCTGGAGATCAACGAAGTCGGCCTGCCCTGCGCGACCGAATTCCTCGATCTGATCTCGCCGCAATACATCGCCGACCTGGTGGGCTGGGGCGCCATCGGCGCGCGCACCACCGAGTCGCCGTCGCACCGCCAGCTGGCCTCGGGGCTGTCGTGCCCGGTGGGATTCAAGAACGGCACCGACGGCAGCCTGCGGATCGCGGTCGAGGCGATCAAGGCGGCGGCCGCCCGCCACCATTTCATCTCGATCACCAAGTCGGGCCATGTCGGCGTGTTCAGCACCTCCGGCAACGAGGACGCCCACGTCATCCTGCGCGGCGGCAAGGCGCCCAACTACGATGCCGCAAGCGTCAACCAGGCCTGCGGCGAGCTGGCCGCGGCCGGCTTGCGCCAGCAGCTGATGATCGACTTCTCGCACGCCAATTCGAGCAAGCAGTACCAGCGCCAACTCGACGTGGGCGCCGACGTCGCCGCGCAGGTGGCGGGCGGCGACACCCGCATCATCGGCGCGATGATCGAAAGCCATCTCAGCCCGGGGCGCCAGGATCTGGTTCCCGGCCAGCCGCTGGAATACGGCAAGTCGATCACCGACGCCTGCATCGGCTGGGATGACACCGTTCCCCTGCTGCATCTGCTGGCCGGCGCGGTCAAAAAACGCCGCCTGGCCGTGCCGGGGGACGAGGAATAAGCGCGCGGGCGGACGCGAATTTATGAAACATCCGGGTTAAAATGAACGCGGCGGGTCTCCCCGCATGGCTAAGTTGTGAATCGGGTCAGGTCCGGAAGGAAGCAGCCACAGCGACCGATGCCAGTGCCGGGGTAAGGCTCGCCATTCCTGGCTGCATTGGGGTGGGTACTGCGTTGTCGCGCCTTGCCGTACCTTGTGTACTGTCTGCGGCGCTCCGCCTTGTCCCCACCCCAATGCAGCCAGGAATGGTTCCCGCTTTTTTAAATACCCATGACTGATCTCCTCGGCGACGCTGCATCCCCCGCTCTTGCGCTGGCGCGCAAGTGGCGGCCGCGCGTGTTTGCCGACCTCAAGGGGCAGGAACACGTGGTGCAGGCGCTCTCCAACGCGCTCACCCAGGGGCGGCTGCATCACGCCTATCTGCTGACCGGCACGCGCGGGGTGGGCAAGACCACGCTGGCGCGCATCCTAGCCAAATGCCTCAACTGCGAAACCGGGGTCACCGCGACGCCTTGCGGCACGTGTTCGGCGTGCACCCAGATCGATGCGGGGCGCTTCGTCGACCTGCTCGAACTGGACGCCGCGTCGAACACCGGCGTCGACAACATGCGCGAGGTGCTCGACAACGCGCAGTACGCGCCGACGGTGGGGCGCTACAAGGTCTACATCATCGACGAAGTGCACATGCTG
>NCGX01000006.1 GCA_002256995.1 Hydrogenophilales bacterium 16-64-40
GACCGAGGTGACGATCTCGTCCATGGTCTTGCCGGCTTCGTCGACCAGCTTGCCGCCGGCGTCGACCTTGCCGACCGAATCCTCGATCAGGCCCTTGATTTCCTTGGCCGCACCCGCCGAACGCTGCGCCAGGTTGCGCACTTCTGAGGCGACGACTGCGAAGCCGCGCCCCTGCTCGCCGGCGCGCGCGGCTTCCACCGCGGCGTTCAGGGCCAGGATGTTGGTCTGGAACGCGATGCCGTCGATGACGCCGATAATGTCGGCAATCTTGCGCGAGCTGTCTTTGATGGAGGCCATGGTGTCGACGACCTGGCCGACGACCTGGCCGCCCTTGACTGCAATGTCGGCGGTGGAGACAACCAGCTGGTTGGCCTGGCGCGCGTTGTCGGCGTTCTGCTTGACGGTGCTGGTCAGTTCTTCCATCGAGCTGGCGGTCTCTTCCAGGCTGGACGCCTGCTCTTCGGTACGGGAAGACAGGTCGAGGTTGCCGACGGCAATCTGGCTCGACGCGGTGGCGATGGTCTCGGTCGCATTCCGGATATCGCCGATCGTCCCGGTCAGGTTCTGACGCATTGCGTTGATGGCATACAGCAGGCTTGATGTATCGCCTCTTTCGAGGTTGACCGACATGGAAAAGTCTCCCTCCGAAATCGCGCGGGCAACCTCCACCGCATAGGCAGGCTCACCGCCCAGCTGCTTCATGATATGACGCACCAGCCAGAAAACGATCACGCTTGCCACGACCAGCGCCACCACCACCAGCACCAGCGTGATCATCAGCATGCGCTCACTGAATGCGGACATCTCAGCCTTGGTCTGTTCGACTTCGGCACTTTTTTCCTTATTGAAATTCATCAGGCGCGTCCGGATATTGCGCCACACCGGGGTTTCTTCCTGGCTGATGACCGCGATAGCCGCGGCCTGATCGGTGCTTGCCAGCGAAACGACTTTGGCCTGCAGCGGGATCTGTTGCTCACGGAAAGCCACCACCTCTTCCAGGATTTTCAGGTCGGCGGGATCGGTTGCGGCCAGTGCCAGGGCGGTCTGGCTGCTTGACTCGAACTCGGCGGCCGAAGCCTCCAGGTTTTTGTAAGCCGCCTGATTGGTCGAGTCCATGACGATGTTGCGCAAGGCCTGGCCCATTTGCAGGCCGTGGGCATAAAGATTGTTGGTCGCCTGGGCCAGCGCCAAGTCCTGTTCGAGAAAAGTCTCGAACCGGTTCTTGTTGCTCTGCATTCCGGTCAGCGCCACGCCGATCGCAACGCTGAAAAGCATGAACACCATCCCCATGCTCAGAATAATTTTTGATTTCAATTTCATGATTGCAAAACCGCCTTTAAGACCACATTAAAAAATACAGTTCTCGATCAAGATTTTCGTCTGGCCTATTCCGCCAAGCCTGCAGGAAAATGTACGGTATTCCGATTCAGGGCCGGCCGGACATCAGTGCTGTCGTCTGCTCAAAATTCTTCCCATTCCTCATGGCCGCCGCCGGCAACCGCAAGCTTCTTCGGTCGCGCAACCGGCGCCGCCATGGTTTTGGGATGGACCTTCGGCAATGCGATCACAGCGTGCGCAGGACGCGCAGGACGCGCGCTGGATGCCGCGCCTTCCAGTTTGAACACGCTCACCGCCTCGGCAAGTTTGGCCGCCTGATCCTGCAAGCTCTCGGAGGCGGCTGCGGCCTCCTCCACCAGGGCGGCGTTCTGCTGGGTCACGTCGTCCATCTGGGTGATAGCCTGGTGACGATCTCGTCCATGGTCTTGCCGGCTTCGTCGACCAGCTTGCCTCCGGCATCGACCTTGCCAACGGAGTCCTCGATCAGGCTCTTGATTTCCTTGGCGGCGCTCGCCGATCGTTGCGCCAGATTGCGGACTTCAGTCGCGACGACGGCAAAGCCGCGGCCCTGTTCACCGGCACGCGCGGCTTCCACCGCGGCGTTGAGCGCGAGAATATTGGTCTGGAACGCAATGCCGTCGATGACACCGATGATGTCGGAAATCTTGCGCGAGCTGTCCTTGATGGAAGCCATGGTGTCGACGACCTGACCGACGACCTGGCCGCCCTTGACCGCAATGTCGGCGGTGGAGACGACCAGCTGGTTGGCCTGGCGCGCGTTCTCGGCGTTCTGCTTGACGGTGCTGGTCAACTCTTCCATTGAGCTGGCGGTTTCTTCCAGCGAGCTGGCTTGTTCTTCGGTGCGCGACGACAGATCGAGGTTGCCGGCAGCGATCTGGCCCGATGCGGTGGCAATCGTGTCGGTGCCGGTGCGCACCTGGCCGACGATGTTCACCAGACTCTCGTTCATGTCTTTCAGCGCCTGCAGCAGTTGACCGGTTTCATCCGTCGAGTGGACTTCGATGCGGCTGGTTAAATCACCGGCAGCGACGGTTTGGGCGATTTTCACGGCCTGATTGATCGGGCGCGTGATGGAGCGGGTGATGAACCAAGCGACAATTGCACCGAGCAGCATCGCCAGTCCGGTCAGGGCAAGCATGAGAATATGTGCCGAACTGGCCGCTTGATCGGCCGCCGCCAGGTCTTTCTTGTTGATCTCTTTCTGAATTTCGATGGCCTCGTCCAGCGCCTCCTGCCATTTCGTCGTGGCAGGCCCGGCCACATTCAGCAGCATTTGGATAGCTTCGGCGTCCTGGTGGGCCTTGGCCAGTTCGATAATCTTGTCATTTAGTGGCCGCGCGGTGAGTCGAGCCTCTTTCATCCTGGCGCGGATGGCTTTACCCACCTCGCTCGCTTCTGTCTTTTCCAGCGCGGCGGCAGAGGTGTTGTATTTTTCGCGGGCATCCTCGATCTTCTTGCTTTCACGCTCGAGTGCCGCATCGTCTTGGAGCAGCACGAGGGTGCGGATCACGCGCGAAACAATGTGCACGGATTCCGACATGTCCTGCACCAGACTCATTTTATAGACGTTGTTGTTGACGATATTGTCCAGGGTCTTTGCCTCTTGGCTCATGCTGCTCAGGCCCAACCCGGCCACGCCAGCCAACAGCGCCAGCACCAGGCCGAAACCCAAACCCAGACGCATGCCGATTTTCATATTTGCAAATGACACTTCCATATCCTTTTCTGAGTTAAGCGATTTCGGGGCGCTATGCTGCGATTTTTTCAATCAGCCCCATTTCGGCACTGGACATCAGCTTGTCGATATCCACCAGAATCAGCATGCGATCGTTGAGCGTGCCCAGGCCGATGAGGTAATCGCTGTCGAAGGTGGTCCCCATTTCCGGCGCAGGCTTCACCTGCTCGGGCGACAGCGTGGTGACGTCGGAGACGCTGTCCACCACCATGCCCACGACCCGTCCGGCGATGCTCAGGATGATGACCACGGTGAACTGGTCATAGGTAGGCGAGCCCAGGTTGAGCTTGATCCGCATATCGACGACCGGCACGATGATGCCGCGCAGATTGACCACGCCCTTGATGAAATCGGGCGCATTGGCAATCCGGGTGACCGGCTCGTAGCCGCGAATCTCCTGCACCCGCAGGATGTCGATGCCGTACTCTTCCTTGCCCAGAGTGAAGGCCAGAAATTCTTTCCCGGCATCCTCTCCGGCTTCGGTTTGTGCTTGCGTCTGCGTGCTGTACGACATGGCTTAGGTCCTTATCTGGCCTCAGAAAAAAACGGGGTCGGCGTTGAGCTGGCGGCTGGAGCGCAACAGTGCGGAAACATCGAGAATCAGCGACACGCCGCCGTCTCCCAGAATGGTGGCGCCGGAAATGCCGGCCACCTTGCGGAAGTTCGACTCGAGGTTCTTGACGACGACCTGCTGCTGCCCGACCAGGGCGTCGACCAGCAGGGCGGCCTTTTTGCCGTCTGCTTCGAGAATGACGACGATCCCTTGGGTGGGGTCGGTGAAATTCGGTTCGATGGCAAAAATCTGGTACAGCGGGATCAGCGGCAAATACTCTTCGCGAATCTTGACCACCTGGCCCTGACCGGCAATGTCCTTGACGTCTGCAGCCGCCGGCTGCAGCGATTCGATAACGTAGCCCAGCGGCAGGATGTAGACCTCTTCGCCCACCCTGACCGACATGCCGTCGAGAATCGCCAGCGTAAGCGGCAGCGAAATGGCGATGGTGGTGCCGGCGCCCGGAACGGAACGGATGTCGACGGTGCCGCCCATCGCGGTGATGTTGCGCTTGACCACATCCATGCCGACGCCGCGTCCGGATACGTCGGTGACGACTTCCGCGGTGGAAAAACCGGGCGCAAAGATGAGTTGCCAGACCTCGGCATCGGGCATCGTGTCCGATACCGGCAGGCCTTGCTGTTTGGCCTTGTCGAGAATTCTTTCGCGACTGAGGCCGCCACCATCGTCGCTCACCTCGATCACGATGTTGCCGCCCTGGTGCGCGGCCGACAGGGTCAGCTTGCCAGTGTCGTTCTTGTTGTTGGCGCGGCGCTTCTCGGGCATTTCGATGCCGTGGTCGACGCTGTTGCGAACCAGGTGGGTCAGCGGATCGACGATGCGTTCGATCAGGCCCTTGTCGAGTTCGGTGGCGGCGCCGCGCGTGACGAATTCGACTTTCTTGCCCAGCTTGCTGGCCAGGTCGCGCACCATGCGCGGGAAGCGCGAGAACACATAGTCCATCGGCATCATGCGGATCGACATGACCGCTTCCTGCAGGTCGCGCGTGTTGCGGGTCAGTTGGCCGACGCTGTTGAGCAGCCGTTCGTACTGGATCGGGTCAAGCACGCTGATGCGCTGCTCGATCATGGCCTGGGTGATGACCAGCTCGCCGACCAGGTTGATCAATTGGTCGACTTTTTCAATGCCGACCCGGATCGACGAGGATTCCTGGCCGCTGCCTTCCTTGTCGGTGGCACGGCGGCCAGGGTTCCGGGCTTCGGCTGCGGGAGCCGCTGCAACGGCCGGCTGGGGGGCCGCTTCCGTGTGCGCCGGCTCGAAAATTCCGTAGCCGGGATCGTCGTCCGACGGCTTCGCCTCAGCGGCGCCGGCTTGCGCACCACCCTGGGTAATCTTGAGGTCGTCGGGGTCGAGCACGAACGAGCAGATCGCGATGATGCTGTCCTGGCTCTCGGGGGTGGTCAAGGTGAACACCACGCGCTGGTCGGCCAAGGTCTCCTGGCTGATCGTTCCCAGCAGGCCCAGTTCTGCTGCCAGCGCATCCACATCGCGCTGGGGCACCGCGGGCAGTTCGATGCGGAAAAGGCAATTGCCGTCCGCATCCGCCACCGGTGCGGCGCTGGCGGATTCGGCCGCAGCGGCGGGCGCCGGGGTCGCCACCGCAAGCGGGGCGTCCGCGATGCCCTGCGACAGCGCCTTCAATCGCAGACAGACGCTGCCCACTGCATCCTGATCGACGCTCGAACCATGATGATGGCCATCCATTTGCATGGTCAGGACATCCTTGGACACCAGGAAGGCCTCCACATGATCGGGCGTCAGCGCCATCTCGCCCTTGCGGATGCGGTCGAGCAGCGACTCCAGCATGTGGGTGACTTCTGTGATGTCGTTGAACGCGAAGGTGGCGGCACCGCCCTTGATCGAATGCGCCGCGCGAAAGATCGCATTCAGATCCTCGCTGTCCGGCGCGGATACGTCGAGAGCCAGCAGCAGCTTCTCCATTTCGGCGAGCAGTTCATCCGCTTCGTCGAAAAACACCTGGTAGAACTGGCTCATATCGATTGTCATGCTGGGACTCCGTGTTGATTTATTGTGCGGCGTGTTGCGTTGTCAGGCTGCGACTCAGCCAATCAGCTTCTTCACTACTTCGGTCAGCCGCGCCGGGTCGAAGGGCTTGACCAGCCAGCCATTGGCGCCTGCTGCACGGCCCATGGCCTTCATGTCGTCACCAGACTCCGTGGTCAACATCAATATCGGCACATCCTTGTAATTCTTCAGTGCGCGCAGCGCCTTGATCAGCGCCAAACCGTCCATGCCCGGCATGTTCTGGTCGGTCAGCACCAGATCGACTGTTTGCAGCTTCGCCTTGTTCAGGCCGTCCTGCCCGTCCACCGCCTCGATCACGCCATAGCCTGCGGCCTTCAGGCTGAATGACAGCATCTGACGCAGCGAGCCCGAGTCATCCACTGCAAGTATTGTTTTCATCATTGTTGCTCCCGCTCTTTTCCATGTTCGGACTGATGCCCGGTATTTCGTGATGTCAAAACAGTTCGATGTCGCCGCTATCCATGTGGCGCTGATTCACCGTGCTGCGCACGCCGCCCGCCCGCACGATGCAGCACGCCCCCACCCGGTCGCTGATGTCACCTAGCGTTTCCAGCAGGGCTTCATTGTTGCTTTCCGGAAGCACCGACCCATTGGTGTCGAGTGCGCCAAACACGTCGCGCAGACCCGCCAGGTGCTGCACCATGCGGCCGATCAGCTGGCTGGTCATGTCCTGAAACTGCAGGCCGGTCACCGCGGCGCCGACATGCTGCTGGATTTCGCCGCGCAGCGCCTCGAAACGCGCCATTGACTCGGTCGACGGCATGCCGTCGACCAGCAACGCGTCGAGTGCTTCCTGCTGTCGATCGACTGCGTGATGGATCGCCATGAAGCTCGCGCAGAGCTTTTTGATGGCCTCGTCCAGCAGCACGTCCATCTGCACCAGATCGCGCTCCACTTCGGCCAGATGCTGGTCGCCGTGCGCCGATACGCCGGACAGCAATCGCATCACCTGCGCGTTGAGCCGTTCGCTGGCCGGGGTGTCATGGGTCGCCATGGGGGCGTTCACAGGAATTTGAACAGCGACAGGCCCGAGACTGCCATGAAGGAGCGCTGCGCGGCTTCGAGGGTGAACTGCTGCTGCGAGAGCTGCGTCAGCGCCTCGGTGTAATCGAGATCCTGCAATTCGGACAGGATCTGGCTGTACTGGAGATGGCGATCCTCGCCCGCATTGTCGAGCGTATCGAGTTCCTGCAGACGCGAGCCGACCGAGGCACGGACCGTGAGCACGTTGTCGAGTGCCAGGTCCACCTTGCCATTGGCGATTGCCAGCCCATCCGTCAGTGCGGTGGCGGCTGCAGCATCGACGACGGGGACTTGCAGCAGGGTGATGAGATCATTCAGGGTTTCAAATACATCCTGGCCGCCACCCTGGAACACCGTCTGCCCCGGGCTGCTGGCCGCCATCTGGCGGGTGGAATCGACCTGCATCAGCCGCTGCCCCTGGTCGCCGTCGTACTGCACCACGCCGGCCGCGCTCTCGGAAAACGGAGGCGTCGCGGTCTGGAATCCGGAGAACATGTAGTTGCCGGTTGCATCGCGGCTGTTGGCCAGGCCCAGCAGTTGTTCGAAGCGGCCGCGCAGTTCGGTGGCCAAAAAACCGCGTTCCGTATCGCTGTACGTGCCATTGCCGGCCGCGATGACGTTGGTCTTCACGTCCTGCAGCAGCGCCGTCACGCTCGACAGCGTGCCCTCCACCGCACCGAGCGCGCTTTTGGCATGCTGGCGGTTGACGCCGTACTGCGTGTTCAGCGACTGCGACTGGCTCACTTCAAGCGAACGTGCGGCGCCAACCGGATCATCCGACGGCGTCAGGATGCGGCGGCCGCTGGCGATCTGCTGATGCGTCTTGACCAGGCTGGACTGCAGGGTGCCGAGCTGGGCGGCGCCTGTTTCATACAGTGTTTGGGTGCTGATGCGCATGATGTCGTATCTCCTTATCGGCCGAGCGAGAGCAGCACGTCGAACATCTGGCTGGCAATCTGCATCACTTTGCCCGCTGCCTGATAAGCCTGCTGGTAGCGCAACAGATTGGTCGCTTCTTCGTCGAGGTTGACGCCCGATTCGTTCTGCAGCGAGGTCGTCGCTTCGGAAAGCAGCAGGCCCGCGGCGGTGCCGGTCACCTGGAGTTCGCGGCTCTTGTTGCCGATCTCGCTGACCAGTTGCGAATACGCACCCTGATAGCTGGTGCCGCCCATGGCGTTGGCGGTCTGCAGGCCGGTCAGCAGCAGGGCATTGCGGTTGTCGCCGACGCCGCCGGCGTTGGGGCCGACCGTAAAGGTGTCGGTGTCGGCAGGCGCACCGCTGATCGTGAAGCTCCAGCCGTTGTAGGTAATCGTTTCGCCTGGCGTGTACGGCAACCCGGTTGGGTTCCCCGTCCCGGTTCCCGTCACGTCGAATGTCGTTGCGGAAGTGAAGGTGATCGTGACGGGCTGCTGCAGGTTGGCATCGGGAGGCGGCGGCGTGTTTACGCTGCCCGCGCTGATGGCACCCGATCCAATGTTGCCGGTGGTGACTGCAGTCCGGATCGGCGCGGCCGCAGCGATCTGCCTGGGGTCGCCGATTGCGACGGCAAAGCCGGCTGCCCCCGTTCCGGCCGTTACGGTGAAAAAATCACCGCCCAGGTTGCCGTCGAGATCCTGCCCCAGGCGATGCTGGGCATTGAAGGTGGCGGCAAGCCCGGTGGCGAGGTCATCGAGCGATTGCTGCGCGGGCTCCAGCGTCTTGCTGCGGAATTCGAGCAGGCCGCCGAGCTTGCCGCCGCCCAGGCTGCTTGCGCCGACGATTACGTTGCCGCCGGCGGTCTGGTAGGCGACTTCAAGCTTCTGAGGATCGCTGGGTGCAATGGCGGTCGTCAGTCCGAAGGTCTTCACCCCCACCACCAGCGGCTGACCGCTGCCGATGAAAATGTTGTAGCCGCCGTCACCCTGCTTGACGACCGTCGCCTTGATTTCCTTGTTCAGGTCGAGCACCAGCTGGTCGCGCTGGTCGAGCAGGTCGTTGGGCGGTTTTCCGCTCGCGCCCTGGGCCAGGCTGATGGCATCGTTCAGTTTTGCGATCTGTTGCGCATAGCTGTTGATGACATTGACGCTCGAGGTAACCTGGCTGTTGACCCCCTGCTCGATCTCCTGCAGGCGTCCGGCCATGCTCTGGAAACGCGAGGCCAACGTCTCGGCAGACGACAAGGCGGCCTGCCGCGAGGGAATCGACGACGGGTTGGACGCCATCTCCTGCATGCCGCTGAAGAAGCCCTGCAAGGCAGGCGACAAGCCCGAGGTTGGGTCGCCCAGCATGTTGTCGATCCGCTGGATCTGGGTGGAATAGCTGTCTAGCGCGCTTTTCGTGCTCTGGGCCGTATTCACCTGCGCACCCAGGAATTCGCTGTAAATCCGCTTGACCGTGGAAATCTCGGTGCCCTGGCCCATGAAGCCGAAGCCGTAACTCTGTGCCTGGGCTGCCCCCTGCACCGCGACCTGGCGGTTGTAACCCGGGGTCGCAGCGTTGGCGATGTTGTGGCCGGTCGTGCTGAGTCCTACCTGCGCGGCTGCAAGTGCGCTCTGGCCGATGCTGAGTATGCTGGTTGCCATAATATCGATGCGCGCCGGTCAGGATTGGAGGGAATGAATGCTACTGATGGAGGAATCGGCAGATCCCCGGGTTTCTTGAATCAGGTGGTTTCGAACAGGCGAATCACGCTCATCAGTTTCTGAGCGTACTTCGGGTCGGTGGCATAGCCGGCCTGCTGCAGCCCCTGGGCAAAGCCGGCCGCATCATGCCCCTGCGCGAGCACGTTCTGGTAGCGCGCGTTGTTGCGCAGCAGGTTGGCGTAGTCACGGAAGGAATCGGCGTAGGAGTCGTAGGCGCGGAACGTGTCCACCTGTTTCTGCGGCTTGCCGTTGACGTATTCGGTGGTGACGATGTCGACTGTTTTGCCTTTCCAGCTGGCGCCGGCCTTGATGCCGAACAGGTTATGGCTGTTCTGGCCGTCGGCGCCGCGGATTTCAGCCTTGCCCCAGCCCGACTCGAGCGCCGCCTGCCCCAGCATGAAGCGGGCGGGAATGCCGGTGCTGGCGCTCGCCGCCTGGGCGTGCGGCAGCAGGCGCTGCACAAAGGCCTCGACGTGCGCAGGGGCGGCGCCGCTGCGAGCGGGCGTGGCCGCCGCCGGCTGCGGCGCCACCAGGCCTGGGGCATACGACTCCATCCCGCCATGCGGGACTTTAGCGCGTAGTGGATCGGCGTCCCCTTGTGGGGCATACGCCGCCACCCCGCCTTGCGGGACTTGGGCGCGGAGTGGATCGGCGCCCGCTTGCGGCGCGTTCAACGGAAAGCTCTGCGTGGCGCCCTCGCCCGGCGGCGGCACTTCCAGCGCGCTGGACAGCTGGCGCACCATCACCTCGGCCAGGCCGATGCCACGGCTGGCCATGCGCTGCGTCAGCTGCTGGTCGAGCATCGAGGTGTACATGCGGGTCTGTTCGCTGTCGAGCATGCCGTCCTGCGGGGCGGCCTCGCGCATGCTTTTCATCAGCATGTTCATGAACACCGCCTCGAACTGCTGCGCCGCCTGCTTCAGCGACTCGGGCGTCGCGTTCTTGGCATCGAGCCTGAGCTGGTTGACGCCCTGGACGTCAAGCGCAAATTTCGATGAGAGGTCGGCGCCGCCGATGCCGTTCATCTAGATGACCTCCAGCTCGGCACGCAGCGCGCCCGATGCTTTCAGCGCCTGCAGGATCGCCAGCAGGTCCTGCGGGGTGGCGCCGATGGAATTGAGCGCCTTCACCACGTCGGAGAGCGACGCGCTGCCCTTGAGCAGCATGACTTCGCCCGGCTGCTGGCGGATTTCGATCTGCGACTGTGCAGCGACCACCGTCTGGCCTTTGGAAAATGGCGCGGGCTGGCTGATGACCGGTTCGGTGCTGATGACCACCGACAGGTTGCCGTGCGACACCGCGCTGGGGTCGAGCATGACGGCCCGGTTCATCACCACCGATCCGGTGCGCGCGTTGATGATGACCAGGGCCCGCGCCTGCGCGGGGCTGACCTCGAGGCTTTCGATCGCGCCCAGAAAAGCCACCCGATTGCTATCGCCCACCGGTGTTCTCACCTGGATCACGCGGCCGTTGAGCGCGCGCGCGGTGTCCTGGCCGAAGCGTGTATTCACCGCGTCGACCACCCGGCTGGCGGTGGTGAAATCGCTTTGCCGCAATTCCAGATTGATGCTACCGGATTCGCCCAGTGCGGTGGCGATGCTGCGCTCGACCGTCGCGCCGGCGGGGATGCGGCCGACGCTCAGATGGTTGATCTGCACCTGGCTGCCGTTGGCCGACGCGCCGGCGCCGCCGACCACCAGGTTGCCCTGCGCCATCGCGTAGATCTGCCCGTCGGCGCCTTTCAGCGGGGCCATCACCAGGGTGCCGCCGCGCAGGCTCTTGGCATTGCCGATCGACGACACCGTGATGTCGATGGTCTGCCCGGCCTGGGAAAACGGCGGCAGTTCGGCCGTCACCATCACCGCGGCGACGTTCTTCAGCTGCATGTTGACGCCAGTCGGCAGGTTGACGCCCATTTGCGTCAGCATGTTGGTGACGCTCTGCACGGTAAACGGCGTTTGCGTGGTCTGGTCGCCGCTGCCATCCAGGCCCACCACCAGGCCGTAGCCCACCAGCTGGTTGATGCGCACGCCCTGAATGGCGGCGATGTCCTTGATGCGCTCGGCATGCGCCATGCCGGAGAGCAACAGCGCGGCCAGCAGGAACAGACGGGAAATGGTCATGGCGCGCACCGTTTATAAAGGGATGAAACTCAGGAAAAAGCGGCCCAGCCAGCCCATCACCTCGGCCGAGTCGAACTTGGCGCTGGTGCGGTATTCGATGCGCGCGTCCGCCACCTTGGCCGACGACACGGTGTTGCCCGCCTGGATGGTGTCGGGCTGCACCACGCCCGAGAGGCGGATGTATTCGGTGCCCTTGTCGAGCGCGATCTGCTTTTCGCCGGCGACGATCAGGTTGCCGTTGGGCAGCACCTCGATCACGGTGACGGTGACGTTGCCGCTGAAGGTATTGCTGGAATTGAGCGCCGACTTGTCGGCGTACTGGCTCGACGACTCGGCGTTCACACCCAGCTTCTGCAGCGATTTGAGCGACAGGCCGGCGACGGCGCTGATCGACGAATCGACCTCGCTGTCCTTCGACGCGCTAGATGACGCCTGCTTGCCGGCCTGGGTCTTCTCGTTGATGACGATGGTCAGCACGTCGCCGACGTGGCGCGCGCGCCGGTCTTCGAACAACGGGCGATAAGCGGCCGCCTGATAGATAGTGCCATTGCTGGCCACCTGCGCGGGCGGCGTTTGCGGGCGTGCGGTGGTCGGATGCTCCACGATGGACGTCGGCGTGGTGCCGCAGCCGGCCAGGCCCAGCAATCCGGCCAGCAGGATGAATGCGCGCGAAATTCGGGGCGAGGGCGCCCCGATTGCGGACGCTGGCATGGTGCCGAAACCACCCGATTCAAGCGGCGCATTCATGGCAAGCCTCAAAGCTGGGTCAGGCGCTGCAGCATCTGGTCGGATGTCGAGATCGCCTTGCTGTTGATCTCGTACGCGCGCTGGGTCTGGATCATGTTGACCAGCTCTTCCACCACGTTGACGTTGGAGGTCTCGACGTAGCCCTGGTTGAGCAGGCCGGCGCCGTTGCTGCCGGGCGCGTTGGAACTCGGGGTGCCGGACGCGGCGGTTTCGGCGTAGAGGTTCTCGCCCAGGCTCTGCAGACCGGCCGGGTTGATGAACATCGCCAGCTGCAGGGTGCCGATGGAAGTCGCGTTGGACGACCCCGGCTGCGTGATCGACACCGTGCCGTCACGCGCGATGGTCAGGCTTTGCGTGTCGGCCGGGATGGTGATGGCAGGCTGCACGGCGTAGCCGCTGGAGGTGACGAGCTGGCCATTGGCGTCGGCCTGGAACGAGCCGTCGCGGCTGTAGGCCGTGGTGCCGTCGGGCATCAGCACCTGAAAGAAGCCGTTGCCCTGGATCGCCACGTCCTTGGCGTTGCCGGTCTGCTGCAGGTTGCCCTGGGTGAAGATGCGCTCGGTGGCCACCGGCTTCACGCCGGTGCCGATCTGCAGGCCGGACGGCAGCTGCGTCTGCTCGGACGATTGCGCGCCGGGCTGGCGGATGGTCTGGTACAGCAGGTCCTCGAACACCGCACGCGAGCGCTTGAAGCCGCTGGTGCTGACGTTGGCAAGGTTGTTGGAAATCACGTCCATCTGCGTCTGCTGCGCATCCAGGCCGGTCTTGGCAATCCATAGTGAGCGAATCATGTCGGCTCCTTAATTTAAGGGGGTCAGCTCATGCTCAGCAGCTGCGCTGCCTTGCTGTCGTTGTTCTCGGCGTGCTGCAGCAGTTTCATCTGCATGTCGAACTGGCGCGCCAGCGAAATCATGCTGACCATGCCGTCGACGACGTTGACGTTGGACGACTCCAGCGCGCCGCTGATCACCGTCACGTCGAGATCGGCGCCCGCCGGCGTGCCGTCTTTCAGCCGAAACAAACCATCGTCGCCGCGCACCAGGTCGGCTTCCGGCGGATTCACCAGCTTCATGCGCCCGATCGCGGTGAGCCCGGTGGCGGCAGAGCCGTCGGGCACCACCGAAATCGTGCCGTCCTTGGCCACCGCGATGTTGCGGCCGGGTGGAATCGACAGTGGACCGCCGTCGCCCAGCACGGTGAGGCCGTCGCGCGTCAGCAGCTGGCCGTTTTCGTCCAGCTTCAGGCTGCCGTTGCGGGTATAGCCTTCGCTGCCGTCTGCGGCCTGCACCGCAATCCAGCCGTCGCCCTGCACCGCCACATCGAGCTCGCGCCCGGTGTGCTGGATCGCCCCCCCGCGGAAATCGCTGCCGGTGGTGGAATCGACCACGAAGGCGCGGGTCGGCAGGATCGCGCCCTGGATCGGCACCGCGCGGAACTGGTCGATCTGGCCGCGAAAGCCGGTGGTGGTCGCGTTGGCCAGGTTGTGCGAAACGGTCGCCTGCTGTTCCAGGATGTGCTTCGCGCCTGACATGGCGGTGTAGATGAGACGGTCCATGCGGCCTCCCTGTTAAGTCAGCGCTTAGCGCAGGTTGACCAGGGTCTGCATCACCGCATCCTGGGCCTTGATGGTCTGCGCGTTGGCCTGATACACCCGCTGGGCGGTGATCATGTTGACCAGCTCGGCGGTCAGGTCGACGTTGGAATCCTCCACCGCCGACGACTGCAGCACGCCCAGGCTGCCCGAGGCGGGAACGCCGATCAGCGGATTGCCCGAGGTCGAGGTCTCGGCCCACATGTTGTTGCCCAGCTGCTGCAGGCCGTTGGGGTTGGCGAAGTTGGCCAGCACCACCTGGCCCAGCACCGCCGACTGGCCGTTGGTATAGCGGCCCAGCACCACGCCGTCGGCGCCGATGCTGAAGCCGGCCAACCGCCCCGAGGTGTAGCCGTCCTGGTTCAGCGTGTTGACGCTGAACGAAGAGCCGAACTGGGTGGTGCCGGTGAAGTCGAGCGTGACATCGAATGGGGTCGTGGCACCCGTTGCCGTCGCCGGCACGCTGACGGCGGGCGTCAGCGGCATCGGCGTCGTCGTCAACATCCCGTTGGTGTCGAAGTTAAGCGTGCCAACCTGGCCAGTCGCGCCACTACCCACTATTGGCACGCCGTCATTGGCGGCATAAACATCCCATTGTCCGGCGGTGGCTGTTTTGACATAGAAGGTTTGCAGCGTCTGGGCGTTGCCCAGGCTGTCGTAGACCGAAACCGCCGTCGAATGATTGAAGGTATCCGGGTCATTCATGTCAAAGGGGGCTGTCAACGGAACCGCACTACCGGAATCCAGATTGAGCACGGCATTCACGCCGGTCGTCATCTGCGGCGTCAAGTCGGCGGTGTTGATGCTCAGGGGCGACGGCGCGCCGGTCATCAGCGCGCCGCTGGCGTTCGCCGTGTAGCCGGTCAGCTTGGCGCCGGTCGGATTGACGATGAAGCCCATGCGGTCGAGCTGGAACTGGCCGTTGCGCTGGTAGGTGGCCTCGCCGTTGTTGTCCATGCGGAAGAAGCCGCCGCCGTTGATCGCCATATCGAGCGGGTTGTTGGTCGCCGTGATGTTGCCCTGGGTGAACTGCTGGGCCACCTGCGCCACCTTGACGCCGATGCCGACGTTGGCGCCGCCGGCGCCGGTGAGCGAGTTGGCATAGACGTCGGCAAACTGCGCCTGCGACTGCTTGAACCCGACGGTGCCGGAGTTGGCGACGTTGTTGCCGATGACATCCAGATTCTTTGCGGCGGCATTGAGGCCGCTCAAGCCTTGCTGAAAACTCATGTTCTGCTCCTTGTGTTGATTGCGACGGGTTTAGCCTTCAGGTTCACGTTGCCGTGCTCAGAAAATCTGCCGGATATCGGAATAACTCACGCGGTCGTTGCCCGCCAGGTTCAGCTGCACGCCCTGGCTACCCTGCGAAACGCTGTTGACCAGCCCCAGATGCAAGGCGGTGCTGCTGACCGCCTGGCCGTCCTGGACCGCATTGATCTTGAAGCTGTACCGACCCGCCGGCGCGGCTGCGCCGTTGCCGGTCAGCCCGTCCCAGGCCAGCACGTTGACCCCGTCTTCGCGCGGCCCCAGGTTGAGACTGCGCACCACGCTGCCGGCAGCGTCGAAAATATCGACCGTCACCTGGTCGGCCGGGCGTGACAGGTCGAAGCCCATCACATCCTCCATCTCGGCAGGGCTGATGCTGTCGCCTGGCACCAGCACGGCGCGCCCGATCAGGCTGGCCGCCTGCCCCATCTGGTTGGCGCCCATGCTGGCAGCGAGCGCCGCAAGCGTGCCGTTCATGTCCTCGATGCCCTGCACGGTGGAAAGCTGGGCCATCTGGCTGGTCACCTGCGCGTTGTCGAGCGGGTTCAGCGGATCCTGGTTCTTCATCTGCGCCACCAGCAGGCTCAGAAAGCGGTTCTGCGTTTCCTCAGTGCTGGTCTTGGATGGTGCAGTCGTGCCCGCGCCAAACAGGCTGCTGACACTGCTTGTGTCTTGTACGGTGCTCATTGCATCTCCTTAATTGCCGTCAAGGCTGATCACTGGCCCAGGTTCAGGGTCTTGAGCAGCAGGGTTTTGGTGGTGTTCATCATTTCCACGTTGGACTGGTACGAACGCGAGGCGGAAATCATGTTGACCATCTCCTCGACGACATTGACGTTGGGCATGGTGACGTAGCCCTTGTCGTCGGCGAGCGGATTCTTCGGGTCGTACACCAGCTTCATCGGCGACGGATCGTCGATCACCGCCGCCACGTTGACGCCGGTCGCGCCGTTGGTGCCCACCGGGGTGGCGGCAAACACGACCTGCTTGGCCCGGTAGGCTTCGCCGTTGGCGCTGGTTGCGCTGTCGGCGTTGGCCAGGTTGCTGGCGACGGCATTCAACCGCTGCGACTGGGCATTCATGGCCGAGCCGGCCACGCCGAAAATATCGAATAAAGACATGCGCTAGACTCCTTATCCCTGAATGACGGCCAGCATGCCTTTGATCTGCTGGCTGATCCGGGTCAGGTTGAATTCATAATGGATTGCGTTGTCGGCAAACGCGGCGCGTTCGGCGTCCATGTCCACCGTGTTGCCGTCGACGCTGCCCTGCGCCGGAGTGCGGTACAGCAGCCCGGAATCGGCGCCCAGGCCGGGCTTGCCCGCCAGGTGCCCCGGCGTCGTGGTGGCCAGCGTCGTTCCGCCCGCCGCGGACGCGCCCTTGAGCGCGCCCTGCAGGGCGGACTTGAAGTCCAGGTCGCGCGCCTTGTAGTCGGGCGTGTCGGCGTTGGCGATGTTCGACGCCAGCACCTGCTGGCGCTGGTCGCGAACGCGCAGCGCCTGGGTGTGAAAGCTCAGCATGTCATCCAGCCGGTTCAGCATGGTCGTCACCTCGTGTCTTTGCTGCGTGTGCCGCAAAGCCTTTTTGCGATGACTGCATCCTAGACATGCCCCTGTCCATCCAATCGCACGATAAGCGGCAAAAATCCCGCCCATTTCGGCGCTTAAGATGGCGCGCCGCTTCCTACAATGGCGCAGAGAGAAGCCGAGTCGAGGAGTCGCAGATGGCAGCAGGTGCACCCCATGCAGGTAGACGCGCCCCAGGAATGTGGCTGGCCGCCGCGTGCCTGTGCGTGACAGCCGTCGCTCACGCGTCGGATCGGCAGGATCCGGCCGCACTGCAGGCGCACGCCGAGCGCTTCCTGAAAACGCAAACCGACGGCCTCCCCGGCAAGGTGTCGATTCAGGTCAAGCCGCCGCGCAGCGCGCTGCCGGCCTGCACGGCGCTCGACGCCTTTCAGCCGGCCGGCAGCCGCAGCACCGGCAGGATCAGCGTGGGGGTGCGCTGCCTGGCGCCGACCCCATGGACGGTTTACCTGTCCGCCCAGGTGCGCGTGATCGGAAATTACGTCGTGACCCGCCAGGCGCTGCCTGCCAACCACATGCTAAGCGCGGCTGACATCACCCTGCGCGAAGGCGACCTCGGCAGCCTGCCCGCCGACGTCGTCACCGATGTCGATGCGATGCTGGGGTATCGCGCGGTTTCCGGGCTGGCGGCCGGCGCGCCGCTGCGCAATGCGCTGCTGCGCCCGCCGCTGGTGGTGCAGCAGGGACAGACCACCCGCCTGGTGATGAACGGCCCGGGCTTTTCCGTCCAGAGCCAGGGCCAGGCGCTGGCCAATGCCAGCCGTGGCGACCGGGTGCGGGTGAAAACCCGTTCCGGTCAGGTGGTCAGCGGCGTGGCGCAGGACGGCCAGCAGGTGGTGGTCAGCTTTTGAGTCGACCGCCCGGCTTCAGTAAATTTGCAAATTGACGTTACTGACATAGCTTGAAAAAATCGCTCCCGTTCTGCTGATCCCACCCAGGAACCCGCCATGAAAATTGATCCCGGACACAAGCCGGTCACCTTGCCGGCCGCCGTCGAAAACCGACCTGCCCAGCCGCAGGCGAACCCGCGTGCCGACACCGAGCAGACCAATGTCACCCTGAGTCAGCGCGCGGCGCAGATGAAGCAGCTGGAAACCCAGCTTGCGGCGATTCCGGTGATCGACCGGGCGCGCGTGGACAGCATCAAGGAAGCCATCGCCAGCGGCCAGTACACCATCAACACCGAAAACATCGCCGATGGCCTGATCGACTCGGTGAAGGAGATGCTCCGTGTCGCCCAATAAACCGTCGCAGTCCCTGATTGCCAGGCTGGCCGTGGAAAACGCCGCGTGGCAGGCATTGCTGCAGATGCTGCAGGACGAGGAACAGGCACTGATCGAAGGCGCCGCCGACCGCCTGGCGGGGTTGAACACCGTCAAGTTGAACCAGCTACAGACCGTGAGCGACCATGCGCGAAGCCGTCTTGCCGATCTGCAAGCTGCCGGCCACACGCCCGATCACGCCGGCATGGACGCCTGGCTGGCGCAGCTCGGCCAGCCCGAAGCACGCACCCGCTGGCAACAGCTGCGCGACATGGAACAGGACGCACAGGCGATGAACCAGCGCATCGGCGCGCTGATCGAGCTGCGCCTGACCTCCACCCGGCAAGCGCTCAACGTGCTGGTCCAAAGCGCAACCAGCCAGGGCGGCCTGTACGACCATGCCGGCCAGTCGGTCGCCGCCCACAAAGGCAAACCGCTCACCGCCGCCTGATGACCGATCCGGCCTGAACCTTACCTGTAGGAGGGTCGCCCCGGCCCGATGCCGTGGAGATTGCAAAAGTGCGAAATTCGGGCCGGGGGCGCTCCTCCTACTGCCCTGAGCTTCAGGTTTTCTGGCTGTAGCGCGCCGGTGCGATCGCCTGCATCAGATCGGCCTCCAGCGGCACGGGGTGTTGCGTCATCAGATCGGCCAGCGCCTCGCCCAGCAAGCCCGCCCACACCACGCCGCGCGAGGCGTAGCCCGCCGCCACGAATAGCCCCGCCTGCCCGCCGACCGCCCCCACGATCGGCAGGCGATCTGGCAGCGTCGCGCGCAACGAGGCGCGGCCGCTGATGGCTCCGACCACAACAACTTCGCTCGCCCCCGGCAGGATCGCCTCCAGCCGCGCCAGATTGGCAAGATCGCTTGCCGTGCGCGGCGTGGTGTCGTCGTCATCGTGCTCGTAGGTGGCGCCAACCAGCAGCTGCCCCCCGCCCGGCGCCACGTAGCCTTCGCGCGCAATCACCCGCTGGATCTGCGGCAGGCAGCCGGGCGGCAGCTGCGTGATCTGCCCGCGCACGGTATGCAGCGGCCAGGCCGGATCGGGCGCCAGGCTCAGGACATCGCGCGCGTTCGCCAGCACCACGGCATCGGCATCGGCCAGCACTGCGCCGTCGCGGTCCAGCACCTGCCAGCCGCTAGCAACGGGCTGCACGCACGCGACGGCGCAGCCGGTCCTGAGCACGATCGCCGGATGGTCGAGCCAGGCGCGGCACAGGCTCCGCGGCACCACCCAGCCCGCAGTCGGGAAAAACACGCCGGGCGACGCGACCGGCCAGCTGGCCAGTTCGCGCGCCTCGGCCTGGTCCACCCAGCGCGCGAACTCGGCAGGCGGCATGGTAGCGGCCAGCGCCTGTTGCTGCTTCTTCGTTGCGGCATCGGCGTCCCTCGCCAGATGCAGCACGCCGCAGCGCGACCATTCGATCCCGTCCAACGCCGCCCAGGCGCGCAGGTCATGCAGGAACGCCGCGCGGGTGAGGCGACTGGCGCGGTTGTCGTCGCGCGAGATCACCGGTCGGAACACCGCCACCGGATTGCCCGAGGCGGCCTGCGCCGGCGAATCGGCGCGTTCCAGCACGGTGACCGCCACGCCGCGCTGCGCCAGCGCGTGCGCAACGGCCGCCCCCGCCACCCCGGCGCCGACGACGACGACGTGCCTCGGCGCGGCGCGTTCGACCCAACGGGATGTGTCCGCGAAGCGGGCGCTCAGGCACGGCGACTGACGGTCATGGCCCGCGCGCGTCTCGCAGACGAAGCCTGCTTGCGTCAGGCCTTGCCGCAGCGGCCGCGCCGCGGTGCAGGCCGCGGCCGTCGCACCGGGCTTGGCCAGCCGCGCCAGCTCATTAAATAGCCGGGGTTGCCACCAACCGGGATTGTCGGCGGGCGCTGGGCCGTCCAGATAGAAGGCGTCGACGCCGGCCTGCACGTTCGGCAGACTGTCGAGCATGTCGCCCAGCATCAGGGTGAGCTGCACCCGGCCACCATCGAGCGCGATGCGATGGAAGCCCGGCGTCAGCGTCGGCCAGTTTGCCCGCAGCTCACTGGCCAGTGCGGCGCATTCCGGCCACCGCGCATGCAGCCGTGTCAGATCGTCGGCACGGAACGGATGTTTCTCGGCCGACAGAAAATGCAGCCGCGCGGGGCGCGCCGGGTCCGCCCGCCACGCCGCCCAGGTCGCCAGAAAATTCAGCCCGCTGCCGAATCCGGTTTCCAGCACGACGAAAGCTTCGCGTCCCGCCCATTTCTCCGGCAGGTCGCAGCCTTGCAGAAACACGTGGCGCGCCTGCCCGATGTCGCCGCAGGCGGCGGAATACGGGACGCCGTCCGTGAATTCGAGCGTGGCGGGGATGATGGTTTTCAGCATCCCTGAATGTTACATTGGGCCGGTTCACTGCCGCTTCGCCCAATCATGCCCAAACAAAAAAACTGGCTTCGTCTTGCGCTCGTCGTGTTGGCTGTATCTGCGCTGGCCTATGCCGGCTGGCATGTCACCCGGCCGTTGCCCCCCGAGGTCGAACTCGCGACGATTGGGCGCGGCACGGTGGAGGCCACCGTGGTCAACACCCGCGCCGGCACGGTGAAGGCCTGTCAGCGCGCCAGGCTGGCCCCGGCCGCAGGCGGCCAGATCGTCAAGCTGTGGGTGAAGGAAGGCGACCGCGTGAAGGCGGGCCAGCCGCTGCTGGAGCTGTGGAACCGCGACCTCGCCGCGCAGCGCGAATTGGCCACCCGCCAACTGGCCACCAGCGAGGCGCGCCGCCGCGAAGCCTGCATCCTGGCCGATAACGCGCGGCGCGATGCCGACCGCACGCAACAGCTCGCCGCGCGCGGCTTTGTCAGCCCGCAGCAGGGCGAGAATGCGCGGGCTGAAGCGCGCGCCCGCCAGGCCAGCTGCGACGCGCTCGCCGCCGACGTCAAGCGCGCGCAGGCGCAGATCAACGTGACCTTGGCGGGGCTGGAGCGCACCACGCTGACCGCGCCGTTTGCCGGCATCGTGGCGCGCGTCACCGGCGAGATCGGCGAATACACCACGCCTTCGCCGCCCGGTATCCCCACCCCGCCGGCGGTGGATCTGATCGACGACAGCTGCCTTTATGTCAGCGCGCCGATGGACGAGGTCGACGCGCCCAAGCTGGCGCCCGGCCAGCCCGCGCGGATCAGTCTCGACGCCCTGCCCGGCCAGACCTTCCCCGGCACCGTGCGGCGCATCGCGCCTTACGTCACCGAAGTCGAGAAGCAGGCGCGCACGGTCGACGTCGAGGTCGATTTCGTCGACGCCGAACGCCGCCCGCTGCTGGTCGGCTACAGCGCCGATGCCGAGGTCATCATCGCCAGCCGCGCCGACGTGCTGCGAGTGCCGACGCAGGCGATCCGCCAGGACGGCAGTGTGCTGGTGCTGGGCGAGCATGAGGTGCTGGAGGCGCGCGCACTGAAAACCGGGCTGGCCAACTGGGCGTTCACCGAAGTGCTGGCGGGTCTTGCCGCAGGCGACCGCGTGGTGGTGTCGTTCGACGACGAAGGCATCGCGGCCGGCGTGCGCGTCACCCCTAAAGCCGCACAGCCGTGACCGCCGCCGCCATGATCCGGCTCGATGCGATCACCCGCGTGTTCCGCATGGGCGACCAGGAAGTGCGCGCGCTCGACCGCATCAGCCTCGACATCGCGGCGGGCGAATACGTGTCGATCATGGGGCCGTCGGGTTCCGGCAAGTCCACCCTGCTCAACGTCATCGGGCTGCTCGACCGTCCCGACGGCGGCCATTACACGCTCGACGGCATCGACGTCACCACGCTGTCCGAACCCGAACAGGCGCAGGTGCGGCGCACCCGGATCGGCTTCGTGTTCCAGTCCTTCCACCTGGTGCCGCGCCTGACCGCCGCCGGCAACATCGAGCTGCCGCTGATGCTCGAAGGCATGGCCGCCGCCGAGCGGCGCGAACGCGTCGAGGCCACGCTCAAGGCATTCGACCTCACCGACCGCGCGCATCACCGCCCGGCCGAGCTCTCGGGCGGGCAGCGCCAGCGGGTGGCGATTGCGCGCGCCACCATCCTGCATCCGGCCGTCATTCTGGCGGACGAACCCACCGGCAACCTCGACCACCGCATCGGCGGCGAGGTCGTCGCGTTGCTGGAAAACCTGCACCAGCGCGGCACCACGCTGATCGTCGTCACCCATGACCGCGAGCTCGGTGCCCGCGCCAGGCGCCATATCGGCATGCGCGACGGCGCCATCGTCGCGGACGAGACATGAAGCTCGCCGACACGCTTTCCCTGTCGCTGCACAGCCTCGCCAGCGCACGCACCCGCTCGCTGCTGATCGTGCTGGCGATGGCGCTGGGCGTGGGCGCGGTGGTGGTGCTGACTGCGCTGGGCGAAGGCGCGCGGCGCTACGTGGTCGGCCAGTTCGCCTCGCTCGGCACCAACCTCGTCATCGTGTTGCCGGGGCGCGCCGAAACCGCGGGCGGCTTCCCCGGCGCGGCGCTCGGGCAAACCCCGCGCGACCTCACGCTGGGCGACGCGCAGGCGGTCGGCCAGTTGCCCGGCGTGCGGCGTTACGCGCCGCTCAATGTCGGCACCGCCGAGCTGTCCTCGGGCGGGCGCCTGCGCGAAGTCACCGTGCTCGGCAGCAACGCCGAGTTGCTGCCGATCCGCCACATGGCCCTGGCGCAAGGCCGGTTTGTCGGCAGCGCGGCGCAGATCGTCCTCGGCGACGCCATTGCGCAGGATTTCTTCCCCGACGGCCGCGCCATCGGCCAGCGCGTGCGGCTGGGCGACCGGCGCTTCCGCGTGGCCGGCGTGCTGACGACGCAGGGCGAGTCGATGGGCTTCAACACCGACGAAATCGTGATCATCCCGGTGGACGACGCGCAGGCGCTGTTCAACACCGAAACGCTGTTCCGCATCCTGGTCGAGGCGCGCAGCCGCAGCGTCATCGAACCGGTCAAGGCCGCCATCACCGAGCTGCTGAAGCAGCGCCACGACGGCGAGGAAGACGTCACCGTCATCACCCAGGACGCGGTACTCGAAACCTTCGACCGCATCCTGCGCGCGCTGACGCTGGGGGTGGCCGGCATCGCCGCGATCAGCCTGGCAGTGGCGGGCATCCTGGTGATGAACGTGATGCTGGTGGCGGTGGCGCAGCGCACCGCCGAAATCGGCCTGCTGAAGGCGATCGGCGCGCCGGCCGCCACCATCCGCCAGCTGTTCCTGGCCGAGGCGCTGTGGCTGTCGCTGGCAGGCGCGGCGCTGGGCTTCCTGCTGGGGCATGCCGGCAGTTGGATGATCCGGCTGGCCTATCCGGTCCTGCCTGCGTGGCCGCCGGCGTGGGCGAGCGTCGCCGGCGTCGCCACCGCGCTCTTGACCGGCATTGTCGCCAGCCTGCTGCCGGCCGCGCGCGCCGCGCGGCTCGATCCGGTGCGGGCGCTGTCAGGCAAATGAGCTTGATCGATGCCCTGCGCTTCGCGCGCACCGCGCTCACCGCCCACCGGCTGCGCACGTTTCTGTCGGCATCGGGCATCGCGGTGGGGATCGCGGCAGTGATCCTGCTCACCTCGATCGGCGAAGGCATTCACCGCTTCGTGCTGTCCGAATTCACCCAGTTCGGCACCCACATCCTCAGCGTCGCTCCCGGCAAGACCAGCACCCACGGCACCTCGGTCGGCGCCATCGGCAGCGCGCGCCTGCTCACCCTCGACGATGCGCTGGCGCTCAAGGCCTCGCGCTACGTCAACCACAGCAACGCCAGCGTGGTGGGCAACGCCGAGGTGCGCGCGCAGGGCCGCAGCCGCCGGGTGACGGTTTACGGCCAGGGGCCGGACTTCGTACGCGTCTTCAACATGCAGGTGGCGGCCGGCCAGTTCCTGCCCGACGACGACCCGCGCAATCCGCGCGCCTACGCCGTGCTGGGCGCCAAGGTGCGCAACGAACTGTTCGGCAACGCAAGCCCGCTTGGCGCCACCCTGCAGGTGGGCAGCCACCGCTTTCGCGTGATCGGCGTGATGGCGCCCCGGGGCCAGGTGCTCGGCCTGGATCTGGACGACACCGTCTACCTGCCGACGGCGCGCGCACTCGAAGTGTTCAACCGCGAAGGGGTGATGGAAATCCACCTCGCCTACCGGCCCGATGCATCCATCGACGCCGTGACCGAGGATGCGCGGCGCATCCTGGTCGCGCGCCACGGCCGCGAGGATTTCACCTTGACGCCGCAGCAGCAGATGCTCGACACCCTGGGCACCGTACTCGACGTGCTCACCTTCGCCGTCGCCGCGCTCGGCGGCATTTCGCTGCTGGTGGGCGCAGTCGGCATGGTCACGCTGATGCACATCGCGGTGGCCGAGCGCGTTGCCGAAATCGGCCTGCTCACCGCGCTGGGCGCCACCCGCGCGCGCATCCGCACCCTCTTCCTGATGGAATCCACCCTGCTGTCCACGCTCGGCGGATTGAGCGGGCTCGGGCTCGGTGCCGGACTGGCCTTGCTCCTGAAAACCACGGTCAGCGGCCTGCCGGTGAGCATTTCCTGGGCTTACGCCATCGGCGCACTGGTGGCCTCGGTGCTGATCGGCCTGGCCGCCGGCGTCGTGCCGGCCATGCGCGCCGCGCAGCTGAATCCGGTGGATGCGTTGCGCGCTGAGTAACGCCCGATGTCCGCTCGCCCTGCACGCAACAATCACACGCCCCTGCACAGGCCTTAACGTGTGACGAACCTTTGTCCTACAAAATCAGGGGATTTCACCTATACAGAGGGGGTGACGCTGAAATTATATTTTCATCTACGCGGCTGGCCGCCATCAGCGTCCCTGTCCGGTGCGCGCCCAGCAAGCGAAACAGCAAATGAATTCAACTTCTTTTCATCCTTCAGGAGAGCCCCATGAAAAACGTATCCAGCATTGCAGCGATCGCCCTTGCCTCAAGCCTCGCCCTGGTCGCCACCGGTTGCGACCGCAAGCCCGCAGAGCAGACCGCCGGTGAAAAAATGGACGAAGCCGCAGCGGACAGCCGAAGCGCGGTCAGTGGCATGGGCGACACGATGGAACGCAAGGCCGACCAGGCAGGTCAGGCCATCGATGACGCCTCGATCACCGCGGCGATCAAAGCAAAATACCTGGTGGATGACACGCTCAAGGGCCTGGATATCTCGGTCGACACCGTGCAGGGCGTCGTGACGCTGACCGGGCCGGTGCAGAGCGACACGGCCAAGGAACTCGCCACTCAGATTGCGCAGGGCGTCGAAGGCGTGGTGCGCGTGGACAATCAGCTCACGGTCCAGTAATCAGTCCTACACGACGCACGGAAGGGGGGACTGCGAGGCTCGGACTCCGCCGTCCCGCGGAGGCATTGCCCTAAGCTCAGGCCTCATACCCTTCACGGTGCGTCGCATTGATCGTGCGCAGCAGTTCGCGGAACGGAATGCTGCGCTCGTGTTGCTTGAACAGGGGCATGAAGGCCAGATCCGCCCCCTGGCCCACCCCGCTGTATTTTCCCGACGCCATCGACTCGTGCAATTCGCGCAGCATCGAATCCAGCGAGTCGAGATACGGCGTATAGGTGGCGGCCTCGTCGTCGTCGTGTTCCAGGCAGGCACGCAGTTCGTCGACTTCGTACACTGCCTCGTGCACCAGGTCGATCAGTTCGTTCAGGTCTTTGGCTTTTTTCATGTTCGTGTGCAGTCGGGTTGAAACAGGTTGTTAGGATACCGCCGCTTGGCGGGGTATGCGAGGGCCGGACCGCATTCATGCCGGCCCGCGGCCAACCGATTCAGGCGCATCTTGCCGACAAAAAAACAGGGGCGAGAGCCCCTGTTTTCATTCGCGCTTGAAGCGCTTAGCGCTTAACCGGTTTGGCGGCGATTTCTTCCAGCCTGCGGGCCTTGATGACCTGGCCGTTCAGCGCGGCATCCTTGGCGCTGCCGCCGTAGGCCACTACCATCAGCTGGCTGTAGTACATCACCGGGATGTCGAACTTGGTGCCGTAACGCTTGTTGATCTGGCCCTGGTAGATCTCGACGTTGGCCTGGCACAGCGGGCATGGCGTCACGATCATATCGGCGCCATGATCGTAGGCCGACTCGACGATGTCCTTGATCTGCGCCTGCGCCTTCTCGGGCTCGGAAAACGCCAGCGCGCCGCCACAGCAGGTCACCTTCTGCTCGTATTCCGGGATCGATTCGGCGCCAACCATTTCGACCATCTTGTCGAGGTAGACCGGGTTCTCGAACGATTCGCCGGCGACGCCGAAGGGGCGGTTGGTCTGGCAGCCGACATAGCCGGCAATCTTGACGCCTTCGAGCGGACGCACGACGTGCTTCGCCATTTCCTCGAAGCCGAGGTCCTCAATCAGCACTTCGACCATGTGACGGACGTTGGGCATTTCGTTGATGGTGAGGCCCGCTTCCTTCAGCGCTTCGCGCGTGTCGGCCATCAGCGTGTCGGAGTGCGTCAGCCGCTCGCGCGTTTCGCGCGCGCCCAGCCAGCAGGCGGCGCAGGTGGCGACGATTTCCTGCCCTGGCAGGTGCTGTTCGGACAAAGCGAAGTTGCGCGCATTCAGCACGTGGCGCGGCAGTTCGCCGGCCTCGGCGTAGCCGATCGACGCGCCGCAGCAGTTCCAGTCGGGAATCTCGGTCAGCTTGACGTCGAGCGTCTTGCACATCGACTCGACCGAGGTGAGGTAGTTGGAGGCGGAAGCACCCTTCTGCGACGAGCAGCCGGGGTAGAACGCATATTCATGTTTGGCCATATTGGTCTCCTCAACCCGCCATCTTGGCAGTCTTGCGGCTGCGTTCGATTTCGTAGGCTTTTTTCAGCATGGCGTGGACGCCTTTTTGATCCTTGCACTTGTGGCCGCCGAACAGCTCCATCACATTCAGCCGCTTGGCCTTGACCAGCCCCAGCGCAACCGACTGCATCGCCATCCCGTTCTTGATGCCCTGGACAAAGCCGTCCTTGAAGTACAGGCCCATCGACAGCTTCAGCTCGTTGACGCGTCCGGTGTGAGTACAGTTTTTCCAGAACAGGCCGGAAAAAAAGCGCGTCGGCTGCATCTTCGGCGCCATGCCGAGCCGGTGCGCATATTCGGCGATGCCGTGCATGATGTGGGTGATCGGCAGCTTGCGCGGGCAGCGCACGATGCAGTTGTAGCAGGACGTGCAGTTCCACATCGAGCTGCTGGTCAGCACCTCCTCGCGCTTGCCGGCGCGGATCATCATGAAGAGTTCCTGCGGCGGATGTTCCCACGCGCTCTGGAAGTTGGTCGGGCAGGAACCGGAGCAGACGCCGCATTGCATGCACATCTTGACCCAGTCGCCCATCTCGACCTGCTCTTCGATTTCCTTCAGGAAATTGTTGCGGTATTTCTCCGCCACTGCGGTGTTTGCGCTCATGGTGGGTCTCCTAGAAGCCTTTGAACGGGCTGGGGCCAACGGCGACCAGCTCGGCGGCATACTTGTTGATCATCTCGGGCAGGCGCTCGATGTCGGTGATGGCGACTTCGAGATCGCGCACGCGCTCCGATTCCAGGTTCAGCGTCTTCAGCGTGTCGTCGATCTTGGACAGGCGGGTGCGACCCAGTTCCGAACCTTTCACGAAGTGGCACTGGTATTCGTCGCCCGATTTGCAGCCCATCAGCATCACGCCGTCGTAGCCAGCATTCAACGCGTCGGTGATCCAGATGGTGTTGACCGAACCCAGACAACGAACCGGGATGGTCCGCACGTAGGCCGAATACTCGATGCGGTTCATCCCCGCCATGTCGAGCGCCGGATAGGCGTCGTTCTCGCACGCCAGGATCAGGATGCGCGGCTTCTCGGAAAACTCGTCGGGAATGTCGACCGCCTTGATCTGCGCGCCGACGGTGTTGACCGAGTAGTTCTCAAACGAGATCACGCGCACCGGGCAGGCGCCCATGCAGGTGCCGCAGCGACGGCAGCGCGATTCGTTGAACACCGGGAAGCGCTTCTCGTCCTCATCGATGGCGCCGAAGGGGCACTCCACCGTGCAGCGCTTGCACTGGGTGCAGCCTTCCAGGCGCACTTTCGGGAACGACAGGTCGCCCGAGCGCGGATGCGCGGCGCGGCCGAGTTCGGCGTTTTCCAGCGCCTGGATCGCCTTCAGGGCGGCGCCGGTGGCGTCCTCGCGCGCCTGCGCGATGTCCATCGGGCGGCGCACCGGGCCGGCGGTGTAGATGCCGGTGCGGCGGGTTTCGTAAGGGAAGCAGATGAAGTGCGAGTCGGTGAAGCCCTGCTTCAACTGCGGCACGTCCTTGCCCTGACGGTAGGTCAGGTTGAGGATGGAAATCGGCTTCACTTCAACCGCGCCTTCTTCTTCCGCAGTTGCGGCCAAGGCGTCGATGTTGATGCCGGAGTTCGCCACCTGGCCGGTGGCCAGCACGACGAGGTCGACATCCACCATGGCGGCGTCAGTGTCGCCCAGAATCAGGTCGTTGAACTTCACCGTGCTGGTGTTGCCCGTGGGCAGCACTTCGGCAACCTTACCCTTGGTGAAGATGACGCCTTTTTCCTGCGCGCTGCGGTAGAAATCCTCGCCGTTGCCGGGCGTGCGCAGGTCGGTGTAAATGATGGTGGTGTCAACCGCAGGATTGGTGTCCTTGAAGTACATCGCCTGCTTGATGCTGGCGTTGCAGCAGAAGCCCGAGCAGTAGGACAGGTGCTGGCCGGTGGTGTCACGCTGGCCGGCGCACTGCACGAACACCACGGATTTGACCGGCTGGCCATCGCTGGGCCGGCGAATCACGCCGTCGCCCTCTGCAGCCGCCGCCGCCAGTGCTTCGAGCCCAGCCTGATCGACCACGTTGGGCGACTTGCCGCCGCCGAGTTCCGGCAGCTTGTTCATGTCGTAGAGCGTAAAGCCGGTCGCCTGCACGATGGCGCCGATGTCCTCGGTGTGCGTCGCGCCCGATTCGGTGGCAACGTCGACCACGAAGCGGCCCGGCGCGCCGTCTGTCTTGGCGATGGTCGCGTTGAGATACACCTTGATGTTGCTGTCGGCCTGCACCTGCGAAACCAGGTCGGCCACGCCGGTGTCGGCGGGCGACTTGTAGGGCTCGTGCACCGGGGTGCGCTTGTAGAGTTTGCCGGCCCAACCTCCCAGTGCGCCGGACTTCTCGACCAGCACCACCGGGTAGCCGGTCTTCGACGCCTCGATCGCGGTGGTCATGCCGGTGACGCCGCCGCCGACCACCAGCAGGGTCTTGCTGCCGCCGGTGTTGAGGTTGCCGGCGGGCGCGGTCATCGCCTTCACTTCGGCGCAGCCCATGCGGATGTAGTCTTCCGCCATTTCCTGGGTGGTCTCGCGCGCCTCCTCGGTGTCGGGGCGAATCCAGACCACGCCTTCGCGCAGATTGGCGCGAGCCACCGCATGTTCCGGGAAGTGGAACGCCTCGGTCTTGGCGCGGCGCGAGCAGGCGCCGATCATGATGTGGGTGACGCCCTCGTTGGCGATGTCATTCTTGATCATCGCCACGCCGTCGGCGTTGCACAGAAATTCGTGCGATTTCGCCAGCGGCACCTTGCCGTCCTTCTGTGCGGTCTTGACCAGCGCGTCGGTGTCGAGACGCTCGCCCAGTCCGCAGCCCTTGCAGATATACGCTGCGACTTTGATGTCAGCCATGTTTAAGCCTCCGCCTTTGCTACTTTATTGACCACCTGGATGGCGCGCAGTGCCGCCGCGGTGGCCGATTGCACGGCACGGTTCACGTCCAGCGCGTTCGACGCGCAGCCGGCGCCGAACACCGCGCCGTTGGCCGGGTCGGCCTCGATGAAGCCGCTCGAATCGGCAACGATGTGGCCAGGGATGTTGATGCCCTTGACCGAGGGCTCCATGCCGACCGCCAGCACCACTAGGTCGTGCGGGGTGGTGTAGCGCTTGTAGCCTTCGGTGTCGACGCCATGGCACACCGGGTTGCCCTGCGCGTCCTCGGTGATCTTCGCGACCTTGGACTTGATGAAGCTGACCGAGGGGTCGGCCTGCACCTTCTGGTAGAAGTCCTCGAAGCGGTCGATGGCGCGAATGTCGATGTAGTAGATGGTCGACTTGCCGTCTTCCGGATATTTCTCGCGCACGTAATGCGTCTGCTTCAGCGAGGCCATGCAGCAGATTCGTGAGCAGTGGCGCAGATGGTTTTCGTCACGCGAACCGGCGCACTGGATGAAGGCGATGTTTTTCGCTTCGCGGCCGTCACTGGGGCGCAGGATTTTGCCGCCGGTGGGGCCCTGAAGATCGGCCAGGCGCTCGAACTCGACGCTGGTGATGACGTTCTTGAAGCGGCCGTAGCCATAGGGCTGAATCTTCGCCGCGTCGTAGGGCTGCCAGCCGGTCGCCCACACCACCGCGCCGGCCTTCACCTGGATCGTCTCCTCCTGCATGTCGAGGTCGATCGCGCCGTATTTGCACGCGGCTTTCGCGCGGTCGGCGTCGGCCGTGCCGATGATCGCCGGGTCCAGCACATAGCGCTGCGGATAGGCCATCGCATTCGGCAGATAGGCTGCCTTGTGCTGGCTGAGGTTGTAGTTGAAGGGATCGTCCACCTTCATCTCCACCGCGCGCTCGCATTCGCCGCAGGCGGTGCAGTTCTCGTTCACATAGCGCGGACGGACCTTGATGGTGGCGGTGTAGTTGCCGGTGCTGCCCTCAATGCCGGTCACTTCCGCCAGCGTCAGCAAGCGCACGCGGGGATTGCCCTTGAGGCGGCGCAGGTTGATTTCCAGACCGCAGGTGGGGTGGCACAGCTTGGGAAAGTAGCGATACAGCTGGGAGGTGCGTCCGCCCAGCGCGGGATTCTTCTCAACCAGAACGACGTTCTTGCCGGTTTCGGCCGCTTCGAGCGCGGCGGTCATGCCAGAAATCCCGCCGCCCACCACGAGAATCGTCTCGTTGGTCGCAACATGCTCCGTCATTGTGTTTCCTCCATCCGATGGATGCAAAACCATTTGAAATTACCTGGGATTCCCACCCGGATAACCGGGTTATTCACCCGGAATTGAATCTTTCAAATGGTACTCCGAAGGCCCCACCTGCCGCCACGGGCAAGCGCGCTATCTCAATCGAAGTTTTCTATGTGGGAATAAGAGGAAGTGCGGACGCAGCCCTTACACGTGGGGCGTGACAGGCGGCAGGATGGAAGCCGGCTCGGCCTCGATGGTGACGATCTCGAACTGCATGCTGGCGAGGTCGGCCATGATGTACGTGGGCGGCGCCCCGACACCGCCGACGGTGCCGGGGTTGATCAGCCAGGTCTGCCCGCCCTTGACGGTGGCGACCTGCGTGATGCTCGACTTGTGGTCATGGCCGCAGCACACCAGATCGTAGTCGCCGGTGCAGGCGAGCGCGTTCGCGTAGTGGGGATAGTGCACCAGGAACAGGTCGCGGTCGGCCAGGGTGAAGGCGGCGTCCTGACCGTGGTAGCGGATCACGCTGTTGGGCTCGGCGGCGAGCCGGCTCATGTTGTAGAGGTCGCCGGTGTTGTTGCCGTGGATAACATGCACCGGCAATTCGTATTTCTGCAGCACGCGCAGGGTGGTCGGCGCGACCACGTCGCCGCAGTGCAGCACCGCTTCCGCGCCGTGCGCCTTGGCATGTTCGACAGCCGCGCCCAGCAGGCGCCGGTTGTCGTGGGAGTCGGAAACGATGCAGACCTTCATTAAAAGGCAGGTTTGTCCGCTGCGTTGCGGTAGCGCTCCACGCCAGCCAGGATTTCCGCGCGGGCGTCGTCGACGCCGACCCAGCCATCGACCTTGACCCACTTGCCTTCTTCGAGATCCTTGTAGTGCTCGAAGAAGTGGGAAATCTGCGCCAGCAACAGGGCCTGCAGATCTTCCGGCTTGTGCACGCCCTTGTAGAGGCCGCACAGCTTGTCGACCGGCACCGCCAACAGCTTGCCGTCCACCCCGGCTTCGTCGGTCATCCTCAGCATCCCGATGGGGCGGCAGCGTACCACCACGCCGGTGATCAGCGGGATCGGGGTGATCACCAGCACGTCGACGGGGTCGCCGTCTTCCGACAGGGTGTGCGGGATGTAGCCGTAGTTGCAGGGGTAGTGCATGGCGGTCGACATGAAGCGGTCGACAAACATGGCGCCGGATTCCTTGTCGACTTCGTACTTGATCGGCTCGCCGTGGGCGGGGATTTCGATGACGACGTTGAAATCGTCGGGCAGATTGCGGCCGGAACTGACTTTGTTAAGGCTCATGGGGTGTCACAAAAACGATGAAAGGCGCGCATTATACCCGCCGTCCAGCCCTTCGCTCGCCAGCGATTAATCCTATAATCCCGCTATTTGCATGGCGTTCCTCTTTCCCCCTTCCCGATCCTCCGGCCCGTTGCGCGGCCAGTCCGGCCTCGCCGGCGCGGCCGACGCGCTCTATCTGGCCGAGATGGCGCGTCACGCCACGCCGCTGGCGGTGGTGTGTGCCAGCGCCTGGGACGCCAACCGCCTGACCGAGGAGCTGCGCTGGTTCGACCCCGCCCTGCGGGTATGCGTGTTTCCCGACTGGGAAACCCTGCCGTATGACAGCTTCTCGCCCCACCCGGACCTGATTTCGGAGCGGCTGGCGACGCTGTACCAGATTTCACGCGGCGAGTTCGACATCGCCGTGGTGGCGCTTTCCACCGCGCTGTACCGGCTGGCGCCGCCCGCCTTCCTCGCCGCCCACACGTTTTTCCTCAAGCAGAAGGACACGCTGGACGAAGCCGCCTTCCGCGCGCAAATGGCGCTGGGCGGCTACAGCCACGTCAACCAGGTGTTCTCCCCGGGCGAGTTTTCGGTGCGCGGCGGGCTGATCGACCTCTTCCCCATGGGCAGCGCCCTGCCCTACCGCATCGACCTGTTCGACAACGAGATCGAGACGCTGCGCGCGTTCGACGTCGACACCCAGCGCAGCATCTATCCGGTGAACGAGGTGCGGCTGTTGCCGGCGCGCGAATTCCCGCTCGACGAGACCGGCATCACGCGCTTCCGACAGAACTTCCGCGAGCGCTTCGAGGGCGACCCGTCGAAGTCCAAGCTGTACAAGGACGTCAGCAACGGCCTCGCGCCGGCCGGCATCGAGTACTACCTGCCGCTGTTCTTCGAGGAAACGGCGACGCTGTTCGACTACCTGCCCGCGCAGACGAAATTCGTCAGCCACGGCGCGCTCGACCCCGCCGGGCAGGCGTTCTGGGCCGACGCACAAGGCCGCTACCGCCTGCTGTCGGGCGACAAGGACCGCCCGCTGTTGCCGCCCGCCGAGCTGTTCCTTGCGACCGACGCCTTCTTCAGCCTGGCCAAGGACTACACCCGGCTCGACGTGGAACAGGCCGGCGACGGACTCGCCCGTCCCGTTCCGCCGATTTCCGTGGACCGCCGCGAGGCGCATCCCGTCGCCCGGCTGCGGGGATTCATCGAAGGATTCAAGGGCACGGTGCTGATCGTCGCGCCGTCGCCCGGACGCCGCGAAACCCTGCACGAATATCTCGCCGAGCATGGCCTCGACGCCACCCTGTGCGACGCCTGGGCCGACTGCACGTCCCGCCCCGAGCGCGTCCTGCTGACCCACGGCCCGCTGGCCGAAGGCTTCGTTGCGGCTGACAGCGCGCTCGCTGTCATCACCGAAACCGAGCTCTACGCGATTCCGCCGAAAACCCGTCGCGCGCGCGAAGCCCGCGCGACGCAGATCGACAACCTGCTGCGCGACCTGTCGGAACTGAAGCCCGGCGACCCGGTGGTGCACGCGCAGTACGGCGTCGGCCACTACCTCGGCCTCATCAACATGGACCTCGGCGACGGCGACACCGAGTTCCTGCAGCTCGAATACGCCCGTGGCGACAAGCTCTACGTGCCGGTCGCCAACCTACACCTGATCTCGCGCTATTCCGGCGCCGGCGAAGGCGCCGCGCCGCTACACAAGCTCGGCACCGATCAGTGGGAGAAGGCGCGCCGCCGCGCCATGCAGGCGGCGCGCGACACCGCGGCCGAACTGCTGAACCTGTATGCGCTGCGCGCCGCGCGCGAAGGCCACGCGTTCCAGTTCTCGCCGCACGACTACGAAGCCTTCGCCGAAGGCTTCGGCTACGAGGAAACCCCCGACCAGGCCGCCGCGATCGCGGCCGTCATGGCCGACATGCAGTCGGGCAAGCCGATGGACCGCCTGGTGTGCGGCGACGTCGGCTTCGGCAAAACCGAGGTCGCGCTGCGCGCCGCCTTCATGGCGGTGATGGGCGGCTACCAGGTGGCGGTGCTGGTGCCGACCACGCTTCTGGCCGAGCAGCACTTCAACAACTTCTCCGACCGCTTCTCGGCCTGGCCGATCAAGCTGGCCGAACTGTCGCGCTTCCGCAGCCCCAAGGAGCAGGCCGAGGCGCTCAAGGCCCTGGCGGACGGCAAGCTCGACATCGTCATCGGCACCCACCGGCTGATCCAGAAGGACGTCAAGTTCGCCCGCCTGGGGCTGGTGATCATGGACGAGGAGCACCGCTTCGGGGTGCGCCAGAAGGAGCAGCTGAAGGCACTGCGCGCCGAAGTCGATGTTCTTACTTTGACCGCCACGCCGATCCCGCGCACGCTGGCGATGTCGCTCGAAGGCATCCGCGACTTCTCGGTCATTGCAACGGCGCCGCAGAAGCGGCTGGCGATCAAGACCTTCGTCCAGCCGTTTTCCACCGGACTGATCCGCGAGGCCGTGCTGCGCGAGCTGAAGCGCGGCGGCCAGGTGTATTTCCTGCACAACGAAGTCAGCACCATCCAGAACATGCACGAACGGCTGGAAAAGCTGCTGCCGGAAGCGCGCATCCGCGTCGGCCACGGCCAGATGGGCGAGCGCGAACTCGAACAGGTGATCCGCGATTTCTACCAGCAGCGCTACGACATCCTCCTGTGCACCACCATCATCGAGACCGGCATCGACATCCCGACCGCCAACACCATCCTGATCAACCGCGCCGACAAGTTCGGCCTCGCCCAATTGCACCAGTTGCGGGGCCGTGTCGGGCGCTCGCACCATCAGGCCTTCGCCTACCTGCTGGTGGACGAGGACCGCACGCTGACGCCGCAGGCGAAGAAACGCCTGGAAGCGATCCAGTTGATGGAGGAACTGGGCGCCGGCTTCCATCTCGCCATGCAGGATCTGGAAATCCGCGGCGCCGGCGAGGTGCTGGGCGAGAAGCAGAGCGGGGAAATCCTCGAAGTCGGCTTCTCGCTCTACAACGACATGCTGGCCGGCGCGGTGGCGAGCCTCAAGGCCGGCAAGGAGCCGGACATGAACCAGCCGCTGGGCGTGGTGTCCGAGATCAACCTGCACATGCCCGCACTCCTGCCAGTGGACTACTGCCCCGACGTACACGAGCGGCTGGTGCTGTACAAGCGGCTGGCGAGCGCCCACGACATGGAAGAACTCACCCAGTTGCAGGAAGAGCTGGTGGACCGCTTCGGCCGCTTGCCCGACCCGGCCCGCGCGCTGCTCGACACCCATCGCCTGCGCCTGGCCGCCAAGCCGTTCGGCATCATGAAAATCGACGCCAACGCGGACAGCATCCTGCTGCAGTTCGTGGCGCAGCCGCCCATCGATCCGGGCCGCATCATCCAGCTCATCCAGACCCGGCGCGACATCAAGCTGGCAGGCGAAAACCGCCTGCGCTGGCAGGCCAGTTCGCCGCCCGAGGCGCGCGCCGCCAATGTCATCACCCTGCTCAACCTGCTGAAATAATCGCTATCAACCCATGATCCTAAAAACCGCAGTTGACCGCTCATAACTCTGAGGAATGCAGCATGAATATTAGTTTTTCTGCCTTCGACGCTTACCTACAAGGTGAGTCCGCTACGCACCCGCTGGCACGCCTGGTCGTGCGCCTGCCTTTGTCGCTCGTCGTTGCAGGCCCCGGCCTGCCGCCTCCTCGCTTCGCGGCAGACACCCGCCCAGGCGCACCATCGAGCGCGTCCAACTGCGGTTTCTAGGATGAATCTGATCGTTCAGGGACCAGACGTCCCCACCCCCGGCCTCAAGCAACTGGCCAAGCTCACCGGCGCTGCGGCCATCGAAGCGGTCTCGCGCACCGCATTCCGGCTGCTGGACGCCGACGACCGCGCGCGCGCCGAGGTCGCTGCCTACTGCGAGGCGCATCAGCTCGATTGCGGCTGGGTGCCGGCCGAGCGGCGCATCGGCGACTTCGGCCTTTTGGTGATGGACATGGATTCGACCCTCATCAGCATCGAGTGTATCGACGAGATCGCCGACATGCAGGGCCTGAAACCGCAGGTGTCGGCGATTACCGAAGCCGCCATGCGCGGCGAGATCGACTTTGCCGAGAGCCTGCGCCAGCGCGTATCCCTGCTGGCCGGACTGGACCAGTCCGCCCTGCAGCGGGTCTACGACGAGCGCGTGCAGCTGTCACCGGGCGCCGAGACCCTGCTGGCGGCGGCCCGTGCGGCAGGCATCCGGACGCTGCTGGTGTCGGGCGGCTTCACCTTCTTCACCGAGCGGCTGCGGCCGCGCCTCGCGCTCGACTACACCGCGGCCAACACGCTGGAGCTGGCCGACGGCAAGCTGACCGGGCGCATGCTCGGCGATGTCGTCGACGCCCAGGGCAAGGCCGACTGGCTCAACCGGGTGCGCGCCGAGCTGGGGCTGGCGCGCGCCCAGGTCGTCGCCATGGGCGACGGCGCCAACGACCTGAAAATGATGGCCGAAGCCGGCATCAGCATCGCCTACCGCGCCAAGCCGGTGGTGCGCGAAAAGGCCAGCTACGCGCTGAACCAGGTGGGGCTGGAGGGGGTGGTTCCGCTGTTGGGAGCGGGTTAAAACGAGGGCTAAAGAAAATACGCTGGCTGCCGATAAACTATTGAGCACCCAATCTGTCATAAGATCGTACAACAGCGACCAGGTCCCTTCGTCCCGTGAAAATCGACAAGCGCATCACCCCGCCCGCCGCCGCCAAAACCTCTGCCACCAAGGGCAAGGGTGGAGGCAAGACCGCTGCCCCCACCGCGGGCGGCAGCGATTCCTTGACGCTGACCGAATCGAGTGCCCGAGTCCGCACGCTGGAAGCTCAGCTGGCATCGGTTGACGTCACCGACATCGGCAAAGTCGAGGCAGTCAAGGCGGCGCTTGCCGACGGCAGCTTCACCGTCGACGCCGAAGTGGTGGCCGACCGTCTGATCGACCACACCAAGGAAGCCTTGCGCAAACGTCCTCGCAAGAAGTAATCTCCACCAGACCGACAAAGGCCCGCGGCTACAAACCGCGGGCCTTTGTCTTTCAACTGGCATAAAATTCAGGCGTTACAGCGTCTTCCGGGGTTCAGCATGAACGAAATTATTTTGTCCGTTACCGGCATGACCTGCGGCGGCTGCGTCAACAGCGTGCAGAAGGTGTTGGCAGCCTTGCCGGGGGTGCAAAACGTCGAAGTCACGCTGCACCCGCAGGGGGTAGGCCGTGGTTGTACAGCCGATAAATCGGCAACAACCACGCTCACGCCCGGCCAGGCGCGCGTGCGAGTCGACCCCGCCCGGGTTGACCGCGCGGCGCTGGTGCAGGCCGTCACCGATGCGGGGTTCGGCGTCGGCGACTGACCGACTGCCGTTCTTCCGCGCTCACGCCGTACCGCACAGCGTATCCAGCGGTTCGGGGCAATGCACCCCGTTGCCCTGCACATAATCCACCCCGATCTCGCGCAGCACGGCCAGCGTTTGTGCCGACTCGACATATTCGGCCACGGTTTTCAGGCCCATCTGATGGCCGATGCGGTGAATCGCCTCGACCATGGAACGGTCGATCGGATTGGTGGCGATGTCACGCACAAACGCGCCGTCGATCTTGAGGTAATCCACCTTCAGGTTCTTCAGATAGGTAAAGGACGACAGGCCGCTGCCAAAATCGTCGAGCGCGAAGCTGCAGCCAAATTCGCGCATGGCTTCGATGAATTCGTTGACGACGGCAAGGTTGCCGATGGCGGCCGTTTCGGTGATTTCAAAGCACAGATGCGGACCCTGAGCGGGGTTGTTCTGCAAGCGCTCGAGCAACATGCGGCGAAATGTCGGGTCTTTCAGCGACGCGCCCGACAGATTGACCGCAAACATGCAATGCTTCTCGCGCCTGGCCTCCAGATACCGCTGGCACACGCGTAGCGTTTCCTCGATCACCCAGCTGTCGAGGGCGGGCATGATGGAATAGCGCTCGGCCGCCGGGATGAAGGCCATCGGCAGGATTTCGCTGCCGTCGTCGTCCACCATCCGCAACAACAACTCGACGTGACAAGGCGGCTCCCCCACGCTATCGGTGCGGCGGATTTCCTGCCACGACAAGCGCAGGCGGTCTTCCTCCAGCGCCCGCTGGATGCGCGTCACCCACTGCATCTCGCCGCGGTGGCGCACCAGGTCGTGGTTGCTGCTTTCATAGACATGAATCTGGTTGCGGCCGCGGTCCTTGGCCACATAACACGCGGCATCCGCGGCCGACAGCAGGCTGGCTGCGGTGCCGCTGTCGCGGTTGATCGCCACCATGCCCGCGCTCATGCCGACGTTGAAAATGCGGTCACCCCACTTGAAGCGGAAGCGCTGCACTTCGGCGCGGAACGTATCCGCTACCGCCAGCGCATCGGGGATGCTGCAGTTCTCCAGCAGCAGGGCGAACTCGTCGCCGCCCAGGCGCGCCAGCGTGTCGCGTTCGCGCAGATTGCCTTTCAGCAGCAGCGCCAGCTGGCGCAGCAGTTCGTCGCCCGCCGCATGGCCGCACGAATCGTTGATCACCTTGAACTGGTCGAGGTCCATGTAGCACAGCGCATGCTCCCGGTCCTGCTGCAGGGCCGACAGCAACGTGCGCTCCAGCCGCTGCTCGAACTCGCGGCGGTTGATCAGCCCCGTCAGGGCATCGTGGCTCGCCTGGTAAACCAAGCGGGCAGTGGCCTGGTCGATCTTTTCCTGCATCTGATCTTGCATCGACTGCAAGTGGGCCGCCATGTGATTGACGCCGCGCTGCAGACTGCCCAGCTCGGCCTGCCCGGTCTGCGCGACCCGTTCGTCGAGGTGCCCCTCGCCGATTCGGCTCACCGTGTGGGTCAAGGCCAGTATCGGCCGGGTGATCTGGCGCCCGATGCGCCAGGCCAGATACAGACTGACGCCCAAGCCGGCCAGCAGAATCGCCAGGCTGCGCAGGATGGCATCGCGCTGGCTCTTGATGGTGGCGTTGCGCGACACGTCGAGGCCGACCCAGCCTAGCAGCCGGGTCTGGCTGCCCGGCTGCGCAGCGCGTTCGTCCACCAGGCTGAAATCGTCCACCGCCACCTCGGTACGGGTGATCGGCGCGTAATACACCAGTCGGTCCTGGTATTCGATCTGATGCAGGCGATCGGTGGGCAATCCGCCCTGCGCCGGTTCATCCCAGGCACCGAGGCCGAATTGCGACAGCACCTGGCCGTTATCGGCAAACACCGCCACCCCGCGGACGTCAGCTTCGATCGCCACTTTTTCGAGCAGGGTCTGCAGCACCTCGATATTGCCCGAGGCGACGCCGTATTCGGCCGCCGGCGCGAGCTGACGGGCGATGGCCGCGGCACGGGTGCGCAGCGACTGATCGAGATCGTCGATTTTCCCGACGATGAGCTGGACCAGCAACAGCACGCCAATGATGGCCATCGGCACCACGGCGAGGCCGATGACGCGTCCGCGTATTCCGTACGAAGTTGTTCTCAACGTCCTCCTCCCAAACGCTTTTCCAGCTCGGCTTCCGGCGGCAGCGTGAAACCGAGCGAGCGCGCCACCTGTTCGTTGATTGAGACGCTGAAATAAGCGGGGTACGCAGGCGGCGGCAGATTCACCGGCACGCCCTCGATGGCACCCTTCACCCATTCGGCAGTCTGCCGGCCGATCTGCGCCGGGCTGGAGTGCAGCGACAGCAGCGCGCCTGCCCGCGTCAACGAACGTGAATAGCCCAGCACCGGGACACGGTAGCGGTAGGACGTCAGGAAGAGGCTTTGCGCGGTATTGCGGTTGAACACCCGCGGATCGGGCACCGCCAGCAGCAACTCGGCGCCCGACAACACATTTTCAAGCGGCGTGATCAGCCGCTCATCCGCCGCCAGGATTTGATGCACCAGACCGAGCCGCTGCGTGCGCAAGGCCTCGTCCAGTTCGCCCACCAAGCCGCCCTGTTCGGCACCCAGCAGCACCCCCACGCGCCTCGCCTCGGGGAAGGCCTGGCGTATCAACTGCGCCTGGCGCTCGAAGGGTTGATCGAGATAGATGGCCGATACATTGCGGCGGTCGCCGTCGCTCAGGCGAACACGCCCGATCCTGGTATACCACGCCCGCGGCACCAGGACCGCCAGCACCGGCGGCCGGGCTGGCAGCGCGGCCAGCGACTCGGCCGCCTGCACGCCCACCGCAACGGCCAGGCGCGCCCCGTTCACCGAAGTCGCGGTCAATTCCCCGGCATACGTCCGGACGGCCTCATGGGCCGAGTCGTCCAGATAGGCGCGGATGACCTGGTAGACCTCCTGATACGGCGCCGAGTCGTCGCTCAAGACCACCATCACCCGTGCCGCGACAGCCTGCGCCGACACCAGGGCCAGACAGGCGCAAGCCAGCCCCAGCCGCAGAATGCGCTGGAGCATGGTCCGTCTGCGCGGCAGCCAAGCCGTCAAACCGCCTCCTGCCCCCCGCCCCACAGGCACGCGCCCTTGCTTTCCCGGGCGATGGCCTCGAGCAGACTTGCGTGCGCGATCAGTTCCTCACCAGACGCCGGCAACAGCACGGGCTTGGGGCGCGCACGCGCGGCTGCCTGGTCGGCCTGCACGCTGCGCGTCTCCAGCCCGATCGACAGGCTTTCCTGCCCGCGTGTCAGCGCCAGATACACCGCCGCCAGCAGCTCACAGTCGACCAATGCGCCGTGCAGCGTGCGCGCGGCGTTGTCGACGCCATAGTGCTTGCACAGCGCATCGAGGTTGTTGCGCTGCCCGGGGCGCAGCGCCTTGGCCATCGCCAGGGTGTCGGTCACGGCGTCGCACCAGCTGGGCAGCGGCGCCATGTCGAGCAGACGCAGCTCCATGTTGAGGAAGCCGACGTCGAATGGCGCATTGTGAATAATGAGTTCGGCACCCTGAATGAAGTCGACGAACTCGTGCGCGATGTCGGCAAAGCGCGGCTTGTCCTGCAGGAATTCGGGCGTGATACCGTGCACCTGCATCGCCCCGGCGTCGATGTCACGATCCGGGTTCACGTAACGGTGCAGGTGGTTGCCGGTGAGCCGCCGGTTGACCATCTCCACCGCCGCCACTTCGATGATGCGATGCCCCTGTTTGGGGTCGAGGCCGGTGGTTTCGGTGTCGAGAATGATTTGTCGCATGTCGGTATTATTGCGCCTGCAAGACGCCCTGGTTGGCCAGTTCGTCGGCACGCTCGTTCTCGGGATGGCCGTTGTGGCCGCGCACCCATTTCCATTCGATGCGATGCAGCTGGCTCAAGGCATCCAGCTGCAGCCACAGATCCTGGTTCTTCACCGGCTGGCCAGCGGCGGTGCGCCAGTTGCGCCGCTTCCAGCCGGCCATCCATTCGCTGACGCCTTTTTGCACGTATTGCGAATCGGTGTGGACCTCGACGGTGGACGGGCGCTTCAGCGATTCCAGCGCGCGAATCACCGCGGTCATCTCCATGCGGTTGTTGGTGGTGTTGGCTTCGCCGCCGCAGATTTCCTTGCGATGCCCGTCCGCCACCAGCAAGGCGCCCCAGCCGCCGGCGCCGGGGTTGCCCTTGCAGGCGCCGTCGCTGTAAATGTAAATGGTGTCAGCGTTCACGATGTATCCGATAATGTTTGAGGTTGATCACTTTCGCCGCAGGCGACAGCAGCCGTCGTGCCACCGGCGTTTTCCACTGCGGCAAAATGATATTCATGCCCTGCACGCGTTTCACCGCCTGCAGGAAATACACGCCGCCGCCCATGGCCCACCAGCGGTCGCCGGCAGGCTCCATGAAGCGCAGACGCCGCAGCCAGGATTCGCGGTTGAGCGGCGGGCGGTAGCAACACATGCTGCCAGCCGCCACCTCGAGCCCGAGCAAGGCAATCCAGTCCTTCACCCGCGAAATATTCAGGAAGTTTCCGTTCCACGGATAGCCGCGTTCGCCCCCCTGCAGCACCCGCGCCAGCCCCCATAGGCTGCGCGGGTTGAAGCCGGCCAGCACCAGGCGGCCTTCCGGGCGCAAGACGCGCTCGGCCTCGCGCAGCACCTGGTGCGGGTTGGCGCTGAATTCGAGCACATGCGGCAGCAGCAGCAAATCGAGCGACTGGCTCTCGAACGGCATGAACATGGGGTTGGCCCGCACCGCGGCAGACGCTTCCACCGCGCAGGTCACGCGCAGCGGAATCCGGCTGTTGCGCAGAAAATCGATCTCCGGCAGGCCGACCTGTACCGCGTTGAAGCCGAACACATCCGACACCGCATTGTCGAAATAGCGTTGCTCGCGGAACAGCAGATGCCGCCCTAGCGGGGTTTCAAACCATCCGGCATCCAGCTTGGATAACATAGCGACTCCTCCTGTCCGGCAGACTTATTATGTTGACACTCATTTCCCTGCCTGCGTTCGAAGACAACTACATCTGGGTGTGGCACGACGAGCGCCACGCGGTCGCGGTCGATCCCGGCGATCCAGCGCCGCTGATCGCTTTTCTCGACGCCCATCAACTCGTCCTGACCGCAGTGCTGATCACCCACCACCACCGCGACCATACTGGCGGCAACACCCTGCTGCGTCAACGCTACAACTGCGCCATCTACGCGCCGGAGAACCTGCGCATTCCTGCCGTCAGCCATGTCCTGCACAATGGCGACACAGTGGACATTGCCGAACCGGGGTTGCACTTCAAGGTGCTGGCGACGCCCGGCCACACGCTCGACCATATCAGCTATATCGGACACGGCTGCCTGTTCTGCGGCGATACCGTTTTCGGCTGCGGCTGCGGGAAGTTGTTCGAAGGCAGCCCCGCGATGATGGCCGCCAGCCTCGACGCCATTTTAACGCTGCCCGATACTACCCGGGTCTGCTGCGCGCACGAATACACCCTGAGCAATATTGACTTTGCCAAAACCATCGATGGCGACAATCCTGCGCTGCTGGCACGCGAACGCGCCGACCGTGCCCTGCGCGCACAAAACCGCCCCACCCTGCCCTCGACCCTGGCGCTGGAAAAAGCCACCAATCCGTTTCTGCGCTTCCACGACCCCGCCATGACGGCTTTTGCCGCCCGCTATCTGAAACGCCCGCATCCCGCCCCCGCCGAGGTGTTCGGCGCGATCCGCGCCGCCAAGGATGCTTGGGACGGTTGACCGATCCCCCTCCGGGCACTTAGGATGAATGCCTTGTTGAGTACGGGAGACCGCCTTGCCCGGAATCAAATCAGCCGGTATCACCGGCGTCGGATCAAACCTGTTCAGCTTGGCTGTGCTGGCGCTGCTATTCAGTTTTCCAGCGCATGCCGAAGAATCCGGTGCCAGCCCGCAGACGCAGGATGCACACGAAGAAGCCCCGATCATTCCGGTTCCGGTGTGGAACGACGACACCGCCAGCAACACCGAGAATAACGAAACCACCGCCGAAGCCGACCACAACGACGTCTGGCAGCGCATCCGCATCGGTTTCGGGGTCGACGAAGCGGCCTCCCTGAACCCGCTGGTTGCCGTTCACGAATCCTGGTTCGCCGCCCGGCCGGAAAACGTACGCCGCCTGGCCGAGCGTTCACGGCCCTTCCTGTACCACATCGTCGAGGAGCTCGACCGGCGTGCCATGCCGATGGAAATCGCATTGCTGCCGATGATCGAAAGCGCGTTCAATCCCGCCGCGCTGTCATCCTCCGCCGCCTCCGGCATCTGGCAATTCATCCCCTCCACGGGGCGCCACTTTGGGCTCAGGCAGGACACCTGGTACGACGGCCGGCGCGACTTCACCGCGGCCACGAGCGCCGCGCTCGACTACCTGGGCAAGCTTTATCTCGACTTTGGCGACTGGCAGCTGGCGCTGGCGGCATACAACTGTGGCGAGGGCTGCGTCGCCCGCGCCATCCAGAAAAACGTACGGGATGGGCTGCCCACCGACTACGCCAGTCTCTCGCTGCCAAACGAGACCCGGCACTACGTTCCCAAACTGCTGGCACTGAAAAGCCTGATACGCGAGCCTGAACCGTACGGCATTGCCATCGAGCAACTGCCGGACCAGCCCTACTTCAATCAGGTCACCGTCCATGCCAACATGGACATTCATTCCGCCGCGCGCCTGGCCGACATGAGCAGCGACGAATTCGTTGCGCTGAACGCCGCCTTCCTGCGCAAACTCATCCGTTCCGACACCCCGGTCAACCTGCTGCTGCCGGTCGGCAAGGCCGACACCTTCCAGCGCAATCTTGAAATGGGCAGCTGGGACACCTGGCGGCCTTACGCCGCGCAAAAGGGCGAGCGTCCCGCAACCATTGCGAAGCGCTTCGACGTCAGCCTCGGCCGCCTCGAAGAACACAACCAGTTGCACACGAAAAACGGCAAGTTGGTGCGCGCGCAGACCATTCTGGTCCCGGTCAAAGGCCGCGGCGCGGTCACGGCGCAAGGCGACCTGCGTGCCGCTGCGGCAGCACCAGTCCGGCATGTCGTACGGCGTGGCGACACCCTGCACGCCATTGCGCAGCGCTTCGCGATCAGCCTGGCGGATATCGAGGCATGGAATCCGGTCTTCGGGAAGAGCAGCACAATCCGCGTGGGGCAGACGGTCGTCGTCGGGCAGCCCTGATCGGCGCAAGGCAAGCGGGGAGGAAACCCGATTCAGTCGGGCGCAGGCGGTTCTTCGCGCTTGTCGGACATCACCAGCGCCATGCCCACGGCCGCCAGCACCATCCACAGCACCGCCGCCCAGATGCCCAGCGCGTCCGACAGCGGGCCCATGAAAAACAGCGTCAGCATGGCCACGGTCAGAACACCGTTGCCGATCCAGAAATTGTGACTGTGTTTGCCGGTTTTCAATTGAATCTCCGTACCAAAAATTGCTAAGCCTGCGCTGCCACCCAGTGACAGCGTACCCAATGCCCATTTCCCAGATCCGTCTGGTCGGGATAGGTTTGCCGGCACACGTCGCTCGCGTACGGGCAGCGCGGATTGAAATGGCAGCCGCCGGGCGGGTTGAGCGGCGAGGGCTGGTCGCCCGCCAGGCGGATGATGCCCGGCCCGGCCTGCGCCTCGATGCGCGGCACCGCGCTGACCAGCGCCAGGGTGTAGGGATGGCGCGGTGAGCGCAACACGTCGGCGGCGGCGCCGTATTCGACGATGCGCCCGAGGTACATCACCCCCACCTCGTGCGCCAGATAATCGACCACCGCGAGGTTGTGGGTGATGAAGAGGTAGGCCAGCCCCAGGCTGTCCTGCAGGTCCTTCAGCAGGTTCAGGATCTGCGCCTGCACCGAGACGTCGAGCGCGCTGGTCGGCTCGTCGCAGATCACCAGCCGCGGCGACACCGCAAGCGCCCGCGCGATCGCGATGCGCTGGCGCTGGCCGCCGGAGAAGGCATGCGGATAGCGCCCGCCGGCATCGTCCGGCAGCCCCACCCGGTTCAGCAGTTGCGCCACCGCGTCGCGGCGCTGGCTGGCTGCGCCGACGCCCAGCGCGTCCATGCCTTCGAGCAGAATATCCGCTACCCGCATGCGCGGATTGAGCGAGCTGAACGGGTCCTGGAACACCATCTGCGCCTGCCGCCGCAGGGCGGAGGCATTCTTCGCGGTGATGGTCTCGCCGCCCAGCACGACACGGCCCGCGGTCGGCTCGATCAGCCGCAGCAGCGCCTTGCCGACGGTGGTCTTGCCGCAGCCCGATTCGCCCACCAGCGCCAGCGTGCGGCCCGCCTGGATGTCCAGCGACACGTCGTCGACCGCACGCACGTGCCCGACCGTGCGCTGCAGGAAGCCGCGCCGGATCGGGAAATGCACCTTGAGTCCGTCCACCTCCAGCAGCGCTTCCGCCGCGTGTGTCGAGTGCGCATGCGCGGCGAACGCACGCGCATCGCGCGCCGGCAGCGTGCCCGCAAGATGACAGCGCACCTGCTGGCCGTCGATCGTTTGCCAGCCGGGCGCTTCGTCGCGGCAGCGCGCAACCGCGAAGGGACAGCGCGGCGCGAAGCGGCAGCCGCGCATTGCGCTGTCGAGCGACGGCACCTGGCCGGGAATCGTGGTCAGCCGGCCGCCGTCGCCGGGGCGCGGCAGCGCCTCGAACAGCATGCGGCTATACGGGTGTTGCGGCGCGGCGAAGAAGGCGTCGCGCGCGCCCTCTTCCACCAGCTCGCCGGCGTACATCACGCCGACGCGGTCGGCGTTCTCGGCCACCACGCCGAGGTCGTGGGTGATCAGCAGCATGCCCATCTGCCGCTCGGCGCGGAGCCGGCGCAGCACGTCGAGTACCTGCGCCTGGATGGTCACATCGAGCGCCGTGGTCGGCTCGTCGGCGATCAGCAGCCGGGGCTGGCCCGCCAGCGCCATCGCGATCATCACCCGCTGGCGCAGCCCGCCCGAGAGTTCGAACGGATAGCTGTCGAGCCGGCGCGCCGCATCCGGCACGCCGACTGCGTCGAGCAAGGCCTGCGCGGCGTCGCGCGCGGGTTGGCCGGCGAGGTTCTGATGCAGCGCCAGCGCCTCGCCGATCTGCTCGCCGACCCGGATGACCGGATTCAGCGCCAGCATCGGCTCCTGGAAGATCATCGCCATCTGCCCGCCGCGCACCCGCCGCATCTCGCGCTCGGGCAGCCCCAGCACGTCTTCCCCGCCCAGCTCGACCGCCCCCGAACTCACGCGACCGCCGTCCGGCAGCAATCTCATGAGGGAGAGCGCCGTCATCGACTTGCCGCAGCCCGATTCGCCCAGCAGCGCGTAGGTCTCGCCCGCGGTGACGCGGAACGACACACCATCGACCACGCGAACCGAGCCGATGTCGGTGACGAGGTTGCGGACCTCGAGCAGCGGCGTCATCGCCGGCCTCCCAGGCGCGGATCGAAGGCATCGCGCACGCCGTCGGCAAACAGGTTGGCGGCCAGCACCAGGGTGAACATGAAGGCAAACGCGGCGCCGAGCTGCCACCAGACGACCGGCTCGCGCGCCAGTTCGAGGCGCGCGCCGTTGATCATGTTGCCCCAGCTGTACATGGAGGGATCGACGCCGACGCCGACGTAGGACAGCACCGCCTCGGCCAGCACCAGTCCGGAGAAATCCAGAACCATCGCGATCAGCACCAAGTGGAATACGTTCGGAAAGATGTGGCGGCTGATGATGCGCGCGTGCGACACGCCGAAGGCGCGCGCCGCCTCGACGTAGTCAAGCGTGCGCAGCTTCAGCGATTCGCCGCGCAAGAGGCGGGCGAGGCCGGTCCAGCTGGTCACGCCCATGATGAGACAGAGCGCCAGCAAGCGAATGTCGGCGCGCGCGGCGGCGGTGTCGAAGATGTCGGGGTTGGATTCGATATAGACCTGCACGATGAGCACCGCCGCCGCAATCAGCAGCACCCCGGGAATCGAATTCAGCACGGTGTAGATATACTGGATCACGTCGTCCACCCAGCCGCGAAAATACCCGGCGGCGATGCCGAAACCGATCGCCAAAGGCAGCGTGACCAGCGTGGTCAGGGTGCCGATCACCAGCCCGGTGCGAATGCTCTTGAGGCTGATGTAGAGCACGTCCTGCCCGACCTTGTCGGTGCCGAAGACGTGATAGCCGGCCGCCAGTTGCATCAGGGCCCCGCCCAGCATGAGCATCGCCGCCAGCATCAGGACGACCGTCCGCGCCGGCCAGCCGAGGCGTCCGCCGCGCCAGGCCGCCAGCCATGCTCCCACTGAAACCTGTGGCCGCCGCGCCTGCCACCCGGCCAGCCCGGCAAAGATCAGCAGGCCCGCCAGCGCGCCCTGCGCGGCGCCTGCAAGCGCGCGCCCGGCGATGTCGGGCAGGCGCTCGTCCGCATGTGCGAGATGCGCGCCGCCGTGTTGCAGGCGCGGGTAGTCGCGCACCGTCACGCCGTCACGCTGCACGAACTCCTTGGCGTACAGCTGCATCGCCAGCGGCGCCGAGTAGGTTTTTTCCTGCCGCACGCGCAGCCCGTCCGCCAGCGCGTCGAATACGGACAGCACCTCGACCGAATACTGCGGCGCATCGGCCGGGCTGTCGGGAAGTTGCGCACGGTAATGCAGCGAATCGAGCAGGCCGATGACGACGAACACGCCCAGCACCAGCGCCGCCCCCATCGCCATCGGTCGCTGCGCCACCACCCGCCACGGCGCGCGCAGGTGTTCCTGGCGACGAATCAGCCACACCAGCACCAGCACCGCCGCCAGCAGCGTAAAGACCAGCGCATCGGTCCACAGGATCACGGGCATGAAGTTGAATGCACCGATGCTCATTGCAGGCGCACCCGCGGGTCGACCCAGGAATAGGAAATGTCGGTGAGGATGAGGCCGACGATGTAGAGGAAGGAACCAAGGAACACCATCGCGCGCACCACGGCGAAATCCTGCGCCTGGATCGCATCGATGGTGTAGCTGCCCAGCCCCGGGATGCCGAAGAAGGATTCGGTGATGAGGCTGCCCATGAACAGGAGCGGCAGCACCACCACCGCGCCGGTCAGGATCGGGATCATGCCGTTCTTCAGCACATGGCGGAACAGCACGCGCACCTCGCCGAGTCCCTTGGCGCGCGCGGTGCGTACATAGTCCTTGCCGATTTCCTCGAGGAAGATGGTGCGGTACCAGCGTGCGCCGCTGCCGATGCCTGCCACCACGCCGACCAGCACCGGCAGCAGGATGAAGCGGATGCCGTCGATGCCGCCGGCGAAGCCCGAGATCGGCAGCAGGTTCCACAGCTTGGCGATGAAATACTGGCCGGCAATGATGTAGAACAGTCCCGAGATCGACATCAGCACCACGCACAGCACCACCCCCCACAGGTCGAGATAGGTGGCGCGGAAGAACACCATCAGCAGGGCAAAGGTGATGTTGACCATGAGGCCGATGACGAACACCGGCAGCGCGATCGCCAGGCTCGGTCCCATGCGGGTGCGGATTTCGTTGCCGATGTTGCGGCCGTCGTCGCCCTTGCCGAATTCGAACACGAACATGGCGGCCGAGTGCTTGAAGAAAATTGTGTCGGTGAATTGCGCCGTGCCTTCCGCCTTGGCGTTCAGCATCAAGGGCTTGTTGTAGCCGTGCTCGACCTTCCAGCGCTCGATCGCATCCGGCGTCACGTGCTTGGCGCCGAGTTGCAGCCGCGCCATGTCGTCCGGCGTGTTGACGACGAAGAACAGCGCGAAGGTCAAGAGGTTCACTCCGATCAGGATCGGGATCGCATACAGCAGGCGGCGCAGGATGTAGGCCAGCATCAGGCGGTTTTCCGCTCATGCCGCCGCCACGCGATCACTGCTGGCGCGATGACGGCAATGATCGCGACCACCAGCAACACGATCGGCCACAGCGCTGGGCGGTTCCATTCGGCTCGCCGGGCCTCGCGCAGGTCCGGATCGACGCGACGGTATTTGAGCGTGTTGTTGGCCATCAGGTTGGGCTTGACGTTCATCACCCAGCCGTGGCGCAGTCCGAAGGACTTGGGGTAATAGGCGAAGATCCACGGCGCATCGCGGCGCACGATCTCGAGCATGGCGTCGATCACCTGCTGGCGCTCGGGGCCGTTGTCCATGTCCTTCATGCGCTCGAACAATAAATTGAATTCAGCGCTGTCGTAGTTGGCCGCGTTCTCGCCGCCGCTGCCGACTTTCTTGTGCGGGCCGTACAGCAGGAACAGGAAGTTTTCCGGGTCAGGATAGTCGGCGTTCCAGCCCCACTCGAACAGCTGCGCATTGCCCTTGCGGATCTTGTCCTGGAAGCGATTGTAGTCGGTGCCGCGCACCACCAGCTGCACGTTGAGCTTGTCGAGCTGCTTCTTCATCCAGTCGAGCCGCGACTTGGCGTCGGGCCCGCTCGCCATGGTGTCGAAATACAACACCAGCGGGGCGCCGGTTCGGGCGTCACGGCCGTTCGGATAGCCTGCCTCGGCCAGCAGCCTCCTCGCCGCGTCGATGGATCGGCGCTGGACCTGGCCGTCGCGCGCCTCGTACACGTACGGATTGAGCCCGGCCACGCCTTCGACATGGCCGAACAGCCCGGGCGGGATCGGCCCCTGTGCGGGAATGCCGCGACCGTTGAGAAATATCGAAATAAACTCGTCGTAGTCGAAGGCGAGGGAGAGCGCCTGCCGCAGCTTCCGGCGATCTTCGCCCAGCCCGCCCACCACCGGGTCGAGCATGTTGAAGCCGACATACCAGATCGAGGCCGCCACTGCGGTGATGAGGTGGATGTCCTGCTCGCGCATGCTGTCGGTGAGCTGCGGATCGCCGCCGGAGGTGAACTGCACGGCCTGGTCGAAGCTGTCGGAACTGATGCCCGAGCTGTCGTAGTAGCCCTGCAGGAACTTGCTCCAGTAGGGAATGGTTTCCTTCTCCAGGCTGTAGACGGCTTCGTCGACCAACGGCAGCGGCTTGCCGGCGTCTGCCAGCAGCCCCGCCTGCCGGTCATCCTCGCTGCCGTCGGTCGGATAGATTTCGCCATGGAAGTGGGGGTTTTTCTTCAGCACCATGCGGCGATTGGGGTCGTTCTCGGCCAGATAGAATGGGCCGGTGCCGACCGGCTGCCAGTCGAGCGAGAGATTTTTGTCCGCCATGCCGGGTTGCGCGTAGAAAGCCTCGGCCTCCCACGGAATCGGCGCGAAGAACGGCATCGCCAGCCAGTAGATGAACTGGGGGTATTTGCCCTGGATGCGGATACGGTAGGTATGGCGATCGACGACCTCGGCACCCGCGAGCGGGAAGTCGTCAAGGTTCAGCGCGATATCGGGGCGGTCTTGGGCAGCCTTTTCCAGCGCAGCGCCCAGCGCCTTCAGACCGACGATGTGCTCGCTCATCAGGCCGAAAATCGGCGAGCTGAGCCGGGGATTCGCCAAGCGCTTGATCTGGTACACGTAATCCGCTGCCACCAGTTCGCGCGTGCCGCTGTGCTCGAAATCGCCGATCCGGCGAATGCCCGCCACCGCGGCAGCATCCAGCGCATGATAGCGGGGGCGCCCCGCCGCATCGCGCGCGAGCGCCGGATGCGGCTGATAGCGGATGCCGGGGCGGATGCTGATTTCGTAAACGCTTTCGGCAATGCTCGCTGCCGGCGCGTCGTCGGGCAGCGCCTGGCCCGCCGCGTCGAAATACCGGGGCGTGGGAACCGCCTCGGCGGTCAGCGGAATCAGCGTGTAGGGGCGCTTGAGAAAGTGGTATTGCAGCGGCGGCTCGTAGATCTGGCCGGTGAACTCGACCTCGTTTGAACTGTAGGAACGCGCCGGATCGAGGTGTTTGGGACGTTCGGAGAATGCGCTGTAAAGCACGTTGGCGTGGGCCTCGCTGCCCGGGTAGGGGTTGTTCCAGCTGTCGGAACAGCCGGCCATCAGGCTCAGCCCCAGCCCCAGCAGTCCTGTCCTTAATAAAATCACCCCGATGCGCACCATGCCGCGAGTGTACCCAAGCGCGCCGCCAACGTCAGCCGTTATAATCCGGGCTACACAACTTCTTCGAGACCATCATGGGATTTCTTGCAGGAAAGCGCTTGCTGATCACCGGCGTCATCTCCAACCGTTCGATCGCATACGGCATCGCCGCCGCATGCAGGCGTGAAGGCGCCGAACTGGCCTTCACCTACCAGGGCGAGCGTATCAAGGATCGCGTCAGCGAATTCGCCAAGGAATTCGACTCCAGCCTGGTCTTCCCGTGCGATGTCGGCAGCGACGAGCAGATCGACGCCCTGTTTGCCGAACTCGGCAAACACTGGGACGGCCTCGATGGCCTGGTGCACTCGATCGCGTTTGCGCCCAAGGAAGCCCTGGCCGGCGATTTTCTCTCCGCGGTGACCCGCGAAAACTTCCGCATTGCGCACGACATCAGCTCCTACAGCTTCGCCGCGCTGGCCAAGGCCGCGCTGCCGATGATGGAAGGCCGCCAGGCCGCGCTGCTGACGCTGAGCTACCTCGGCGCGATCCGCTCCGTGCCCAACTACAACGTCATGGGCCTGGCCAAGGCCAGCCTGGAATCCAGCGTGTACTACATGGCGCAAAGCCTCGGCCCCAAGGGCATCCGCGTCAATGCGCTGTCGGCCGGACCGATCAAGACGCTGGCCGCCAGCGGCATCGCCAACTTCGGCGAAAAGCTCGACATGGTCGCCAAGAATGCACCGCTGCGCCGCAACGTCACGATTGACGAAGTCGGCAACGTGGCGGCCTTCATGCTTTCCGACCTGGCCTCCGGCATCACCGGCGAAATCACCTACGTCGACGCCGGCTTCAACTCCACCGCCGGCGCCGAGAGCTGACTCGCTTTTGCCCGCATAAAAAAACGCGCCTTCAAGGCGCGTTTTTTTATGCGGGCAATTCGGCTTATCGGTCTTCGATCGCGCCCGGCTTGATTTTCACCTTCTGCCCGGCGGTGATCAGCGCCACCATCGCCTCCATGTCGGCACGCTGCTGCGCCTGCATGACGCCGGACTCGATCGACGCCAGCAGCATGGGGTCCAGCTCAGGCGCCGCCAGCACACGGCTCACCCGAACGATGCGATACGAACCGTCTGTGCGCGCAAAGCCGGTATAGGCCGGCAGCTTGTCCGTTTTCACCCGGAACACCGCCTTGACGCCCGCGGCGTCGAGTTCGGCCGAAGGCTGACGGCTCACCACCTGAAAGCCTGACCAGTTCAACCCCGCTTCGTTGCCCTTGGCCAATGCCTCAATGGTGGCTTCGCCCTTTTTCGCCAGCAGCTGCTCGCTCAGCGCAGCGCGCAGCCTGGCCTCGATCGCCGCCGACACCTCGGCCAGCGGACGCAGCCGTGCCGGGCGATGCTCTGCCACCCGTGCCGCCACTAGGCGACCACGCTGCACCTCGATGGCTTCGGTGTTCTGCCTCGACTTGATCGACTCGGGGCTGAACAGCGCGGCCGACAGTCCGGCATGGTTGAACGGCGGCGGCGCATTTTTGGCGGTCATCCAGTCGCTTTGCTGAACGGTCAGCTTGGCCGCTGTCGCCGCGAGCTGCAAGGATGTCGCATTTTCATACACCAGGTTGCTGAAGTTGTCGGCCAGATCTGCAAACACTTTCTGCGCCTGCTGCTTGCGCAACTCGTCGACCACCCCTGCGCGAACCTCCTGCAAAGGCGCGCTCTGCGCAGCCTGGATCTCATCCAGGCGGATGATGTGATAGCCGAAATCGCTTTCCACCGGTCCGCGGATTTCATTCGGCTTCATGCTGAACACGGCATCCTCGAAAGGCTTGACCATCATGCCGCGACCGAAGCTGCCGAGGCTGCCATCCTGTGCAGCCGAGCCGGGATCCGCCGACTCGGCACGCGCCAGTTCGGCGAAGCGTCCCGGCGCCTGCTGCAAAATTTGAACCAGTTCAGACGCCTTTGCCTCGGCCTGGGCACGCGTGGCCGCATCCGCATTCTTATCCACGGCAATCAGGATGTGGCTCGCGCTACGCATTTCGGGCTGCCCGAACCGCGTGGTGTTGGCCGCGTAATAATCCGCCACGGCTTGGTCGCTTACTGAGATTCCCGCTGCCACGCTGTCGCTGTCCAGCACCAGGTATTCGGCGCGGATCTGTTCGGGCTCGGTGAATTCACCTTGGTTGGCTGCGTAATACTGCTCCACGTCGGCGGGCGTCACCTGGATCTGCGAGGCGACTGCGGACGCCGATAGATCCGTCCAGGCGATTTCGCGTTGCTGCCCCACCAGGCGGGCAATCTGCGTCGTCGAAGTGTTCGATGGGAAGGCCGCGAGCGAAACCGGGCTGGTAATGGCCTCGAGCATGAAGGACTGGCGCAGTTCATTTTCAAACTGGGCGGGTGTGCGACCATTCTGGCGTAGCACCGCCTCATAACGCGGCTGCGAAAACGCGCCGTCTTGCTGGAATGCAGGAATCTGTCCCAGCAACGATGCAATGTACGCATCCGGTGCCAGGAACTTGAGTTTTTGTGCTTCCAGCAGCAGCGCACGGCGCTCGACCAAGCTGTCGAGCACCTGTCTGCGAAATTCGGCTGTTTCGGTGACGGCAGGATCAAACGCGGGACCGAGCGTTTCGCGCATGCGATCACGCTGCGCCTGGATTTCCTGCGTCAGTTCTTCACGCGAAATCCCGACATCGCCGACCTCGGCGACCACGCCGCCGCTTTTGTCGCCCGACATGTAGGAATCCACACCAAACAAGGCGAAGGTAACGATGATCAAGGCCAGTATGACTTTGGCCAGCCAGCCTTTTGCATGCCTGCGGATTGCTTCGAGCACGGTCTTCTACTCCGAAAAAATAGCCAGCGCGAATTTTCGCGCACTTTGCGTCCTGCGTCTCTCCTTGTTGTATTGAAAAGACGCTGGGTGAAATGAAAAAAGGCGAACTCGCGTTCGCCTTTTTAGTGTTGGCGGAGTGGACGGGACTCGAACCCGCGACCCCCGGCGTGACAGGCCGGTATTCTAACCAACTGAACTACCACTCCCTGGTACTGCAAAAAATCGTCAGCGTAAACGCTGTGTCGCCTGAAAATCCGGCGGCTTGTTATTCCCAGCTGGTGGGTGCTGAGGGGCTCGAACCCCCGACATTCGCCGTGTAAGGGCGACGCTCTACCAGCTGAGCTAAGCACCCGACGAAGCCAAAGATTCTACAACAGATTTCCGGGCTTGCCAAATGCATTCTGCGTTTTTTATTAATTGACGGCGTCCTTTAAGCCCTTGCCGGCACGGAACTTCGGCACTTTGGCTGCCTTGATCTTGATGGCGTCACCGGTGCGGGGATTGCGACCCGTGCGGGCGGCACGCTTGCCGACATAGAAGCTGCCAAAACCCACCAGCGTCACCATGTCGCCCTTCTTCAGGGCTTTCTTGACCGCTTCAACCGTTGCATCCAGCGCACGACCGGCTGCAGCTTTGGAAATGTCAGCCGAGTCGGCGATGGCATCAATCAATTCGGATTTGTTCACGTGTTGTCCCCTTCACTCAAGTGGTACAGGAAAACCCTGTGAGCGCTTTTATAGCAACCCGCAAAACCTTGTGTCAAGCGGTTTCCCGGGCAGCCACAAAAAAATCCCGCGACTGGCGCGGGATTCCGGAGCGTGCCTGAAAAACACTCAGTGCTTGATTGCCGTGGCAGTGGTTTTTTTCTCTTCTGGCACAGCGATTGCTGGAGCATCCGCTTCAGGTTCATCCTGCAAGGGCTCGGGCACACGTTCCAGTGCCAATTCAAGCACCTGATCAATCCACTTGACTGGATGGATGTCGAGCTTGTTCTTGATGTTGTCAGGGATCTCGGTCAAATCCTTGACGTTCTCCTGCGGGATCAACACCGTCTTGATGCCGCCGCGATGCGCGGCCAGCAGCTTTTCCTTCAGCCCGCCAATCGGCAACACCTCGCCTCGCAGGGTGATCTCACCAGTCATCGCGACATCGGCCCGCACCGGAATCCCGGTGAGGATCGACACCATCGACGTGCAGATGGCGACCCCGGCCGACGGGCCGTCTTTCGGGGTTGCGCCTTCCGGCAGGTGGATGTGGATGTCACGCTTCTGGTAGAAATCATCCTGTATCCCCAGCTTGCGCGCACGCGAGCGCACCACGGACAGCGCAGCCTGGATGGACTCCTGCATCACCTCGCCGAGCTTGCCCGTCGTGGTCATCTTGCCACGCCCCGGCAACGCGACTGCCTCGATGGTCAGCAATTCGCCGCCCACCTCGGTCCACGCCAGACCCGTCACCTGCCCCACCTGGTTATTCTGTTCGGCGACGCCGAAGCTGAAGCGCTTCACGCCGAGGTATTTCTCCAGATTGCGCGACGTGACCGAGATTCGGGTCGATTGCTTCTTCAGCAGCAAGGCCTTGACCGCCTTGCGACAGATTTTTGAAATTTCCCGCTCGAGGCTGCGCACGCCGGCTTCGCGCGTGTAGTAACGCACGATGTCGCGGATGGCCGACTCGGCGATCGCCAGTTCGGTTTCCTTGATGCCGTTAACCTTGAGCTGCTTGGGCACCAAATAGCGCAAAGCGATATTGATTTTCTCGTCCTCGGTGTAGCCCGACAGGCGGATCACTTCCATCCGGTCCAGCAGCGGCGCGGGCAGATTGAGCGAGTTGGCGGTGGCGACGAACATCACATCCGACAGGTCGTACTCGACCTCGATGTAATGATCCTGGAAGGTGTGGTTCTGCTCGGGATCGAGCACTTCCAGCAGCGCCGACGAGGGGTCGCCGCGGAAGTCCTGCCCCATCTTGTCGACTTCATCGAGCAGGAACAGCGGGTTGCGCACCCCGACCTTGGTCAGGCTTTGCAGGATCTTGCCCGGCATCGAGCCGATGTAGGTGCGACGGTGGCCCCGAATCTCGGATTCGTCGCGCACGCCGCCCAGCGCCATGCGCACGAACTTGCGGTTGGTTGCGCGCGCGATCGACTGGCCGAGCGAGGTCTTGCCGACGCCGGGTGGCCCCACCAGGCACAGGATCGGCGCCTTGACCTTGTCGACGCGCTGTTGCACCGCGAGGTATTCGAGGATGCGTTCCTTAACCTTGTCGAGGCCATAATGATCCTCGTCGAGCACGCGCTCGGCCTTGACCAGATCCTTGCTGATCTTGGTTTTCTTCTTCCAGGGCAGGCCGACCATCGCCTCGATATAGCTGCGGATCACGGTGGCTTCCGCCGACATCGGCGACATCATGCGCAGCTTTTTCAGCTCGCCCATGGCCTTGGCTTCGGCTTCCTTGGACATGCTGGCCTGCTTGATGCGCGTTTCCAGCTCCTCCAGCTCGGCGCCTTCCTCGATGTCGCCCAGCTCCTTCTGGATCGCCTTGACTTGTTCGTTCAGGTAATACTCGCGCTGGCTCTTCTCCATCTGCCGCTTGACGCGTCCGCGGATGCGCTTTTCCACCTGCAGGATGTCGAGTTCGCCTTCCAGCAGGCCGAGCAGATGCTCCAGGCGCTTGTTGACGCCGATCATCTCCAGCACTTCCTGCTTCTGTTCCAACTTCAGCGGCAGGTGCGCCACGATGGTGTCGGCCAGGCGGCCGCCCTCGTCGATACCTGACAGCGAGGTGAGAATTTCCGGCGGGATCTTTTTGTTCAGCTTGACGTACTGATCGAACTGCGTCAGCAGGGCGCGACGCATCGCTTCCACCTCAACCAGTTCCTCGCCCTCGGCGGGCAGGATTTCGGCACGTGCGGTGAGATGGGTGTCGACATCGGTGACGTCCAGCACCCGGGCGCGCTGATTGCCCTCCACCAGCACCTTGACGGTGCCGTCGGGCAGCTTCAGCATCTGCAGCACGGTGGCGACGCTGCCGGTGTCATACAGATCTTCCGGCGTGGGGTCGTCCTGGGCGGCTGTTTTTTGCGCGACCAACAGAATGCTCTTGCCCGATTCCATCGCGGTTTCCAGCGCCTTGATCGATTTGGGCCGGCCGACAAACAAGGGGATGACCATGTGGGGAAACACCACCACATCCCTAAGCGGCAACAGCGGCAGATCGACCTGTTCCTTGGATACGTTGTCGCTCATCATGATTTCCTGGTAAGGGTTGAGGAAAGGATGCGCGGCATTCAACCACGCTCATCCATATTTGGGGAGCATAGGTTGGAATTCAAGATGGCTGACAGGTTCCCCGCCAGCCATTCCGTGTTCAGGCGCCGGCAGCCAGCGGCCGTTCGCCGCCCTGGTCCGAATAAATCAGCAAGGGCTTGCCGTCACCGCTGATCAGCCCATTGTCCACCACCACTTTGCTGACCCCCTTGAGGGAGGGCAGGTCGTACATGGTGTCGAGCAGTGCGTGCTCGATGATCGAACGCAGGCCACGGGCGCCGGTGCGGCGCGCCAGCGCACGCTTGGCGATGGCATTCAGCGCATCCTCGCGGAATTCAAGATCGACGCCTTCCATCTTGAATAGTTTAATGAACTGCTTGGTCAGCGCGTTCTTCGGCTCGGTCAGAATCTGCACCAGCGCGGCTTCGTCCAGTTCATCCAAGGTTGCAACAACCGGCAAACGTCCGACAAATTCAGGGATCAGCCCGTATTTGATGAGATCTTCGGGCTCGACCTGATGCAGCAGTTCGACATCGCGCTTGGTCTCGTCGACATTCTTGACCTGAGCGCCGAAGCCGATGCCGCCTTTTTCAGTGCGGCCGCGAATCACTTTCTCCAACCCGCTGAACGCACCGCCGCAAATGAACAGGATGTTGCTGGTGTCGACCTGGACGAATTCTTGGTTCGGATGCTTGCGCCCGCCCTGCGGCGGCACCGAGGCGGTGGTGCCCTCGATCAGCTTCAGCAGTGCCTGCTGCACGCCCTCGCCCGACACGTCGCGGGTAATCGATGGGTTATCAGCCTTGCGTGATATCTTGTCGATTTCATCAATGTAAACAATACCCTGCTTGGCCTTGTCGACATCGTAATCGCACTTTTGCAGCAGCTTCTGGATGATGTTCTCGACATCCTCGCCGACATAGCCCGCTTCGGTCAGGGTGGTGGCGTCAGCAATAACGAACGGCACGTTCAGCGTGCGGGCGAGGGTTTGCGCCAACAGGGTCTTGCCCGAACCGGTCGGACCGATCAGCAGGATGTTGCTCTTGGCCAGCTCGACTTCGCCCGTACCGGCATTGCTGCGCAGACGCTTGTAGTGGTTGTAGACCGCAACCGCCAGCGCTTTTTTCGCCTGCCCCTGGCCGATCACGTACTGATCGAGCATGCCGCTGATTTCGTGCGGCGTCGGCAAGTCGGAACCACCGCTCTTTTGGGTGTCGGCCTGCTGGATTTCCTCGCGGATGATGTCATTGCAAAGCTCGACGCATTCATCACAGATGAATACCGATGGCCCAGCAATCAGCTTGCGCACCTCGTGCTGGCTTTTGCCGCAGAAGGAGCAGTAAAGAAGTTTGTCGCTCGAGCCTTTGTCTGCCATAGCCATTCCTTGCTTAATTGCCTGATGCTTCGATGCGGCTGGTCAGCACCTTGTCGATCAGCCCATAACTCACCGATTCGTCCGCGCTCATGAAGTTGTCGCGGTCGGTGTCGCGCTCGATCACGTCCATGCTCTGCCCGGTGTGTTTGGCGAGCATGTTGTTGAGGCGGGATTTCAAATACAGAATTTCCTTGGCGTGGATGGCGATGTCTGACGCCTGTCCCTGAAAACCGCCCAAGGGCTGATGAATCATCACCCGCGAGTTTGGCAGGCAGAAACGCTTGCCCTTGGCGCCCGCGGTCAGCAGGAACGCGCCCATGCTGGCCGCCTGGCCGATGCACAGGGTGGACACGTCCGGCTTGATGAACTGCATGGTGTCGTAGATCGCCAGACCGGCCGAAACCGATCCGCCGGGCGAGTTGATGTAAAAGTAGATGTCCTTGTCGGGGTTTTCCGACTCCAGAAACAGCATCTGCGCGACCACCAGATTGGCCGTCGAATCGTTCACCGGGCCCACCAGGAAAATGACCCGTTCCTTGAGCAGGCGCGAGTAGATGTCGTAAGCACGCTCACCCCGGCCGCTTTGCTCGACGACCATGGGCACCAGCCCCAAACCCTGCGGCTCGAAGGACTGCGAATTAGAAATACCGCGTTCAAAATCAATGTGCATCAGGTACGTCCCATCAGTTCTTCAAAGGAGGTTGTCACGTCTTCCACTTGGGCCTGACCTGCAACCCATGCTACCACATTCTCTTCCAGCGCCAGGGACTCGATCTCGTGCATCCGTTCCGGGCTTTGGTAGTACCACTGCACCACCTGATCCGGGTCTTCGTAGCTTTGCGCCTGCTCGGCAATCAGGGCACGAATCTGCTCGGGCTGAGCCACCAATTTGTGCACCTGCACGATCTCGGCCAGGATCAGCCCGAGGCGCACGCGGCGTTCAGCCTGCCCGGTAAACATATCGGCAGAAAGCTTCACAGTCTGAACCCCGCGCGACTGCATATCGGCTTCGGTCATTTTCATCAGACGCTCGGTTTCAACCGCCACCAGGCTTTGCGGCAGGTCCAGCGTGCTCTTCTGCAACAACAGTTCCATCGCCTGCTCTTTCAGTTTCGCCTGCACGCGACGTTTGACTTCGCGTTCCAGGTTGGACTTTACCTCGGCCTTGAGTTTCTCGACGTCGCCGCCCTCGACCCCCAGCGCCTTGGCAAATTCCGCGTCCACCGGCGGCAGCACAGGGGCCTGCACGTCTTTGACCTGCACTTCGAAATGCGCGACCTTGCCGGCGAGATCCTTGGCGGGGTACTCAGCCGGGAAGGTCAGGTCGAAGCCCTTGCTGTCGCCAGCCTTGGTGCCGATCAGGTTCTGCTCGAACTCTTGCAGCAGACGGCCTTCGCCGATGACTGCGGCGAAGTCTTCGCCCTGGCCGCCCTCGAACGCTGCGCCATCGACCGTACCCTGGTAGTCGAACTTGACCAGGTCGTCCGTTGCCGCTGCGCGGTCGGTGGATTCAAAGGTACGGCGCTGCTTTTGCAGCACTTCCAGCGTCTTCGCCACCTCGGCTTCACCCAGGTCCACGACCGGACGGCTGATCTTGGCCGTACTCAGGTCGTCGATCTTCACTTCAGGATAGACCTCGAAGCTGGCGCTGAACCTCATTTCCGTCGTGTCAGTCTGCCCCGCTTTCGGCTCGAATCGCGGGTAGCCCGCAATTTTCAACTGGTGCGCCTGCACCGCCTCGCCAAAGCGGGCCTGCAGGGTTTCGCCCAGCACTTCCTGGCGCACACCCGGACCGTGCTGACGCGCCACGGCGGCGAGCGGCGCCTTGCCGGGACGGAAACCATGCATCTTGACGTTGCGTGCCAGTCGCTTGAGGCGGCTTTGCACTTCGGTTTCCAGGGGGTCCATGGGCACGCTGATGTCCAGGCGACGGACCAGTCCTTCGAGAACTTCAAGATTTGCTTGCATCAAAATACTTCCTGGCTGAATTGAGGATGGGTGTAGTGCAAAAAACCGATGGTGCGGGAGGGGGGACTCGAACCCCCACGCCTTGCGGCGCTGGAACCTAAATCCAGTGCGTCTACCAATTCCGCCACTCTCGCGGCTTGGCCGCAAAACTATCAGCTAATAAGTGTAATATAATCAATACGATGCTGTCACCCAAGCCGACACGGCATCCCACCTAAGTCATTATTCCCATTCCTTTTTTTGTTGCCGGTGCCGGTCGAACACTACGAAAATTTCCCAGTTGCGTCCTGGTTGCTGCCGAAACGGCTGCGCCGACCGGTCGAGGCCATCTACCGGTTCGCCCGCAGCGCGGACGATATTGCCGATGAAGGCGATGCCCCCGCAGCCACGCGTCTGGAACAGCTGGCGGCCTACCACGCCGAACTCGACCGCATCGAACGCGGTGAGCCCTCCCACCACCCGGTTTTCGTTCCGCTGGCGGCAGCCATCCGCGATCACGCCATCCCGATTTCACCGTTTCGCGACCTGTTGTCCGCCTTCGCGCAGGACGTGGAAAAAACCCGTTACGCCAGTTTCGGCGAGGTCATGGACTACTGCCGCCGCTCGGCCAACCCGGTGGGACGCTTGATGCTGCATCTGTACGGCGACCACGACCCGCGCCACCTGGCCTATTCCGACGCCATTTGCAGCAGCCTGCAACTGATCAACTTTCTGCAGGATATCGCGGTCGATTACCGAAAAGACCGCATCTATCTGCCGCAGGACGAATTGGACGCGCACCATGTCGGCGAAACGCAGATCGCCCGGGGCGACACGCACGGCCTGTGGCACATGATGATGCACAAGCAGATCGAGCGCGCGCGCAAATTATTGCAGGCCGGCGCGCCCCTCGGCCGGCACCTGAAGGGGCGCGTCGGCCTTGAGCTGCGCGTGACCATCCTCGGCGGCGAAACCATCCTGCGCAAGCTCCACGCCGACCCCGGCTGCGTGTTCCACAACCGGCCGGTGCTCTCCAAAAAAGACTGGATCGTCATGCTCGGACGCGCAATCTTCTGAACATGGACGCCCATCAGTATTGCCAGGAACGCGCCGCGGCCAGCGGCTCCAGCTTCTACTACAGCTTCGTCTTTCTGCCACCTGACACGCGGCGTGCGATCACCGCGTTTTACGCGCTGTGCCGCGAGCTCGACGACGTGGTGGACGAATGCCATGAGCGCCAGTTGGCCGAGACCAAGCTCGACTGGTGGCGCGCTGAAATCGGCCGTTTTGCGGCAGGCGTGCCGGAGCATCCGGCGACCCGCGCGCTGCTCGACACCCCGCAGGGCCGCAACGCCCCTGCCGCCCTGCTGCTGGAAATCGTCGACGGCATGGCGATGGATCTCGACTATCTGCGCTATCCCGATTTCAAGTCGCTCAACCTCTACTGCTACCGCGTGGCGGGCGTGGTGGGCGAAGTTGCGGCCGCGATTTTCGGTGGCCCACGTAGCGAAGACGACCGCGACATCCGCCGCTACGCCCACGAACTGGGGCTCGCGTTTCAGCTCACCAACATCATCCGCGACGTCGGCGAAGACGCGCGGCGCGGGCGCATTTACCTGCCTCAGGATGAGTTGGTACGCTACGGCGTCGCCGAGGCCGACATCCTGAATGGCCGCAGCACGCCCGAATTCCAGGCGCTGATGCAGTTCCAGTTCGAGCGCGCCAGCGCGCATTACGACAGCGCGCTCGCCGCCCTGCCCGCCAGCGCGCGCAGGGCGCAGCGCCCCGGGCTGGTGATGGCGGCGATTTACCGCACCTTGCTGGACGAAATCCGCCGCGACCATTTCCCCGTGCTGCGCGCACGCGTCTCGCTCACGCCGATGCGCAAGCTGTGGCTGGCCGGCAAAACCTGGCTGTTTCCATGAAGTCTGGCGTGGCCGTTGTCGGCGGCGGCTGGGCAGGCTGTGCTGCCGCGCTGACGCTGGCCGAAGCGGGCGTGGCCGTCACACTGTTTGAGGCCGGGCGCACCCTGGGCGGGCGCGCCCGCGCAGTCGAACTCGAGGGCCAGCGGCTTGACAACGGTCAGCACATTTTGCTCGGTGCGTATGAACAGACGCTGCAGCTGATCGCCCGCCTGCAGCCGACCGCGGAGGGCTTGTGGCGCCTGCCGCTCACCCTCGACCAGCCGCCCGAATTCAGCCTGGCCTGCCCGCGCCTGCCCGCCCCGCTGCATTTGCTGGCGGGCCTGCTCGGCGCCCAGGGCTTAAGCTGGCGCGACAAGCTGGGCGCCGCCCGCTGGGCACATGGCTTGCTGAACAACCCGGACGCGGCGGACCATCTGAGCGTCAGCCAGCTCACCCGCAGCCAGCCCGAAAAACTCAATCGTCTGCTGTGGCATCCGCTGTGCGTGTCCGCCCTCAACACGCCGCCGGAGACGGCCAGCGCCCGGGTCTTCCGCGACGTGATCCGCGCCGCCTTCGGCGGCCGCAACCATCACAGCGACCTGCTGCTGCCGCGCCGCGATCTGACGGCGCTGTTTCCCGCGCCGGCTGCCGCGCGGGTGGTCGAACTCGGCGGCGAAGTGCGCTTGTCCTGCCGGGTAACCACGCTCGACGCCGCGGCGGATGCCGTCACTGTCGGAACGCGCGATGGCTCGGCTGCTTACAGCCACGTCATCCTCGCGGTCGCGCCGCAGCATCTGGCAGGGCTGGCTGCCGCAATCCCGCAGCTCGAACCCGTGCTGCATGGGGTGGCGGCCTACGCCTACCAGCCGATTGCCACCGCTTACGTGCAATATGACCCGTCTTTTCGACTGCACAAGCCGCTGTTCGCCCTGGCGAACGGCCCCGCGCAATTCGTATTCGACCGCGGCCAGAGCCATGGCCAGCCAGGCTTGCTGGCGTTGGTTGCCAGCGCTGCGATGAACCTGTCTGCGGATTGGGTGGATCAGGCCGCCGCCCAGTTGCAGCAGATTGCCCGCCCTGGTCCGCCGCGCTGGCGCCGCCACATCGTCGAAAAGCAGGCGACCTATGCCTGCGTGCCCAACATGGCGCGCCCCGACGTCCGCACTGCGCACCCGCGCATTTTTCTGGCAGGCGATTACATCGCCGGTCCTTATCCCGCCACGCTCGAAAGCGCAACACTGAGCGGAGTACAATCGGCTCGCGCCTTACTCGAACAGCTATGAAAGACTATTCTCCTCGCCCTGACCTGCTCGCAGGCCGCGTCATCCTCGTCACCGGCGCCAGTTCCGGGCTCGGCCGCGCCGCCAGCCTGGCGTTTGCGCGCCATGGCGCCACCGTCGCCCTGCTGGCACGCGACGAAGCCAAGCTCGAAGCGGTTTACGACGAAATTCTGGCCGCAGGCTGCCCCGAGCCGGCGATGTTTCCATATGACCTCGCCGCGGCCGACGACCGCAGCCTGGAAACGCTGGCCGGCACCCTCGCGCAACACCTGAAGCGGCTCGACGGATTGCTGCACAGTGCACACCAGTTCTACAGCCTGACCCCGCTGGAACTGCAGACGCTGGAACAATGGCAGACCCTGATGCGCGTCAATCTCATTGCGCCATTCGCGCTGACCCGTGCCTGCCTGCCGCTACTGAAACAGGCGCCGGATGCCTCGGTGATGTTCACCGGTGAAACCCACGGCCATCAACCCAGCGCTTACTGGGGCGGCTATGCGGTGGCGAAGTCGGGCCTGGAAACGCTCACCCGCATCTGGGCCGCCGAACTCGGGGCGGACGAAAACCTGCGCATCAACACCCTGATTCCCGGGCAGGTGGCGACCACCCTGCGCTCGCGAACCCATCCCGGCCTGGCGCCCGAAACCCTGCCCAGCGTGGACGATCTGATGCCGTGGTATCTGTATCTGATGGGTGCGGACGGTCGCACGGTGCGAGGCCAGATTATTGAATGCCAATCCTGATATCCAAGCGCCGATGAAAATCGGCCGCTACGAAATACTCGATGAAGTGGGTCAGGGCGCCATGGGTACCGTTTACCGGGCGCGCGATCCGCTGATCGAACGGACGGTTGCCATCAAGACGGTGCCCATCGCACAGTTGCGGCAGGAAGGCGCCGACGCAGAATCGCGATTCCTGCGCGAAGCGCAGAGCGCCGGGCGGCTGTCGCACCCCAACATCGTGACCATCTATGATGTCGGCGAAACCGACGGGCTCGCCTACATCGCCATGGAGTATCTTCCCGGCGCGACGCTGCGCGACATCATGAACAAGGGGCCGATGCCTCTCGATCTGGTGCTCGATACTGCCACGCAAATGGCGGGGGCGCTGGCATTCGCCCACGAGCACGGCGTCATCCACCGCGACATCAAACCGTCCAACGTCGTCGTCACCGGACGGGCGGGGCGCGTCAAGCTGACCGATTTCGGCATCGCGCATCTCCTCAACAGTGAGCACACCCAGACCGGCCAGATGCTCGGCTCGCCGCGCTACATGTCGCCGGAACAGGCGATGGGGCGCGAGATCGATGGACGCTCGGACATTTTTTCGCTGGGCGCGGTGTTGTACGAAATGCTCACCGGACAATACGCCTTCGACGCTGACAGCCTGCCATCCATCGTGTATCGGGTGGTCCATGAAGCCCCCGTGCCTGCAACGTCGCTACGCCCCCAGCTGCCTGGCGCACTGGCCAGTTTGCTGACGCGCATGCTGGACAAGAATCCGCAGGCGCGGCCGGATGCCCGCGCCCTGGTCAACGCCCTCCATGCGCTGGTCCCGGTGGCACCACTCGTGCCGCCCCCCCTCCCCTCCAACCGCATCTCGCGCCTGTTGCCCATACTGGCATTTGTCACCCCGATCACCGTGTTCCTGCTGATTGGGGTAAGCATCATCGTGATTGGCTATTTCATTGCCCCCGCCCCGCAACCGGCGTCCCCCGCCACGCCCCCACCCGTCAGCGACTTGCAGGATGCCGCCCCACAGCCGGATCAAGATGCGGAAACGGACAGTCAGCCTTCAGCTGTACCGACCGAGACCGACCGCCCGGCGCAAAAACTGCCCGTTGAAGCGGACGCCTACCTGGCTGGCCTTGACAAAAAACAGGTTGAATTGCGCATCACGCGCACCGAACTGCTGCTGCAATACACCGAGCAGCATCCCGACGTCATGCAAGTGGATCGGCAGCTCGAACAACTGCGCATCGAGCGGCGCAGATATCTGCAGCAGCTGAAGAAGAAAAACTAGGCCGGCTACCAGTTGGTCTCGCGTTCGGCGGTCGCGGACACCTTGTGGATGCTGAGGTCGGCGCCGGTGAATTCGGCTTCCGGATCAAGCCGCAGGCCCACAACCTGTTTCAGGATGCCATAGACGATCACGCTGCCGAGCGCGGCCACGGCCACGCCGCCCAGCGTACCAATCGCCTGCGATGCCAGGCTGACGCCGCCGATGCCACCCAGTGCCTTGGCACCAAAGATGCCGGCGGCAATCCCGCCCCATGCGCCGCACAGGCCGTGCAACGGCCACACCCCCAGCACGTCGTCGATCTTCCATTTGTTCTGCGTCACCATGAACATCCACACGAACAGCGCGCCGGCAATCGCACCGGTGGCGAGCGCACCGAGCGGATGCATCAGGTCCGAGCCCGCGCACACCGCCACCAGACCCGCCAGCGGGCCGTTGTGGATGAAGCCGGGATCGTTGCGGCCGATCACCAGTGCGGCGAGCGTGCCGCCCACCATCGCCATCAGTGAGTTCACCGCCACCAGCCCCGACACCGCCTCGATCAGCTGTGCCGACATCACGTTGAAACCGAACCACCCCACGGTGAGGATCCATGCGCCGAGGGCCAGGAACGGAATGTTCGACGGCGGATGCGCCGAAACCAGGCCGTCCTTGGTGTAGCGCCCGCGCCGCGCACCCAGCAGCAGCACCGCGGGCAAGGCAATCCAGCCGCCCATGGCATGCACCACCACCGAGCCCGCAAAGTCGTGGAAAGGCGCACCAAAGGTCGCGGCCAGCCAGTCCTGGATGCCGTAATTGCCGTTCCAGACGATGCCTTCATAGAAGGGGTAAACTAGCCCCACCAGCGCAAACGTGGCGGCCAGTTGTGGATTGAATCGGGCGCGCTCGGCAATGCCGCCCGAGACGATGGCGGGGATCGCCGCCGCAAAGGTCAGCAGGAAGAAAAACTTGACCAGCGCGTAGCCATTTTGGGCTGACAGGACTTCGGCGCTGGAATAGAAGCTGACGCCGTAGGCGACGCTGTAGCCGACGAAGAAATAGGCAATGGTGGAAACCGAGAAATCGGTGAGGATTTTGACGAGGGCGTTGACCTGATTCTTCTTGCGCACCGTGCCAAGTTCGAGAAAAGCAAACCCCGCGTGCATGGCCAGCACCATGATGCCGCCGAGCAGTACGAACAACACATCACTGCCTGATTTCAACGCTTCCATGTCCACCCCCAGTTGAATTCTGTGGACACAAGCAAGCAGCGTTCCAGTTATCTAAGGCACTGATTTAAAATGAAAGGCGGTTCGACAGGCGGCATTTACAGCACTATATCAGTGCATGGTGGTGCGTTGCGCACCGCCATCGTGCGTTACTTCGGGTCGCGCGACTCGGATTCAGCCTGGCCGGTTTCGATGCGGTCGAACTCGGCATCCATATCGGTCTCGGACAGGGGCGCGTAGTCCACCTCGGCTTCGGGCTCGGGCTTGGTAATGAACGAGGCAACGACGATCCCCAGTTCATACAGCAGCCACACGGGCACCGCGAGCATGAACTGCGAAATCACGTCGGGGGGGGTGAAGATCGCGCCCACGACAAACGCGCCGACGATGACGTAAGGCCGGATTTCGCGCAGCTTGGCGATCGACACCATGCCCATTTTGACCAGCAGCACCACCGCGACCGGGATTTCGAATGCAATGCCGAAGGCCATGAACAGGGTCAACACGAAGTCGAGGTACTTGCCGATGTCGGTCATCACCGCCACGCCTTCGGGCGCCACGCCGACGATGAACCCAAACACCACCGGAAACACCAGGAAATAGGCGAACGTCATACCCAGCAGAAACAGGATCACGCTGGCGATCACCAGGGGTACGCCGATGCGCTTTTCGTTTTGGTAGAGGCCGGGCGCGACGAACGCCCACATCTGATAGAACACCCACGGCATCGCCAGCAAAAAGGCGGTCATCATGGTGACCTTGATCGGCACGAAGAAAGGCGTGGTGACCTCGGTCGCGATCATCTGCCCGCCTTGCGGCAGGGCAGCGAGCATCGGCCGGGCAAGCAGCGCGTAAAGATCCTGCGCCCACGGAAACAGCAGCACAAACAGCACCACCACCGCAATCACCGCGCGTAGCAGACGGTCTCGCATTTCGATGAGATGCGAGATAAAGCTGTCTTCAGAATTGCTCATGGGGGTTTTCCGGCGGACTCGGCGGGTGCCGTTTCCACCACGGCAGAGGGCGTGGATGTGACAGTATTCTGGTCAGGCTCGTCGAGCGGCAGGCTCTGCTGCTGCGCCTGTTCCATCTCGATCTGCTTCATGGCTGGCTCAGTGACAGGACGCTCGCCCTCGGTCACCGCCATGGCCGCCACCACCTTGGTCACGCTGCTCGCCTCGTCGCGAAGATAGTCATCGACCGCGGTCGCCTGCTGCTCGATGCCCGACACCGCCGATTCGACCGACGCCTTGAAGTCCTGGCCGACACGGCGCATTTCATCCAACTGAATTTCGTGACTGATGTCCGACTTCACGGATGACACATAGCGCTGCATGCGGCCATACAGATGCCCGGCGGTGCGCGCCACCTTGGGCAAGCGCTCAGGGCCAATGACAATCAGCGCCACCACTCCGATGAGAATGAGTTCAGTAAAACCGATGTCGAACATGATTTACAGGTGCACTAGCCTCTCGGGCCTCAGCTCTGCTGCTTGTCCTTGACTTCGACGTCGATGGTGCGGCCTTGCTCGTCCTTCTCGCCGATCTTGGGTGCATCCTCCTTCACGCCTTCCTTGAAGCCCTTGACCGCGCCACCGAGATCGCTGCCGATGTTGCGCAGTTTCTTGGTGCCGAAAATCAGCAGTACCACCACCAGAACGATCAGCCAATGCCAGATGCTAAAGCTACCCATGATCAATCTCCTTTAAATTAACTGCGGCCAACGGGATCGCCGCCGCCAAATACGTGAACGTGAAGGTGGAACACTTCCTGCCCGCCGCCGCGCCCGGTGTTGATGAGCGTCTTGAAGCCTGCGTCGAGCCCCTGTTCCTTCGCCAGACGCGGCGCCAGCAGCAGCATCTTGCCGAGCAGCCTTTCGTGTTCGGGCGTGCAGTCGGCGAGCGTCGCGATATGCAGCTTTGGAATGATCAGGACATGCACCCGCGCGAATGGGTGGATATCGTGAAACGCCAGCACCTCGTCGTCTTCGTAAACCTTGCTGCCCGGCAACTGGCCGGCAGCAATTTTGCAGAAAATGCAGTCACTCATGTCGATTCGCTTTTTCAGCCAGCCCGGACAGGCCCTCGCGGCGCGCCAGTTCGTTCAGCACATCCGCAGGCTTGAGCCCCTTGTGCGCCAGCAGCACCAGGGTATGAAACCACAAATCGGCGACTTCGTAGATGATCTTTTCGGCCTGGTCGTCCTTCGCCGCCATCACGGTCTCGGTCGCTTCCTCGCCGATCTTTTTCAGAATGGCATCGGTGCCCTTGGCGTACAGCCTGGCGACGTAGGAACTGTCGGGCGCCGCCTGCTTGCGTGCCTCCAGCGTTGCGGCGAGACGCTCCAGGATGTCGCTCATTTACGGTAGATCTCGTCGGGGTTCTTGAGAACAGGGCTTGTCGTGACCCACTGGCCATCGCCTTCATTATCGCGGTCCAGCTTCTGGAAAAAACACGAGCGTCGGCCGGTATGACAGGCAATGCCGCCAAGTTGTTCAATTTTCAGCAGCACCACGTCGTTGTCGCAATCGAGGCGGATTTCGTGGACATTCTGCACATGGCCGGATTCCTCGCCCTTGCGCCACAGCTTGTTGCGCGAACGGGACCAGTACACCCCACGCAGCGTGCGCGCGGTTTCCGCCAGCGCCTCGCGGTTCATCCACGCCACCATCAGGATCTCGCCGCTGACAGCGTCCTGGGCGATCGCCGGCACCAGGCCCTGCGCGTCCCACTTGACGGCATCGAGCCAGTCGCTCACAGCCTGACCTCGATGCCGTGCTGCTTCATGTACTTTTTCGCCTCGTCGATGCCGTATTCGCCGAAGTGGAAAATGCTTGCCGCCAGCACTGCATCGGCGCGGCCTTGCTTGACGCCGTCGACCAGATGCTGCAGGTTGCCGACGCCGCCGCTGGCGATGATGGGAATGTCGACCGCGTCGGAAATCGCGCGCGTGAGTTCCAGGTCGAAACCGCTCTTGGTGCCGTCGCGGTCCATCGAGGTCAGCAGCAGTTCGCCCGCGCCGAGGCTTTCCATTTTCTTCGCCCACTCGATGGCGTCGAGTCCGGTCGCCTTGCGGCCGCCGTGGGTGAAGACCTCCCAGTGGTCGCCCACCCGCTTGGAATCGATCGCTACGACGATACACTGGCTGCCGTAGCGGTCGGCCGCGTCCTTCACCAGCTGCGGATTGACCACCGCCGAGGTGTTGATGCTGACCTTGTCGGCACCGGCGTTGAGCAGGCGCTGGACGTCGCCCACTTCGCGCACGCCGCCGCCGACCGTCAGCGGAATGAACACTTCGGAGGCAACGGCCTCGATGATATGGAGAATCAGGTCACGGTTGTCGCTCGATGCGGTGATGTCGAGAAAAGTCAGCTCGTCCGCGCCCGCCTCGTTGTAGCGCCGCGCGATTTCGACCGGGTCGCCGGCGTCTTTCAGTTCGACGAAGTTGATTCCTTTGACCACGCGGCCATTGGTGACATCGAGACAGGGAATGATGCGCTTTGCAAGCATGGTCAGTCTCAGAGATCAGACGCCGAACACACCGCCGGCGAGCTCGTCGGCGAGCTTTTGTGCCTCGACAAAATCAAGCGTGCCCTGGTAGATCGCACGGCCGGTGATCGCGCCGATGATGCCGTCCTTGGCGACGGTGGACAGGGCCCTGACGTCGTCGAGATTGGTGACGCCGCCGCTGGCGATGACCGGAATCGAGAGCGCCTGTGCCAGTCTTTGCGTGGCTTCGATGTTGACGCCGCTCAGCATGCCATCGCGCCCGATGTCGGTGTAGATGATGGCTTCGACGCCATAGCCTTCGAAACGCTTGGCCAGATCGATGACGTCGTGGCCGGTGATCTTGGACCAGCCTTCGACGGCGATCTTGCCGTCACGGGCGTCGAGCCCGACCATCACGTGGCCGGGGAAGGCGTCGCAGGCTTCGTGCAAAAAGCCGGGGTTCTTGACCGCGGCGGTGCCGATGATGACGTAGCGCACGCCGTCGTCAAGATAGCGCTCGATGGTAGCGAGGTCGCGAATGCCGCCGCCAAGCTGCACCGGCATGTCGTCGCCCACCGCGTCGACGATGGAACGGATTGCCGCGTCGTTCACCGGCTTGCCGGCAAACGCGCCGTTGAGGTCGACCAGATGCAGGCGGCGCGCGCCGAGTTCCTTCCAGTGGCGGGCAGTCGCTGCCGGATCCTCGGAAAACACGGTGGCACTGTCCATTTCGCCTTGTTCCAGGCGCACGCAGTGGCCGTCTTTAAGGTCGATCGCAGGAATAATTAACATGGCTGATCAGCGGTCGTACAGGTGAGAAATTAGGCGCAGGCAGCGCCGGACATATCGCAGGCGGTGTCGCGTTCGCCCGGATTCCAGGTTACAAAATTGCCCAGCAGCGTCAAACCGTCATTCTGGCTTTTTTCCGGATGGAACTGAACCGCAAAGATATTCCCCGTTGCCACCGCACAGGTGAACGGGAAAGGGTAATGCGAAAACCCCGCAATCACGTCGGGCGAGATCGGCTGAACGAAGTAGCTGTGGACGAAGTAGAAGCGCGCGCCCTCCTCGATCCCCACCCATAGCGGATGCGGGGCCGCCTGATGGACGTTGTTCCAGCCCATGTGCGGCACTTTCAGCTTGTTGCCCCGGTCGTCGTGCATCGCCTCGTGCGGAAAGCGCTGCACCGTGCCGGGCAAGATGCCGAGGCACGCGGTATCGCCTTCCTCGCTGTGTTCGAACAGCACCTGCATGCCCATGCAGATACCCAGAAACGGCTTGCTACGGGCGGCGTCGATGATCGTCTGGCGGAGGCCGCGCGCGTCGATCTCGCGCATGCAGTCGGGTGCGGCGCCCTGCCCCGGAAACACCACGCGGCCAGCCGCGGCAATCACCGCGGGGTCGGAGGTGACCACCACGCTCGCCGCCGGTGCGACGTGCTCGATGGCCTTGGACACCGAACGCAGATTGCCCATGCCGTAGTCGATGACGGCGATGTCAACGCTCACAGCGCACCCTTGGTCGACGGCAGTATGTCGCCCATGCGCAGGTCGGCCTCCACTGCCATGCGCAGTGCGCGACCAAAGGCCTTGAAAATGGTCTCGGCCTGATGGTGCGCATTGATGCCGCGCAGGTTGTCGATGTGCAGCGTGACGCCGGCGTGATTGATGAAGCCGCGGAAGAATTCGAGGAACAGGTCGACGTCGAATTCGCCGATGCGCGCACGCGTGTAGTCGACGTGGTATTCCAGCCCGGGCCGCCCCGACAGGTCGATCACCACGCGCGACAGCGCCTCGTCGAGCGGCACGTAGGCGTGGCCGTAGCGGCGGATGCCCTTCTTGTCGCCGAGCGCCAGGGCAAAGGCCTGACCAAAGGTAATACCGGTGTCTTCCACCGTGTGGTGGGCGTCGATGTGGAGGTCGCCCTTGGCCTGGATGTCGAGATCGATCAGGCCGTGGCGCGCGATCTGGTCGAGCATGTGGTCGAGAAAGGGCACGCCGGTGGCGAGCTTGCTGACACCGGTGCCATCAAGATTGAGACTGACCGTGATTTGGGTCTCGAGGGTGTTGCGGGTGACTTGGGCGGTGCGCATGGCGTCTGGAAATAAGGCTGTAAATGGATTCTAGCAGGCCGCTCTGGTTTTCAGCACAGCGCTTTCAACGCGGCAAGCAGCGCATCGCATTGCGCATCGGTGCCGACGGTGATGCGCAGGAACGGCGCGATGCGGGCCGGATTGTTGAAGTGACGCACGACAATGCTGCGTTCACGCAAGCTCGCGGCGAGTTCTGCGCCCTCGTGTGTGGCATGGCGGGCGAAGATGAAATTGGCGGCCGAGGGCAGCACCTCGAAGCCGAGTGCTTCCATTTCAGCCACCAGCCGGGTGCGGGTCGCCACCACCTTCGCGCAGATGGATTCGAACCAGGCTCGGTCTTCGATCGACGCCAATGCGCCGGCCTGGGCAAAGCGATCGAGCGGGTAGGAATTGAAGCTGTCCTTGACCCGGTTGAGTGCCTCGATCAGGTGCACCTGTCCGATGGCGTAGCCGACGCGCAGACCGGCCAGCGCGTGCGATTTCGACAGGGTGCGGACAACCAGCAGTTGCGGGTAGCGCGCCACCAGTCCCATCGCTGATTCGCCGCCGAAGTCGATGTAGGCCTCGTCGATCACCACCACCGAGTCCGGATTGCCGGCCAGCAGGCGCTCGATTTCCGCCAGTTCCAGCAGGCGACCGGTGGGCGCATTGGGGTTGGGGAATATCACCCCGCCGTTGGGCGTCAGGTAATCGTCGACCCGGATCTCGAATGTTTCGGTGAGCGGAACCGTCCGGTAAGCGATCTCGTACAGCCCGCAATACACCGGATAAAAGCTGTACGTGATGTCGGGAAACAGGATGGGCCGCTCGTGCTTCAGCAAGGCCAGAAACGCGTGCGCCAGCACCTCGTCGGAACCGTTGCCGACGAACACCTGTTCGGCGCCGACACCGTGCAATGCGGCAATGCCGGCACGCAGGCGGTCGGAACCCGGATCGGGATACAGACGCAGGGTGTCGGCGGCCTCGGCGCGCACGGCGTCGAGCACCCGCGGACTGGGGCCGTAGGGGTTTTCGTTGGTATTGAGCTTGACCAGATTGGCCAGCTTCGGCTGCTCGCCCGGCACGTAGGGCGTCAGGCCGCGCACCACGGCACTCCAATAGCGACTCATCGGAATGGCGGGCTCACTTATGGACCAGGCGATATTCGGCGGAACGCGCGTGCGCCTGCAGGCCTTCGCCGTAGGCCAGCGTGGCGGCGATCCGCCCCAGCGTCTGCGCGCCAGCCTGCGACACGTTGATCAGGCTGCTGCGCTTCTGGAAGTCGTACACCCCCAGCGGCGACGAGAAGCGCGCCGTGCGCGAGGTCGGGAGCACGTGGTTCGGCCCGGCACAGTAATCGCCCAGCGCCTCGCAGGTGTGCTTGCCCATGAAGATTGCGCCAGCGTGGCGCAAGCCGGGCAACAGCGCATCAGGGTCGGCCACCGACAATTCCAGGTGTTCCGGCGCAATGAGGTTCGAGATCGTCACGGCATCGTCGAGGTCGCGCGTCTTGATCAGTGCGCCGCGGTTGGTGAGCGAGGTGCGGATCACCTCGCTGCGCGGCATCTCGTCGATCAGTTTATCGATCGCCGCCGCCACCGCGTCGAGATAGGCGGCGTCGGGCGACAGCAGGATCGACTGCGCCATTTCGTCGTGCTCGGCCTGCGAGAACAGGTCCATCGCCACCCATTCCGGCGGCGTGTTGCCGTCGGCGATCACCAGGATTTCGGACGGACCGGCAATCATGTCGATGCCGACAGTACCGAACACGCGGCGCTTGGCTGCCGCCACGTAGGCGTTGCCGGGGCCGACGATCTTGTCCACCTGCGGCACGGTTTCGGTGCCGTAGGCGAGCGCCGCCACCGCCTGCGCGCCGCCGATGGTGAACACACGGTCGACCCCGGCAATCGCTGCGGCAGCCAGCACCAGCTGGTTATGCTCGCCGCCCGGGGTCGGCACCACCATGATGAGTTCACCCACGCCGGCCACCTTGGCCGGAATCGCGTTCATCAGCACCGACGACGGGTACGCAGCTTTGCCGCCCGGCACGTACAGCCCGACACGGTCGAGCGGGGTGATCTTCTGCCCCAGCACGGTGCCGTCGTCCTCGGTGTAGGTCCAGGAGCCCTGGACCTGTTTCTCGTGATAGCGGCGCACGCGATCCGCCGCGGCTTCCAGCGCCTGGCGGGTGTCGGCGGGCAAGTGTTCGAGCGCGACCTGCAGTTGCGTTGCGTTGATCTCAAGGCTGGCCAGCGACGCCGCCGGCAGGCGGTCGAAACGCTCGGTGTATTCGAGGACCGCGGCGTCGCCACGCTTTTTGACGTCATGCAGAATCGCGGCCACCGTCTGTTCGATGGCGGCATCGGCGGCATCATCGAATTGCAACAGGCGGGCAAGGCGGGCCTGAAAATCAGGCTGCGCACTATCGAGGCGGGTGAGCGTAACCACGGGATTCCTGCTTCAAAAATAGGATCAGAGTATGGTTTTAATTGTACCGGTTTTTGACGCCTGACCGCGCCCGGTAGAGGCTTCCGGGTTGAAAGTCATACTGATTCCGGATATTAGACAAAGTCCAGATCGACGATTATCATGCGCATATGCATTACACGCGCGACAACATGGCCGGCCTTTTGCGCAGCCACGACATCAATCCAACCCACCAGCGGATCGAGATTGCGCACGCGTTGTTTTCGCGGCAGGAACACCTCTCGGCCGATCAGGTGATGGCGATCGTCAACACGCGCCACTCGGAGACCTCCAAGGCCACGGTCTACAACACGCTCAAGCTGTTTCTCGAAAAAGGCCTGGTGCGTGAAGTCATCGTCGATCCCAGCAAGGTGTTCTTCGACCCCAACACCAGCCCGCACCATCACCTCTATGAAGTCGACAGCGGCAAGCTGTCCGACATCGATGCTGAACATGTCGTGATTTCCGGCCTGCCGCCGCTACCGGCTGGCATGGTGACCGAAGGCATCGACCTCATCGTGCGCGTCCGCCGCACCGGTTGATCTTCCCCGCCCGTCGATGAAACGGGTTTTCATCGCGCCCTCCCTGCTCGACGCCCAGCTGGCTGTCGATGCGTTGGCCAGCCTCGGCATCGTCACCCACATTTTCAACGTCAATGCCGCCGGCGCACTGGGCGAAGTGCCGTTCATGCAGGTGCAGCCCGAAGTATGGGTCGACGACGATGTCCAGGAAGCGCGGGCGCGCGAAGTATTGGCGGGGTTGCGCGACGCGCCGCCGCGCGACGAGAAAATCTGCGCCCATTGCGGCGAACTCAATCCCGGGAATTTTCTGAGCTGCTGGCAGTGCGGGCGCGCGTTGCCTGACTGAGCATCCACGCAGTCAGGACGGCTGCGTGTCTTGTTTCAGTGCATCTTTCAGTGCATCGAGGTGCTGCTGATACTGGCGCGCAAAAATCTGCTCCAGTTCGTCGATCACGTCGACCGCCGCCACGCCGTGAATCAAATGGCGGGTCATCTGCGCGGAAGCCTCGTGGAAAATGCGGTTGCGCTCCAGCATCGGGTAGGTCTGCATCAGGCGTTGAATCGCCTTGACCACGTTTTCCTGCTCGGGGCGCGGAATCAGCAGCGGCTCGGTGGGCGGCGCGGCGGCAATCTCGGCGCCTTCCTTGCCTGCGAGAAACTCGGCGTATTCGAGCAAGGCCTGTTGCCGGGTTTCCGACAAATTTCTGAAAATCGACAACAGGCGCTTGCTGTCGCGCATCAGCGGCTGCGCCCCTTGACCGGGCGCTTCAGCGCCACGACATCGACATTGCACTGCTGAAACTTGTGGTCGACAAAGCTGATGAAGGCATCGAGCAGCTTGCTGCGGAATTTTTCCGGTGCGTAGACCATGGTCAACTCGCGCGTCAGCCGCGGATTCAGCGGCACGGCGACCAGCGTGCCGAGCTGGATTTCCTTGGTGACGGTGGAGGCCGACATGATGGCGACGCCCAGATTGGCCTCGACCGCCCCCTTGATGGCCTCACGGCTGCCAAGCTCCATCTCGATGTGCAGGTCGTCGGGGTTGACGCCATGGTTCTTGAAGAAATCGTCCACCACCTCGCGCGTGCCTGAGCCATGCTCGCGCGACACGTAGGGCTGGTCGGCGATATCGCGGGCGTCGACGCTTGGACGCGAGGCCAGCACATGGTTGGGCGAACAGATCATGACCAACTCGTCCTCGCAGCACGCCAGCGTGGTCAGGTTGGGGTTGTGTGACGGCGCTTCGATCAGGCCGACGTCGAGCGAATGGTCGCCCACTTTCGCCGCCACGGTTTCCGAGTTGGCAACGGTCAGACGCGCCTGCACCTGTGGAAAACGCTCCTTGAATTCGCCCAGGATGCGCGGCAGCAGGTACTCGGCAATGGTGGTGGAGGCACCGATCATCAAGGGGCCCGTCACCTGCCCGGTCAGCTCGCCCACGCGCGCTTCCATCTCGGCGGTCAGGTCCAGAATGCGCTCGGCGTAACCCAGCACCAGATCGCCTACGGGCGTCATCGAAATCTTGCCGTGGCTGCGCTCGAACAAACGGGTGTTGAAATGCTCTTCCAGCTGCTTGACCTGAAAGGTCACCGCAGGCTGGGTCATATAGAGGACATCCGCGGCTTTGGTGAAGCTGAGCTGCTTGGCAACGGTGTAGAATACTTGAAGTCTGCGGTCGGCCATAAATTCCCGTCCCGGGGTCAAAAAAGATTTTTATTCAACCACAAACCCGCCCGTGTTGAAACATTCTCATCATCAACTCCCTGTATTCGCAGACCTTTCGTCAGCGCCCGGGCACCCGCCCGATGCCCCGCCCCGCCGCTTCTGACCAGGTCACCCCGTGAACCGCGCGTTTTACGTCATCCTGTCGGCGCAGTTCCTGTCGGCGCTGGCTGACAATGCCCTGCTCTTCGCAGCCATCGGCCTGCTGCTGTTCTTCTCGGCGCCGGAATGGTTCTCGCCGCTGCTGCAGACAGTTTTCGTCGTTGCCTATATCGTGCTGGCGCCGCTGGTCGGGCCGTTCGCCGACGCACTGCCCAAAGGCCGCGTCATGCTGATCGCCAACACGGTGAAGTTCGCCGGCTGCCTCACCATGCTGGCCGGTCTGCACCCGCTGCTGGCCTACGCAATTGTCGGCGTGGGCGCTGCGATGTACTCACCCGCCAAATACGGCATTCTCACCGAGCTGCTGCCGCCCGAAAAGCTGATCGTCGCCAACAGCTGGATGGAGGGCACCACCGTGGTCGCCATCGTGCTCGGTGCCATCATTGGCGGCGCGCTCATCAATCCGCAATTGGCTGAAGGCATCTTGCTCAACATTGGCCTGGACAGCCGGCTCATCGCGCCGAAATTTGCCATCGTCGCCATCACCAGCCTGTATCTCGGCGCTGCCATCGTCAACCTGTTCATCCCGCGCCTGCCGATCGACCACAAGCTTCCCAATCGTTCGCCGCTGTTCGTCCTCCATGATTTCTGGCACAGCTTCAAGCTGCTGTGGCGCGACCCGCTCGGCCAGGTTTCGCTCGCCGTCACCACACTGTTCTGGGGCGTCGGCGCCACCCTGCGTCTACTCATCATCGCCTGGGCCGCGCTCAACCTTAAATACGGGCTGGACCAGGCGACCCAGCTCACCGCCGCCACCGCATTTGGCATCGCCATCGGTTCGGTGCTGGCCGGCAAGTTCGTCAGCCTGCAGCGCGCTGTCAGCGTCCTGCCCGCTGGCATCCTCCTGGGCTTTGTACCGATTGCGCTGATCTGGGTGGAAAGCCTGATCCCTGCCCTGTTGCTGTTGGGGCTGGCGGGGACGCTGGCAGGCTATTTCGTGGTGCCGATGAACGCCCTGCTGCAGCATCGCGGTCACCTGCTGATGGGCGCGGGGCACTCCATTGCCCAGCAGAATTTCAACGAGAACATCAGCATCCTGCTGCTGACCGGCGCCTACGCCCTGATGGTGCGCGCCGACTGGCACATCCACACCATCATCTGGATATTCGGCCTGTTCATCAGTAGCGTGATGACCGCGATTTGGCTGCGGCATCGCCACGATGTCGTGCACTGAACGCGGCGTTTAACCCCATCGACCCACTGGGCCGCGCGCCAAGTGCCACCCCATCAGCAGGCATACCCGCTTTGACCCGAGCGAAGACGCACCCTACTTGAGAGAGGGCCGATTTTCCTTCAGTTGCGCGGCGTATTTCTCGCGCGCTTTGGCCACCTTGGGTGCCACCACAAACTGGCAGTAAGGCTGGTTGGGGTGCTGACCGAAGTAGGCCTGGTGGTAATCCTCGGCGGGGTAGAACCTTGTCGCCGCGGTCACTTCGGTGACGATGGGGGCGTCGAATTGCCTGGCCGCTGTGAGTTCGGCGATCACCGCCTGTGCTTCGGCCTGCTGCTCAGGGGTGTGCCACAAAATCGCCGAGCGATACTGGGTGCCGACGTCGTTGCCCTGGCGATTTAGTTGCGTGGGGTCATGCAGAGTGAAGAAGACTCCCAGCAGTTCACGATACGAGATCACGGCCGGGTCGAAGCTCACCTGCACGACTTCGGCATGGCCGGTGTCGCCGTTGCAGATGCCCTCGTAAGTGGGGTTCGCCGTGTGGCCGCCCATGTAGCCCGACACCGCGGATTCGACGCCGTGCAATTGGTTGAACACCGTTTCAAGGCACCAGAAACAGCCGCCTGCGAGGGTCGCTACTGCGTGCGTCATGACATTTCTCCGTTCAAACGACGGGCATCGTTTCAATGAACGATGCGCGCGCCGCCAGTTTGTCGGCGAGCCTCGCCAGATTAGGGTGCGCGTCCCGCCAATCGATTTCCGGGAAGCGTAGATTCAGGTAGCCGAGCGTACAGCCGCTGGCAACATCGGCCAGCGTCATGCTGTTGCCGAGGTACCAGGGCTTTTCGCCGAGTGCTTCGGACAGGGCTTCCAGCCCGCGGAACAGGGCTTTTTCCTGCAGCACCAGCCAGTCGCTGCTCTGCTGCTCGGACGGGCGTTTTCTTTCCAGGAACAGCGCCACCGCGGCGTCGGTGACGCCATCTGCCAGCGCTTCGACGCCGCGCACGATCATGCGACTTCTCGGTTCGGCGGGAATCAGGTGCGCAACTGGGCTGACATGGTCGAGATACTCGACGATGACGCGCGAATCGAACACGGAAACGCCGTCTTCCAGTACCAGCACCGGCACTTTGCCGAGCGGGTTGAGCGCGGCAACCGGGCTGTCGGGCAACCAGGGGTTTTCGACCTGGAGACGAAAGGGGATCTTCTTTTCCAGCAGCACCACACGAACTTTGCGGCCGTAGGGGCTGGTGAGCGAGGTGACGAGTTTCATGCTGTTCGAATCCTGTGGCGGGCGTGGCGGTCAGGCCTGGTTTTGGGTGCTGCGATTATCGCCGGCAGCCAGCGCGGCGCCAACCCGTTCGCGCAGGGTCGGCAGCACGTCCAGCTCGAACCAGGGATTGTGCTTCAACCATAGGCGATTGCGCGGGCTGGGGTGCGGCAGCGGGAAATACTCGGGGGCAAAATCGCGCCAGGCCGCCACCGTGTCGGCGAGCGTGCGGCCACGGCGTTTTCCCAGGTAATAGGCCTGCGCATAGGCGCCGATCAGCAGGGTCAGACGGATGTCCGGCATGGCGGCACGCAGCGGCGGATGCCACAGCGGCGCGCATTCCGGGCGCGGCGCCAGGTCGCTGCCTTTGACCGTGCCGGGATAGCACAGGCCGGCGGGGACGATGGCGATACGCGCGACGTCGTAGAACGCGTCGCGCGTCATGTCCAGCCAGTCACGCAGCCGATCCCCGGACGGGTCGTTCCACGGAATCCCGGTTTCATGCACGCGGCGCCCCGGCGCCTGGCCGACGATCAGCAGGCGCGCAGTGGGCGAAACGCGCAGGACGGGGCGCGGCGAATGCGGCAGGCTGGCGGCGCAGACGGTGCATGCCTGCACCTGTTCCACCAGTTCGGCAAAATCCGTGGGCTCACCGACTTCACCCGGCTTCTTCATGCCGCCTGGGTACTGCTCAGCGTGCGTGGTCGACGATGAATTGCTTGACCGCATTGACGTCGGCATCCATGACGTGTTTCTTCTGCGGCTGCGCTTCCAGGTCGGCCAGTTCGGCCGGGCGCACCGGATCGATGCCGAGCGCCTCGCGGATGGCGTCCTCGAACTTGGCCGGCTGAGCGGTTTCCATGCAGATCAGCGGCACGCCCGGCTCGCGGTGCTCAAGGCCAACCTTGAGGCCGTCGGCGGTGTGCGGGTCGATCATCGTGCCGTACACCTCGTATACGGTGCGGATGGTGTCCATGCGGTTGGCATGATTGCTCGACCCCGACACCACGCCGAAGCCGGCGACGCGGTCGAACAGGCCATCTGCGTTGAGATCGAAGCTGCCGCCGGATTCCACCGCGCCCCACAGGCTGCGGACCATGGCCGCGTCGCGCCCGGTCAGATCAAACACGAAGCGCTCGAAGTTGGATGCCTTGGAAATGTCCATCGACGGGCTGGAGGTGTGCCTGGTTTCCGGACGCGGGCGGTAGACGCCGGTCTTGAAAAACTCGTCGAGCACGTCGTTTTCGTTGGTAGCGACGATCAGCTTCTTGATCGGCAGCCCCATCTGGCGCGCGATGTGGCCGGCGCAGACGTTGCCGAAGTTGCCCGACGGCACCGAGAACGACACTTCCTGGTCGTTGCTCTGGGTCGCTGCGAAATACGCTTTGAAATAGTAGACGCTCTGCGCCGCGACGCGCGCCCAGTTGATCGAGTTGACCGCGCCGATGTGATGCTTCGCCTTGAAGTCGAGATCGTTCGACACCGCCTTGACGATGTCCTGGCACTGGTCGAACACGCCGCGGATCACCAGGTTGTGGATATTGGCGTCGGTGAGTGCATACATCTGCGCCTGCTGGAAGCGCGTCATGCCGTGCTCGGGGGACAGCATGAAAACGCGCACGCCGCGCTTGCCGCGCATCGCGTATTCGGCCGCAGAACCGGTGTCGCCCGAGGTGGCACCGAGGATATTCAGCTCGCCACTGGTTTTCGTCAGTACGTACTCGAACAGGTTGCCCAGCAACTGCATCGCCATGTCCTTGAACGCCAGCGTCGGCCCGTTCGACAGCGCCAGCACGTGCAGACCGGGCTCCAGCGTTTTCAGCGGGGTGATGTCCCCGGCGTTCTCGCCTGGTCCCGTGTAGCGATAGACGTCGGCGGTATAGGTCTTGTCGATCAGCGCGGCAAGATCGTCGTGCGGGATGTCGTCGATCAGGCGCGACAGCACGGCAAAGGCGAGCTCGCGGTAGTTCATACCGCGCATCGCCCCCAGTTCCCCGGCGCTGAAACGTGGGTAATGTTCCGGCATGTAAAGGCCGCCGTCGCTGGCGAGCCCGCCCAGCAGGATTTCGGAGAAACGAAGCTGCGGGGCCAGGCCGCGCGTGCTGAGGTAGTTCATTAGAGGACCCTCGATTATCTCGCCGCCAGCTCTTCGAGGCGGATGCGCATCACCTGCCCTGCCACCGTGTCGAGCGCCTCGATGCGGGCGATCGCCGCGTTGATGTTCTTTTCCACCGTGATGTGGGTGAGCAGGATGATGTTGACCTCGACCTCGCCTTCGGCGGGCTCCTTCTGCACCATGGCGTCGATGGAGATGTTGCCGTCGGCCAGGATGCGGGTGATGTCGGCCAGCACGCCGGGGCGGTCGAAGGCACGCAGGCGCAGGTAGTACGCGGTGCGCACCTCGTCCATCGGCAGGATCGGCGTGTCGGCCAGCTGGTCGGGCTGGAACGCCAGATGCGGCACGCGGTGGTGCGGGTCGGCGGTGTGGAGGCGCGTGACGTCAACCAGGTCGGCGACCACCGCGGAGGCGGTCGGCTCGGCGCCGGCGCCGGCGCCGTAATACAGCGTCGGACCGACGGCGTCGCCCAATACCAGCACCGCGTTCATCGCGCCGTCGACGTTGGCGATGAGGCGCCGCTCGGGAATCAGCGTCGGGTGCACGCGCAGTTCGATGCCGTTTTCGGCGCGGCGCGCGATGCCCAGCAGCTTGATCCGATAGCCCAGTTCCTCGGCGTACTGCACGTCCTCGCGCGTGAGCTTGGAGATGCCCTCGGTGTAGGCGCGATCGAATTGCATCGGGATGCCGAAGGCGATCGCCGACAGGATGGTGAGCTTGTGCGCGGCGTCGATGCCCTCGATGTCGAAGGTCGGGTCGGCTTCGGCGTAGCCGAGGCGCTGCGCTTCCTTCAGCACGTCCTCGAAGGCCGCACCCTTGTCGCGCATCTCGGTCAGGATGAAGTTGCTGGTGCCGTTGATGATGCCGGCCAGCCACTCGATGCGGTTGGCGGTGAGGCCTTCGCGCAGCGCCTTGATGATGGGAATGCCGCCGGCGACCGCCGCCTCGAACGCGACCATCACGCCACGGGTCTGCGCCGCTGCGAAAATCTCGTTGCCGTACTTGGCGACCAGATGCTTGTTGGCGGTGACCACGTGCTTGCCGTTGGCGATCGCCTGCAGCACCAGTTCGCGCGCCGGCTCCAGGCCGCCGATCAGCTCGACCACGATGTCGATCGCGGGGTCGTCGACGACGTCGAAGGGATTGGTCGTCAGCGGCAGGTCGCCGGCCAGTGCACGGGCTTTTTCCAGGTCGCGCACGGCCGCACGGACCACGCGGATTTCGCGTCCGGCGCGACGGGTGATTTCTTCGGCATTGCGGCGCAGCACGGTGAGCGTGCCGCCACCGACAGTGCCCAGGCCCAGCAGGCCGACGTTGATGGGTTTCATTGTTTGGTCTCGTTCAGATAAAAATCAGCGATGCGCCCGCTGGCGGTCGAGGAAGCGGCTCATGCGCGAAATCGCCTCGGTCAAATCTTCTTCATGCGGCAGGAACACCACCCGGATGTGGTCAGGATGCGGCCAGTTGAAGCCGCTGCCCTGCACCACCAGCACACGCTCCTCTTCCAGCAGGTTGAGGATGAACTTCTGGTCGTTGCTGATGTGATACAGCTTAGGGTCGAGCCGCGGAAACAGGTACATCGCCGCCTTCGGCTTGACGCAGCTCACGCCGGGAATCAGCGTCAGCAGTTCGTGCGCCAGGTCGCGCTGGCGCGTCAGCCGCCCGCTCGGTGCGACCAGGTCGTTGATGCTCTGGTAGCCGCCGAGCGCAGTCTGGATCGCATACTGCCCCGGCACGTTGGAGCACAGGCGCATCGACGCCAGCATGTTCAGCCCTTCCAGATAATCCCGGGCGTGGCGCTTGTCGCCCGACACCACCAGCCAGCCCGAACGGTAGCCGCAGGCGCGATAATTTTTCGACAGGCCGTTGAAGGTGATGATCAGCACATCCTCAGCCAGCGAGCCGACCGAAGTGTGCACCGCGCCGTCGAACAGCACCTTGTCGTAGATCTCGTCGGCGTACACGATCAACTGGTGCTGACGCGCGATCTCGAGGAGTTCAAGCAGCAGGTCGGTCGGATACAGCGCGCCGGTCGGATTGTTCGGATTGATGATGACGATCGCGCGCGTGTTGGGGGTGATCTTGGCGCGGATGTCGTCGAGGTCGGGCAGCCAGCCGGCGCCCTCGTCGCACAGGTAATGGCGCGGCTTGCCGCCGCCGAGGCTCACCGCTGCGGTCCACAGCGGGTAGTCGGGCGCCGGAACCAGCACTTCGTCGCCGTTGTTCAAGAGCGCCTGCATTGCCATCACGATCAGCTCGGAGACGCCGTTGCCGATGAAGATGTCGTCGATCTGCACCCCGGGAATGCCCTTGCGCTGGGTCTCGTGCATGATCGCCTTGCGCGCCGAGAAGAGCCCCTTGGAATCGCTGTAGCCCGAAGCGTTCGGCAGGTTCAGGATCACGTCCTGCACGATTTCTTCAGGCGCTTCGAAGCCGAACGGCGCCGGGTTGCCGATGTTCAGCTTGATGATGCGATGGCCTTCTTCCTCCATCTGCCGCGCCCGCGCCATCACCGGGCCGCGGATGTCGTAGCAGACGTTGTCGAGCTTCGACGACTTGCGGAGGGTGCGTAAGCATGGCGTGTCAGCCGTCACAATATTTTCCCGGTGGGCAAAAGAAAAAACAGGGCAACAATCAAGGCAAAACAATGCCTTGGAAAGCGCGCGATTTTACCGGAGCCGTCCTGCCCCGGCAAACGCCGTTGCGGCAGGCACACCGGGGTTTCATTGAATCTGCTATGGTTTCAACATGAAACTGCACCTCAACAATGACGCCAATCAGCGGCTGTTCACCGGCTATGGCGACGATCACGTCCTTATCAACGGCCATCGCCACGAATCCAGCCTGCTGCTGACCCCGCGCGGCGTCGAGATCGCCCCCTGGGCGGGCCTCGGCTTCGAGGCGCTGACCGCCGCCCATTTCGAATGGATTGCGCTGCGCGAACTGGACATCCTGTTGCTCGGCACCGGCGCCCGGTTGCGCTTCCCCCACCCGTCTCTCACGCGGGCGCTGACGGACGCCCGCATCGGGCTGGAAGTGATGGACATCGGCGCGTTGTGCCGCACCTACAACATTCTGGTTGCCGAAAGCCGCAACGTCGGCGCGGCGGTGCTGATCGAGCCCGGCGGCCGGACAGGCGAAGCAGCATAAAAGCGTTCAGAAGGGGAAACGGCGGCGGTGACCGCCAATACGCCACGCAAAAAAACAGAAAAGCCCCGAAAAAACGGGGCTTTTCTGTTTGCATGACGCAGTGTTCGGGCTGGTGGGCAGTACAGGGCTTGAACCTGTGACCCCCGCCGTGTGAAGGCGATGCTCTACCGCTGAGCTAACTGCCCCGAAGCGGCGCGAATTAAACCACATCCGACCCGGCGCGGTCAATTTCGGCGCAACTCGCTCATTAAACAAGGACCGCCAAACCCAGCCGGTTAAAATGGCCCCTTTTTCCGCCCCGCCCCGCCATGATCCGCACCCGCTTCGCCCCTTCCCCCACTGGTTATCTGCATATCGGCGGCGCGCGCACCGCGCTGTTCTCGTGGGCGTTTGCGCGCCATCACGGCGGCCAGTTCATCCTGCGCATCGAGGACACCGACATCGCGCGCTCGACCCCCGAGGCGGTGCAGGCGATCCTCGACGGCATGGCCTGGCTCGAGCTGAACCACGACGAAGGCCCGATCTACCAAACCAAGCGCCTGTATCGCTACAAGGAAGTGCTCGAGCAGATGCTGGAAAACGGCCAGGCCTATCACTGCTACTGCAGCACCGAGGAACTCGACGCCATGCGCGAGGCGCAGCGCGCGCGCGGCGAAAAACCGCGCTACGACGGCCGCTGGCGTCCCGAAGCCGGCAAGTCCCTGCCGGTGCCGCCTTCCGGCGTGCAGCCGGTGGTGCGCTTCAAGAATCCCACCGAGGGCACGGTGGCATGGAACGATCTGGTCAAGGGCATCATCGAGTTTTCCAACGCCGAGCTCGACGATCTCATCATCGCGCGCGGCGACGGCACCCCGACCTACAACTTCTGCGTGGTGGTCGACGACTGGGATATGCAGATCAGCCATGTCATTCGCGGCGACGACCACGTCAACAACACGCCGCGCCAGGTCAACATTCTGCGCGCGCTGGGCGCCGAAGTGCCGCACTACGCCCATCTGTCGATGATCCTCGGCGATGACGGCACCAAGCTGTCGAAGCGCCACGGCGCGGTGTCGGTGATGCAGTATTTCGAAGAAGGCTACCTGCCGGAAGCGGTCATCAACTACCTGGCGCGGCTCGGCTGGTCGCACGGCGACGCCGAACTGTTCAGCCGCGAGCAGTTCGTGCAGTGGTTCGACCTCGACCACATCACGCCGTCGGCCGCGCAGTTCAACACCGAAAAGCTGCGCTGGCTCAACCAGCAATACATCAAGGCGGCAGACGACGCGCGCCTGGCCGGGCTCGTTCGCCCCTTCCTCATTCGCAACGGCGGCAATCCGGACGACGGCCCCGAGCTTGCAGTGGTGTGCGCACTGGTGAAGGAGCGCGCCGCCACCATCGTCGAACTGGCCGACGCCGCCACCCTCTTCTACCGCACCCTGCACCCGACGCCTGAACTCATGGCGCAGCACGTCACCCCGGACGTGCTGCCCGCGCTGGCCGAACTCGCCGCACGCCTCGAAACGCTGACCTGGGAGCGCAGTACCATCAGCGCCGCGTTCAAGGAAACCCTTGCCGCGCACGGCCTCAAGATGCCTAAGCTGGCGATGCCGGTGCGCGTGCTGGTGACCGGCGAGGCGCAGACGCCCGCGATCGACGCCACGCTGGAACTGATCGGGCGCGACAAGGTGGTCAGCCGCCTGAAAGCCGCACTCTAGGCCGCCACATGCGCGGATGATTCCGCTATAATGCGCGCTGTTTTTCGCCGATGTAGCTCAGTTGGTAGAGCAGCGCATTCGTAATGCGAAGGTCGCCAGTTCGATTCCGGCCATCGGCACCAGTTGCCGAGCAAGCCGGATGTCAGCGACCTCAAGATATTCGGCCTCGAGCTGGGTTCCGCCATCGCTCGCCTCCAGATCGCTCCGCCACGCGGCCAAGGGCCGTCTCGGAAACCGGCTCAGCAGGCGACGAAGTTTAGTTGCCCGAAGCCTTCGGCGTAACTTTTTTTCCTGCCCCAGCCTCCGCGGCCTAAACCGCCTGTTCCATGAGTTCGTCGAGGCGACAGGGCTTGTGGATGATGTAGCCCTGGGCGTAATCGACGCCGATTTCCCGCAGCGCCTCGAGCAGCATGGGGGACTCCACGTACTCGGCCACGGTGCGCAGGCCCAGCGAATGACCGATGTCGTTCATCGACTTGACCATGGCAAGGTCGCCCGGATTCTGCAGCATGTCCTTGACGAAGCTGCCGTCGATCTTGAGGGTGTCGGTGCGCAGGTTCTTCAGGTGAGCGTAGGAGGTGAAGCCGCTGCCGAAATCGTCCAGCGAGAATTTGCAGCCATAGCGGCGAATTTCGCGGATGAAATCCTGCGCGGCGCCGTAACTTTCGATGGCGGCGCTTTCGGTGATCTCGAAGATGATCTTGTCGGTGGGAAAGTCGCTGCCCGGCAACTCTTTCTGCAGGAAGCGCATCACCTCGGGGTTGCTGAGCGAGGTGGCGGACAGATTGATGGCGAAGCCGCCCACGGACGCGAAGTGCGCCCGGTTGGCCGCGATCCACGCGAATACCTTGCGCATCACCCAGATGTCGACTTCGTGGGCGCGCTGCAGGCGCTCCACGTTGGAAATGAAGTGCGCCGGTTCGATCATCAGCCCGGACTCGCTCTCGATGCCCAGCAGGATTTCGTAATAAGGCAGCAGTGACGTGCCCGCGCCGATGGGCATCACCTGCTGGCAGCGCAGATGCAGGCCGCCGTCATTGTTGAGGAAAGCATCGAGACGCCCCGCCCAGTCCATCAGCGATTCCTGGGACAGCAGCTGGGGACTGGCCTGCTCATAGATCTGGATCCGGTTGCGGCCCTGGGATTTTGCCGTGATGCAGGCCGAGTCGGCACGCCGGATCGCTTCTGCGGGGCTTAGCTGGTCCGGTGCGTATTCGGCGATGCCAATATTGAATCCGATGCTGTAGTGATGTTGCCCATGCTGGAACGGGTAGTCCTTCACCTGCGCGAGCAGCTTGTCGACGGCGGGGCAACCTGCTTCCCGGCTGCAGTTGGGCAGCAGGATCGCCAGGGTGTCGTCGCGCAGGCCCGCCAGAACGGCATCGGGCCCGATTTGCGCCCGAACCGCGCTGGCCAGGCCGCGCGCCAGCTCTTCCGCCGCTTCCACGCCGCAGCTGTTGTAGACCATGCGGAACTGGTCGAACTCGATGATGCCGACTGCATGCGCCTTGTCCGCCTGCTCCGGCATCGCCAGCTGGTTCATGCGATGCGTGAAGCCATTTCGGTTGAGCAGGCCGGTGACCGGGTCGTGCATGGCCTGATTCAACAGGCTCTGATACGTCTCGTCGAACAGCGCGTGTTCCGAACGCTCGATCAGCGGCAGGTCGATATCCTTGCCGGGTTTGGCGTCACCGTGCTGGATCTGCCGGGCCAGTTCGGCAAACGTGAACTCCAGTTTGTGGGTGGCGGAACGGTTGGCAAACGCGCAACTCGATGGCGGCTGGCTGATCCAGATGAGTTGCATCGGCACCTGGCTGCCTTCCAGGCTGAAATCCCACCAATCGCCCACCCGCAGTTGATCGGCCAGCGAGCGATGCGCAGACGGGACATCCTCTGCCTCGTCTTGCGGCGCGGCCAGCCTGCCGGGGGGCACACTGACCATCGCAGAAGGGGACAAGTCATTGGCCAACTGGTCACCCAGCTCGTCGATGAACGCGGCCAGCAGTCTGGCATCCACATTGACCGTCGCCAGCGTGCGCTCGATCTCATTCAGCAAGGCCTGTGCCGCGCCCTCGGTCCGCGCGCCGTCCGCATCGGGGCCGAGCCGTGCGGACAGCCGGTCCAACACCGCCAGGCCGGTTTCCCAGGCATCGCCCTGCGCGCCCTCGCGCATTTCCAGCAGCACGAGATGCTGGCGCCAACCCGCATCCAGCAGGCGCAGCAGCATGGCGGGCACCTCGCGTCCGGCCAGCCGCTGTTCCAACGCCGCATTGACCCGGGAACGGGCGGTGCGGATGCGCGTCCGGCCCTCGCTGGCCTCCTGCAGCCGCGCGACCCGCGTTCTGCGAATCTGCAGGATCGGAAGCAGCACCTTCTCGAGGCTGTCGCGAACCGCCTCGAAAATGCCGGAATCGTCGTCAGCCTGACTGCAGACGCGGTCCACCAGCAAGGTGAGAAAGCGCTGCAGCTTGGCATCGAAAATCCTGCCCTGGTCGTCCGCCGCCACGGCGTATTGCTCGATCAGGTCGAGCACCTGGCGAGCTGGGTGGTCGGGCAGGTTGGGGAAGTTCGTGTCCTGCAGCGCGAGCTTGAGCAGCGGCCCTTGCAGCCGCTGTACCAACGACTCCAGGTCAGAACCGGAGACGAAGTCCGCCCGCGCCCGGGCAAACAGGTTCGAAGTCGTATCCAATATCTGCCGGTGGCCCGGGGCCAGGCGTCTTGCCTCTCCAGCGAGGGCGATGCGCGCATCGATCTGCTCGGTCAGGGGCAGCATGGGGCTGCCCGCTGTTGCCGGATTCGCCAGCGGCATGCCGCTCAGGATCATCAGCAGCTCGTTCAGGCTGACAGCCGGCACGCCCTCCGCACTGGACGGAGCCAGCGGCGGGGCATCGCGTCCGGCCATCTGGCGGGCAGCCTGCTGCAGGCGCCCCACCACTTGCAGGACTTCGGGCCGGGCGACAGTCTGCCCCGCCGGCAAACTGCCCTGGAAATTCGTGCGCGCCGCACGCGTTCCCGTAGCAAAACCCCGAGTGGCGTTGAGGGTGGCCAGAATCCGGTCCAGGCTGTAGTCGGCTCGATCCGGGGCCAGGGGGAGGCGGACCGGATCCTGTTTGGTGAGTTTGTCCAGCGTGGCGGCAATTTCGGCCAGATCCAGTTCGGGCCTGCCGCTTTCGGCGCGACGCGAATCGACTGCCGTGGCCGGCGCCGGTCGCGTTTTTTCGCGTACCGGCACAACCGGCTGCAGGGATTCCAGCACCTGGTTGAGTTGGGAGTACAGCGCGGGGACATGGCTCGACACCGCCTGCCCCAGGGCCTCATAGAGGTGCGCCCGCACGGGACTGGAAAAATCCACGTTCTGGATCACGCCCTGGAAGGTGCGGCAAATCACTTCCGGTCCGAAGGGGTTGTGCTTCCTGTCGACGGGCGTGCCAAGCAGCCGACTGTAGCGCTGCTCGAACATGTACAGCGGTTGGGCGATCTCCGCCTCGATCAGCTTGATCACCGCCGACAAGCTCAGCCAGTCTTCGAACTCCGCCTCGTCGACGAGGGCCAGCTTGTTTTTTTCTGGCGCGTCGGGGAAGGCTGCGGCTGTCAGCCCAGTATTCTGGATGCGTTCGCGCATGGCGCTGAAGAAATCAGCCTCGATCCGGCTGCGGCGCTGCATCAGTTCCTGGACGCCGTGGTTGTAGTGGGATCGCTCCAGGAAATCGATCTCGCTCTGCCCTGCTTCCCCCAGGCGCTCCATGGCGCGCTGAAAAAAGTCCTGCATCATCGCGTCGAGCGCACTGCGAAACAGGCGGGCGCATTCCAGTTGCAGCGCCTGGGCCTGTTGCGGGGTCGGAGCAGACGCCGTCCGGGGATCATCAGGCCTGGCCAAGCCTTCGCCCGCCGCGCGCAAGGCCCGCAGGGCGCCCTCGGGCATGACGGCGACAAAGATGCCCACGCCGCCGGGAGCGAGGTGCGCGACGCGGCCGTTCAACCGGAACACGCCGGCGTCGTCCACCGCAAACGCCACCTGCACGCGGGTGCCCATCAGGGCGGGGATGGCCGCATCCGGCGTCTTCCCTTCCACAAAAGCCATATACAGCCCGTTGGGGCAATAGTCGCGGATTTCGGCAAGAAAGGCCTCGCCCTCGCCGAAACGGACGCGTGCGGTCTGCAACGTTGCCTCGCGCGCGTGACGCCGCTGTGGCTTGCTGTCTGCTCCGGGAACGGGATGTGCCATGTTGTTCTGCTGGGGACGTCCACTAATAGGCCATGGCTTGCGCCAACATGCGAGCTTTCGCTGCAACTGGCGCGGACTCAGCCCGTCGCGTCGGGTTCTCCCAAACGCGCCAGGATCTGTTGGCGTGCGCTATCGCGCAATTGCAAGGCGGCCTGCCAGGCTTCTCCTACTGGAGATATCGGTTTGCTGATGTAAACCTTGAGGGCGCTGTAATGCGGGCGCCTTGACTCGCCGCGCAGCAGGGTGCGGGTGCCAACCAGGCAGACCGGCAGCACCGGCACACCGGTTCGCGCGGCGAGCATGAACGCCCCCATGCGAAAAGGCAGCAGGCCGGGCTCGCCGCGGAAGGTGCCTTCGGCAAAGAACACCATCGATTCGCCGCTGCGGACCCTTTCCTCCAGCGCTCGCGTGTCCTCGGCGCCACGCGCGCTGTCGAAGCGTTCGACGAAGGCGCTGCCGAGCCGCCGCAAGGGGATGGCGGCGAGCGGCTTCTTCAGCAGTTCCTGCTTGGCGACATAGGCAAAGCGCGGCGGCAGCACCGCAGTGAGGACCAGGGCATCAAGGAAGCTGGCATGGTTGGCCACCACGATCAGCGGCCCGTCATGGCCGGCCAGCTGTTGCCGGCCTGTCACCTGCGGCCGCAGCCCGGTCAGCGCCAAGGCCAGCTGCGCGCATGCCTTGGCGATGCGGCGGCGCAGGCCGAGGCTGGGCAAGATCGCGATCAGCAGCCAGGCCAGCGGCACGATGAGCAGGTAGACCGCCCGGGCCCAGGCCGCCCACACCGCATCGGCCGCGCGCCCGAGCCGCTGGCCGGCACCGGCGGCCAGGCGCAGCCACTGCTGCCAGGGCGGACGCTGCGCGGCGAGCAGTTCGCCGCGCTCGTAGCGCTCGCGGCAGGCAGCGCGGCGGACCTTGCCGCTGGAGGTTTTGAGCACCGTGCGCGGCGGCGCCAGCACGATGTCGTCGGCCGGCATGCCGATCAGGTCGACGGCGAGGCCATTGATTTCCGCCAGGATGCGCGCGCGGTTCGCTTCCGTGTCGTCGCGGATTTCGGCCAGCACCACCAGCCGCTCGGTGCCGCCTTGCGCGTCGCTGGCAGGGAACACCACGACGCCGCCGGGACGCACGCCGGGCAGCCGGCTCACCGCCGCCTCCAGTTCCTGCGGATGGAGGTTATGGCCGCCGCGGATGATGATGTCCTTCTCGCGCCCGGTGAGGTAGAGCTCGCCTGCCGCGAGATAGCCGAGGTCGCCGGTATTGAGCCAGCCGTGATCGAACAGGGACTGGCTCGCATCCGCGTTGTGAAAGTAGCCGCGGGTTGCCGATGGCCCCTGGAACTGCACGCGCCCCAGCCTGCGTTCGGGCAGTTCGCGGCCGCCTGCATCGACGATGCGGATGGCGTGGTCCGGCAAGGCCAGTCCGCAGGACACGATGCGCTGGGCATGGGCATCGTCGGCCTCGGCGGGGCGGGCGATGCCGCTCGCCGACAGCGCGGCGCGATCGACGCGGTCGATCAGCGGACCGCGTCCGAGCGGTGGAAAGGTCAGTCCGACTGAAGACTCCGCCAGGCCATAGACCGGGGTCATCGCGCTGGCACAGAAACCATGGCGGGCGAAGCGCGCAGCGAAGCCTTCGATGGTGTCGGGGCTGACCGGCTCGGCGCCGTTGTAGGCCAGCCGCCACTGGCTCAGGTCCAGCCCCTCGAGATCGCGCTCGTCGAGCTTGTTGAGGCACAGCTCATAGGCGAAGTTGGGCGCCGCCGAGACGCTGGCGCGATGGCGGTGGACCGCCCACAGCCAGCGCCCGGGCCGCGCCAGAAAGGCCAGCGGCGACATCAGCACCAGGCGGAAGCCGACATACAGGCTGCCCATGCAGGCGCCGATCAGTCCCATGTCGTGATACAGCGGCAGCCAGGACACGAAGGTGTCCTTCGCGGTGACGCCGGAGGCGCGCGCCATGGCGTTGAGGTTGGCAAGCAGGTTGGCGTGCGAGAGCACCACCCCCTTGGGGTTGCCGGTGCTGCCCGAGGTGTATTGCAGGAAGGCGGTGTCCTGCGGTTGCGGCAGGGGCGGCAGCTGCGCCGTGGCGGCCCTGGACAGATCGGTGACGGTTTGCACCCCACGCAGCGAGGGACACTGCGCGCGCAGCAGATGACCAAGCGGCTTGGCCCGCGCGTCGGTGATCAGCAGCACCGCCCCGGCATTGGCGACGATGCCGGCGATGCGGCGCATGTGGTCCTCGATCTGCGACGGGCGCGCCGGCGGGTACAGCGGCACCGGCACGCAGCCGGCGTAGAGCGCGCCGTAGAAGGCGGCGAAAAATTCGCGGCCGGTGGGGAGCATGATGGCGACGCGGTCGCCAGTCATCGGGCCAGCGGCGACGCGGTCGCCCGTCATTGGACTTGGCGCGATGAGGTCGCAAGCGTGATCGCTCCGGCCAGGTTGTAGGAGCGGCGCCCTCGCCGCGATTGCCGGCGATTGCGCGGCGCCGGCAATCGGCCCGGGGGCGGGCCTCCTACGGTCCATCTCGTACGCCGCTGCAAGCGGCAGGCCATGCTCGCGCAGCCCCGCCGCCAGCGCCAACGCCGCGGTCTGCAGCTGGCGATAACTGATGTCCTCGCTGTGCCCTGCCTCGCCCTCCAGCGTAATGTGCACCCGATCGCCGTGCTGCTCGACATGCCAGTCGAGCAGCTCGACCAAGGTGAGAAGCGTGTCTGGCGGTTGTTCGGGCGCGGCCGCCTCCATCGCCGCGGCCGGCCCCGGCGCGGGCGCTTCAACGGGCCCTGCCACGCCCATCTGGCGCAGCAGGTCGCGCGGGGTTTCGGCCTCGGCGAACGCCGCCTCGGCCAGCCGCACCCCGAGTTCACGCTCGATGCGCGCGAGCAGTTCCACCCGCGCCAGACTGTCGAGACCGAAGTCGCGCTCCAGTTCATGGTCCAGGCCGAGGCGGTCGATGCCGTTCGCGCCCGGCCGCAACTCGCGCGCGAGGCCGCGGACGATGTCGAGCAGCTGCGTCGTGTCCGCTTGAGTCAAGTTCTTCATGCCTGCTTTATAGCGCCGTCGTCAATACGGCGCCGTAGCGTCCTCGCGCTCGGCCAGAACCAGATCGATCACGCGCCATAGCCGCCACAGATCGGGCAGATCCTCGCGCCAGAAGCGCCAGCTGAACGGGCCGGACACGCTCATGTCGACGTGCCCCAGCACGCTGCGGATAAAAAATACGCGCGCCTGCCCCGCCGGCACGGCATCGGCAAGCGCCAGGCTCTCCGTGTAGGGAATGAGATTGTCTTTCCGGCCGTGCACCAGGATCAGCCGCGCCTGTAGCGGCGCGAGATCGTGCCGCGCGAGATCGAGCCGCGCGATGTCCTCGCGCATGCCCCGCGGCAGCCGCGCGAACAACGCATCAAAGCGCGCGGGATCGGTATTGAGGGCCAGCGCATACACCGCATGCGCATCAGGATTCAGTTTGGCGGCGAGCGGTTCCAGGTCGGCCCGGGGATCGTCCATGCGCTGCGCCACCATGCGGTCGAACACGGCGCGATCTGCCGCCGCGTCCGCGAGGTAATCCAGGCTGGAATAGGCCAGCACCATGCGGCCGGTGTCGTCCGGGGTGATGTGATGCCAGGCGCCCGCATGCTCGAACCAGCCGGTGGTGAAGAAACGCATGGCGCGCGGCAGATCGTGATAGCCACCCATCCCGACGATGAAGCGCACCTGTTCGCGAATGTCGTCCTCCAGCGCGGCGAGCACGGCGGGACCAACGGAGTAGCTGAAGGCGAACATGCCGGCGCGTCCGTCCGGCGCCAGTTCCGGCTGCCGGCTGACCCAGGCGAAGGCTTCGACGATTTCGCGTGCATCCGAGGGACGGATGCGCAATTGCCGATAGCCGGCAAGCTCGGGCACCACCACCGCAAATCCGGCGCGCGCCAGGGTGGTGGCGAATGCCACCATTCGCGGGTCGTCCTTGCCCTGCGGCACCGCGCCGGGAACCGCGACGAGGGCGGCGCGCGGGCAGTGCGCGGCGCCCGCTTCCAACGGCGCCAGCGACCGCGTCACGCAACCCTCCCGCGCGGACGGCAAATAGAGATCGGCGTGATGCGCGCGCCCTGCCACCGTGTAGGCGACGGTTTGTCGCAGCGGTTCCGGCGTGGTCCGCTTCAGCCGGGAATCGCCTGTGCCAGCGGCCAGATCCTGTAACACCCGCACCGCTTCGACGTGCCGCGTGGGCGCGCATCCCGCCAGCGCGACGAGGAACGCAATGGCCAACACGCGCGCCATCCGTTCCCGCACGAGAATCAAAATCCGTGTCGTCCTATGCGCTGGCATCGTTGGCATCAGGGCACCTGCTTGAGCGCCCGCCGCAGGACCTTGCCGATCGGCGACTTCGGCAGCCGCTCGCGGAATTCCACCTGCTTCGGCACCTTGTACGCGGCCAGGTTCGCCCTGCAGTGGGCGATCAGTTCGGCGGCGGTCAGCGCCGGATCCCGCTTCACCACGAAGGCCTTGACCGCCTCGCCGCTCGTCTCGTCCGCCACCCCCGTCACCCCCGCTTCCCTGACCCCGGGATGCAGCATCAGCATCGCCTCGACCTCGTTCGGGTAGACCTTGAAGCCCGACACCACGACCACGTCCTTGCCGCGTTCGACAAAGCGGACCATGCCGCGCGCGTCCACCTCGCAGATGTCGCCGGTTCGCAGCCAGCCGTCCGCGCTCAAAACGTTTGCGGTTTCGTCCGCCATGTTCCAGTAGCCGCGCATCACCTGCGGCCCCTGCACGCAGAGCTCGCCCACCTCGCCCGGCGGCAGCGGCTTCCCTGCCTCGTCACGGATTTCCACCCGGGTGGACGGGATCGGCATGCCGATCCCGCCGCTGAATTCGCGGGCATCGAGCGGATTGGCGCAGACGATGGGCGACGCCTCGGTCAGCCCGTAGCCCTCGATCAGCGGCACCCCCATCTGCTGTTGCCAGCGCTCCGCCACCGCCCGCTGCACCGACATGCCACCGGCCACCGCGAGCTTGAGCGCGCCGGCGTTGGCTTGCTTTACCCGCTCGAAGCCGGGCGCATCAAGCAGCTTGTGATAAAGGGTATTGACGCCGGTGATGACGCTGAAGCGCGTTGCGCGCAGCACCTTGATGAAGCCGGGAATGTCGCGCGGGTTGGTGATCAGCACGTTGTTTCCGCCCCACTTGACGAAGGTCAGCAGGTTGGCCGTGAGCGCGAACACGTGGTAGAGCGGCAGCGGCGTGATGACGACTTCCTCGCCTTCCGCGAGGATGTTGCCGATCCAGGCGGAGGTCTGCTCGACGTTGGCCACCAGGTTGCCGTGGGTGAGGATCGCGCCCTTGGCCACTCCGGTGGTGCCGCCGGTGTATTGCAGGAAGGCGATGTCGTTCTGCGTGATCGCCACCGCCGCCAACGGATGGCGCGCGCCGCGCCTGAGCACGGTGTTGAAGGCCACCGCGCCCGGCAGCTGCCAGCGCGGCACCCCGCGCTTGATCCACTTGACCACGAAGTTGACCAGGCAGGCCTTGGGCGGCGGCAACAGGTCGCCCACCCGGGTGGTGATCACGTGGCGCAGCGCGGTGGTCGCGATGATTTCCTGCAGCGTGTGCGCAAAATTCTCCAGCACCACGATCGCCGTCGCACCGGAATCGGCCAGCTGGTGCTGCAACTCGCGCGCGGTGTAGAGCGGATTGACGTTGACCACCACCATGCCGGCGCGCAGGGCACCGAACAGCGCCACCGGATACTGCAGCAGGTTGGGCAGCATGATCGCCACCCGCTCGCCGCGCTGCAAGCCGGCCTCGTGCTGCAGCCAGGCGCCGAACGCCTGCGAGCGACGGTCGAGTTCGTCGTAGCTCAGGCCGACGCCCAGGTTGGTGAAGGCGGGACGGCCACGGAACCGCGCGCAGCTCTGTTCGAGCAGATCCTTGAGCGAGGCGAAGCGGGAGATGTCTACTTCTGTCGGCACCCCGGGCGGATAGTGCTCGAGCCAGATCGGGTTCATCGCCGGTCTCCTGATTGACGCACGACGGCGGCCTTGAAAGTCGTCCCGACCGGAAACGCCGCGCCGCAAGCTTCCACGCACCATGCGGAGTGCCCGCTACGGCACGACCGGACTGATCAGCAGCACGTCGCATGTCGCCGCGTGGGCCACGTCCTTGCTCACGCTGCCCAGCAGCCAGTCCTGCAAGCCGCCGCCATAGCCATGGCGCCCCAGCACCACCAGATCGACCTGGCCCGCCTCGATGGACTGGCAGATGACTGCAGGGGAAAAGCCTGGCTGCACCAGGCGCCCGACTGCAGCGCCCGGTTCGACCTGTGCCAGCAGGGCGTCCAGCTGTTGCTCGGCCTCGGTGCGCAGGCGCGCGAGCCAATCGGCGATGTCTATGCGAACGAATTTTGCCTTGCGCAAACGCTGCTCGACCTCGCTCCCCAGCACGTGCAGCGCCTCCACCCGTGCGCCGTCGGCGACACTGATGGCGTGGCTGATCACCGCCGCCGACACCGGGGAGAAGTCCACCGCTGCCAACACCTTGCGATAGGGTGCATCCGCCGGCTTCTTGACGATGAGCACCGGGCACGTCGCCACCCTCAGCAGACGCGAAGCGGTGGACCCGAGAAACAGGTCCATGAGCGTGCTCTCGCCGCGCGACCCGGCCACCACCAGATCAGCCGCCACCTCCGCTGCGTAGTCGGCGATTTCGGTATGCGCCCGGCCCAGGCGGGTGACGGGGCGGACGCGAATGCCCAACTGGGCGGACAGGCTGGCCGCCACGGCCTCCACCCGGGTCTGCTCCGCCTGCTGCAATTCCAGGTCGTTGTGGCCGAATTCATCCGGGGTCAGGGTCAGGCTGGGGTAGAGATCGAGCGGGCGCACCACATGCAGCACATGCAGCTCGGCGTCGTGCTGCTTGGCGATGCGCGCGGCGCGCTGCACCGCGCGCTCGGAAAATTCAGAAAAATCGGTGGCGGCAACGATGCGGCGGATGCTGGGCATGGCGGACTCCCTCGTGGCTTTGACCATTCATCATAGTCATCCCGCCGCTATCGGGATGCGCGGCGCCCCGTCCGCTTATTCGGCCGGCTGGTTCGTTACAGCCAGCTTTCGATCTTCTTGCGATCCGGCACGCCGCCGGCGTGCACCACCTTGCCGTCGATCACCACGCCGGGGGTGGACATGACGCCGTAGCCGAGGATGGCCGCCATGTCATCGACCTTTTCCAGATTGACCGCGACGCCGCGCGCCTGCGCAACTTCCTCGATCAGCTTGAGCGTGGTCTTGCAGTTGGCGCAGCCGCTGCCGAGCACTTTGATGTTCTTCATCCGGTTCTCCTTAAAGGTTTGGCTTGACCGCCTCGATGGTGGCCGAGGCGATGAAGTCCTCGACCCCACGGCCGGGCGCCCAGTGGCGGATGAACTCGCGGCTGGCATCCTTGGGGGCGATGCGGATGTCGGCGAAGCCCGCCGCCGCAAGCATCGCGGTGAGTGCGTCGACGCTGGCCGCACCGGCGACGCAAGCGGTGTAGAGGGCGACTTCCTGCTGCATGGCCTCCGGCAACGGGACGGTGGTGACGATGTCGGAAATGGCGAGGCGGCCACCGGGTTTCAGCACCCGCCAGGCGTCGCGAAACACCTGCGCCTTGTCCGGCGACAGGTTGATCACGCAGTTGGAAATGATGACGTCCACCGTCGCGTCGGCGAGCGGCAGATGCTCGATCTCGCCGAGGCGGAAGTCGACGTTCGTGTAGCCGCCCTTGGCTGCGTTGGCGCGCGCCTTGGACACCATGTCCGGGGTCATGTCGACGCCGATGACGGCGCCTGACGCGCCGACCTGGCGCGCGGCGAGGAAGGCGTCGAAGCCGGCGCCGCTGCCCAGATCCAGCACGGTCTCACCCGGCTTGAGTGCGGCGATGGCCTGCGGGTTGCCGCAGCCGAGCCCGAGGTTGGCGCCTTCCGGCACCGCAGCCGTCTCCTCGGCGCTGTAGCCGATGCCCTGCGACAGCAGTTCGGCGACGGATTGGTCGGAGGGCGCGCAGCATCCGGTGCTCGGTGCGCAGCAGCCGTCGGATTCGGCGCGCGCCACCGCGCCGTAGGCGTCGCGCACCTGCTGGCGAATCTGGTCGTGTTGGTGGATGCTCATGATCGGGCTCCTTGAAAAGTGTTGGGCTTCAGCAGCAGGACTTGCCGGAGGGCGTCGGGATGCAGCAGGCCGCGCCCGACTCCACCACGGCGATCTTGGCTAACGGATCGGTGGGTTTGGCGCTGGGGGCGTAGGCTTCATCGAAGCTGGCATCCAGCTTTTGCGCGGCCTCGTCGCGGATATGCCGGGCGATTTCGATCACCGCGTCGATCTGCTCGCGCGACACGCCATAGCCCTTCAGCCGGTCGATCTGGCACAGGCCCTGTTTGGGATGGTTGGCGGCAATATTGGCCGCCAGCGACACCAGGGCGACGATGGAAGGATGCAGTTCGGTACTCATAGGATGACACTCCTCAAGGCGTTGAACAGGACGCCGACCAGCACGAAGGCGGTGGCGAGATAGGCAGCGAAGAGGCCGAGCAGCGGCCATTTGACGACCTTGCGCAAGATCAGCATCTCCGGCAGCGACAGCGCGATCACCGCCATCATGAAGGCCAGCACGGTGCCGAGCGGCACGCCCTTGCCGAGCAGCGCCTCCGCCACCGGGATGACGCCGACCGCGTCGGAATACATCGGCACGCCTGCGAGCACGGCGACGATGACCGACAGCACGCTGCCGTCGCCGGCGATTTTGGCGACGAAGTCTGCCGGCACGTAGCCGTGGATCACGGCGCCGATGCCGACGCCGATCAGCACGTATTTCCAGATGCGCCCGACGATCTGCCGCACCTCGTTCCAGGCGTAGTCGTGGCGGGCGCGCAGGCCGGTGTCCCGCTCCTCCTGCGCCGCCTCGCCCATGTGGATTTTCCAGACGTAGTCCTCGACCCAGCGTTCCGGCTTGAAGGCCTGCAGCACGTAGCCGCCGACGAAGGCGACGGTCAGCCCGGTCGCCACGTAGATCAGCGTCATCTGCCAGCCGATGACGCCGGCCAGCACCACCACCGCGACCTGGTTGACCATCGGGCTCGCGATCAAAAACGACAGCGTCACGCCGAGCGGGATGCCGGCCTCGACGAAGCCGATGAACAGTGGAATCGACGAGCACGAGCAGAACGGCGTCGCCGCGCCCAGGCCCACCGCCATCAGGCGCGCGCCGGGGCCGGAGCGGCCGCGCATCATCGCGCGCACCCGCTCCGGCGTGAGCAGCGCACGCAGCCAGCCCATCAGGTAGATCACCGTGGTCAAGAGCACCAGGATCTTCGCCACGTCCATGACAAAAAAATGCAGCGCCGCGCCCAGCGGCGTCTCCGCCGAAAGCCCGGCGAGATCGAACACCAGCAGGGTGGCGAAGGCGTCGAACATTACTGCGACTCGAACTCGACGAAGGCGCGGTTCATGTTGGCGCGGTGGAGATCGCCGTAGTTCTCGAGATGCCGGAATTGCGGCAGGTCGGCGTAGCGGTCGAGCGTCGCACTCATCGGCTCCATCGCCTGCGCGGCAGCACCCACCTTGCCGGCGAGGAAATCGGAGTAGTCACCGGTCTCGCGTTGCGCCTGCGCGAGGTCCGTCACACGGCCGTGACCGGGGACGATGCGCGCCGGCTCTGCAAAGCGGCGAGCGCGTGGAAGGCCTGCTGGCCGTTCTTCACGCTCGACCACGGCAATACGCCGAGCAGACGGTCGACGTAGGCCAGGTCGCCGCTGAACATCACGCGCTGCCTGGGCAACCAGACCCAGGCGTCGCCCGGAAAATGCGCGTCGGTGTAAGTCAGGCTGAGCGTTTCGCCGCCCAGTTCCAGCGTGGCCGAATCGCCCGCCGGGGTCTTGGACGCGGGCAGCGGCTGCGTCCCCCGCATGCGCTCGCCGAGAAAGCGGGTCAGCCCTGCCATGTGCTGCCCCGCATATTCGGCCTGGGTGGCGGCGGTGCGGGCGAGCGCAATGACCTCGGCGCCCTTGCGGGAAAAATAGTCGTTGCCGAGCCAGCGGTGGTCCTGGCTGCCGGTGTTGACGACCCAGCGCACCGGCTGCTTCGTCACGCGGGCGATGGCGGCCTCGATCTTCTTGGCGCCAAGCAGGCTGACACCGGAGTCGATCAGGATCACCCCGTCGGACGCGACGATAAAGCCGAATTGGCGTTCAAGCCGTCGTTCTCCGCGCTGCGCTGGCCCAGCGGACCGACGATGGCGTAGACGTTGTCGACGACCTGTTCGGCTTGGGGCTGGTAGTCGGCGCGAGCAGAGAGCGCAAGCAAACTTGCAGCGGCAGCAAACAGGATGAATACGCTACGTTTCAACATTTTCTTTTATTTGGCAGCCAGACCCGCTTCATACCAGCCCTTGCTGCGGTTGACGATCTTCACCACCAGCAGCATCACCGGCACCTCGATCAACACCCCCACCACGGTGGCGAGCGCCGCACCCGACTGGAAGCCGAACAGCGCGATCGCCGCCGCCACCGCCAGTTCGAAGAAGTTGGACGCGCCGATCAGCGCCGACGGGCAGGCGACGCTGTGCTTCTCGCCCACCTTGCGATTGAGCCAATAGGCCAGCCCCGAATTGAAGAACACCTGGATCAGGATCGGCACTGCCAGCAACGCAATAATCAGCGGCTGCGCGATGATCTGCTCGCCCTGGAAAGCGAACAGCAGCACCAGCGTGACGAGCAACGCAAGGATGGACAGATGGCCGAGGCTGGCAAGCGTCGCATCGAACGCCGCCTGCCCCCGCTTGAGCAATTGTCGACGCCACAGCTGCGCCAGGATCACCGGGATGACGATATAGAGCACCACCGAGGCAAACAGCGTGTCCCACGGCACCACGATCGCCGACAGCCCGAGCAGCAGGCCGACGATGGGCGCGAAGGCGAAGATCATGATGGTGTCGTTCAGCGCCACCTGCGACAAGGTGAAGTACGGGTCGCCGCCGGTGAGCCGGCTCCATACGAACACCATCGCGGTGCAGGGCGCCGCGGCCAGAATAATCAGCCCGGCGACGTAGCTGTCGAGCTGCTCCGCCGGCAGGTAGGGCGCGAACAGATGGCGGATGAAGAGCCACGCCAGGAGCGCCATCGAAAACGGCTTCACCGCCCAGTTGACGAACAGCGTCACGCCGATGCCCTTCCAATGCGACCGCACCTGATGCAGCGCACCGAAGTCGATCTTCATCAGCATCGGGATGATCATCACCCAGATCAAAAGGCCGACCGGAATGTTGACCTGCGCCACTTCCATCCGCCCCAGCGCCTGGAACGGCGCCGGCAGGAACTGGCCCAGCGCCACGCCGGCGACGATGCACAGCGCCACCCACAGGGTGAGCCAGCGCTCAAACACGCTCATCGGCGCGCCGGCGACACGCCTTCCTGTCACCTCACACTGTGCACTCATGCCGTCTTTCCAATATCACGCACCGCCTGCTGCAGCTTCATGCGATCGAGCGTCTCGAACGGCAGGCTGACGAACATACAGATGCGGCGTTGCAGTTGGCTCATGGCATCGACAAAGGCATGGCGCTTCGCCTCGTCGCCACCTTCCATCGCGACCGGATCGGGAACCCCCCAATGCGCGGTGACCGGCTGTCCCGGCCACACCGGGCAGACTTCGCCCGCCGCCTTGTCGCATACCGTGATAACAAAATCGAGGCGCGGCGCGTCAGTCTGCGCGAATTCATCCCACGGTTTGCTGCGAAGCTCGCCGGTGGGGAAGTTGTTTTTTTCGAGCAGCGCCAGCGCAAACGGATTCACCTGCCCGGCCGGATGGCTGCCCGCGCTGAATGCCCGGAAGCGCCCCTTGCCCAGATTGTTGAGCAGGGCCTCGGCCAGGATCGAGCGCGCCGAATTGCCGGTGCACAGGAACAACACGTTGAAGACCGGTTCGACCATGGCAGCGTCTCCGGCGACTCAGGCGACAGCGGCCTGCAGGCCGAGCTTCCCGCGCACCGCCGCGACCAGCCGACTGCGGATGTCGTCGCGCACGGCGATAAAGCTCTCCAGCGGCTCGCCGTGCGGGTCGTGAAACGGCAGGTGGATGGCCGGGATCGGCTTCGGGAAGATCGGGCAGGCTTCCTTCGCGTTGTCGCACACCGTGACCACGAGGTCGATGTCCTCGTTCATCACCGCATCGATGTCCTTCGGGTGCAGGCCGTCGGTATTGAGGCCTGCCGCTTGCAGCGCGGCGATCGCGCCGTCGGCCACTTTCGGCTGCGGCCGGGTGCCGGCGGAGAGCGCGCGCACCTGGCCGGCAAGGTCGTGGTTCAGCAGCACTTCGGCCATTTGCGAGCGGCAGGAATTGCCGGTGCACAGCACCAGCACGGTGTAGGTTTTTTCAGCCACGATGGCTCCCTTGTTGAATGAAAGAAAAACTCAGCAACAGCCGCCCGCTGCGGACTGGGCCGGGGTACAGCAGGCGGTCTTTTCCGCTGCGGGTTCGGGCACGCAGCAGCCGCCGGCCGACGGCCCGCCGAACACCGGGATGCTGTCGAGCGTGTGATAGGTTTCCCAGGCGATGCCGGTGGGATCGGTCGCCCAGTATTTGTCCGACTTTGCGTAGCAGCAGGCGGTACCCATTTCCACCACCACCTCGCCGTCGAGCTTCTGCAGGCGCGCGTTCATCTCGGCCAGCTCGTCGGCGTTTTCGACCTGCACGCCCAGATGGTTGAGGCCGGGGGCGGCGCCGCGCGCCGAGATCGCGAAGTTGACGCGCGGATCATCGAGCATCCACTTGGCGTAGTCATCCTTGGTGACCGTCGGCTCGGCGGCGAACATGGTGGAATAGAACTTGATGCTGGCGGCCAGATCGTCGACCGCGACGTGTACGTGCAGGCGTTTCATGATGGTTCCTTTTCAGTCGAACAAGCGGGAGTGCAAACCGGCGAGCAGGGATTGCCGCCGCAGCAGTTTTCGGTGAGAAAACCGAGCAGTGCGTTCATGGTCGAGAAATTTGCGGTGTAGATGACGAAGCGCCCTGCCTGCTGCGAGCTCACCATTTCGGCATGCGACAGTTCCTTCAGGTGGAAGGACAGCGAGGACGGCGCGATGCCGGTGAGTTCGCTGATCCGGCCGGCGGCAAGGCCGGCAGGGCCGGCCTGAACCAGCGCGCGAAAGATGGCCAGACGGGAATCCTGGGCCAGGGCAGCGAGGGCAGTAACGACGGTTTTCGTTTCCATATTTCAATGATATTTGAATTATTGAAAACATTGCAAGCTTTTTTTGCCACCCACCCGGCGTCATTTTCGATCGCTCGCTGTCCCGGTCAAACCAGCCTTCCTGAAAATATTCGTGTCGAACGGGAATAAACTCAGCGTTACGGGTGTTCACGTCAATGCAAGCCAAACTTGCGTTTGTCCCTCCAACCCATTAACAAGGAAACGCCATGAACACCTCATTCACCGCCTCCCTCGCCGCTCTGAGCATGCTGGTTGCCTGCGCCACCCCCTACGCCGCATCGCCCGCCAAGACCGAGATGGGCGTGCTCACTAACCCGGCCGGCATGACGCTGTACGTCTTCGACAAGGACATGGCCGGCTCCGGCAAGAGCGTCTGCAACGGCGACTGCGCCGCGAAGTGGCCGCCCCTGGCCGCGGCCGCGGCCGCGTCCGACAAGGCCAGCGGCGACTACGCTGTCATCACCCGCGACGACGGTTCGAAGCAGTGGTCGTACAAGGGCAAGCCGCTGTACCTGTGGATCAAGGACCAGAAGCCGGGCGACATGACCGGCGACGGCGTCAACAACGTGTGGCACACCGCCAAGCCCTGAGTGCGCACCCGTCCCGACCTGATCGAGCACCTCCCCCGCCTGCGCCGCTATGCCCGGGCGCTGACGGGTGACGTCAATCGCGCCGACGACCTGGTGCAGGACACCCTCGAGCGCGCGCTGGCAAAGCTCGACCTGTGGCAGCCCGGCAGCGACCTGCGCGCCTGGCTGTTCACCCTGATGCACAATCTGTTCGTCAACCAGATCCGGATCAAGCGGCCGCAGGAAACCGTGATGGAGGACGCGCTCGACGAGCCGGTGAGCGGCGGCCAGATGGAGGCGCTGGCCGCGCGCGACATCCACGCCGCGCTGGCGCGGCTGCCCGAGGAACAGCGCGAAGTCCTGCTGCTAGTGGGGCTGGAGCAATTCGGCTACGCTGAAGCCGCCCAGGTGCTGGGCGTGCCGACCGGCACCGTGATGTCGCGGCTGTCGCGTGCGCGCGAGCGGATGCGGCAGATGCTGGCGGGCGAACCCGCAGTCAAACTGAAGCTTGTGATATGACAGACAACGTCCACGAACATGAACTCCACGCCTATGTGGATGGCACCCTGCCCGAGGCGCGCCGCCTCGAGGTCGAGGCTTGGCTGGCTGCGCATCCGGCCGACGCCGCGCGGGTGCAGGATTGGATCGGACAGAACCAGTCCCTGCATGCCGCCTTCGACAGTGTGCTGAACGAGCCGCTGCCGCTGAACCTGGTGCGCGCCACCCGCCGCCCGGCCCTGCCCGTGCCGTTCAAGGCGGTGGCGGCGACGCTGGCCATGCTGGTGACCGGACTGATCGGCTATGCCATCGGCCTTGGCACCCCCGGGCAGGCGCCCGCCGCCCCGGCCTACCTTGCCCGCGACGCCGCCATCGCCCACGCCGTGTTCAGCCCCGAATCGCGCCACCCGGTCGAAGTCGACGCCGCCCACGCCGACCATCTGGTGGCCTGGCTCTCCAAACGCGTCGGCACCCAACTGCAGGCGCCGGACTTCAGCGCGCAGGGATTCGAGTTGCTGGGCGGCCGCCTGCTCACCGGCGAAACCGGACCGGTGGCGCAGTTCATGTATCAGGACAAGATCGAGCGCCGCGTCACCCTGTACGTGCGCCGCGCGGTGGCCGGCAATACGGAGACGAGCTTCCGCCACGCCACCGAAAACGGCGTCGACGTGTTCTACTGGATCGACGGGGATTTCGGCTACGCCCTGTCAGGGCAGATCGGGCGGCAGGCGATCCAGCGGTTAGCCGATGCGGCCTATCGCCAACTCGTCACCGCATCAGCCGACCGATAAGCCCGCCGACGGAAGCCTCAATCGTCGCAGCCCGCGCCCAGCTTTGCGCCCGAGCCTTCGGGTTCGAGTCCCAGGTAATCGCGCGCCACCGCTTCGGCGACCTTGATGCCGTCGACCCCGGCCGACAGGATGCCGCCGGCATAGCCCGCGCCCTCGCCCGCCGGGTACAGGCCCTTGACGTTGATGCTCTGGAAATCGTCGCCGCGCGTGATACGAAGCGGCGACGAAGTGCGCGTCTCGACCCCAGTCAGCACCGCGTCCGCCATCGCAAAGCCCTTGATCTGCTGGTCGAACGCCGGCAGCGCCTCGCGGATCGCCTCGATGGCGTAATCCGGCAGCGCGGTGGCGAGGTCGGTGAGATGCACGCCGGGCTTGTATGAGGGTTCGACGCTGCCGAGTTGCGTCGACGGCTTGCCATCGAGGAAATCGCCGACCCGCTGCGCCGGTGCATCGTAGTTGCCGCCGCCGAGTTCGAACGCGCGCGCTTCCAGTTTCCTTTGCAGTTCGATGCCGGCAAGCGGATCGTCGCCGGGAAAATCCGCCGGCGTGATGCCCACGACGATGCCGGCGTTGGCGTTGCGCTCGTTGCGCGAATACTGGCTCATGCCGTTGGTCACCACGCAGTTCGGTTCGGACGCGGCCGCCACTACGGTGCCGCCCGGGCACATGCAGAAGCTGTATACCGTGCGGCCATTTTTCGCATGGTGCACCAGCTTGTAGTCCGCCGCGCCGAGCTGCGGGTTGCCGGCGTTCGACCCCAGCCTTGCGCGATCGATCAGCGACTGCGGATGCTCGATGCGGAAACCAATGGAAAACGGTTTCGCTTCCATGTAGACGCCGCGCGCGTGCAGCATCTCGAAGGTGTCGCGCGCGCTGTGGCCGAGCGCAAGGATGACGTGATGGCTGGCCAGCGTCTCGCCGCTGGCGAGCGTCACCCCGCGGATCCGTTTCCCGTCCGCTCCCTCCTCGATCAGCACGTCGGTGACGCGCTGCTGGAAGCGGATCTCGCCGCCCAGTTTCTCGATCTCGTGGCGCATCGCCTCGACCATGCCGACCAGGCGGAAGGTGCCGATGTGCGGCTTCGAGACGTAGAGGATCTCATCCGGCGCGCCCGCCTTGACAAACTCGGTCAGCACCTTGCACCCCAGATGCTTGGGATCCTTGATCTGGCTGTAGAGCTTGCCGTCTGAAAATGTGCCCGCCCCGCCCTCGCCAAACTGCACGTTGGATTCCGGGTTGAGCACGTGCTTTCGCCACAGCCCCCAGGTGTCCTGGGTGCGCTCGCGCACCGCCTTGCCGCGCTCCAGCACGATGGGCTTGAAGCCCATCTGCGCCAGCACCAGCGCGGCGCCGCGTAGACCATCAGCAGGGCGTGCTTTTTGCGCGCGTCGTAGCTGCGCTTGAAGATGCTGAAGCCGACAAGATCGTCGTCGGCGAGCCCCAAGCGTTGCAGGATCGCCGCACGCAGGGCCTCGGGCGGATGGTCGAGCGGGAGTTTGAGTTCAGTCAGTCGCAGCATGTGTTTTAAACGTATCGGTTGAAACAATCATCGCGAGTGCCCGCAGCGACGTCGCGATCCATCGTCCCGAGGACGGGGCTCCTACAAAAAGCCGCCGCCCCATGTAGGCGCGTCTGAACGGCAGACCGCGGCGCCCTTGTAGGAGCGGCGCCCCCGCCGCGATTTTCGTGCCCTGGCCAAACCGCAGCCCTCGCGACCTCCACCCATCGCCCCGAGGGCGGGGCTCATACACCACCGGTTCGCGACCCTCAGCTCACGGCGCTCACAAACGCTAGTGCCCCCTGCCCCGCGGCGCGGCCGCTGGCGAAGCAGCCCGTCAGCAGGTAGCCGCCGGTGGGCGCTTCCCAGTCCAGCATTTCACCCGCGACAAACACGCCGGGCAGATCGCGCAGCATCAGGCGTTCGTCCAGCGCCTCGAAGCGCACGCCGCCGGCGCTGCTGATCGCCTCGTCGAGCGGGCGCGGGGCAACAAGCTTGATCGGCAGCGATTTTATCGCGTTGGCGAGTGTCACCGGATCGTTCAACTGCGCCGGCGTCAGGATTTCGCGCAGCAGCGCCATTTTCACGCCCTTGATGCCGGCACGGCTTTGCAGGTGGCTCGACAGCGACCGCGCGCCGCGGGGATGGCCGACTTCGGCCATGACTCGCGCCAAGGTTTTATCGGGCGCCAGGTCAAGCTCAACCATCACCGCGCCCTGCGCCGCCATGGCATCGCGCAACGGCGCCGACAGGGTATACACCAGGCTGCCCTCGATGCCGCCGTCGGACAGCATCAGTTCGCCGCGGCGTTCATGCACCCGGCCCGTCGCATCGGTGAATCGCAGCGCCACCGTCTTCAGCGGCTGCCCGGCGAAACGGCTCTTCAGATGTTCGCTCCAGCCACCCGCCACGTCGAAGCCGCAGTTCGACGGCCGCAGCGGCGCGACCTCGACCCCGCGCTGCGCCAAGAGCGGCACCCACGCGCCATTCGATCCCAGCTTCGCCCAGCTGCCGCCGCCGAGCGCCAGCACCACCGCGTCAGCCCGCACGGCCAACTCGCCCTGCAGCGAAGCGAGGCGCAGCGCGCCGTCCTCGCGCCAGCCCAGCCAGCGATGCCGCACATGAAACCGCACGCCGGATTCGCGCAGCCGATGCAGCCACGCGCGCAACAGCGGCGCTGCCTTCATCCCGGTTGGAAACACCCGCCCCGACGAGCCGACAAAGGTTTCGACCCCCAGCCCCTGAATCCACTCGCGCAAGGCGGCAGGGGGAAAGGCCTCGAGCAACGGGTGGATGTCAGCCGCCCGCGCGCCGTAGCGCGACAGGAAAACGTCGAACGGTTCGGAATGGGTGATGTTCATGCCGCCCACGCCGGCCAGCAGGAACTTGCGGCCCAGCGAAGGCATGGCGTCGTAGAGATCGACCCGCACCCCGTTTTGCGAAAGGACTTCGGCCGCCATCAGGCCGGCGGGGCCGCCACCGATCACAACGGCGGTTTTCAGGGTCTGCGCGTGCGGGGTCATCAACGGGCTCAAATACAGGACTTCGCGCCGTGAAGCGTACGGGACTCAGGCCGCTATCAACCGGATGCAGTCCCAGGAGGCTCAGTCGTCTGCTGAACCACAGCCCCCCGCTTCTGCGGTGGCTACTTGATCAGGAATGCATCCTTTGAACGACCTTTAGCTTGCTCTTCCGCCAGCCACTTCGGTGCGCGACCACGACCCGACCAGGATTCACCCGTGGCCGGATTGCGATATTTTGCGGCCACGGCAGTACGCGCCTTGGCCTTTTTTGCCCCACCCTTCAGGTCATCAAGGGTGATCCCGTATTCCTTCATCCTCGCCTGAATCTCCGCGACAACAGACGCAATTTCAGCGCGACGCGCCACCTCGGCTTGCTTCAACAACGCTTCTGCCTGCGCCTTCAATTCGGTGTAAGTTGCCATCGTTTTTTCCTTTCAAAAGTGAATCGGATCAATATCAAACCAGTTTATTCTGCATTAGCCAAACAAGCCCGCTACGCGGGGCTCCTCGCCCGGCGTCCCAAGAACATTACTCCCACTCAATCGTAGCCGGCGGCTTGCCGCTGATGTCGTAGACGACGCGGTTGATGCCGCGCACCTCGTTGATGATGCGGTTTGAAACCTTGCCGAGCAGGGTGTAGGGCAGTTCGGCCCAGTGCGCGGTCATGAAGTCCTGCGTCTGCACGGCACGCAGGGCGACGACGTAATCGTAGGTGCGGCCGTCGCCCATGACGCCAACGGACTTGACCGGCAGGAAGACGGCAAACGCCTGGCTGGTTTTCTCGTACCAGCCACTCAACCACAGTTCTTCGATGAAGATGGCGTCGGCCCGCCGGAGCAGCTCGGCGTATTCTCGTTTGACTTCGCCGAGGATGCGCACACCCAGGCCGGGACCGGGGAAGGGATGGCGGTAGACCATGGCGTGCGGCAGGCCGAGCGCAATGCCGAGTTCGCGCACCTCGTCCTTGAATAGTTCGCGCAGCGGTTCCAGCAGTTTCAAATGCAGGGTGTCGGGCAGGCCGCCGACATTGTGGTGGCTCTTGATGCTGTGCGCCTTCTTGGTCTTGGCGCTGGCCGATTCGATCACATCGGGATAGATGGTGCCCTGTGCCAGCCATTTGGCCTTGGGCAGCTTCTCGGCTTCTTCCTGAAACACGTGGACGAATTCACGGCCGATGATCTTGCGCTTCTGTTCGGGGTCGGAGACGCCGGCGAGCGCATCCATGAAACGGTCGCGCGCGTCGACGTGGATCACCTTGACGCCGAGGTTGTCGGCAAAGGTCTGCATCACCTGCTCGGCTTCGTTTAGGCGCAGCAGGCCGTTGTCGACGAACACGCAGGTGAGCTGGGGGCCGATGGCGCGGTGCAGGAGCGCTGCGACCACTGATGAATCGACGCCGCCGGACAGCCCCAGGATGACTTCGTCGTTGCCGACCTCGCTGCGCACACGGCCGATGGCTTCGTCGACGTAATCGGGCATGTTCCAGTCGCCCGCGCAGCCGCACAGATCGCGCACGAAGCGGTTGAAGATGGCTTTGCCCTGAAGCGTGTGAGTGACTTCGGGGTGGAACTGCACGCCGTAGAATTTGCGGTCCTCGTCGGCCATGGCGGCGATCGGCGTGGCGGCGTTGCTCGCCATCACCTTGAAGCCGGCCGGCAGCGCGGTGACCTTGTCGCCGTGGCTCATCCAGACGTCGAGCAGCCCGTGGCCTTCGTCGTTGAGGCGATCCTGAATGTCGCGCAGCAGCGCGGTGTGGCCGCGCGCGCGGATTTCGGCATAGCCGAATTCGCGCTTGGCCGCGGATTCGACCTGGCCGCCGAGTTGCGCCGCCATGGTCTGCATGCCGTAGCAGATACCCAGCACCGGCACGCCAAGATCGAACACGACCTGGGGCGCACGCGGCGTTTCCTCCTCGTAGACCGAACTGGGTCCACCCGACAGGATGATGCCGGCCGGCGCAAACTCGCGCACGAAAGCTTCGGTCACGTCGTTGGGGTGCAGTTCGCAATAGACGCCCGCCTCGCGCACGCGGCGCGCAATGAGCTGGGTGTACTGGGAACCGAAGTCGAGGATGAGGATTTTCTGGTGCATAAATATTTGTATGGTGGTTCAGTCGGCTAAAAAGTAATTCACGGTGGAAACCACGCGCACCTTCTTGACGTGCGCGGTGCTTTCGTCCCGGTCCTCGATGCTGAATTGCCCCTGGCTGGCGCGCTTGATCTTGCCCAGGCTGCTGTCGGAATCCTTGGCGAACTTATCCGCGGCCTGGCGGGCGTTGCGGGTGGCCTCCTCGATCATCGCGGGCTTGAGCGTATTCAGGCCGGTGAACAGGAAGCGTGCGCGGTTCTCGTAATCGCCGGTGTTCAGCGCAATCCCCTGCTCACCCAGAACCGAGAGTTCCGGCATAGCCCGGCGCACGGCGTCCACCTGCCGGGTGTAAACGGTGACCACGGATTTCCCGGTGTAGCGCAGGCGATTCGCCAGATCGGCGTTGCCGTAGTCCTGCGCCTGCCGGTCCGTAATCGAAGGTGCGGAAACGGAGATTTCCGCCGGCTTGAATCCCTGCGCCTCGAGAAAATCGATAATGACGGCGTTCTTACCCTGCAGGGTCTGGTACAGGCGAGTCAGGTCGGCATCCGCCTCGCTGAAGGCGATCGGCCAGATCGCCGTGTCGGCCGGGACTTCGCGCTCGGCCAGGCCCTTGACCTCGACGCTGCGCTCGAACTGCTTGAACTTGACGATGCCGTCAGCCAGCAGCCAGGCCGCTGCCACCATTCCGAAAGCCAACACCAAGGCTGCTGCCAGGCGGTTGTTACCCATGCGTCCCCCTTATGCGATCGGCGCTGACTGACTATTCCACTCGGTAGTTCGGTGCTTCCTTCGTGATCTGCACGTCATGCACGTGCGATTCACGCACGCCGGCCGAGGTGATCTCGACGAATTCGGCCTTGGCATGCATGTCGGGGATGGTGGCAACGCCGAGGTAGCCCATGCTGGAACGCAGGCCGCCCACCAACTGGTGGATCACCGCCAGCACGCTGCCCTTGTAGGGCACGCGGCCTTCGACGCCTTCGGGCACCAGCTTCTCGGCGCTTTTCTCGGTGTCCTGGAAGTAGCGGTCGGAGGATCCCTGCTGCATCGCGCCCAGGGAGCCCATGCCGCGATAGGACTTGTAGGAGCGGCCCTGGAACAGCTCGATGTCGCCGGGCGCCTCCTCGGTGCCGGCCAGCAGGCCACCGAGCATGACGCAGTGGGCGCCGGCAGCCAGCGCCTTGGCGATGTCGCCGGAATAGCGAATGCCGCCGTCGGCGATGACACCAACGCCGCTGCCTTTCAGCGCATCGGATACGTTCGCCACCGCAGTGATCTGCGGCATGCCGACACCTGCAACCATGCGCGTGGTGCAGATCGAACCAGGACCGATGCCGACCTTGACTGCGTCGGCGCCATGCTCGACCAGCGCTGCCGCTGCCGACGCGGTGGCGATGTTGCCGCCGATGACCTGCACGTTGGGGTAGTTCTGCTTGACCCAGCGCACCCGCTCGAGCACGCCCTGGGAATGGCCGTGCGCCGTATCCACGGTAATCACGTCGACGCCGGCTGCCACCAGCGCGGCCACGCGTTCTTCGGTGCCCTCGCCGGTGCCGACCGCGGCGCCCACGCGCAGGCGGCCCATCGCGTCCTTGCACGCCAGCGGGTGTTCGCTCGACTTCTGGATGTCCTTGACGGTAATCAGGCCGCACAGCTCGAAGGCGTCGTTCACCACCAGGACGCGTTCCAGCCGGTGCTTGTGCAGCAGCGCCATCGCTTCGTCGCGGTTGGCGCCCTCCTTCACCGTCACCAGCCGTTCTTTCGGCGTCATGATGTTGGCGATGGGCTGGTCGAGCTGGGTTTCGAAGCGCAGGTCGCGGTTGGTCACGATGCCGACCACCTTGCCGCCGTCGATCACCGGCAGGCCGGAAATGCGTTTCGCGCGGGTAATCTCGAGCACCTGACGCACCGTCATCTGTGGCGCGACAGTAATGGGGTCTTTGACGACGCCGGATTCGAAGCGCTTGACTGCTGCCACCTGCGCTGCCTGCATCTCGGCATTCATGTTCTTGTGAATGATGCCGATGCCGCCTTCCTGCGCCAGCGCAATCGCCAGCCGCGCCTCGGTCACCGTATCCATCGCGGCGGACAAGAGGGGCAAATTCAGGGTGATCGTACGCGTGAGCTGCGTGGACAGGCTGACTTCGCGGGGCAGGATGACAGAATGGGCGGGAACGAGCAGAACGTCGTCGAACGTCAGCGCTTTTTGCAGAACACGCATGGGCTTTCCTTAACGCAAAGCGGAATTATACGCGCCCGCCCCCGCCCCGCACAAACCACGCGTTCCCCATGCCCCATTTGGTCGTAATCTACCAATCCGTTTATGCGACAGGTGGTTGACTCCCGTGCCTGATACCGCTAACTTTGCGTCAGCATTCACTCTGCTAGGGCGCGCGGTTCAACAGCCCGACCCCTGAACGCCATATAACTCGAGGAGATAACACAATGTCCAAAGCAATGTCCAAAGTTTTGCTTGCCCTGACTTCCGCGGCCCTGCTGGGTCTGACTGGATGCGCCGACCTTAACGCCAACAAGGCGGGCGACAAGCCCACGGCTACCAAGGCCGCCATCAGCGCCGAAGCCAAGGCTGCGCTGAGCGCCGCCCAGGCTGACGTCAAGGAAGCCAAGGCGAAGAATGCGCTGTGGACGACCGCCGATGCCGCGCTGAAGGCCGCCGAGAAAGCTGCTGCCGAAGGCGACAGCGCCACGGTCATCAAGCAGTCCAAGCTGGCCAGCGACCATGTCAAGAAGGGCTTGGCCCAGCTCAACTACCCGATGCTCAAAGTCGGCGACTAAGTCAGTCCGCTTCAGCAAAAAAGGCCTTCCGGATTCATCCGGAAGGCCTTTTTGTTGGGCGCGCGTTTTATGTCGCGTCGGACTTGCTAACCGCTGCGGCCTTCTCGGGCGCGGCGTCGCCACCGCCCTTTTTGGTGGCCTTGCCTTCTTCCGCGCGTTTGCGGCGCACCTCCTTGGGGTCGGCGATCAGCGGGCGATAGATTTCCACCCGGTCGCGGTCGCGCACCGGGTCATCCAGCTTGACCAGCTTGCTGAAAATCCCGACCTTGTTCTTGGCCAGGTCGATTTCGGGATGGGCGTCCAGCACGCCGGATGCGCGAATGGCGTCTTCCACCGTCGCGCCTTCGGCAAGCTGGACGTGCAACAGGGGCTGCTGCGTCGGCAAGGCATAAATGACTTCGACGCTGATATGGGTTCTGTTCATACGGCATACACCTCGTCCGCACGGCGCACGAAGGCATCGACAAAGGTATTGGTGATATGGCTGAAAACGGGCGCCAGCAGGGTTTCCAGCATCCGGTTCGAAAACGTGTACTGAAGGCGGAATTCGATCTTGCAGGCATCGTCCCCCAGCGGCGAAAAAAGCCAGTCGCCTTCCAGTTCGGAAAACGGCCCGTTCTGCAGCCTGATCCGCATCTCGCGCGGATGCGTTTTGGTGTTTTCCGTGGTGAAGCTCTGGCGGATGCCCATGTAGGCGATATGAATCGTTGCCACCGTGCTCGCTTCATCGCGCCATTTCAACTCGGTGCCCCCGCACCACGGCAGAAAAGCGGGGTAATCCTCGACCCGGTCCACCAGTTCAAACATGCGTTCCGGGGGGTGCGCCACCAGCACACTTTTTTGCACTCGCGCCATATGACACTGAAGCCTTGTAAAATCAAGAATTGTACGCAAGCCCGTCTGCCATGAGCATCGTCGACAACAAAAAAGCCTTTCACGATTATTTCATCGAAGAACGATTCGAGGCCGGCATCATGCTCGAAGGCTGGGAAGTGAAAGCCATCCGCGCCGGCCGGGTGCAGTTGAAAGAAGCCTATGTGGTGGTCAAGAGCGGCGCGGTCTATCTGATCGGATGCCACATCAGTCCGCTGTCCACCGCCTCCACCCACATCCACGCCGATCCCACGCGTTCGCGCAAGCTGCTGCTGCATGCGGCAGAAATCAGCAAGCTCATCGGCAAGACCGAACGCGCCGGCTACACGCTGGTGCCGCTCGACTTGCACTATGTCAAAGGCCGCATCAAGCTTGAATTCGGCCTGGCCAAAGGCAAAAAGCAGCACGACAAGCGCGCGACAGAAAAAGACCGCGAATGGGAGCGAGAAAAGCAACGCATGGTGCGGGCTGCCCAAAAATGAAGGCGGACAGCACCGCCAAACGGATGAAAGCATCCGCTTGGCGGTCAAAGTTGTTCTTGTGAGCTGTCAACATCCGGATTATGATCCGTTGAAATATCAACAAAAGGACAAAACCATGTCGGCCCTTCCAGTTTATCAAGTTGAGTTCATTCCGCTGGAACGCCGTTTGGACGACCGCCGCGTCGCGTCGCGCAATGCAGCGTTGCCGCGTGGAATCACGGCAGACCGCCGCAAGGCAAGCAGCCGGCGCATGGAAGATCTCAGATCCGCTAAACTGCACGTCATATAAGCATCAGCTAAAATCTGCGCTTCGCGCGCAAGCTCATCCCGTTTGGCCTGGCTGCAGCACGTCCATGCTGCCATCCGCCAGGATCGCTGTCTCCGCTACCCGCCCCCCATGCAGCAAGACAACCCACGTTTGCCGCAGCGTGGCTCCAAGCATGACCGACACCGCTTTGCAGCCGAGACTGCGGCCGTGTGACAATGCTGGAACCTGACTGCCCCCGTATTTCCCCCCGAAAGTTGAGCCCAGCTTGCCCGCCACCGTAGATGAACTCGCGGCCTTCGATGAAATCATCGACGTCCGTTCCCCCAGCGAATTCGCCGAAGATCACATCCCCGGCGCGATCAACCTGCCCGTGCTGAGCGATGCCGAGCGCGCGCGCGTGGGCACCCTGTACAAGCAGGTGTCGTCGTTCGAGGCGAAAAAAATCGGCGCAGCGCTGGTGGCGCGCAACATCGCGCAGCATCTTGACACCTGGTTCGCCAACAAGCCCAAGTCGTACCGGCCGCTGGTGTATTGCTGGCGCGGCGGCAGCCGCAGCGGCTCGCTGACGCACATCCTGCAGAAAATCGGCTTTGCCGCCATGCAGCTCGATGGTGGCTACAAGGCCTATCGGCGGCACGTGGTGGCCGAACTCGCCCGCCTGCCGGCGCAATTAACCTATCGGGTGGTGAGCGGTCCCACCGGCAGCGGCAAGAGCCGCCTGCTGCTGGCGCTGGCCAGCGAGGGCGCCCAGGTGCTCGACCTCGAAGTGCTGGCCGCGCATCGCGGTTCGCTGCTGGGGGCGCTGCCGGGGCAAGCCCAGCCGTCGCAAAAAATTTTCGAGAGCGCCATCTGGTCGGTGCTGAACGGCTTCGACCCCGCCCGTCCCGTATTCGTCGAGGCGGAAAGCAAGAAGATCGGCGCGCTGCGTGTGCCCGAGGCGCTGATCACGGCGATGCACGCCAGCCCCTGCTTCCGGCTGGACGTGCCGCTGGCGGCACGGGTTCAGTTGCTGACCGAGGATTACGCCCACTTTCTGCACGACCCGGAGACGATCAACCGCCAGCTCGGTTTTCTCACCACGCTGCGCGGCAGCGAAACCATTGCGGCGTGGCAGGCGCTGGCCACCCGGCAGGCCTGGTCCGAACTGGTGACCGTCCTGCTGGAACAGCACTACGACCCGGCGTATCTGAAGTCGCTGTCGCGCAATTACACCCCCTCGGCCGCCGATCTGGCCTTCCACACGGAAGACCTCTCGGCGAGCGGCATGCTGTTGCTGGCGCGCGCGATTCTGGCGGCGATGTAACCCCAGCAAGCTAGATCAGCTTCCCCAGCACGAAGCCGATCACGATGCCGATGATGAGTGCGATCGTGACCCCGCGATAGGTCAGCACGTCCTTGGAATAACCGCGCCGGATGGCGACGTAGGCCACCAGGTAGCCGACGGCGTTGAGCAGCCAGATGAAGCCGATCGACAAAACTTTGACGATGATCGGGCCGATGATCGGCACCAGCGCGATGATGCCCAGCAGCCAGGCAAAGGCATTGGTGACCAGCCCCACCACCACCACGCTGCCGGCGATCACGCTGCGGTCGACGTTGAAATGAAATCCCAGCCCCACCAGCGCCGCAATCGCCAGCCACAGCGGCAGCATCACCCTCCAGTTGCGCCACCATCGCGCCCGGGGCGAAAAATCAGGCATTAAGTCGTCTAGTTTTAAGTCGTCCAGCTCAGCCATGTCTCAGATACGGGGAATCGGGAAACCCGAACAATAAACGAACACTTAGCCCCGCCCCACTTCGATCACGTTCTGCACGTGCTGCAGGCGCGCCAGAAGCCGCGACAGTTGCTGTAATTCCTTGACGCGCACGGTGAGCCGCATGTGGGCATATTCTCCGCGGCTCTCGGTGTTGACGCGCAGCACATCGAGCTTGTCCTTGGCGATGACATCGGAAATATCGCGCAGCAGCCCCTGACGATCAAACGCTTGCAGCAAAATATCGACTTCAAATGCCGCACCCGCATCGGCCACCCATTCGGCCGGCATCATGCGTGCTGGGTTGGCGCGCTTGAGCGCGGCGCAGTCCTCCCGGTGCACGGTGACCCCGCGTCCGACCGTGGTGTAGGCGACGATGGCCTCGGGCGGCTGCGGTTTGCAGCAGCGCGCAAGCTGCAGCGGCACGTCGCCCAGTCCCGGGATGGTGACCGGATTGCCGGTTTTGGCGCGCGCCCGCGGTTTGCTGGTGGGCGTCAGCGCGGGGACGACCTTGCCCGATTCCTGCAGGGCATTGATCAGATCGCGCTGGCCGACATCGCCGCGGCCGAGCGCGGCGAGGAACTCGTCGACCTTGCCGAACTTGAGCCGCTGGGCGAGTTTCTCCTGGCTGGCGTCCACCACGCCGAGGCGCTTGAGTTCCTTTTCCAGCAGGGTGCGACCAAGGCTGACCTGTTCGCCGACGTCGCGCTGGCGGAACCAGGCGCGTACCTTGGCGCGTGCGCGTTGGGTGGCCAGATAGCCGAGCGCGGGGTTGAGCCAATCGCGGCTCGGCGCGCCCTCCTTCGCGGTGATGACCTCGACGCGCTGGCCGTTGTCGAGCACGGTGTTGAGCGGCACCATCGCGCCGTTGACCTTGGCGCCGCGGCAGCGGTGGCCGAGATCGGTGTGCAGCGCGTAGGCAAAATCCACCGGGGTGGCGCCGCGGTCGAGCGCCAGCACCCGCCCCTGCGGCGTCAGCACGTAGACCTGGTCGTGGAACAGTTCGGTCTTGAACTGTTCGGTGAATTCGCTGCTGTCGGCGACGTCGTCCTTCCATTCCAGGATGCGCCGCAGCCAGGCGATTTTTTCCTCGTACTGCGCGTCCTGTTTGCCGCCTTCCTTGTAGCGCCAGTGCGCGGCGACGCCGAGCTCGGCGTGGCGATGCATGTCGAGGGTGCGGATCTGCACTTCGAGCGCGCGGTCCTCGGGGCCGATCACGGCGGTGTGCAGCGAGCGGTAGTCGTTGCTCTTGGGCTGCGAGATGTAGTCGTCGAACTCGCCGGGGATCGGCTGCCACAGGTTGTGCACCAACCCCAGCACGGTGTAGCAGTCGATCTCGTGCTTGACCAGCACGCGCACTGCGCGGATGTCGTACAGCTGCTCGAAGGAGAGGCGCTTCCGGCGCATCTTGTTGACGATGCTGGCGATGTGCTTGGGGCGGCCGGTCACTTCCGCCTCGATGCCGTGCAGCGTGATTTCCGCCTGCAGGCGTTCGATGATGCCCTGGATGTAGGCCTCGCGGTCGGCGCGTTTTTCATCGAGTTGCTCGGCGATGGCTTTGTAGCTGTCGGGTTCCAGATAGCGGAAGGCCCAATCCTCCATCTCCCACTTGATCTGCCACACGCCAAGCCGGTTCGCCAGCGGAGCGAACAGCTCGCGCGCCTGCTGTCCGAGCGCCTCGCGGGTGGCGGCATCCTCGCTGGCTGCGCAACGCAAAAGGTGGGTGCGCTCGGCCAGTTTGACCAGCACCACGCGGATATCTTCCACCATCGCCAGCACCATCTGGCGCAGCGCCTCCAACTGGGCGTGCGGGTCGATGCGCTTGTCGGTGGCGCTGGTGGCCAGCGTCTCAATGCGCGCCATCGCCGCGACGCCGCGGGCAAGCCGGGCAGCCGTGCCGAAGCGGGCATCGAATTCGGGACTGTCGTCGACACAGTTCTGCAGCAGGGCTGCGGCCACTGCATCCGCCCCCACCCGCAACTCGGCCACGATCAGCGCCGCGCCGACGCTGTGCGCAAAAGCCGGGCTGGCGCCCAGTTGCTGGTGCGCATGTTCCAGCGCCTGCCAAGGCAGATGGTTTTCTGCCACTGGCAACACACGCGCCAGCGCCTGCCTGGCGGATTCGAGGTCGGTCGCTTCAAAGCAGCGGGGCTTCGAGGTTTCGGTCATGGCTGCGTGAATTGAGTCTGCCAGTAGCGGCGATAGGTGGGACGATATTGTGAGGCATCAACCCCGGCTTCGCCAAAATCAAGGCGGATCATGCCGGCAGCATCGCTGCGCAGCAGGCGCGCGTTGATCTCGCGAAAACGCGCCACCACATGGGGATGCGGGTGCCCGTAGCGGTTGCGGTGCCCCAGGGTGAAGACGACGAATTCGGGACGGGTTGCCGCTACGAATTCAGGAATGGACGAGGTACGGCTGCCGTGATGTCCGGCGAACAGAACATCCACCGAAGCCAGCTGGCCGGATTCGAGCAATTCGAGTTCCGTCTGCCTTTCGCCATCCCCCGTCAGCAGCAGACTGTGGCGCGCGCTGCTGACCCGCAACACACAACTGAAGTCGTTGTCGCGGCGCCGGGATTCGGCATAGGCCGCAGGCCGTGGATTCAGGATTTCGAACTGCACGCCGTCCCAGTTCCAGTGCTGGCCGCGCACACACGATCGCGCGGGCGATACGTCGTCGAGCAGGGGGCTGCTCGCGGGCATCCCATGCAGCAGCCAGTCAGTCGGAATATCGCGCAGCACCGAGCGCAAGCCGCCGCTGTGGTCGTTGTCGTCGTGCGAAACGATCAGCCCGGACAGCCGCCCGATTCCCGCTGCGCGCAGGTAGGGAACGACGATGCGCTCGCCCGAATCGCTGTCGGCGAATGACGCGCCGGTGTCGTACAGCAGGGCATGATTCGCGGTGCGGATCAGCACGGCGGTGCCCTGTCCGACATCGATCGCCTCGGCGCGAAAGTGGTCGGGCGCAATGGCATCGCGCAGCGGAAACAGCAGCGGCAGCCACAGCAGCAGCCCCAGCACGCGCAGCGGAAACCCGCGCGGCAAGAGCAGCCACACCGTGCCAACCAGCGCCAACGCCGCCGCCCCCCAGCCCGGTGCGGGCAGCGTCATCACCGCCAGCGGCAGGCTGCTCGCCCAGTCCAGCCCCGCGCCCAGCCAGGCCATCAGCCACGCCGCCACCTGCCACAGGGACGGGATCAGCACCCCCAGCAGCGCCAGCGGTGTGACCAGCCAGCTCACCAACGGAATCGCCACCGCATTGGCCAGCGGCGAGATCAGAGAGACCTGCTGGAACAGCAGAAACAGCACCGGCGCCAGCGCCAGCGTGACCGCCCCCTGCACCGTGACCCAGCCGCGCAGCTTGTCGGGCAGCGCGACGCGGCCAAAGGTCACCCACAGGATCGCGGCCATGGCACCGAACGACAGCCAGAAACCGGCCGACAGCACCGCCCATGGATCGACCAGCAACACGACGAACAATGCCACGATCAGCGCAGTGAAAGGGCGCGGCTGGCGCCGTCCCCAGAAGGCCAGCGCCAGCACGATCAGCATGAACAGGGTGCGCTGCGCCGGCACCTGGAATCCGGCCAGCACGGCGTAGGCGAGCGCCGCCAGCACCGCAGCGATCAGCCCGGCCTGGCGCGCGGGCAGCCGTTCCGCTTGGCGCGGCAGACGCCGCCACCCGCTTGCCATCAGCCAGCCGGCCAGGGTGGCGATCATGGTGACGTGAAGGCCAGAAATGCTTAGCAAATGATTGACGCCGGTGCGGGTGAAGGCGCGCCATTGGCCGTGCGGGATGCTGCGCTGGTCGCCCACCACCAGCGCAGCGATGACGCCGGCATAAGGCGCGTCGCCAAGCGTCGTGAAGATGCGTTGGCGCACCGTCGCTCGGGTCGCGGCGATCCAGGCGGCGGGCGTGGCGGCGCGCGCCGCGACGCGTTGAGGCGCTGGCGTTTCGCGCACATAGCCGCTGGCATTGATGCCGTGCTCCAGCATCCAGGCTTCGAGGTCAAAGCCGTGTGGATTGCTGGTGCCGTAGGGCATCTTGAGCCGCACGGTCAGCTGCCAGCGTTCGCCGGCCTGCATCCGCGCGACGCGATCTGATGATCCGCGCGGCCAGTAGCGGGTCAACTGGACCCGCCGCAGCACCGGGGCATGGGGGGGGGTGACCTGCTCGACGTCGAACACGAAGCGCTCGCCGCGCGCGTTGGCGTGCGGCAGGTCGGCAATCACGCCGACCAGCGCGATATCCACCCCCTGCCATGGTGCCGGCAGCCGCTCGGCCAGTCGCGCATCCGCCCGCCCGGCGGCCCAGGCAAAACCGAGCGCCACGCACAGCAGCGCGATGCCGAGGCGGCGCGTGAATTCGGCAACAGCGTGGGAGAAAACGGGTAGCCACAGCAGCGCCAGCAGAAGCGGCAGCAGCCACAGCCAGCGCGCCGGCGGCAGTTCGGGCTGCTGTTGCAGCCACCACACACCGAGACAGAACGCGATGAGGGTGAGCCGCATCGCGAGTGTGAATCAGGCCGGCTGCAGGATTCCGTCGACCAGCCGCATGCGCCGGTCCATGCGCGCTGCCAGCTCGGCGTCGTGGGTGACGACGACCAAGCTCGTCGCGTGTTTGCGGTTGAGCTCGCGCATCAGGTCGAACACCGCGTCGGCAGTGTGGCGGTCAAGGTTGCCGGTAGGCTCGTCGGCGAGAATGCACGCGGGTTGCGTGACCAGTGCGCGCGCGATGGCGACGCGCTGGCGCTCGCCGCCGGAGAGCTCGCCGGGCCGGTGCGCGAGGCGATGGCCAAGGCCGACCTCGTCGAGAATCGCGGCGGCGCGCGCCAGCGCCTCGGCCCGATCCATGCGGCGGATGAGGAAAGGCATGGCGGCGTTCTCCTGCGCGGTGAACTCGGGCAGCAAATGGTGGAACTGGTAGACGAAACCGAGCGCGCGATTGCGCAGATCGCTGCGCTCGGCTTCGGAAATCGCGAAGGGGTCGCGCCCCATCAGGCTGATCGTGCCGGACGTCGGCGAATCGAGCCCGCCCAGAAGATGCAGCAGGGTGCTTTTGCCCGAACCGGAGGCGCCGACGATGGCAAGCGACTCGCCGGCACGGATTTCCAGATCGACGCTGCCGAGCACCGGCACATCGATCCCACCCTGGCGGAAAATCTTGTCCAGTCCGGCGCAGCTCAACACGACTTCACTCATAGCGCAGCGCCTCCGCCGGATTGATGCGCGACGCGCGCCAGCTCGGGTACAAGGTCGCGACCAGGCTGATGAGCAGCGAAATGCCGGCGATGATGGCGACGTCATTCCACACCAGTTTGGAAGGCAGTTCGTTGATGTAGTACACGTCCGCCGGGAACAGATCCAGGCCGGCCATGCGTTCGATGACAGGCACGACGGTTTCGAGGTTGAGCGCGATCAACACCCCGCTCGCCAGTCCCAGCAGCGTGCCGAACACGCCGATGAACACCCCCTGCACGATGAAGATTTTCATGATCGAACCAGGTCGGGCCCCCAGCGTGCGCAGGATGGCGATGTCGGACTGCTTGTCGGTCACCGCCATTACCAGGGTGGAGACGATGTTGAACGCGGCGACGGCGACGATCAGCAGCAGGATCAGGAACATCATCCGTTTCTCGATTGCCACGGCGCGGAAGAAGTTGGCGTGGCTTTTCGTCCAGTCGGTCAGGTAATAGTGGCCGGCGAGACTCTGCGACAGATCGCGGGTGACGAAGGGCGCACGAAACAGTTCGGTCAGCTTCAGTCGCACGCCGGATACGTCTTCGCCCAGCCGCAGCAGCTTCTGCGCGTCCTGCAGATGAACCAGCGCCAGGCCCGAATCATATTCGAACATGCCCGCCTCGAAGATGCCGGTGACGGTGAACTGTTTGACGCGCGGCATCACCCCGGCCGGGGTGATGTTGCCCTGCGGCGTCAGCAGCACCAGCTTGTCGCCGGGATATACATTGAGCACGCGAGCAAGTTCACCGCCCAGGATGATGCCAAATTCGCCTGCCTGCAGATCGGTCAGCTTGCCGGCCTTCATATAGCTGGAAAAATCGGCGACCTGGCTTTCCATATCCGGCAACACGCCGCGAATGATCGCCCCGCGCACCAAATCGCCATGGGCCAGCATCCCCTGCGCACTCACAAAGGGCGCGCCGGACATTACTTCCTTGTTCTGCTTCGCCTCCGCCAGCACGCCGCGCCAGTCGGCGAGGCGATCCGCCGGGCCGGCGATTTCAAGGTGCGCCGCTACGCCAAGAATGCGCGTGCGCAACTCTTCCTGGAAGCCGTTCATCACACTCAGCACCACGATCAGCGCCATCACCCCGAGCGCGATGCCCGCCATGGAGACGATGGAAATGAAGGAAATGAAATGGTTGCGGCGCTTGGCGTGGGTGTAGCGCAGGCCGATCAGAAGCTCGTAGGGAAGCAAAGCAGGACTCGCAGAAGGAATCCCCGCAGTATGCCACAGCTCCCTACTCGCCCAGCAGGTGCACCACCACCCTGCGCGTTTGCGCCGCACGCCGATGCTCGAAGACGTAAATCCCCTGCCAGGTGCCGAGCAGCGGCCGGCCGTCGGCAACCGGAATCGACAAATGCGTCTGCGTCAAGGCCGCGCGCACATGCGCCGGCATGTCGTCCGCGCCTTCCAGGGTATGTTCGTAAATCGGATCGCCTTCCGGCACCAGCCGCGACAGGAAGCGCTCGAGGTCGGTCTGCACCGTCGGATCGGCATTTTCCTGAATCAGCAGGCTCGCCGAGGTGTGGCGGATATACAGGGTGAGCAGGCCCTCCCGGATGCCGCTGGTATCAACCCAGTTCCGCACCTGCGGGGTGAACGCATACAAGCCCTTGCCACGGGTGGGAAGGGCGATTTCATGGAAGGCTTGGCGCATAGCGCCATTCTAGCGAATCCGCTTGTTACACTCGATGCATGCTGTTCATCATCCCCTATCTGTTCCCGCCCACGCGCCTGCTGGAAACGGCAGCCTCGGGTCTGCACCTGCCCGCGCTGCAAACTTTGCTGGCGCGCGGCACCCGCCTGCCCTGCCCCGCCGGCGGCGTGGAGGCGGCCCTGTGCGAAGCGTTCGGAATATCACGTCAGCAGGACTGGCCGCTCGCACCGATCACCCTGGCGACTGATGGCGGGGTGGCCGGTGACGCCTACTGGCTGCGCGCCGACCCGGTGCATTTGAGGGTGATGCGCGACCGCGTCGTGCTAACGGACGCCGGCGCACTTTCACTCTCGCCCCAGGAAGCCGACGCCCTTGCCGCAGCCATCGGCCAGCATTTCGGTGCCGACCTGAGTCCGCTGCCGCTCCACCCTCGACGCTGGTACCTGCAGTATCTCCAAGCACCGTGCCTCGCCACCACGCCGTTGTCGGTCGCGGTGGGACGCGATATCGATCCGTTGCTGCCGCACGGCGACGACGCCATGCGGTTTCGTGCCGAACTGAATGAGCTGCAGATGTTGTTGCACGAGCACCCGGTCAATCAGGCGCGCGAAGCGCGCGGCGAACTCCCGGTAAATTCGCTGTGGCTATGGGGCGGCGGCCGTCTGCCCGTCACCTGCGCCACCCCTGTTCCGCTGTACGCAGGGAACGTCGAAGCGCAGGCGCTGGGAACCTTCTGCAACGGACGCGTACGGGCGCTTCCAACGCATAGGGACGCACAACTATTTAGCGGTGAAGGGGTGATTCTTCTCGACAACCTGACCCCGACCGGACAGATCGGCGATGCCTACGGCTGGCGCGAAGCGCTGCGAGAACTGGAACAGGGCTGGTTTGTTCCGCTACAAGGCACACTACGCACGATCCGCCCACAAGGCCTGCGACTGCTCGACCCGGTCAGCGGCAAGGCCTTGCATTTGCACCCCCGCGACGCCTGGAAGGTCTGGCGACGCCCGCGCCCCCTGATCTCGATGTTGTCTTGAGACGATCCGCGAGGCGGGCTCAGACCGGCGTCGCCCACAGATCGTGTTCGTCGGCTTCCTCGACCTGGACCTTGAGGCGCGTTCCCGGCGGCAGATCGAACACCCCCTCCAGATAGACCACGCCGTCAATTTCTGGCGCGTCAGCATGGCTGCGCGCCAGCGTGCCGACCTCGTCCTGCGCGTCGACGATCACCTCGATTTCGCGGCCGATCTTGGTCGCAAGCCGGGCTGCCGAGATATCCGCCTGTACGGCCATGAAGCGTTCGAGACGTTCTTCCTTCAGTTCTTCCGGCACAGCATCCGGCAATTCGTTGGCCGCCGCACCTTCCACCGGCGAATATTTGAAGCAGCCAACGCGGTCGAGCTGCGCCTCCTTCAGGAAAGCCAGCAATTCCTCGAACTCGGCTTCCGTCTCGCCGGGAAAGCCGACGATGAAGGTCGAGCGCAGCGTGAGATCGGGCACCGCGGCGCGCCACGACTGGATGCGGTCCAGCGTCTTCTCGACCGCGCCGGGCCGCTTCATCAGCTTGAGAATGCGCGGGCTGGCGTGCTGGAACGGAATATCAAGGTAAGGCAGGATGATGCCGTCGGCCATCAGCGGAATCACCTCGTCAACGCTGGGATAGGGATACACATAGTGCAGCCGCACCCAGGCGCCCAGGCTCCCCAACGCACCCGCCAATTCGGTCATGCGGGTCTTCAGCGGACGGCCATTCCAGAAGCCCGGACGGTATTTCACGTCCACCCCGTAGGCGCTGGTGTCCTGCGACACCACCAGCAACTCCCTCACGCCCGCGCCGACCAGCGCCTCCGCCTCACGCATCACCTCGCCGATCGGGCGGCTCAACAGATCGCCGCGCATCGACGGGATGATGCAGAACGTGCAGCGGTGATTGCAGCCTTCGGAAATCTTCAGGTAGGCGTAATGACGCGGGGTGAGCTTGACCCCGCCGGGCGGAATCAGGTCTTCGAATGGATCATGCGGCGTGGGCAGCGCCGTGTGCACCGCCAGCATCACCTCGTCCAGCGCGTGGGGTCCGGAAACGGCCAGCACCTTGGGATGCGCCTCGCGGATCACATCGGCTCTGGCGCCGAGGCAACCCGTTACGATCACCTTGCCGTTTTCCGCCAAGGCCTCGCCAATCGCTTCAAGCGACTCCTGCACCGCGGCATCGATAAAGCCGCAGGTGTTGACCACCACCACATCGGCATTCTCATAGCTGCCGACGATGCCGTAGCCTTCGGCACGCAGCTGGGTCAGGATGCGCTCGGAATCGACTGTCGCCTTCGGGCATCCAAGGGAGACGAATCCGACGGTCGGCGTGCGGGCGGGCATTGCTTTGGTTACCATGACGTTCAATCCTGATGGAGCTTGAGATGTATATAGTTGCGATTGGCTGGGCCTATGTGATTCTGATGATGGCGATCACCGCCAGCAGCATCGGCAAAGCGCTGGCCATCTTGACTCTTCTTGGCGTATTCCCGCTGGCGCTGTTTGTTTATGTGGCCGACGGTCCTCGGCGACGGCGACGCTCAATGGCCGTGTCCAATGACATAGCCAGCCAGCGCGACGCTGCCGATCCCCAGTCCGATCAGCACTAGCTGCTGGAGTGTTGACGCTATTTCCGCGCGTTTGTGCAATCCGGGGATCAGGTCCGACAAGGCGACATACAACATGCTCGCCGCCGCTAGCCCCAGCAATGCCGGCGTCCAGCCTTCCAGCATCGACAGCGCGTAATACCCCAGCAACGCCCCCACCATCGTCGCCACCCCGGTCAGCAAGTTGAGCAGCAAGGCCTGGGTGCGGGTGTAGCCCGAGTGCAGCAGAATCAGGAAATCGCCGATTTCCTGCGGGATTTCATGCGCGATGATCGCCAGTGCGGTCACCACCCCCAGGCGGAAATCAACCAGAAACGCGCCAGCAATAATGATGCCGTCGACAAAATTATGGAAGGTGTCGCCCACCGTGATCATCAGTCCGGAACGGCCGTGATCATGCCCGTGGTCATGGCTGTGCGCCTCGCAAATCTCGTCGTGGCAGTGACGCCACAACACCAGCTTTTCCAGCAGGAAGAACAGCAAGATGCCGCCCAGCAATGCCATGGCAACCGTGTCGATATCGCCGCCCATTTTGACTGCTTCCGGCAGCACTTCCAGCAACGACGCCCCCAGTAGCGCGCCGATGGCGTAACTCACCAGTACAGGGACCCAGCTGGGGCGTGCAGACAAGGCCACGACCGCAGCCAGCAACAAGCTCAGCAAACTGCCTGCTGCAGTTGCGATCAAAATGATGCCAAGGGTAGACATGGGGGATCACGGACAGCCAAGAAAGGGGGGCATTATACCGGGGGCCGGGCATCTAGTCCGATGCTAGCAATATGCTCATTGAATGGCCGGCTGAATGGCTGGAGTCGATCCGAATGGATCGGCAAGACAAAACGTACTCAAATCGCCGGGGACGTCAAAAACTTTTACTTTGCATCCCGCAGCGTTTATCACTGCGGGATACGTCAGCAGTCACTGATGCCGGAAAGCCGGCGGTTACTTTTTGGTTTTCTCTTGAACAACCGACAATTCCTCTTTCAGCTTCTCGACGCTGGCTTTCCCGAAGCCTTTGACATTATCCAATTCGTCCAAGTGCTTGAAATTGCCGTTGGCTTCCCGGTAGCTGATGATTGCCCTGGCTTTTGCTGGCCCTAAGCCCTTGACCACTTCAAGCTCGGACTGCGTGGCGGTGTTGATATTCACCGCTGCGAAAACCGGAAATGCCACCAATCCCGCCAGCACCAGCAAACTCGTATACAGCTTATTCATATTGCCTCCTTATTGAGATAAATGATTGTGGGCAGACGCCCACGCAGCAACTTAACCTCAGCCAGGAAAACGAGATATACAACTTAAGTTGTAGATGGAAGACAATGACTTGATTTATTTGAACAAATAATTTTCTAACCGTCTTCTCAGGCCCGTCACAACGACACGACCTATCTATTTTGCGCAAGATTCCCAATAAAAAACCCCCTCTTTTAGGGAGGGGGTTTTCATGTGCCCGATGGGCACGGATAAGGAGTCTGACGATGACCTACTTTCACAGGCGCAGT
>NCGX01000007.1 GCA_002256995.1 Hydrogenophilales bacterium 16-64-40
GGCTTCCACCGCGGCGTTCAAGGCCAGGATGTTGGTCTGGAAGGCAATGCCGTCGATGACGCCGATGATGTCGGCAATCTTGCGCGAGCTGTCCTTGATGGAGGCCATGGTGCCGACGACCTGGCCGACGACCTGGCCGCCCTTGACTGCAATGTCGGCGGTGGAGACAACCAGCTGGTTGGCCTGGCGCGCGTTCTCGGCGTTCTGCTTGACGGTGCTGGTCAGTTCTTCCATCGAGCTGGCGGTTTCTTCCAGGCTCGACGCCTGCTGTTCGGTGCGGGACGACAGGTCGAGGTTGCCGGCGGCAATTTCGCGCGAGGCCACGCCGATGGTGTCGGTGCCGTTGCGGACCTGGCTGACGATATTGACCAGGCTGGCGTTCATGTCCTTCAGTGCCTGTTGCAATTGACCGAATTCATCGCCGGATGTGACTTCGATGCAGCCGCTCAAATCTCCGGCGGCAACGGTCTGGGTGACCCTCACAGCCCGATTGATCGGGGCAGTGATCGAGCGGGTAATCCACCAGGCGATGAACGCGCCCAGAACCAGCGACAGGGCTGACACAGAAAGCATGAGCATGAGCGCACTTGCGTAGGCGGCATCTGCCTCCTCCACTGCCAGGGCCGTCTCCTTCTCCTGAAACGCGGCCATGGCCTCCAGCGATTTGAGCCATTGGCTCTGCGCAGGGCGCGCCTCATCGACCAGCAACTCGGTTGCGGCAATGGGATTGCCCATCGCGAACTCCATTGCTTTATCGAGCAGCGGCTCGGTCTCTGCGCGCGCATCGGCGATTTTGGCAAGCAGCGATTTTTCCGCTTCGCTCTTCGCCAAGTCAGCCAGTTTATTGCTCGTCTCGGCGTAGATTTTTCGTTGATCGAGAATGCGCTGGGTTTCAGCAGCCATGTCCGCCTCATCGGTCAGCAGGACAAGGTTGCGAATCGAGATTGCGCCTGTTTGCATGGCGTCGCGCAGGGTGCCGACCAGCTTGAGCTTGACCATGTGGTCGCTGGCGACATCATCGAGGTGGCCTTGTATCTGCGCCATGCGCGTCAGGCCTAGAACGGCCACCAGCAGCGTCAACAGCAGAATCAGGCCGAATCCCATACCCATCCGGACACCTATTTTCATATGTGCGAGTGACATTTTTTCCCCAGGTATATCCAGGCCTTGGCAGCCTGGCCGCCCGCTTTCCTGACCCCGGCGGGATCAAACGTGAAGCGCAGCAGAAGGTCGACGGTGTAGCGAGGGGAATGTAGTCGCGCCGTATGACGGGCGTATTACTGCGCCCTGAAGGTGTGGTGGAGCGTTTGAAACAGGGACCCTGACGGCCCCGATGGATGGCAAAGACGGGCTGATGAAGGGCGAAATCGATACGCGATTGCTTCGGCAGAAACTGCCGGATGGCGGATCAAAACGGCGGCAGGCGTTCGAACACCATCACCTCGCCCGTCAGCGGATGCACAAAGCGCAGCGACCCGGCATGCAACAGCAGCCGTCCGGACAAACCCTGCACATCCGGCGGCGCGTACAGGGCGTCGCCCAGGATCGGATGCCCCAGTTCGCGCAGGTGCACGCGCAACTGGTGCGAGCGGCCGGTGACGGGTTCGAGTTCGACACGGGTGTTCAGGCCTGTTTCGTCGTGCCCCAGCACGCGCCAGCGGGTGAGGCTCGGTTTCCCCGATTGGTGATCGACGATCCGCAAGGGCCGGTTGGGCCAGTCGACGATGATGGGCAGGTCTATGGTTCCCCAATCTTCCGGCACGCCCCAGCCGTCCACCGGCGCTTCCAGCCGGCCGGCCACCACCGCGATGTAGCGCTTGTGAACCTCGCGCGCCGCGAAAGCCTTGCTCAATGCGCGCTGCGCCGACGGCCCGCGCGCCATCACCATCAGCCCGGACGTCGCCATGTCCAGCCGGTGCACAATCAGGGCATCGGGATAGCGGGCCTGCACCCGCGCGGCGAGGCAATCCTGCTTGTCGGCGCCGCGCCCCGGCACCGCGAGCAGGCCGCCGGGCTTGTCGAGTACCAGCAGGGTGTCGTCGGCGAAGACCACCACCGGTTCCAGCACTGGCGTCATCCGGCGATCAGGCCTTGGCTTGCAGGCCGTCCAGCAGCGCGATCCCCCACGCCACGCCGAAGCCGTTGGCGTCGCTCATCACCGCGCCCAGCCCGCCCTTGCAGCTGTGCGCCGACAGGTCCATGTGCAACCACGGCGTGTCGCCGACGAAGCGCGACAGGAAGCGGGTGGCGAGGATGTGGTCGGCCTCGCCTTCCATGCTGCACTGCTTGACGTCGGCGACCGTCGAATCGAGGTTGCTGTCGTAGTCCTCAGGATAGGGGAAAACAACGATGCGCTCGCCACTTGAAATCGCGGCGCGCGAGGCCTGATGGGCGAGTGCGCTGGAGGTGGCGAACACGCCGGACATGCGGCTGCCGAGCGCGTAGTGCATGGAACCGGTGAGCGTGGCAAAGTCGGCGATGAGGTCGGGCTTGCTATTTGCGGCCAGCGTCAGCGTGTCGGCCAGCACCATGCGGCCTTCGGCGTCGGTGTGGACGACTTCGATGGTGGTGCCGTTCAAGGCGGTGATCACTTCGTTCTGCCGGTAGGCCTCGGGGCTGATGTGGTTTTCGGCGAGCGCGACCCAGCCTTCCAGCGCGACCGGCAGTTTCATTTTCGATGCGGCAGCGAGGATGCCGAGCACCACCGCCGAGCCGTTCATGTCCTCATGCATGCCCTGCATGTACTTGGCGGGTTTCAAGTTGTGGCCGCCGGTGTCGAAGCAGATGCCCTTGCCCACGAACGCCACGCTCTTCCCTGCCCCCTGACCCCTGACGCCGGACCCCTTGCCCTTCGGCCCCTTGTAGCTGATTCGGACGATTGCCGCATCCTTCGCCGGCGAGCCCTGCGCCACCGCGCAGAAGGCGCCCGCGCCCATCTTCTTCAGCTTGTCGAAGCCGTATTCCTCGACCGTCCAGCCGTATTGTTTGGCCAGCGCCTTGATGCGCTTGCGGTAGACGCCGGGGGTGAGCTCGTCCGGGCCTTGCACGGTGAGGCTGCGGGTGAGCACGTTGCCTTCGGCCAGCGCCTGCACGCGGGCGAAGCCGTCGCCGGACTGGTGGCCAAACAGCCGCACGGTTTTGAGGACCGCTTCGCGCTTGGACTTTCTCGATGGCAACGCCACGGCGTTGACCAGTGCGGTGTAGACAGCGGCTTCCGCCGCGCGCGTCGCGAATTCGGCCTCGCCGAACACGGCCAGCGTCAGCGCCTTGGGATGCTCGGCCAGCAACAGTGCCAAAGCGCGGCGCACCTGCTCGTGGGCCTCGAAGGTGCTGGCGTCGGCCTTGAGCATGGCGTAAACGGCGAGCGTGCCGCCGGGCAGCTGCACCGCCACCGGCGATTTCGCCAGCGCGTCGAGTTTGAGATCGCGCCGCTTCATCGCAGCCTTGAGTTCAACGCTGCCCGGCACCTCGGGCAGGGATTTCGACACCGGCAACAGCAGCAGCGCATGGCCCGCCTCCTGCAGAACTTTTAGCGTGATTTCTTGTTTGTTTTCAGTCAGTTTAGGCAGCATGACGGTTCCTTGTGGCGGGCGTTTTCTTGATGGTTGGCGGGGTTTACCGGATAATTGCGTGCTTTTGATTTTTCACAGCGCATTTTTACGACCCCATCCAACAAGGGTAACCGAATGAAGATTGAAGACAAGAAACGTGTGCTGCGCGAAATGGTGTTGCACCGCCGTTTTGAAGAGCGCTGCTATCAGGCCTATATCGAACGCAAGATCGGCGGCTTTCTGCACCTCTACCCCGGGCAGGAAGCCTGCTGCAACGGCGTGATGGAAGCTGCTCGCCCCGGTCACGACTACGTGATCACCGGCTACCGCGACCACGTCCACGCGATCAAGTGCGGCGCCGATCCGAAGGAAGTGATGGCCGAGCTGTACGGCAAGGAAACCGGTTCCTCCAAGGGTCGCGGCGGCTCGATGCACATCTTCGATGCGGCGCACCATTTCATGGGCGGCTACGCGCTGGTCGGCGGCCCGTTCCCGCTGGCGGCCGGCATCGCCAAAGCGATCCAGTTGAAGGGCGGCGACGAAATCGCCATCTGCTTCCTCGGCGACGCTGCCAACAACCAGGGCGTGTTCCACGAGACGCTGAACATGGCCGCGCTGTGGAAGCTGCCGGTGCTGTTCGTGTGCGAAAACAACCTGTACGGCATCGGTACCTCGATCGAGCGCTCCACCGCCGTGGTGCACCAGCACAAGCGCGTGGCCGCCTACAACATTCCGGCTGACGAATGCGACGGCCAGGACATCGACATCGTGTACGAACATGCGCGCAAGGCGGTTGACCACGTGCGCGCGGGCAACGGCCCCTTCTTCCTCGAACTGATGACCTACCGCTATCGCGGCCACTCGATGTCCGATTCGCGCGGCTACCGCTCGCGCGAGGAAGAAGAAGTCTGGAAGCAGCGCGACCCCATCCTCATGCTGCGTGACCGCCTGATCACGGCGGGCGCGATGACCATGGCCGACTACGAGACGATCGAAAAGGAAACCGACGCCTACATCGAGAACGAAGTCATCAAGTTCGCCGAGGAATCGCCCGAACCGCGCGTCGAAGACCTCGAAAAATACGTTCTAGCCGACCGTGAGAGCCAGCAGCCCTGGCTCACCGGCAAAGCAGCTTAAGGAAAAAACATGGCTCAAATCATGCTGTGGGAAGCGATCCAACGCGCCCACGACGAAGAAATGTCGCGTGACCCCCTGGTCATCTGTATGGGCGAAGACATCGGCGTGGCCGGCGGCACCTACAAGGCCACCAAGGGCCTGTACGAAAAATACGGCCCGCTGCGCGTGATGGATACGCCGATCTCCGAAGGCGGCTTCACCGGCCTTGCCATCGGTGCGTCCTTCCTCGGCGTGCGCCCGATCGTCGAAATCATGTCGGTCAACTTCGCCTGGCTGGCGATGGACCAGATGTTCAACTCCGCCGCCAAGATTCGCTACATGTCGGGCGGCCAGCTGGCCGCGCCGTGCGTGTTCCGCTCCGCCGGCGGTGCTGCGCACCAGCTCGGCGCGCAGCACTCGGCACGGATGGAAAAAGTGTTCATGGGCATCGCCGGCCTGCGCGTGGTGACGCCGTCCAATCCCAAGCAGGCCTATGGCCTCTTGAAGTCGGCGATCCGCTGCGACGACCCCGTGTTCATCAACGAACACGAACTCATGTACAACATGAAGGGCGAAGTGCCGGACGGCGAATACTTCCACCCGCTGGAAGGCTCGGAAGTCGCGCGCGCCGGCACCGACGTGACGCTGTTCGGCTACAACATCTCGGTGCACTGGTGCCTCAAGGCCGCCGAAATCCTCGACAAGCAGTACGGCATCTCGGCCGAAGTCGTCGACCTCTATTCGCTGTCGCCGCTGGATCGCGCGGGCATCAAGGCATCGGTCAGCAAGACCCACCGCGTCGTCATCGCCGAAGAAGACGAAGCGCCGGTCGGCGTCGGCTCCGAAGTGATCGCCATCATCAACGAAGAATGCTTCTTCGAGCTGGACGCCGCCCCGGTGCGCGTCCACTCGGCGCTGGTGCCGCAGCCCTACAACCACACGCTGGAAAAAGCGGCGATCCCGGATCATGAGGATGTGGTGAAGGCTGTTCTGAAGCTCTTTGGCAAGGCGTGATTGAGTAAGGCGTAAGGGGTAAGGCGCCAGGCGCGTTCGCTGGCGTCATTACCTGCTTCACCCTTCACCCCTAACCCCTAACGGAAATAAATATGTCCCAACATTACGCCATCACGATGCCGCAGCTCTCGGACACCATGACCGAGGGCGTGGTCGTCACCTGGGAGAAGCAGCCCGGCGACCGCGTCGAGCGCGGCGACATCGTCGCCACGGTCGAGACCGACAAGGCCATCATGGACGTCGAAGTGTTCAAGGCCGGCTACCTGGCCGGACCGCTGGCTGACGTCGGTGCGACCATCGCCGTCGGCGCAGCACTCGGTTACATCACCGACACCGCAGGCGACGTGGCGATTGCCGCCGACGAAGTGGTAGCGGAACAGGCGCAGACCGAGATGATCCCACACCATGCCGGCACGCCGATCGTGATGCCGCAACTGTCGGACACCATGGCCGAAGGCGTGGTCGTCACCTGGGAAAAGCAGCCGGGTGACGCCATCAAGCGCGGCGACATCGTCGCCACCGTGGAAACCGACAAGGCCATCATGGACGTCGAGGTGTTCCAGGACGGCTTCCTCTCCGGCCCGATCGCCGATGTCGGCAGCGTGGTCGAAGTCGGCCACCCGATGGGCTTCATCGTCGACGACGCCGCCAAGGCGAATGACACCGGCGTGACGATTTCCGCCGACCACAAGGTCCAGGACACGCACAAGGTCGCGCCGCATGCGGCCGACAAGCCGGCGCACATCCCCATGCCCAAGGCCGCGCCCGCGCAGGTGTCCGCCGAAGGCAGTCAGCCGCCGGTGGGCCGTCCGCAGGGCCGCCAGGCCAGCCCCTATGCGCGCAAGGTCGCGGGGCAGTTGGGCGTGAATCTTACGGGCTTGGCCGGCACCGGCCCCTCGGGCGTCATCGTCGCCGCCGACGTGGCGCGTGCCCGTCCGTCGATGCAGGAAGTCGCGCATTCGCTGCCCCAGGTCGACGTGCCGGGCCAGGGTCGCAAAATGACCTCGATGGAAAAGGCCGTCGCCCACGCGATGACCGCCTCGCTCACGCTGCCGACCTTCAACGTGACGATGAACATCAACACCGCCGCACTGACCGCCGCCGCCAAGGCGAAAAAGGTCTCGGTGACGGTGGCGATCGCCAAGGCCTGCTCGGTGGCGATGGCGAAGTTCCCGCGCATGAACTGGGCCTACCAGCCGGTCGACAAACTGGTCGAACGCGCGAACCACGACTTCGGCGTGGCCGTGATGTCGAACGATGGCGGCCTGGTGGTGCCGATTCTGCACGGCATCGAGAAAAAGCCGCTGGAGGCGCTGCAGGCGGACTGGACCGGCCTGGTTGAACGTGCGCGCGTGAGGAAGCTAGCGCCGGCCGAGTATTCCAACCCCACTTTCACCATTTCCAATATGGGCATGCTGGGCGTTTCGCACTTCACCGCGATTCCCACCCCCGGCATCGCCGCGATCCTGGCGATCGCCGCCAACGGCCCGCACGGCACGCCGTTCACCATCACCGGCGACCACCGCGTGCTGAACGGCGCCGACGTCGCGCTGTATCTGGCCACGCTGAAGCAGACCATCGAAGCGCCCGAGTCCTGGCTGGGCGCAGGCGGCGCTGCGGCTGAAACCGTTGCCGGCGCAGCCGCGACCACCAGCGCACCGGTATCGCCCATCCCCGAGGGTAACTGGGACTTCCCGGTCGTCGTCGTCGGCGGCGGCCCCGGCGGCGAGGACTGTGCGCGCGACCTCGCCGACCACGGTGTCAAGGTCATGATGGTCAACAACGAGCCCTTCCCCGGCGGCGAATGCCTGTGGCGCGGCTGCATCCCCTCCAAGGCCTGGCGCGCCGCGGCGGACGTCATCCGCAACCGCGCGCACGACGCCGACATGGGCGTCGACGGAACCAATACCCCGAAATTGAACTGGGAACAAGTCGAGAAGCACCGCCGCTGGGTGCAGACCAGCCGCGGCGAAATGGCGCTCAAAGCCGACCGCGGCATGAAGATCGACGTGCGCGAAGGCTACGGCGAATTCGTCGACGCCCACACGCTAAAGATCACCCCGGTCGAGGGCGAACCCTACACCGTCAGCTTCGGCGCCGCGGTGATCGCCACCGGCGCCCCCGCCTTCGTGCCGCCGATTCCCGGCGCGCGCGAGAACCTGGCAACGGGCGGCGTGCTCACCTCCGACACCATCTGGAACCTCGCCAAGCCACCGAAGAAACTCGGCATCGTCGGCGGCGGCGTCATCGGCGTCGAAATGGCGCAGATTTTCCGCGACTTCGGCACCGAGGTGCTGATGCTGGAGCGCCACGACCGCATCCTCGCCGAAGTCGAAGAGGAAATCGCCAAGGCCCTGATCGCCTCGCTGGAGAAGGAGATCACCGTCGTCACCAGCGCCGACATCAAGGAGGCCAGCGGCAAGCCCGGCAAGATGAAGCTGCGCTACTCGAATAAAGGCGGTGCCAACAAGGAAGACGTCGAGTCGGTGTTCGACTGCGACGTCATCCTGATGGCCACCGGCAAGCGCCCCGACACCAGCCGGCTCAATCTGGACAAGGTCGGCGTCGAGCTCGACGGCGCGGCAATCAAGGTCGACGCCCGCTGCCAGACCAGCGTGGCGAACATCTACGCGGTGGGCGACGTGGTCGGCGGCTATATGCTCGCGCACACTGCCGCGACGCAAGGCCGCGTCGCTGCCAGCAACCTGCTCGGTCACGCCAGCGAATACGACCAGGACCGCGACTGCGGCGTCACTTTCTCGCGCCCGCAGGCCGGCTTCGTCGGTCTGTCCGTCGCACAGGCGAAAGCAAAAGGTATCGACGCGGTGGAAGCCAAGATGCCGATGAGCATCGACGCCAAGGCGATGATCACGGGCGAGACCGAGGGCATGATCAAGCTGGTGGCCGACAAAGCCACGGGGCGCATCATCGGCGTGCACTACCTCGCCGACCACACCGATACCCTGATCGGTATCGGCGTGATGATGGTGGCCGGCGAGATGACGCTGACCCAGGTGGCGAAGGCGATCTTCCCGCACCCGACGCAGACCGAACTGTTCGGCGAACTGGCGCGGCGGTTGTTGAACCGCCTACGGCGCACGGCGAAGAAGTAATATTCACAAGCAGCAACGACAAGGGCCGCATCTGCGGCCCTTGTCGTTTCCAGCGCAATCACCCAGCATAGTGACTGTCGGCGGCGTTGTAATGCCCGCCTACGGCCATCAGCCGTCACTGGCGGCGCGGTAATAATTCGATACTGGGCGGCCGCTGCAGGTCGGCAAGCGATCGGTCGTGAAATTGGGGCATACTTAGACCGTTCGGCCAAGACAGCCAAACTCGCTTTGCAGGCTTACCTAGAACACAACGAAAATTTTTAAAGGAATTAGGGTCATCTCATGAAAAAAATCATTGCTTCTCTTAGCGCCGTGGCATTCAGCCTCAGCGGTCTTTCCGGTTGCGCCAGCATGACCGAAACTCAAAAAACCACAGGCACAGGCGCAGGCATTGGCGCCGTGGCCGGAGCGGTCATTGGCGCGGCGACCGCCGGCGGCAACACCGGCAAGAGCGCCGCGACCGGCGCGGCGATCGGCGCGGCAGTGGGTGCGGGTGGTGGCTATCTGTGGTCGAAGCACATGGAGAAACAGAAGGCCGAGATGGAGCAGGCCACCCAGGGAACCGGTGTGAGCGTGAGCCAGACCGCCGACAACCAGCTCAAGCTGGACATCCCGAGCGACGTTTCCTTTGACACCGGCCGCCATGAAATCAAATCGAACCTGCGTCCGATCCTCGACCGCTTCGCCACCACCCTGAATCAAAACCCGGTGACGACGGTGACCATCATCGGCCACACCGACAGCACCGGCTCGGATGCGATCAACAATCCGCTTTCGGTCAATCGCGCCGCCTCGACGCGCGATTACCTCGTTGCCCGCGGGGTGGCCACAAACCGCATCGCCATCGATGGCCGCGGTTCGCGCGAACCGATCGCTGACAACAACACGGTAGGCGGCCGTGCGAAGAACCGCCGCGTCGAGATTTTCGTGGCAGAACCCGCACGCTGACGCTAGCCTGTTCGGGCAATCCGGCGTTATTCACGTCGGATTGCCGTCTGACAACTCAGTCAGCGGGCAAAGCGCTTTCATTAGCGCATTGGCAGCTTGGGGTCGTGTTCGGACCGACTCGAAAGGGCCCAAATCGCATCATTCTTTCGTTCCAGCATTCTAAGCAGGCATCACAGCCAGCTTGCCCGTTTCCGTTGCCCCTATTTCGGCGGCACGACGGCGCCCGCGTAAAACACCTCGCACTCTCCACCCGGGAATAGACTCCCCACCTGCTTGAGCAGCCTGACCACGGGCCCGGTGAGCGCCTTGAGTGTGCTCTGGTTTTCAACCACAGGGTTGTTGAAGGCGCCATGGATGGTTTGCTGCGCCCGGATGCAGCCCTTGTCGTCGATCAAGGCCACTGTCACATCGTCGAAGCGCTCGTTGACGAAATCGAGCCGGCCCTGGAGGGCGACCCGGTTCTTGGTCGTCGCGATGGCCACGTCCTGCGACAGCGCAACACCGCGCTCGACTTTCCAGTCGGAGACGAGCGTCCGGATCTCGCTGCGGCCCTCCGATCCTTGCAGGATGCTCGCAAAGTTGTAGCCCTTGGTGACCGCAAGGCCGACGGGGCCGGCAAAGAAGAAGGCGCCCACATCCACGAGATTGAAGGTCTGGCTGGACTCGAAGCGGGCGAACGCCTGATCGAGGTCGCGGCCCTTGAGAACGAGGTTCTTGCCGCGCAGCGAGACCTGGCCTTGCAGGGTCGGCCTGATGGCCTTCACGGACTTGCCCTGCATCGACAGGTTTGCGGTAAGGTCCGCCGACCCTTCCGGGACATTTTTCGGCGACAGGGGCTTGAGGAACGCATCGACGTGGAACTGCGAAAGGGTATAGCGGAGGTGGTAGTGGGGAACGGCGCCGGTAAAGTCCGCTCGCAGGTTCCCGGAACCCTGTCCAGAGTAGGCCCGCATCGTGAGCGGCGTGATGTCGAAGACCCCGCGCTTCCCGGCGACCGTCATTTTCAGGTCGGATGCAGCGTGCTCCCTGGTCCGGACCGACTCGCAGACGATTTCCGCCGAGAGGGAAAGGTGCTTCATGATGCCCGGGCGATCCCGCTCTGCAAGCTGCAGGTGGTTCGCGTCCAGGATGCATCCGGCGGCTTCGAAGCCGCTTCCGGATTGCCGGTCGAGGTAGCGAAACGTGCCGTCCGAGAACGATAGGTTTGCCAGGTTCAGTCCGGGCAAGGGGCCCCGAACCGCGTCCGTTCGCTCGTAATTGAACCGGCCGTCGGGGCCCCGCTCGATCGAGAAACGCGGGTGTTCGAGCACGACTCTCCTGATCCTGACGTCCTGCTTGAGCAGGGCGAGGAAATCGACGCCGATCCGGGCCTCGCTTGCGGTGACGAGTTCGGTTCCCCGGTTGCGGATATGCACGTCTTCGAGTGTGACCTGCAAGCCGGGGAAGAAGCCGACTCCCAGACGCCCGTTGACGCTGACTTCCATCCCGGTGACCGCCGCGACGGCCGCTTCCAGCCGCGGCTTGTAGGCGTTGATATCCAGGAAAAGCCTCAGGGCGATCGCGATGAGGACAAGCAGGCCGATGAACGCGCCGGCGGCATAGGTAATGGCTTTGAGTTTTTTTGACATGGGCCTGATCCAAGCGCGTCCAGGGTCTACGAAATCCATCGCGGGTTGACGATAATTTAATCCAAAGCGTGGCGGTACGGCGGGTTTTAACGGCGCGAGCACATTGTGCCAGCGGCCATAAAAAAACGGCCCGCTTCAGGCGGGCCGCTTTCGACTGCATGTGCGGGGCTTGGCGTCAGTCCAACAGCCCCTTGAAAAACAGGCGGATGCTGTCCCACATGCGGCGGAAGAAGCCGCCCTCCTCGACCGCTTCGAGCGCAACCAGCGGCGCCTGCATGACGACCTTGCCGTCAGCGCTCACCAGTTCGACACGCCCCAGTGGTGCACCGGCGGCGATGGGGGCGACCGGCTCGTCCTCTGGCAGCACGATACGCGTCTGGTAGTCGCCGCTGGTGCGCTTGGGTAGCGCGGCGGCGAAGTCGGCCTTGACGCCAGCCTTGACGGTGCGCGCAGCGCCTTTCCAGACCGCCAGGGTTTGCACCGTTTCGCCCTGTTTGAAGAAGGTTTTGCTGTCGAAGAAATTGAAGCCGAAGGCCAGCAGCTTGGCGGTCTCGGTTGCCCGCGCGTTTTCGCTGTCGGTGCCGAACACGGAGGCGACCAGGCGCATGCCGTCGCGCTTGGACGAGGCGACCATACAGTAGCCGGCCTCCTCGGTATGACCGGTTTTCAGGCCGTCGACGGTCGGGTCGCGCCACAACAGCAGATTGCGGTTCGGCTGCTTGATACCGCTCCAGACGAATTCCTTTTCGGCATACAGCGCATAGTGATCGGGGTCCTCGATGACGATGGCCCGGGCGAGCCTGGCCATGTCGAGCGCGCTCGAATAATGGCCTTCGGCCGGCCAGCCGGTGGCATTGAGGAAATGCGTGTCGGCGAGGCCCAGCCGCTTCGCCTCCTGGTTCATCAGCGCGGCGAAGGTGTCCTCGCCGCCCGCGAGATGTTCGGCCAGCGCGATGCTGGCGTCGTTGCCCGACTGCACGATGATGCCGCGCAGCAGGTCGCTCACCGCGACCTGGTTGCCGACCTTGACGAACATTTTCGAGCCGCCCATGCGCCACGCTTTTTCGCTGATGGTGACGAGATCGCTCTCCTTGATCCGGCCGCGCTGCAATTCAAGTGCAGCGACGTGCGCAGTCATCAGCTTGGTCAGGCTGGCTGGCGGCAGGCGCGTCGCCCCCTCGTGATCGACCAGGATGCTGCCGCTGGCGACATCCATCAGTACCCAGGATTTGGCGGCCAGTTGCGGCGGGGGCGGAATAGCGTCGGCGCCCCAGGCGGCAGGCGCCAATAACAGACTGAAAATCAATACGAGTCGCTGCAGGAAAGACGGGGAAGTCATGGATTTTTCGACAAGTTGAAAAAGTAAAAGATAGGCTATGAATCTGACAGACACGCACATGCGCGCGCAAGTTCAGCATAACACCGTCGCCCCCCATCCGGCAGCCCGCCGGTGGCGTCCTGTTAAACTCACGTCATCCTGACGACCGTACCGCATCCGCATGGCCGCACCCGAATCTCACCGCCTCACCCGCCAGATCGTCATTGCGATGCTCGCCGGCATCGTGCTCGGCGTTGCCATCAACCAGCTGGGGGCGGCGCCCTGGATGCAGAACTTTGTGGTGGACGGATTGCTGCACGTGGTCGGCTCGGTGTTCGTGGCCGCGCTGAAGATGATGGTGGTGCCGCTGGTGCTGGTCTCGCTGGTGGTGGGCGTCACCGCCCTGTCGGACCTGAAGGCGCTGGGCCGCATCGGCGCCAAGGCGCTGGCGCTGTACCTGTCGACGACCGCGATCGCGGTGACGATTGCGCTGACGCTGGCCGGCGTTGTCGGGCCCGGGCAGGGATTCGATGCCGGCGAGACCCAAGCCAGCTTTGCCGGCAAGGAAGCGCCGCCGCTGACGCAGGTGCTGATCGACCTGGTGCCGACCAACCCGGTGGCGGCGATGGCCGAAGGCAATATGCTGCAGGTCATCGTGTTCGCGCTGCTGCTTGGCATTGCGATCACGATGTCGGGCGTGCGCGGCAAGCATGTGCTGAACCTGTTCACCGACCTCAACGTGGTGATCATGCACATGGTCGAGTGGATCATGCGGCTGGCGCCCTACGGCGTGTTCGCGCTGATCTCCCGTACCTTCGCCACCCAGGGGCTGGACCTGCTGCTGCCGCTGGCGGCCTACTTCCTGACGCTCACCGCCGCGCTGGCGATCCAGCTGTTCGTCACCTATCCACTACTGCTGCGCCTGCTGGCTTCGCTCAACCCGCTCACCTTCCTGAAGAAGATGCGCGATCCGGCGGCATTCGCGTTTTCCACCGCCAGCTCCGGTGCCACCATCCCGGTCACCCTGCACACGGTGGAATACAAGATGGGCGTGAAGAACAGCGTCGCCTCCTTCAGCGTGCCGCTGGGCGCCACCATCAACATGGACGGCACCGCGATGATGCAGGGCGTGGCCACGGTGTTCATCGCCAACGTCTACGGCATCGACCTCTCGCTCACCGATTACCTGCTGGTGGTGCTGACCGCCACCCTGGCCTCGGTCGGCACCGCCGCGATTCCCGCGGTGGGCCTGGTCACGCTGACCATGGTGCTGGGCCAGGTCGGCCTGCCGGTCGAGGGCATCGCGCTCATCATCGGCGTCGACCGCCTGCTTGACATGATGCGCACCACGGTCAACGTCACCGGCGACTGCGCAGTGAGCTGCATCGTCGCCAGGAGCGAAAACGCCCTCGACCAGGCCGTGTTCGACGATCCGGAAGCGGGCTCGGTCGAGGCCGCCACGCGCCACGTCCTCCCCCCCCACCCGGCTGCCTGAACCATGCTCTATCCGCTGCTCCGCCCCGCGCTGTTCTCGCTCGACCCCGAGGACGCGCATCGCTTCACGCTCGCCAGCCTGGACATCGCGCACCGTCTTGGCCTGCTGAACCTGCTGCCGCGCGCCACCGGCAAGCCGGTGCGCGTGATGGACATCGACTTCCCCAATCCGGTCGGCCTCGCAGCCGGGCTCGACAAGGACGGCGCCCACATCAACGCGCTGGCGGCACTCGGCTTCGGCTTCATCGAGATCGGCACGGTGACGCCGCGCCCGCAGCCCGGCAACCCGCAACCGCGCATGTTCCGACTGCCGGCTGCCGAGGCCATCATCAACCGCATGGGCTTCAACAACCTCGGCGTCGACAATCTGGTGAAAAACGTCGAGGCGAGCGGCTTCACCGGCGTGCTCGGCATCAACATCGGCAAGAACAAGGACACGCCGAACGAGCACGCGGTCGACGATTACCTCGCCTGCCTCGACAAGGTCTACGCGCACGCGCGCTACGTGACGGTGAACATCTCCTCGCCCAACACGCAGGGGCTGCGCGAACTGCAGAAGGATGAGGCGCTCGACGCGCTGCTGTCGGCCATCAAGCTGCGGCAGTCCGAACTCGCGCAGCAGCACGGTCGCTACGTGCCGATCGCGCTGAAGATCGCGCCCGACCTCGACGACGCACAGATCGCCGCGGTTGCCGCGCTCCTGATCATGCACCGCATCGACGCCGTGATCGCCACCAACACCACCATCGCCCGCGATGCCGTCGCCGGGCTGCCGTATGCCGAGGAAGCCGGCGGCCTGTCCGGCGCGCCGGTGCGCGACGCCTCGACCCGGGTCATCCGCACGCTGGCACATCATCTTGCCAACGAGGTGCCGATCATCGGCGTCGGCGGCATCCTGTCGGGGGTCGATGCGCAAGCGAAAATCGATGCGGGCGCCTCGCTGGTGCAGCTGTATTCCGGCCTGATCTATCGCGGTCCGGCGCTGGTGCGGGAGTGCGTGCAGCAGCTCGCCTGACCCGAGGCGCCGTTTGCCGCACCCTTCATGCGCGTGACCGCTTTGGTTATGCTGCAGGCTCTCCATCCCGCACAAGGCCCTTCATGCACATCGGCATCCCCAAGGAAATCAAGAACCACGAATACCGGGTGGCGCTCACGCCCGAGGGCGCGCGCGTCCTGACCGAGGCCGGCCACCGCGTCAGCGTCGAGGCCGGTGCCGGCGCCACTGCGGGATTTGCCGACGAGGCCTATCGCGCCGCTGGCGCGGCCATCGTGGCCACCCCCGCCGAGGCCTGGGCCGCCGACCTGGTGGCGAAGGTGAAGGAGCCGCAGGCGGGCGAGGTGAAACTTCTGCGCCAGGGTCAGCTGCTGTTCTGCTACCTGCACCTGGCCGCCGCGCCGGAACTCGCGCGCGAGCTGACGGCGCGCGGGGTAAGCGCGATCGCCTACGAAACCGTGACCTGGCCCGCCGGCGGCCTGCCGCTGTTGCAGCCGATGTCCGACATCGCCGGGCGGCTGGCGCCGCAGATGGGCGCGCTGGGGCTGCACAAGTCGCACGGCGGCAGCAGCAAGCTGATCAGCGGGATGCCCGGCGTGCCGCCCGCGCACGTGCTCGTCATCGGCGCTGGCGTGGTGGGGATGAGCGCAACGCGCACAGCCGTCGGGCTTGGCGCACGCGTCACGCTGATCGACCGCCAAGCCGATAAGCTCGCGCACGCCGAAGGACTGTTCGGCGCGCAAGTCGAAACGCGCTTCTCCTCGCCGGAGGCGATCGCCGACAGCCTCACCGCCGCCGACATCGTCATCGGCGCCGCGCAGATTCCCGGCCGCCACGCGCCGCGCCTGATCAGCCGCGAATTACTGAAGCGGATGTCGCCGGGCTCGGTGCTGGTCGACGTGGCCATCGACCAGGGCGGCATCGCCGAAACCTCGCGCCCCACCACCCACAGCGCCCCGTTCTTCGTGGCCGAAGGTATCGTCCACTATTGCGTCACCAACATGCCGGGCGCCGTCGCGCGCACCGCCACCGAGGCGCTCACCCACGCCACCCTGCCCTACGTGCAGGCGCTGGCGGCGCAGGGCCTGGCCGCGCTGGATGCTGATGCCGGGCTCAGGCAAGGCCTGCAGGTCCACGCCGGGAAAATCACCCACGCCGGGCTGGCGCAGGATCTGGGTATGGGCCGGTAGGCGGGGGGCGCTCGCCACGATCATGTAGGCGCACCCGCGAGGGGTAGGCCGTGGTTGTAAAGCCGCTTAAGCGGCAACAGCCACGCACCGGCGCCCTCGCCGCGATTGCGCACCCCCGCCACGCCCACGGCTTCGGCCCGAGGGCGGCCGCCTACAGTCCGGCCCCGCGGGGTGGCGGGGCTTCCAGCCACTCATGCCCCAGCACACTGAGATCGGGCGCAAAGCGATACACCAGCGGCACCCCGGACGGAATCTCCACCCGCTCCATCGCCTCCGGCGTGAGCCGATCCAGATGCATCACCAGCCCGCGCAGGGTGTTGCCGTGGCTCACCACCAGCAGGCGGCGCCCTTCGCGCAGCTTTGGCGCCAGCACCTCGTTCCAGTACGGCAGGGTGCGCCGCTGGCAGTCGCGCAGGCTTTCGCTGGCCGGCAGGTCCCGGGGATCGAGCGCCGCATACAGCGGGTCGAAGCGCGGATGGCGCGGGTCATCGTGATCCAGCGGCGGCGGCGGCTCGAAATAGCCGCGCCACCAGCGGCGCGACGCTTCCTCGCCCCAGGTCGCAAAGATCTCCTGCTTGTGCATGCCCTGCAACGCGCCGTAATGGCGCTCGTTGAGGCGCCAGGTCGTGAACAGCGGCACCTCGGGCGTGCCCATCGCCGCCAGCAGCGCCTCGACCGTCTGGCGGGTGCGCTGCAGCACCGATCCATGTACCTCGTCGACGGCAAACCCCGCCTGCGCCAGCCGCCGTCCCGCCGCGGCCGCCTCGGCAAGGCCGACCTCGGTCAGCGGAATGTCGGTCCAGCCGGTAAAGCGGTCGGAGAGATTCCATTCGCTGTGGCCGTGGCGGAACAACACCACCCATTCTGCCGGCGCGCTCATTCTGGTGGCTCCGTTAATACTTCGTGGAGGTGGTGGCGGTCGGCCCAGGCCTCGAGATGCCAGCCCTGGCCGTCGAAATGAAACCAGTTGAGCGCACAGTTGGGAATGACGAAATCGCGCGGCGTGGAAAGCGGGCGCCCGGTCGCGCGGCGATACACCACATCCAGCACGCCGCTGTGGCTCACCGCCGCAATGGTCTCCCCGCTGTGATGCCGCACCAGCCAGTCGATGCCGTCGGCCACTCGTTCGGCAAACCGGCGCAGCGACTCGCCCGTCTCGAAATCGTAATCCGGATCGCGTGCCACATAGTGCGCATACGCCGCCGGATGCAGCGCGGCCCCCTGCTCGGCAGTGATGCCCTGAAACACCCCGTAATGCCGTTCGCGCAACTGCGGCAGCAGCTTCACCGCCTGGTCCTCGCGCTGCGCCAGCGCCTGCGCCGTTTCTATCGCCCGCACCAGATCGCTGCTGTAGATTGCAGCAAACCGCTGGTGCGCCGCATTGAACGCCATCGCCAGCGCCTGCGCTCTCCCCACCTCGTTGAGCGGGACATCGGTATGCCCCTGGATCCGCTTCGCCACATTCCAGTCGGTTTCGCCGTGGCGGATGATGCAGATGCGCGTGCCGGTCGGTTTGGGGAAAGTGTGCATATCAATCGCGCCCGATCTGAGCTATACAAAACCTAAATCTGACATAAAAAAAACGGGATGACGTCTGTTTCGCAATCAAACAACACTTTTCGCCGACAACCTTCATACGGGGGTGCGTCAACTTGACACGCTCTTTTATAAACAGATATATTTATCCGCATATGTGAATCATCATCACATTCGCATGTGCTAATCGAGTTTTTAATCAAGGGAGGGGTATGGAAGCGACAACCTACAACTATAAAGTCGTCCGCCAGTTCGCCATCATGACGGTGGTCTGGGGGATCGTCGGGATGCTGGTGGGGGTGATCCTGGCGGCGCAGCTGATCTGGCCGGATATGCTCTTTGGCATCGAATGGCTGTCGTATGGCCGTCTGCGACCGCTGCATACCAATGCGGTCATTTTTGCGTTTGGCGGTTCGGCGATGTTCGCGGTGTCGTACTACATCGTGCAGCGCACCTGCCAGGTGCGGCTGTGGGCCGAGAAGCTGGCTGCCTTCACCTTCTGGGGCTGGACTGCGGTGATCGTGCTAGCTGCGGTCACGCTGCCTCTGGGCTACACCAGCTCCAAGGAATATGCCGAGCTGGAATGGCCGATCGATATCCTGATCACGGTAGTGTGGGTCTCCTATGCGCTGGTGTTCTTCGGCACTATCGTCAAGCGCAAGACCAAGCACATTTACGTTTCCAACTGGTTTTTCGGCGCCTACATCCTGGTGATCGCGATTCTGCATCTGGTCAACAGCGCCGAGCTGCCGGTGACGATGACCAAGTCGTACTCGGCCTACGCCGGGGTACAGGACGCGATGGTGCAGTGGTGGTACGGCCATAACGCGGTGGGCTTTTTCCTCACCACCGCTTTCCTCGGGATGATGTATTACTTCATTCCGAAGCAGGCCGGCCGCCCGATCTATTCCTACCGCCTGTCGGTGGTCCACTTCTGGTCGCTCAACTTCATCTACATGTGGGCGGGACCCCACCATCTGCAATACACCGCGCTGCCGGACTGGGCGCAGTCGCTCGGCATGGTGTTTTCGCTCATGCTGCTGGCCCCAAGCTGGGGCGGCATGATGAACGGCATCATGACGCTGTCCGGCGCCTGGCACAAACTGCGTACCGACCCGATCCTGAAGTTCATGGTGACCGCGCTGTCCTTCTACGGCATGTCGACCTTCGAAGGCCCGATGATGTCGATCAAGACCGTCAACGCGCTGTCGCACTACACCGAATGGAATATCGCACACGTGCACTCAGGCGCGCTGGGCTGGGTGGCGATGATCACCATCGGTTCGATGTACTACCTGATTCCGCGGTTGTTCGGCCGCGAGTCGATGTATAGCACCAAGCTGATCGAATGGCATTTCTGGCTCTCGACCATCGGCGTGGTGATGTATATCGCCTCGATGTGGATCGCCGGGGTGGCGCAAGGCCTGATGTGGCGCGCGGCGAACGCCGACGGCACGCTGACCTACAGCTTCGCCCAGGTGCTCAACACCATGTATCCGTTCTACGGCATCCGCCTGCTGGGCGGCACGCTGTTCTTCGGCGGCATGCTGATGATGGCCTGGAACGTCTGGCAGACCACGCGGCAGGGCCGCGTGGTGAATGACGCCCCCATCCCGCAAGCTGTCCACGCCTAAGGAGACCGAACATGATTTCGCACGAAACCATCGAAAAGAACCTCGGTCTGCTGATCGTGCTGACCATCCTCATCGTCAGCGTCGGCGGCCTGGTGCAGATCGTGCCGCTGTTCTTCCAGACCTCCACCACCACCGCGGTGGCGGGCTTGAAGCCCTACACGGCGCTGCAGCTGTCGGGGCGCGACATCTACATCCGCGAAGGCTGCGTCGGCTGCCACTCGCAGATGATTCGACCGTTCCGCGCCGAGACCGAACGCTACGGCCACTATTCGGTGGCGGGCGAGTTTCTCTACGACCGCCCCTTCCTGTGGGGTTCTAAGCGCACCGGACCCGACCTGCACCGCGTCGGCGGTCGCTATTCCGACGCCTGGCACGTGGCGCACCTGATGAACCCGCGCGACGTGGTGCCGGAATCCAACATGCCCGCTTATCCCTGGCTCGACCGCCCGCTGGAGGACGCCGCCATCCAGAAAAAGATGCGCATGCTGAACGTGGTCGGCCACGGCTACAGCGAGCAGGAAATCAGCGATGCGCCCGCCGCGCTGGAAAGCAAGACCGAACTCGACGCGGTCGTCGCCTACCTGCAGGTGCTGGGCACCCACGCCCCGAAGAACTGAGCCCGCCATGGACAGCGGAATCATCAGCGGCATCGTCACGGCCGTCTTCATCGTGGTGTTCATCGGCATCGTCTGGTGGGCCTACAGCAAGGGCAACAAGCAGCGTTTTGAGGACGCCGGCAAGCTGCCCTTCGACGACGACGACTCCCAAGGGATACCGTCCCAGCGGGACATAACGCCAGCCAAACAAGGAGACAAGCAATGAGTGACTTCACACACGGCTTCTGGCCGCTCTACATCAGCGTGCTCACCCTGGTGAGCATCATCGGCACCTGGGTATTTCTCAAGTCGCAGACCACCCGCAAGCTCGCCCCCGGCGAAAAGCCCGAGCTGATCGAGCACACCTGGGACGGCGATCTGCAGGACCTCAACAACCCGCTGCCGCGCTGGTGGCTGGGCCTGTTCTACGGCACCCTGGTGTTTGCGCTGGCCTATCTGGTGCTGTGGCCGGGGCTGGGCAATTATGCCGGCGTGCTGAAATGGACGCAGATCGGCGAATACGAGGCAGAGGTGCAGGCGGCCGAAGCCCAATTCCAGCCGCTGTATGCCGGGTTCATGAAGCAGGACATTGCCACCGTGGCGGCTGATCCGAACGCGCGCGCCATCGGCAAGAACCTGTTCCTGACCTACTGCTCGCAGTGCCACGGCTCGGATGCGGCAGGTTCCCGGGGCTTCCCCAACCTGACCGATGGCGACTGGCTCTACGGCGGCGACCCCGACACCATCAAGGCCACCCTCACCGACGGCCGCGCCGGTGTGATGCCTGCACTGGGCGAAGCGCTCGGTGCGCAAGGGACGAAGGAAGTGGCGAACTATGTGCTGTCGCTGTCGGGCCGCAAGCACGACACCGCCCTGGCAGCCACCGGCAAGACGAAGTTCGCCGAAAACTGCGCGGCCTGCCACATGCCCGACGGCACCGGCATGCAAGCGATGGGCGCGCCCAACCTCACCGACAAGGTGTGGCTGTACGGCGGCTCCGAAGCGACCATCATCGAGAGCATTGCCAAGGGCCGCAACGGCGTGATGCCCGCCATGGCGCAGACGCTCGGCACCACCTCCAACAAGGACGCCAAGCTGCATCTGCTGGCGGCCTACGTCTACGGCCTGTCGCAGAAGCAGTAAGTAAAAGGCACTCGCCGGACATCGTCCGGCGGGCCGCTTGAGCGTATTGTGTGGCTACCAGACAGTACGTTCAGGCGGCTCAGCCTTACCACGGACACACGCCAGTGACAGACGACAAGCAAGCCACCCCCGCCTCCGCCGACGCCCCGATTGAGCAGCAGCTCTATGCGATCCGGCAGAAAATCCAGCCGCGCGCGGTGCATGGCGTGTTTGCCAACTGGCGCATCGCGCTGGTGCTGCTGACCCAGGCCGTGTATTACGGCCTGCCCTGGCTGCAATGGGACAACCGCCAGGCCGTGCTGTTCGATCTGGCGGCGCGCAAGTTCTACATCTTCGGCCTGGTGTTCTGGCCGCAGGACTTTGTCTACCTGACCGGCCTGCTGATCCTGTCGGCGCTGGCGCTGTTCCTGTTCACCGCGGTCGCCGGTCGCTTGTGGTGCGGCTATGTCTGCCCGCAGACCGTGTATACGGAACTCTTCATGTGGGTGGAAGAATGGCTGGAAGGCGACCACCTTGCCCGCAAGAAACTCGACAAGTCGCCATGGAACGCCAACAAGCTGCGCCGGCGCGGCTTGAAGCACCTCGCCTGGATAGTGCTTGCGCTGTGGACCGGCTTCACCTTCGTCGGCTATTTCACCCCGATCCAGACGCTGGGCGCCGAAGCGGCGAGCCTGAGCCTCGGCCCGTGGGAGACCTTCTGGATCCTGTTCTACGGCTTCGCCACCTGGGGCAACGCCGGCTTCATGCGCGAGCAGGTATGCAAGTACATGTGCCCGTATGCGCGCTTCCAGAGCGTGATGTTCGACTCCGACACGCTGACCGTGACCTACGACAGTTCCATCGGCGAACCCCGCGGTCCGCGCAGCAAGAAGACCGACTACAAGGCAGCCGGCCTCGGCACCTGCATCGACTGCAACGTCTGCGTGCAGGTCTGCCCCACCGGCATCGACATCCGCAACGGCCTGCAATATGAATGTATCGGCTGCGCCGCCTGCATCGACGGCTGCGACCAGATCATGGACAAGATGGGCTACCCGCGCGGGCTGATTCGCTACACCACCGAGAACGTGGTGAAGGGCAAGTATCCCGACGCCGGCATCATCAAGCACGTGCTGCGCCCGCGCACCCTCATCTACACTGTGCTGCTGGCACTGATCGCCGGCGCGTTCGTGTACAGCCTGGCCACCCGCGTGCCGCTGCGGGTCGACGTGGTGCGCGACCGGGCGGCACTGTCGAAGGAAACCGACGAGGGCATGATCGAAAACGTCTATCGCCTGCAACTCATCAACATGGACGGCCAGCCGCATCGCTACACGATCAGCGCGCAGGGAATCGACGACCTGGAGGTGGCGGCGGCACGCGAGACCACAGCCGCGCCTTTTCAGACCATCGACATACCTGTCAGCCTGATTGCCGACCCGGAAGAGTTGAAAGGCCGCTCGATCGAAGTGACGTTCACGATACAGGCGACCGACGATCCCCGCATCAGGGATGAGGTCGCCACCAAATTCTTCAACCGCTAGTTTTTATGAGGAAAGCGCCATGAACCCACTCAGCGCCTCTGCAAGCAAGCCCTGGTACCGTGAGCCCTGGCCGTGGTTCCTCATCAGCCTGCCCGCCACCGCCGTGATCGCCGGTCTGACCACGGTGTGGATCGCGGCCACGAGTGCTGACGGTCTGGTGGTTGGCGACTACTACAAGGCCGGGCTGGCCATCAACCAGACGCTGGCGCGCGACGATGCCGCGCGTGCCCTGGCGCTGACCGCCACCCTGAAGAACGAAGACGGTGCGCTGACGCTGACGCTGTCGGGCCGCCTGCCGGCCTATCCGGATCAACTCGGCCTCACCCTGGCCCACCCCACCCGTCAGGGCATGGACCAGACGCTTGCCCTCAGCCATGCGGGCAGCGGACACTATCGCACGTCATCGCTGCCCACCCTGCCGGCCGGCAAATGGCATGCCCAGCTGAGTGACGCCGCTGCCACCTGGCGGCTTTCCGGCGTGCTGTATACCCCCTTCAGCCAGTCCGTCACACTGACGACGGATGCTGAGTCCACCGTTCAATCAAAGGGACACTGAAATGGACTCAGTACTCGATTTGTTGTTTACCAGCCCGATTGGCCTGTTGAGCCTGTTCACCCTCGTGTTCATCATCGGGATGAAGGTTTTCCTGTCGGCCTGGCTCAACCGCAAAATGAACAACCCCGAAGAATGACACCCCCCGCCACGAGGAGCACGCCATGATGCAGCGCCTGATCCATATCCTGTGGCCGCCCTTCCTCGTTGCCGGGGTGGCCGACATCCTCTTCACCACCCTGTTCGACCCGCTGGAGATCCTGTATCGCGGTGAGCCGCTGATCGAGCATCGCATTGCCGCCTACACGATTGGATTTTTTGTGTTCTGGCTGCTGGGCATCGCTTCCAGCATGCTGACCTGCTACTTCCAGCGCGGCGCGGACGAAATCAACCGCTGCCCGCTCCCCCCACGCAACCGGCCGGCCGGCTGCCCCAAGCGCGAGGATGAGGACGCCTGCTGCTGATTGATACGCGCTAGGCCGTCCGCGAATAGCGCGGCTTGTCGCTGGCCGCTTCCTTGAGATAACGGTCGAAACACATGCCGATATTGCGCAGAAACAGGCGGCCCGTGGGGGTGACGCTGATTCGGTCAGTTGCGAGATCCACCAGCCCATCGTCGGCCAACGGCCGCAAGTCGGTCAACGCATCGGCAAAATAGTCGGTAAACGCGATGCCCCATTCGCCGCCGAACGCGGCAAAATCGAGCTCCAAATCGCACATCACGCGGGTGATGGCTTCGCGCCGAATCTGGTCGTCGCGGGTGAGCCTGATGCCGCGCTCGACGGCGAATCCGGTGGCGGCGACGCGTTCCTGATAGCGCTTGAGCTTCTTTTCGTTCTGCATGTAGGTGTCGGCCGTCTGGCTGATGCTGGACGCGCCGAAAGCGAGGATGTCGCTGTCCTTGTGCGTGGTGTAGCCCTGGAAGTTGCGCCATAGCGTCTTGTTCTGCTGCGCGCGCACCAGTTCGTCGTCGGGACGGGCGAAGTGGTCGAGCCCGATATTGACGTAGCCCGCCGCGCCCAGCGCCTCGTTCACCGCCTGCTGCAGGCCCAGGCGGGCCGCCAGGTCGGGCAGGTCGGCATCGCGGATCAGCAACTGGTGCTTCTTCAGCCACGGCACGTGGGCATAGCCGAACACCGCCAGCCGATCGGGCGCCCACGCCACCACCTGTTCCAGCGTGCGGCTGAAGCTTTCGACCGTCTGTTTCGGCAGGCCGACGATCAAGTCCAGATTGATGCTGGAAAAACCCAGTTCGCGCGACCAGTCGATCACCTGCCGGATCAGGTCCGCGGACTGGATGCGGTTGACCGCCTGCTGCACCGCCGGGTCCATGTCCTGCACCCCGAACGACACCCGGTTGAAGCCGGATTCGCGCAGGGCTGCCAGATGCTCGCGCGTGAGTTCGCGCGGGTCGGCTTCGCAGCTGATTTCGGCATCGGGCGCCACGGTGAAATACCGTCGCATCGTCGCCATCAGGCGGCGGATGTCGTCGGGACTCAGATAGGTCGGGGTGCCGCCCCCCCAGTGCAGCTGGTGTGCGACGCGCTTGGCGTCGACCCGCTCTGCGGTGCGCGCCATTTCCCGCTCGAGCGTCGCCAGATAGGGCTCGACCTTGCTGTAGTCGCGTGTCGCCACCATGTTGCAGCCGCAGTAGTGGCAAAGAGAATCACAGAACGGGATGTGGGCATACAGCGACAGCTCGCGATCCGGCGCCGGCGCGGCCAGCGCCTCGGCCCAGTCCGTCTCGCCGAAACCGGTGTGGAAATACGGCGCGGTGGGGTACGAGGTGTAACGCGGCCCGGGTACGCTGTACTTGCGGAGGAGGTCCAGGGTGGTCGACGTCATCTTGGCGTCCTTATTACGGATAATGGTGTCTTTTTATCACAGCGCGGACCTGAAATCCAGCATGGCGCCAGGCTGCGGCGCCCACCCGCTTTTGCGGTAAAGTTCAGGACTGAAAAACCGTTGGTATGCGTACGCGTCTGGAAAACCCATGTCACCTGCCCCATTGCTGAACGTCATTCGTTTTTTGCTGCTCGCGCTGCTGCTCGGCGCCGCTCCCGCACGCGCCGACGAAGCTGCCGATCTGGCGCAACGGGTCCACGAGCGCCCTAATGGCCGCGACCTCACCACACTGGGCCGCATGGTGCTGACCGAAAAAGGCCGCGCGCCGCGCATCCGCGAGATCGTCACCTATCGCCTCGACCAGGCGGGCGGCGAAACCGCCAACCTGATCCGCTTTCTCGACCCGGAAGACATCGCCGGAACCGGTCTGCTCAGCATAGACAAAGCCGACGGCAATACCGACCAGTGGCTTTATCTGCCCGCGCTCGACCGGGTTCGGCGCATTTCCAGCGACCGCAAAGGCGGCCGTTTCGTCGGCTCCGACCTGTATTTCGAAGACCTGCAGGAGCGCAAGCCGTCGAAAGACCGCCATCGCCTGCTCGGCCAGCAGACCGAGAATGGCATTCTCTGCGACGTGCTCGAAAGCGTGCCGACAGACCTCAAGGAGTCGGCCTACAGCAAGCGCATCAGCTGGATCGACCCCGCCACCGCCATTCCGCAGCGGGTGGACTATTTCGAGAAAGGCGCCGCCACCCCCAGCAAGCGTTGGCTGCTGCGCAGCAAGAAGCGCAACCAGGGTTACTGGACACTGACCGACAGCCGCATGATCAATCTGTCCAGCGGCCACGAAACCCGAATGGTGGTCGACGTTGCGCTGTACGACCAGAAGCTGCCCGCCCGATTGTTCACCTCGCAAGCCCTGGCCGACGAAAGCCTGGAATCGGAGTACCGCCCATGAGAAACTTGCTGCTGACCCTGAGCCTCTCGCTCGCCCTGCCCGGCTTTGCGCTGGCCGAACTGCCGCCGCCGCGCACCCCAGCGCAGGACGCAGCGGATGACCTACCGCCGCCACGCAGCACGACGCGCAAGCCGCGTGCTGTGCAGCCGGAGGCTGCGTCTGCCGCTGCCACGCCGCAGGTGAGCAGCGCGGACGATCTGCCGCCGCCCACTGCACGCACCCGCAAGACAAAGGCGCGCGGCTTCCAGCCATCGCTCAAGTTTGGCGTCGACGACCTGCTGCTGGAAGCGGGGGCGCTGCCCGACGCGCCTGAAGCCGACACCTACTCCACCCTGCGCACCAGCGCCTACGTGCTGTGGCAGCCCAGCCGCGACTGGGAATTCCGCGCCGGCGCGCGGCTCGACGGCATGATGCAGGCCGGCGGTGCCGCCGACCACGACGAAACGCTGGCCGACTACACCGACACCTATGTGCGCTACCGCAGCGGCGACACCCGCCTGACCCTCGGCGCGCAGACCATCATTTGGGGCCGCGCCGACGAAATCCCGCTGGCCGACCGCGTCAGCCGCGCCGACCTTACCCGCTTTGTCCTCGACGACCTGGCCGACCGCCGCCGCGCCCAGCTGGCCGCGCGCTGGGAACAGACCTTCGGCGACTACAAGCTGGACGCGGTATGGCTGCCGGTCTTCCGCGGCGCGCAGTTGCCGGATGTCGCCAGCGTGTGGAGCCCGATCAACCGCAGCAGCGGCCAGATCATCGGCATCGATCCAGCACTGACCGGATGGGTGAGTGGCGCGCGCATCGACGAGGACGAACACGGCAGCGGCGGCGGCGCCCTGCGCCTGACCAGGACCGGCGAACCAGTCGACTTCGGCATGACGCTGGCGCGCACCCGGCAGTCGCTGCCGTACTACCGGGTCGATCTGACCAATCTGGCACTCACCGCCGTGCATCCCTACAACACCTTTGTCGGCGCCGACCTGGAACTGGTGAGCGGCGGCCTCACCTGGCGCACGGAACTCGGCTATACCGACAACGTGCCAGTGACCCGGCCGACCACCGCGATGGACACCACGCATGCGCTCGACTGGATCGGTGCAGTTGAATTTTTCCCGGGCGGCGGCAACACCCGTGTCAACCTGCAGCTGGTCGCCCACGCGCTGCAAACCGACCGCAGCATCCTCGAACTGAAGGAGTACTACGGCGCCAACGGCGAAATCGAAACAAGCTTCGGCCAGGACCGCTGGCGGGCCGGCATGCGCTTTTCCGGCGGGTTCAACGTCAAGGACATCTACCTCAGTCCCAAACTCAGCTACGTCGGCTGGGAGCCGCACGAACTCTACGTCGCCGCGCATTATTTCGACGGCGAGGCGCGCACCCTGGGCGGCTTCCACCAGGATCATTCGCTGATCACGCTTGGCCTGCGCACCCGGTTCTGATGATCCGGACGGCATGACATGCTGAAACCCTGGCTCAATGGCAGACGCATGCTGCCGCCGTGGCTGGCGCTCGCCATCCTGCTTGGCCTGCAGCTGGCTTCGCTGCCTTTCCTGCTCAATATCCATTTCAATAATTCGGGCGACATCTACTCCCCGACTGACGCGCCCGTCATCCAACTGCGCGAATCCCTGTTTCGTGAATTTCCCAGCGACGATGCACTGATCGCACTGTTCGAGGGCGACGAATTATTCAGCCCGGCGTTTCTGGGTGCGCTCGATCGCGTGGCCAAAAAAATGGAAACGCATCCTTCGGTTGACCGTGTGATCACGCTCACCACGATCGAACATATCGACGCGACCGACGACGGCTTTGCGGTTTCCCTGCTGGTGGATCCCGATGACCTGGCAGCGCGCACGCCCGCCGAGTGGAAGGCCAGGGTGCTGGACGACCAACTGGCCCCGGGGGTGATCGTCTCGAAGGACGGAAAGGCCGTCGCGCTGGTGGTACGGCCCATCGTATTGAAAGAAAGCCTCGCGCGTCGCGATATCCTGATCGCGCTCGATGCCGCCATCCACGCCGAGAAACTCGACGCCTACCAAACCGCCACCGCCGGTACCGTGGCCGAGACCGTCGAGGAATTGCGCTCGCTCTGGCGCGACAGCGCAATCTTCATTCCGCTCACCGTTGTGATTGGCCTGGTGCTGCTGTGGTGGGTGGTCGGGCGGGTGCGGCCGATGATCATCGGCGGGTTGGCAATGGGGACGGTCGTCTCGGTCAGCGTGGCGGGAATCGTCACGTCGGGCCAACCCTACACACCGATCACCGCCATGATCCCCACCCTCATGGCCGCCTACACCACGGCAACCTTGCTGCATCTGTATGCAGCCATCCAACGCGGCCGCATTGCGCGGCTGTCGCGTCCGCAACGCATTGCTCGCGCACTGAAAGACACCTTCGTGCCGGGTTTGTTCAATGTGCTGACGACTGGCGCCGGGCTGTTGAGCCTGCTATGGGTGGATATTCCGCCCGTGCAGACGTTCGGATTGTCCGGCGCGATCGGCACGCTGATGGTGTTTCTGGTGGTATTCATTTTGGTGCCGCCGATCCTGCTGAAATGGGACACGCCGCGCTGGCCGCGCCACCGCTCCGGGCTGGCGCACGCACGTCGTATCGCTGCGGCTGTAGCGGTGTTCAGTCTGCGCAACGCCAGGGCCGTGCTCATCGGCACGCTGTTGCTGGTGCTGGCGGCCATTCCACTCGCCCTGCAGGTGAAAGTGGAGTCCAACCTGATCGAGTTTTTTGCGCCGGACCACAGCATCAGCCGCAGCACCGGCCGGGTCGAGGCCAAATTGTCCGGCGTGACCACGATGGAAGTCGTGCTCACCGGCAGCGTGCGCGACAGTCTGAAAAACCCCGCTACGCTGGCGCAGATCAAGGCCTTGCAGACCTGGCTGGAACAACAGCCGGAAATCGATCGCAGCTTTTCGCTGGTTGAAGTGGTCGAGGAAATGAACCGCGCCTTCAGCGGCGAGGACCTCGGCGATCACGCCTTGCCGACCAACCGCAGGTTGGTGGAACAACTGCTGCTGATTTATGACGGCAAGGACTTGTACGAACTGGTCAACCGCGAATTCCAGCGCGGCCGGATCGCCCTCAATCTCAATGTTCACGGCGCCAATGAAATCGGCCAGGTGATCGAACGAATCGAAGCGCATCTGGATGCACAACCGATCCCCGGCATTCATACCGAGATGGGCGGTTTCGGAAGGCTGTTTTCGGATCAGGAAGATCGGATCGTCGTGGGCCAGGTCAAGAGCTTCTCATCGGCCTTCCTGCAGATCCTGCTGTTGCTGGCGCTGCTGTTCCGCTCGTTCCGCGGTGCGCTGATCTGCCTGGTGCCGAATCTGGCGCCACTGCTCTTCATTTTCGTGGTGATGGGGGCAACCGGAATCGCACTCGACGTCGCCACCGTGCTGATCGCCGGCGTCATCCTCGGCATCACGGTGGACGACACCATCCACCTGTATCACGGCTACCTGCACCGCATCCGCCGCGGCGTCAGCCCGGTGTTCGCCATCATCCGCAGCGTGGAAGCCTCGGGCCGGGCGGTCGTTGCCATTTCCATTGTTCTGATTGCGCAGTTCAGCCTGCTGGGGCTGTCCGACTTCCGTCCCACTGCGCATTTCGGCATCCTGTGCGCGGTCGGCCTGTTCGCCGGCCAGGTGTTCGAATTGCTGCTGATGCCCGCCCTGCTCGGCCTGCGCTTGCGCAGGCCGCAGCAAGCCGTCACGGCACGGTGATCTTCAGCGCGCCAAACTCGTCGTTGAACAGATCCACCTCGTCGCCCGAGGCAAACTGCCAGCCTTCCAGGTGGCCAAAATCGGTTCTGGACCTGGGGGCCAGTTCGAGTTGGAAGCGATCGGCGGTCGACGAGGTGGGGCTGCGCACGGCCAGCACCACGGTCAGATAGCGATCGCTGGTGTTTTCGATCATCGCAACCAGGCCCTGGCCCAGCATCGACGAACGAAAGCCGACCACCACCGGAAGCGCGGGCCTCGCCTTTTCCCGTGCCTTTTGCACATCGGTTTCCCGGTAGGCCAGTTGCGCTTTGAGCTGCTCGATCTCGCGCAGGTGCTCGGTCGACTGGTTGCGTGCATCGATCAGATCACGCTCGGTCTGCTGGCGGGTTTCGGCTTCCTTCGACAGCCGCCGCTTCACCTCGTCCAGATCGACATTGAGCATGAAGGCATACAGCCCCAGACCGCACACCAGCAACAGCAGCACGGCATTGAGGCCGATGGAGAAGATCAGCCCGCCCCGCTTCGCCGGATTCTGAGAAGGATCCCCCATAACGTGCTCCGTGCTCAGCCGGTGTTGCGCATCCCGGCGGCGATGGCATTGATCGACCGCTTCAACGGGGTCAGCCAGCTGTCCTGCTCGGATTCCCACACGCTATCGGTGCGATAACGCTTCAGCATCAGCACCTGGATGTGGTTGATGGGGTCGATGTAGGGACGGCGCCGCGAAATCGACAGCGCCAGCGATGGGTTGTCCTCCAGCAGGGTCTCGATCTGCACGACCTGCTTGACGCCGGCCACGGTGAGCGCGAATTCGTCCGCAATCGTGCGGTAGATCGTCATGGTGTTGGGGTGATCGCACAGGCGCGCGTACTCCTCGGCGATTTCCATGTCGGCCTTGGTCAGCGCCATCTGCACGTTGGACAACAGGCTGCGGAAGAACGGCCATTCGCGATACATCGCCTGCAGGTGCGCGAGGCCGTCCGGCTGGCGGTCGATGAAGCCCTGCAAGGCGCTGCCGATGCCATACCAGGCAGGCAGCGTATGGCGCGACTGCGCCCAGCCGAACACCCAGGGAATCGCACGGATCGAGCCCAGCGAGCGGTCGGCCTTCTTGCGATGCGACGGGCGGCTGCCGATGTTGAGCAGGCCGATTTCGGTGACCGGCGTGCTCTCGTAGAAATAATCGATGAAGCCCGGCGTGCCGATCAACGCACGGTAGGCAGTCTCGCCCGCCGCCGCGATGTCGCGCATCCAGTCGAGGTAGTCCTGCGGATAACACACTTCGCAGTGCGCCAGCGCGGTGGCGCTGGCCTTCAAGAGGCCGGTGACCCCCATGCCGATTTCGTAGTTGGCGGTTTCCGGATTGCTGTACTTGTAATACAGCATCTCGCCCTGCTCGGTAAACTTGATTTCGCCGTTCACGGTGCCGGGCGGCTGCGACAGGATCGCATCGTGGGTGGGGCCGCCGCCGCGCCCGACGGTGCCGCCGCGCCCATGGAACAGGCGGCATTCGATGCCGTGCTGCCGGGTCAGCGCGATGATGGAAAGCTGCGCCTGATAAAGATTCCAGTTCGACGCCAGGATGCCGCCGTCCTTGCACGAATCGGAGTAGCCAAGCATGACTTCCTGGCGGTTGCCGTCGGACGCCACCAGCGCACGATAAACCTTGTTGGAAAACAGCTGGTCGAGAATCGCCTGGCTGCGCTGCAGGTCGTCCACCGTCTCGAACAGCGGCGCCACCAGAATGCGGCAGAACCACTCATGCCCGTTGTGGCCGCACAAGCCGACCAGCCGCGCCAGCAGCATCACTTCCATCACGTGGGAGGCGTTGTGGGTCATCGAAATCACATAGGTGCCGAAGACGTCGTCGCCCACCTCGGCCTTCAATTTGGCCATGCGCCGGAACACCGCGAGCGCTTCGCGCGCTTCGTCGTCCAGCGCGGCATCGTCCACCTCGATCGGGGCGATGCGGCCGATCCACGCGGCCAGCCGCTGCAGCCGCTCGGCTTCGACCGCGGCGCTGTAATCAAAATCGGGATCGAGCTGTTGCAAGACAGCCGCGACCGTGCGCGTATGCACGGTCGATTCCTGGCGGATGTCGAGCTGCAGCAAATGAAAGCCGAAGCTTTCGACCAGCCGGATCAACGCCTGCAGGTCCTGCATGGCGACGATGCGGTCGCCATGGCTGATCAGCGAATCGCGCAGCAGATAGAGGTCGTCGAGGAAAGCCGCGGCGTTTTCGTACGCCAGGTGCGCGGTGAAGCTCGGCACGTCGGCCAGGCACTGGTGGACGTAGGACAGGTTGGCATCCAGCCGCGCCATCATCATCGCCGCCATGCGGCGGTAGGGTTCGCGGCTGTAGATCTGCACTGCGGTGCCGCGGAACACCTGTTCGCCAAATTCGTCTTCGTATTCCAGGAGGCGCGCCAGGAAGGGCTCGGAAGGCGTGCACCAGTCGCTGCTGTGGGTAAGCGTCTGGCGCAGGTCGAGCACCCGCTCACGGTATTCGTCGAGCGCCTGCTGCATTTGTCTATGCACGGTCCATTCGGTGACGTCTGCCGTCACGAACGGATTACCGTCGCGGTCGCCGCCGATCCACGAACCGAAGCGGATAAAGCTCGGCACGCTGATCGGCGCGACGCCCTCGGCGTTGACGCCGTAATGCTTGCGCAGCGCCTTTTCGAAGTACTCATACGCCTTCGGCACCGCCTCGAACAGGCTTTCGCGCACGTAATACAGGCCGTTGCGCACCTCGTCGCGCACTTCCAGCTTGGCGCTGCGCAGTTCGTCGGTGCGCCACATCACCTGGATTTCGGCCGCCAGCTCCGCCTCCAGTTCGCGCTGATCGATCACCCCCAGCGTCGGGCTGTACATCTGGTCGCAAATCAGGAACACCCGGCGCACCCCTTCCATCACCGCGCGACGACGCGCTTCGGTGGGATGCGCGGTGAACACCGGCGCGTAGTGCAGCCGGTTGAGCATGTCCTGCAGGGTATTGACCGGGATGCCCTGCGCCTTGAGATCGGCCACGGTACGGTCGAACGAGCCCTCCCACAGCGGCATCCCGTGCGACAGCATGCGGCGGCGGTTGCGGTGGGAAAAGCTTTCCTCCGCCACGTTGACCAGCATGAAATAGCTGGAAAAGGCACGCACCACCAGCTCGACCTTGGTGGCCGGCATGGCGTCGATCATCGCCATCAGATCGGTGCGACGCTGCTGGTCTTCCTGCTGGTGCAGTTCGGCAAAACCGCGGCGCAGGGTTTCCACCGCATCGAACACGTCTTCGCCGGCAAACTGCAGCAGCACCTGGCCCAGCAGGGTGCCCAGCAGTTTGACCTGCGCGCGCAGGTGGTCGTCGGTCAGGAGGTTTTCGGGAGCATTCATGGCAAGGGAGCGCCCGGCAAAGCGGGGTTCAATGCGGCAAAGCCCGCCATTTTCGCATAGACGGCCCGTATCACCCAACCGCGCGCCGCGCGTTGCGGAACATCCGTAGCCACGGGGCGGCGCCGGCCATGCCGTCCGGCTTCCACGACAGCTGCGCGGCGCGGAACACGCGCTCGGGATGCGGCATCAGGATGCTGAAACGGCCGTCCGCGGTGGTAAAGCCGGTCAGCCCGCCGGGCGAGCCGTTAGGGTTGGCCGGATAGGCCTCGCTCGGCGCGCCGCGGTGATCGACGTAACGCAGCGTGGCGTGCGCCTCACCGGCGTGCGCCGGCTCGCGGAACACGACTCGGCCCTCGCCGTGCGACACCGCGATCGGCATCACCGACCCCGCCATGTCGGCGAAGAACAGCGATGGCGAGGCGAGCACCTCGACCAGCGCGAAGCGTGCCTCGAACTGCTCCGACAGGTTGCGCTCGAAACGCGGCCAGGCCGTCGCGCCCGGGATCAGGTCGTGCAGCTGGCTCATCATCTGGCAGCCGTTGCACACGCCCAGCGCGAAGGTGTCGGCGCGTTCGAAAAAGGCCGCGAACTGGTCGCGCGCGCGCGGGTTGAACAGGATCGACTTGGCCCAGCCGCCGCCCGCGCCCAGCACGTCGCCGTAGCTGAAGCCGCCGCACGCGGCAAGCCCGGTGAAGTCGGCCAGACTGACCCGTCCGGACAAGATGTCGCTCATGTGAACGTCGACAGCGGCAAAGCCGGCGGCGTCGAACGCGGCGGCCATCTCGACCTGGCCGTTGACGCCCTGCTCGCGCAGCACCGCGACGCGCGGGCGCTTGCCGCTCGCAATGAAGGGCGCGGCGATGTCGGCGTCGAGGTTGAAGCCCGGCGCATAGTGCAGGCCGGGATCGCCGGCATCGGCGTGGCGGGCGAATTCCTGCTCGGCGCAGACCGGGTTGTCGCGCAGTCTCGCCATCTCGTAGCTGGTGCGCGCCCAGGCGCTTTGCAGCGTGACACGCGCCTCGTCGAAAACCACTTGGCCGCCGCGCAGCACGCGCAGGCGGTCAGCCGTATTCGGCTCGCCGATGACATGGAATTCGCCGCGCAGGCCGGCGTCGAGGAAGGCCTGCATGACCGCCTGGGTATCGCCGCGCCGCACTTGCAGCACCGCGCCGGCCTCCTCGCTGAACAGCACGTTGAAGATGCGCTGCGTGACGTCGCCCGGGCTCAGCGTCTCCGGTTCCGGCATGCCCAGATCATCGACCTCGTGGCGAATCTGGTCGAGGCACAGCTCGTCGACGTCCAGGTCCACCCCGCAATGGCCGGCAAAGGCCATTTCGGCCAGCGCGGCGAACAGGCCGCCGTCGGAACGGTCGTGATAGGCCAGCAGCCTGCCGGCAGTGTTGAGCGCCTGCACGGTGTCGAAGAATGCAGCGAGCGCTGCCGGCGCCGGCGCGTCCGGGCAGCGGTCGCCCACCTGCTTGTAGGCCTGGGCAAAGCTCGATGCGCCCAGGCGGTTCCTGCCCAGACCGAGGTCGATCAGCACGAGATCGGACTCGCCGGCGTCGGTGCGCAACTGCGGCGTCAGGTGCTGCGTCGCGTCGGGCGTGTTGGCGAACGCCGAAATCACCAGCGAGATCGGCGAGGTCACCGCCTTCTTCTCGCCGTCGTCCTGCCACACCGTCTTCATGCTCATCGAATCTTTGCCGACCGGGATGGAGACGCCGAGCGCCTGGCAGTACGTCGAGACCGCCGCCACGGTGTCGAACAGCGCGGCGTCCTCGCCCGGGTGGCCGGCCGGCGCCATCCAGTTGGCCGACAGCTTCACCGCGGTGAGGCCGTCGACGCGCGCGGCGGCGAGGTTGGTGATCGCCTCGACGATGGCCATGCGTCCCGACGCCGGGGCATCGATCAAGGCAAGCGGCGCCTTCTCGCCGATGGAGAACACTTCGCCCTGCGTCGTCTGATAACCCGCCAGCGTGATCGCACAGTCGGCCACCGGAATCTGCCACGGCCCGACGCACTGGTCGCGCGCGGTCAGCCCGCCAACGGTGCGGTCGCCGATGGCGATCAGGAACATCTTCGACGCCACGCCGGGCATCGCCAGCACACGGTAAACGGCGTCCTTGAGGTCGATGCCGTCGAGCGCCAGCGGCGCCGGCAGGGTCGGCTGGTGCGCGACGTCACGCGTCATCTTGGGTGGCTTGCCGAGGATCACGTCCAGGCTCACGTCCACCGGCGCATTCTCGAAATGGCTGTCGGTCACCAAGAGGTGGTTGTCTTCGGTGGCTTCGCCCAGCACGGCAAACGGGCAGCGTTCGCGCTCGCAGATGGCGCGGAATTCGTCGAGGCGCGCCGGCGGAATCGCCAGCACATAGCGCTCCTGCGCCTCGTTGCACCAGATTTCGCGCGGCGACATACCGGACTCCTCCGACGGCGCGGCGCGCAGCTCGAAGCGGCCGCCGCGGCCGCCGCCGTGCACCAGCTCGGGCAGCGCGTTCGACAGGCCGCCGGCGCCGACGTCGTGGATCGACAGGATCGGATTGGCCTCGCCCAGTTGCCAGCAGCGGTCGATGACCTCCTGCGCGCGCCGCTCCATTTCCGGGTTGCCGCGCTGCACCGAATCGAAGTCGAGGTCAGCGGCGTTGGCCCCGGTGTCCATCGACGAGGCGGCGCCGCCGCCCAGCCCGATCAGCATGCCGGGGCCGCCCAGCTGGATCAGCAGGGTGCCGACCGGCAGCATTTTCTTGTCCACATGGTCGGCACGGATGCTGCCGACGCCGCCCGCCAGCATGATGGGCTTGTGGTAGCCGCGCCGCTGCCCGGCGACCGTCTCTTCGAAGGTGCGGAAATAACCCGCCAGGTTGGGGCGGCCGAATTCGTTGTTGAACGCCGCCGCGCCGATCGGGCCTTCGAGCATGATCGCGAGCGGGGTGACGATGCGCTCCGGCTTGCCGTAGGCGCCTGCTTCCCACGCTTGCTCGAAACTGGGAATGTTGAGGTTGGACACCGAAAACCCAGCGAGGCCGGCCTTGGGTTTTGACCCGGTGCCGGTCGCGCCCTCGTCGCGGATTTCACCGCCGCTGCCGGTGGCCGCGCCTGCGAAAGGCGAAATCGCCGTCGGGTGGTTGTGCGTTTCCACCTTCATCAGCACGTGGGTCAGCTCGCTGCTGTACGCGTAGCTGCCGTCGGCGCGCGGGTAGAAGCGGTCGATGGTCGCGCCTTCGATGACGGAAGAGTTGTCCGAATACGCCACCACCGTGCCTTCCGGGTGCGCGGCGTGGGTGTCGCGGATCATGCCGAACAGCGTCTTCGCCTGCGCCGCGCCATCGATCACCCACGAGGCGTTGAAGATCTTGTGGCGGCAATGCTCGGAGTTGGCCTGCGCGAACATCATCAGCTCGACGTCGGTGGGGTTGCGCCCGATGCGGATGAAGTTGTCCACCAGATACTCGACTTCGTCGTCCGACAGCGCCAGGCCGAGCTTGCGGTTGGCGGTTTCCAGCGCCGGGCGGCCGCCGCCCAGCACGTCGACGCAGGCCAGTTCGCGCGGCGGCACGTGGCGAAACAGCTGTGCCACGTCGGCCAGCGTCATCACCGCTTCGGTCATGCGATCGTGCAAGAGCGGCAGCAAGCGTGCCGCTGCCTCGGCCGACAGCGCCTGGCCGGTAGCGTCCAGCACATGAAAGGCCACCCCGCGCTCGATCCGCATGAAGCCCACAAGGCCGCAGTTTTTAAGGATATCGGTGGCTTTAGACGACCACGGCGAAATCGTGCCGGGGCGGGGCGTGACCAGGATCAGCGGGTCATTTGCAGTCGGCGTGTCGGTCGGCGTGCCGTAATCGAGCGCCTGTTCGACCAGCTGCATTTGCGCAGCGTCAAGCGCGCCCTCCAGTTCCAGAAAGTGCCAGTGGCGCGCAGTCAGCGTGCCCAGGTTCAGGCCCTGCTGCGCGGCCTCGCGGCGGATTTTATCGAGACGGAACGGGGACAGCGCGGCGGCGCCGGGAAGGGAGACGATGGCAGACATGTGCGTCTTTGCGAACGGGCAAAGGCGCTATTTTAGCTGATCGGGGCGCTTCTCCGGACCGGCTTGCTGGCGAATGCCGGCCTGCTTTTGCCAGGTTTCGAGGCAATCAAGCCCGCAAAAATGATGGACGTAGTCCTGTGCATCCTTCACTTTGACGGCATCGGCGGGGATTTCCTTCAGGCAGACCTCGCAGCTGACCACGCTGCAACTGCCTTCGTCGGAACATTGCGTCACCGGCGCGCCCTCCGGATTGTAATGCCGGGCTTTCATGCGGCATCTCCTCAAACCTGTGGATACGCCGTAGTGTAGGTCACCAGGCTTGCCCTGCAAGTCCTCCCGTCAGCGTGTGGATCAATAGCCGGCATCGGTGATCGCCTGCTTGATGGTCTTGTAATCCGCTTCCTTGTCGATCACAAAACCGGTGACCTTGCTGTGGATGGTCTGCTGCAGTTGCTGAATGGCGGCCGGACTGAGTGCGACGGCAGCCGCCCCCAGCCTGCCCTGATCGGCTGCGTTGAGGCGGTTGGTCGCCATCAGCGTGAAATCCGGCGTGGTCGGCAGCGGATGCCATATCTCGAACGCGTCCTTTGCAACCAGTTCATTGGCGAGACTGCTGCGCAAACTGCCGGCCTCGGCAAAATCACGCTGCATGGCCAGGGCGACTTCATCCTGCGTCTTGAAATTGAGCAGCCTCAGTGAGTCGTGCTTGTTTTGCGTGAGCGTATAACGGGCCATCACATCCAGCCAGGATTCCTTCTCGGTCAGAGCCACGGTTTTGACTGCCACGCCCTTGCGGCGAACCAGCACGCCGGTGGCCTGATCGCGCACGCGGGCGACGGGCGAGAAATCGTGGTCCAGCACCAAAACCGCCACCGACGGCGGAACAAAATAGAGATCCAGTCGGCTGCTTTTCAGGGAACCCAGAACGCTCCTGATGCTGCGGAACAGGGTGAGCTTGGGGGTGGCTCCGATGACGGAACCCAGCGCCTGCGCGAAAGGCATCGCATAGGCGCGGAAATCCCCCATCAAAATATCGGCTTTTCCGGTGCCCGGATAAATCCCGATCCGCAGATCGCGCCCGGCGGCATTCGCCACCAGCGGTAACGCGGGAAGCATGGTCAGGCCCGCCAGAAAGCTCCGTCTACGCATTTCAACCTCCTCCTATTTTTAATCGCCGGATGCCCGGTGACCCCTTAACGGCAATCAGATGGCCGCGCTTAATACTGTTGGCGCTGATTATTTTCTACCGTGCCCGGTCAATCGCGCGGCGCCGGCCATGGGATTAAGATGTCAGTCCAAAGCCGCCCCGACTGGATACCTCTTCACATGGCACACCCCGGACGCCCCGTTCATTCAGACCCTTACGCGCCCATGCCGATCGCGCCCCGCGCCATCGTCTCGCCGCCGCTGTTCATGGCCGCCGGCTGTCGGGCGATCGACCGGGATTGGGCGGACGCTCACCCCGCCACCTCGCTGATGGAACGGGCGGGCATGGCTGCCGCCGAACTGGCCGGCACGCTGGCCAGCGAATCGGGCGAATCCATCCTCATCCTGGCCGGGCCCGGCAACAACGGCGGCGACGCGCTGGTCGCCGCGCGACGGCTCGCGACACAAGGATTCCGGCTGATCGTCGTCAGCCGCGCCGACCCCGCCCGTCTGCCGCCGGATGCCGCGCGCGCCTGGGCGGCCTGGCGTGAAAGCGGCGGCACGGTCCTCGCGGACATCCCGCCATCGCGGCGATACAGCCTGGTCATCGACGGCCTATTCGGCGTGGGGCTGCAACGCGACCTCGGCGGCGAGGACGCGCGCTGGATCGAAGCGGTGAATGGCCTGGGCTGCCCGAAACTTGCGCTCGACGTGCCGAGCGGGCTCGACAGCGACAGCGGGCGGGTCCGCGGCTGCGCGCTGCGCGCCGACCACACCCTCACCTTTCTCGGACTCAAGCCCGGCCTGTTCACCGCCGACGGCCCCGATTACGCCGGCCAACTGCACCTCGACACGCTCGGCATCGATGCGGCCGCCCTGCCTGCCGTGCCGGGCATTGCGCTGACGCAGCTGGAAAGCCGCCATCGCCTGCCCGCGCGCCGCCAGAACAGTCATAAGGGCCTGTTCGGTCATGTCGGCATCATCGGCGGCGCCGGTGGCATGGTCGGCGCCTGCCTGATCGCCGGGCGCGCCGCGCTGCAGCAGGGCGCAGGCAGCGTCACCCTGGGCGTGCTGGACGAGCGTGTCGTGGTCGATTACCTGGAGCCGCGGCTGATGTTCGCCGTGGCGGAAAGCCTGGTGGAGGGTAATCCGGACGTGCTGGCGATCGGCCCTGGCCTGGGCCAGCATCCGCGCGCGCATGCGCTGCTGGGAACCGCCCTCGCCGCGACCTGCCCGCTGGTGCTGGACGCCGATGCGCTGAACCTGCTGGCGGGCCACCCCGAGCTGGCCCGACTGGCTGCCCGCCGCAGCGCCCCCACCCTGCTCACCCCGCACCCCGGCGAAGCTGCGCGCCTGCTCGGCAGGCGAGTTGCGGATGTCCAGGCGGACCGCGTCGGGGCCGCCCGCAACCTGAGCGCGCACTACCGGGCGCACGTCGCGCTGAAAGGGGCGGGTACCGTCATCGCCCATCCCGATAGCCGCTACGCCATCAACACCACGGGCGGCCCCTGGCTTGCCCAGGCCGGTTCGGGCGACCGCCTCACCGGCATGGTGACCGCGCTGCTGGGTCAGGGGATGGCAGCGGCCGATGCGCTGGAAGCCGCAGTCTGGCTGCATGGCCGCGCCCAGCTAACAACCTGAGCCGCAGCCCAGGCCACGCACGTTAAAGTACGCCCGCACCTGTCCGATAAACAAGCCTTATAAGCTTATACAAACAACATAAACGGGGCGATTACAGAAAAGATGATGTCGCACACGCAACACCGTGGGATGGGTGTCCGCATCGGGCTCGGCTTCCTCATCGTGCTCGTCCTGATGGCCGCGCTCAGCGCGAGCGGCCTACGTTATGTGGCCGAGGCCAACCAGCGCCTGAAGGACATCGCCCAGATCAACAACGTCAAGACCGTGCTTGCCACTGAAATGCACAGCGCGTTGCGCGAGCGCGCGCTCTCCATGCACGCCCTGCCCATCCTCGCCGACCCGTTCGACAAGGATGAGGAGATTCAGCGCTTCAATGCTCAAGGCGCCATTTACATCCGGGCGCGGAGTCAACTCGAGCGTATGCCGCTCAACCCGCTGGAAAGCGAGATCCTCGGCCACATCCGTGAGCTCACCAGCGAGGCCCAACCCGAGGTGCAAAAGGTCGTGGAGATGTCCACCTTCATCGACGACCAGACAGCAATATTCGACCAGATACGCAGCGTCGCCATGCCAAGGCAGCGCGCCATCGCCATCCATGTCAGCAACCTGCTCGACCTGCAGCGCCAGCAAACAGCCACTGCGGTGCGCAATGCAGAAATCTCGTATGCGCGCGTGCGCAACCTGACGCTGGGGCTGGGCACGGCGGCGCTGCTGATCGGGATCCTGATTGCCGGTTTCGTCAGCCGGCGCGCAACCCATCAGGCCAGACAACTCGCTGCCCAGGCGATGTATGACCCGCTGACCGGTTTGGCCAACCGCTCGCTGCTGCATGACCGGCTCGAGCATGAGATCGAACGGTCCAAGCGCGCCCACACCTCGTTCGGGGTGGTGCTGATGGACCTGGACCGCTTCAAGGAAGTCAACGACACCCTGGGCCATGAGGTGGGCGACAAGCTGCTGCGGGAAGTCGGGCGCCGCTTCAAGGAGGCGGTACGCGCCGAAGACACGGTGGCGCGGCTGGGCGGCGACGAGTATGTCGTGCTGGTGCATGACCTGGATCGCAAAGGCATCCCGGCCATCGCGAACAAGCTGCTCGCCGCCCTGGACAAGCCCTTCCACTGGCAGAACCAGGGCATCGACCTCGGCGCAAGCCTGGGGGTGTCGCTCTATCCTTCCCAGTGCCGCGACGCCAGCGAGCTGCTTCGTTGCGCCGACATCGCGATGTATGTGGCGAAACGCGCAGGCAAGGGCTATGCGGTGTATGCCCCGGATCAGGTACACACCAACCGCCACGATCTCTCGCTCAAGAGCGAGTTGCGCGCCGCCATCCAGGCGGACCAGCTGTGCCTCTACTACCAGCCGCAAATCGACCATCACAGCCAGCGCGTGATCGGCGTCGAGGCACTAGTTCGCTGGAACCATCCGCAGCGCGGCTTCCTCGCGCCCGACCAGTTCATCCCCCTGGCGGAAGATGCGGGGCTGATCGGCCCCCTCACCCATTGGGTGCTGAGGACCGCGCTGGCGCAACTGGTGATCCTGCAGCGGCAGGCTCACGTCCTGACCATGGCAGTCAACCTCTCCGCGCGCAACCTGCACGACATGGAACTGCCCGCCAGCATTTCCGCCCTGCTTGCCGAGAGTGGCGTCGCCCCACAAGACCTCATCCTCGAAATCACCGAGAGCGCGGTCATGGCCAACCCCAGCGACGGCCTCGCCATCCTCACCGAACTCGACCGCATGGGGGTGACGCTCTCGATCGATGATTTCGGCACCGGCTATTCGTCGCTTGCCTATCTCAAGGGGCTGCCGGTAGACGAACTGAAAATCGACAAATCCTTTGTGATGGACATGGTGGAAAACGAAAACGATGCGGTGATCGTGCGCTCCACCATCGATCTCGCCCACAACCTGGGACTCAAGGTGATCGCCGAAGGCGTGGAAACCCGGGACGCCTGGCACATCCTCGGCATGCTCGGCTGCGATTGCTCGCAGGGCTACTTCATGGGCAGGCCGATGCCGGCGGAAAAGCTGGAGGCATGGCTGCGGGAATCGGCGTGGTCAAACGTTCCGGCCGTCGCATTGTCCGCGCCGTAAAGGTCGACAAATAGTACGGCGTTCGCAACCTTTCCCCTCACCCGGGATTCAGCAAACATTTTTTTTCAGGTACGCCGCGAAGTCTTCGCTGACTTCGCTGTGCTTGAGCGCGTATTCGACGGTGGCCTGCAGATAGCCCAGCTTGCTGCCGCAGTCGTAGCGGGTGCCGTCGAAGTCATAGGCCAGCACCTGCTGTTCTTTCAGCAAGGCGGCGATGGCGTCGGTCAGCTGCAATTCGCCGCCGGCGCCGGGCTTGAGGTGCTGGATGTGGTGGAAGATCCGCGGGGTGAGTATGTAGCGACCGACCACACCGAGGTTGGACGGTGCGTCCTCGGGTTTCGGTTTTTCGACGATGGCGTTCACCCGCGACACACGATCCGCCATGGGGCTGGCGTCGACAATGCCGTAGGACGCGGTTTCCGACGGTGCCACCTGCTGCACCCCGAGCACCGAACACTGGTAATACTCGTATAGATCGACCATCTGCTTCATCGCCGCCGGACTGCCGTCGATCAGGTCGTCGGCGAGGATGACGGCGAAGGGTTCGTTGCCGATCACCGGCTGCGCGCACAACACGGCATGGCCGAGCCCCAGCGCTTCGGCCTGGCGGATGTAGATGAAATTGACGCCGGCCGGGCGGATCGACTGCACCAGTTCCAGATCGCGATCCTTGCCGCGCGCGGCCAGTTCGGTTTCCAGTTCATAAGCCTTGTCGAAGTGGTCCTCCACAGTGCGCTTGGTGCGGCTGCTGATGAAGATCATGTCGGTGATGCCGGCTTCCATGGCCTCTTCAACTGCGTACTGGATCAGCGGCTTGTCGACAATGGGCAGCATTTCCTTCGGGCTGGCCTTGGTGGCCGGCAGAAAGCGGGTGCCAAGGCCGGCAACCGGAAATACGGCTTTCCTTACTTTTTGCATGTATTTTCCCTATCAGTCATTGGGTTCAAAAATCTAAAGCGTGCTGCCCGTTCTTTTTATTCGGCGCCAGCAAGGCCAGCAGCCCGGGTTCGTCAAGGATGGGCACGCCGAGTTCCTGCGCCTTGACCAGCTTGCTGCCGGCTTCCGCGCCGGCCACCACGTAGTCGGTCTTCTTCGACACCGAGCCGGCCACCTTGCCGCCCGCGGCCTCGATTATTTCCTTCGCGACATCGCGCGTCAGCGTCGGCAGCGTGCCGGTCAGCACCAGCGTCTTGCCCGCCAGGACCCCGGTCGATTGTACCAAGCCGCTTGATTCCGGCCAGTGCACCCCCGCAGCACGCAGCTTGTTGACCACTTCCAGGTTATGCGGTTCGGCAAAAAACTGGCTGATCGACTGCGCCACGATCGGGCCGACATCGCGCACCGCCAGCAGGTCGGATTCGGGTGCGGCGATCAGTTTGTCCAGCGAGCCGAAATGCTTGGCCAGATCCTTGGCGGTCGTTTCCCCCACATTGCGGATGCCCAGCGCAAAGATGAAGCGCGCCAGTGTGGTGGCCTTGCTGGTCTCGATCGCCGCGAGCAGATTCGCCGCCGATTTCTCGGCCATGCGATCCAGACCGGCCAGCGTCTCCAGGGTCAGGCCATAGACATCGGCGGGCGTGTGCACCAGGCCGCGATCGACCAGCTGATCGACCAGCCTGTCGCCCAGCCCCTCGATGTCCATCGCGCGACGCGAGGCGCAATGCAGCAAAGCCTGTTTGCGCTGCGCCGGGCAATACAGCCCGCCGGTGCAGCGCGCCGCCGCCTCGCCTTCCAGCCGCACCACGTGCGAGCCACACTCGGGACAGACGGGGTAGCGCTGCAGGATATTGAACTGCGGGGGCGCAGGGTCGGGACGCCGGTCGAGCACCACAGCGACCACTTCTGGGATCACGTCGCCTGCGCGCCGCACGATCACGGTATCGCCGACGCGCACGTCCTTGCGGTCGATTTCGTCCTGGTTGTGCAGGGTGGCGTTGGTCACCGTGACGCCGCCGACGAACACCGGCGCCAGGCGCGCCACCGGCGTCAACGCGCCGGTGCGGCCGACCTGCACCTCGATGCCGAGCACGGTGGTCAGCTGCTCCTGCGCCGGAAACTTGTGCGCCACCGCCCAGCGCGGCTCGCGCGTGACAAAGCCCAGCTCGCGCTGCAGGTCGAAGCGGTCGACCTTGTACACCACGCCGTCGATGTCGAACGGCAGCTGGTCGCGGCGCGCGGCGATGTCGTCGTAAAAAGCAATCAGCGCCGCCGCGCCCTGGCCGGTGATGCGCTCGGCACACACCGGCACGCCGAGTGCGGCCAGCGCGTCGAGCGTGCCGCTGTGGGTGGCCGGTGTACGCCAACCCTGAACCTCGCCCAGGCCATAGGCAAAAAACGACAGCGGACGCTGCGCGGCCAGCTTGGGGTCAAGCTGACGGATACTGCCCGCCGCGCCGTTGCGCGGGTTGACCAGGGTCGGCTTGCCGGCTTCGCGCTGCTTTGCGTTGTAGCGCTCGAAATCGTCGCGCCGCATGAACACCTCGCCACGCACTTCCAGCACGGCGGGCGGCGACTCGGTATTCAGGCGCAAAGGAATGGCACACACGGTGCGGATATTCTGGGTGACATCCTCGCCGGTTTCCCCGTCGCCACGGGTGGCCGCCTGCACCAGCACGCCGTGTTCGTAGCGCAGGTTCATGGCCAGTCCGTCGAATTTCAGCTCGGCCGCGTACTCGACCGGCGGGTCGCGCTCATCCAGCCCCAGCTCCTTGCGCACCCTGGCGTCAAAGGCCTGCGCGCCGCTGGCCTCGGTGTCGGTTTCGGTGCGAATCGACAGCATCGGCACCGCATGGCGCACCTTGGGCAAGCTATCCAGCGGCTTGCCGCCAACGCGCTGGGTGGGCGAATCGGGCGTGACAAGTTCGGGATGTTCGGCTTCGAGGGCCTGCAGCTCACGGAACAGCCGGTCGTATTCCGCATCGGGAATCGTCGGCTGGTCGAGAACGTAGTAGGCGTAATTGTGGCGCTCGATTTCCCGGCGGAGCGCAGTGACGCGCGCCAGGACATCGGTCGACGCCATCAGGAAAACAGACGCAGCGCTCGCCGGGATCCGGATGGCACGCCGCGCGCTTCCATGCGTTCGTAGATCTGCGTGAGCTGGGTGCGGATTTTTTCGATGCCGGTGTCAGTCAGCGGCCGCAGGTTGTCGTCCACCAGGATGCCGCCGACTTCGTTGGCCAGCTTGCGACCGAACGCCACCATGCCGTCAAACACCTTGAGGCCATCCGGCACGCGCGGCACGTCGAACTGCAGGGTGACCCCCTGCGAGGTTTGTCCCTCGATCACCGTGGCACTGAACGGTTCGGCATCATGGTTGCACAGGGCATAGAGCGGTTCGCCGCGGCTGTCGAGCAACTGGAACACGCCGTCCACGCCCAGCGCCATGCCACTGCTTTCCGCCTCGTGCACGATGCGCGTCAGGTTCACCGCACCTTCGCCGCGCGCCACCACGTTGAGGCCGATCAGGACGTCGACATCGACACAGAAGCGATCGATGGCCTGCGCACGATCGATCGCTTCCGCCACATCGCCACAGGCGATACGCAGACTGTGCATCTGCGCCGTGCTTTGCAGCATGGCGCACAGGGCCGAGAGTTGATCCTCCTGCACTGCGCCGTTGCGGTCGGCCAGCTGCATGGTGACCACCACCTGCTGATAGTGCACCTCGCGCCAGGGCTGGATTTCCTCCCATTCCGCCGCGCCGACCGGCAGCCCCATCCAGCGCACCGTCTTGCCAAGCGAGCGCGCGTGATTGAAGGCATCGGCGAACACATCCGCCCGCACGCCATCGCTGCCGATGCGGACGCGGTATTCGATCAGTTCATCGTAGGGCGCCGCCACCGGTGGTGCGGCCGGGCGCGGTGATGCGGGCGGCGGAGAGACAGACGATGGCGCGCGCAGATCGGGCGCGGCGGCAAACGGTGCGGCCGGTACTGCCGCGGGCGAGGGGACCGCATCGATCCGCAAACGGGGCTCGCCGGCTTCGGCGACTTCGTCCGGTCCGCCAGCGTCGAAGACGGGCTCATGCAGTGCGGGCTCGACCCGCTTGTGCATGCCATGGGGCATCGCGCCTGACTGCATCAGCACATCGCCCACCGGTGCCTGAAAGGCCGCGTCGGCCTGTTTCCTGAAGCGGCGCTCCTGGATCCAGTTGAACAGCAGCACCGCCGTCACGACGACCGCGCCAATTACCAACAAGCCGATTTGCAAATCACTCATTTACTTTTCCCGACTGAACGGAGTGGGCGGACACTACGCGGACGAACCATTCGTCCGGCGCAATCATACCCAGTTCATTGCGCGCTCGCTCTTCGATGGCGTCGCGTCCCTGCTTGAGGTCGCCGAGCTCGGCCTGCAGGCCGGCATTGCGGGTTTTCAGACGCTGATTCAGCGCCTGTTGGGTGTCGATTTTGTGCGCACGCTCACGCACCTTCAACCAGCCGCCCTCGCCCAGCCACAGCGGATATTGCAGCAGCAAAAGCGAGGCCGCCAGCACCCAGGTCAGGCCCTGGCCGCGGATGCGTGCGATCCATTCAGCCGCGCTGGCGGAAAGCATCGCGTCCGGGGTAGCTGGCCGTGTCGCCGAGTTCTTCCTCGATGCGCAGCAGCTGGTTGTATTTGGCCATGCGGTCGGAACGCGACAGCGAGCCGGTCTTGATCTGGCGCGCGTTGGTCGCGACCGCCAGGTCGGCAATCGTGGTGTCCTCGGTCTCGCCCGAGCGATGCGAGATCACCGCGGTGTAGCCGGCCTGCTTGGCCATCTCGATCGCCAGGAAAGTTTCCGACAGCGTGCCGATCTGGTTGACCTTGATCAGGATCGAGTTGGCGACGCCCTTTTCGATCCCTTCCTTCAGGATTTTTGCGTTGGTGACGAACAGATCGTCGCCCACCAGTTGCACGCGGCGGCCGAGCTTCTCGGTGTGGACCTTCCAGCCGTCCCAGTCGCCTTCGGCCATGCCGTCTTCGATGCTGATGATGGGGTATTTGTCGCACCACGCGGCCAGGTAGTCGGTGAACTCGGCCGAGGTCAGCTTCAGGCCTTCGGACTCGAGATGGTAGAGGCCGTCCTTATAGAACTCGGATGCGGCACAATCGACGCCAATGGCGACGTCGATGCCCGGCTGCAGGCCGGCTTTTTCGATCGCCTGAACGATCAGCTTGAGCGCGGCCTCGTGTGACTCCAGGTTGGGGGCAAAACCGCCTTCGTCGCCGACGGTGGTCGCCATACCGGCGTCATCCAGCAGCTTCTTCAGCGCGTGGAAGACTTCGGCACCATAGCGCAGGGCTTCGCGGAAGCTCGGCGCGCCGACCGGGATGATCATGAATTCCTGCATGTCGATGTTGTTGTTGGCATGCGCGCCGCCGTTGATGATGTTCATCATCGGCACCGGCAAGGCCATCGGCGCAGCACCGCCGAGGTAGCGGTACAGCGGCAGCCCGGCCTGTTCGGCGGCGGCGCGCGCGCACGCCATCGACACGGCCAGCAGCGCATTGGCGCCGAGGCGCGATTTGTTCTCGGTCCCGTCGAGATCGATCATGGTTTGATCGATGAAGGCCTGGTCTTCGACGTCGAGGCCGATGATGGCTTCGCAGATTTCGGTGTTGATATGTTCGACGGCTTTCAGCACGCCCTTGCCGAGGTAGCGCGACTTGTCGCCGTCGCGCAACTCGATCGCCTCGCGGCTGCCGGTGGAGGCGCCCGAGGGCACGGCGGCGCGACCCAGCACGCCGGATTCCAGCAGCACGTCGGCTTCGACAGTGGGATTGCCGCGGGAGTCGAGAATTTCCCGGGCGATGACATCAATAATGGCGCTCAATTTCTTTTCCTTGTTCAGTTTTGTCCGCTTCGCGGATCAGGTCTTCATGACTTTGTGTTCAATAAAACCGCGCTGTTTCACCAGCGCGTCGATTTCCTTCAGCGTTTCCAGCAGTTCCTTCATCATGTCGAGCGGCCACGCGTTGGGTCCGTCGGACAGGGCGCATGCCGGATCCGGATGGGTCTCCGCGAACACGCCCGCCACCCCGGCAGCGACTGCCGCACGTGCCAGCACGGGCACGAACTCGCGCTGACCGCCGCTGGTCGTGCCCTGCCCGCCCGGCTGCTGCACCGAGTGGGTGGCGTCGAACACCACCGGGCACTGCGTGGCGCGCATGATCGCCAGGCCGCGCATGTCGGACACCAGCGTGTTGTAGCCGAAGGACGCGCCGCGCTCGCACACCATGATCTGGTCGTTGCCGACCTCGCGTGCCTTGTCGACCACGTTCTGCATGTCCCACGGCGCCAGGAACTGGCCCTTCTTGATGTTGACCGGCAGCCCCGTGCGCGCGACGTTCTGGATGAAGTTGGTCTGGCGGCACAGGAAGGCCGGGGTCTGCAGCACGTCGACCACGGCAGCCACTTCGGCCAGCGGCGTGTCTTCATGGACGTCGGTCAGCACCGGCACGCCGATCTGCTTCTTGACCTCGGACAGGATGCGCAGCCCCTCCTCGATCCCCGGTCCCCGGAAGGACTGGGTCGACGAGCGGTTGGCCTTGTCGAACGACGACTTGTAGATGAAGGGGATATTCAGCGACGCGCACATTTCCTTCAGCGCGCCGGCGGTGTCCATCGCCAGTTGTTCGGATTCGATCACGCAGGGACCGGCAATCAGGAACAGCGGATGCTCGATCCCGGCTTCAAAATGACAGAGTTTCATGCGAGCTCCTGTTGCTGCGCTGGTGCAGCTTCAACCGTGGCCTGATGCGCCAGCGCGGCTTTCACAAACGCGATGAACAGCGGATGGCCGTTGCGCGGATTGCTGGTGAATTCGGGATGGAACTGGCAGGCGACGAACCAGGGATGGACCGAGGTCGGCAGTTCGACCATTTCGCACAGGTCGGTGCCCGGCGCGCGTCCGGCGACCACCAGGCCACGGGCCTCAAGTTCCGCCAGCAGGGTGTTGTTGACTTCGTAGCGATGGCGGTGGCGCTCGGTGATGCTGGCCGCGCCATAGACCTCGCGCGCCAGCGTGCCGTCCTTGAGTTCGCACGGCTGGCCGCCGAGGCGCATGGTGCCGCCCAAATCGGACTGCTCGCTGCGCTTTTCGACCTGACCGCCGCGGTCCAGCCATTCGGTGATGAGACCGATCACCGGATGCGTGGTGGCAGGCTCGAACTCGGTCGAGTGGGCGTCCGCCATGCCGGCGACGTCGCGCGCGAACTCGACCACGGCGAGCTGCATGCCGAGGCAGATGCCCAGGTACGGCACCTTGTTTTCCCGCGCATAGCGGATGGCGGCGATCTTGCCTTCGACGCCGCGCTTGCCGAAGCCGCCGGGCACCAGGATCGCGTCCATGCCCTTCAGGCAGTCAACGCCGGATCTCTCGATCTGTTCGGAGTCGATGTAATGGACTTTCACCTTGCTGAGGGTATGCATGCCCGCATGGATCATGGCTTCCGACAGCGACTTGTAGGACTCGGTGAGGTCGACATACTTGCCGACGAAGGCGATATTGACGGTGTGTTCGGGGTGTTCCAGCGCGTTAACCAGTTTTTTCCAGGTGGTCAGATCGGCCGCACGCGCCAGGATTTTCAGCTTGTGGCAGACGATCTCGTCGAGCATCTGGTCGTGCAACATCGCCGGAATCTTGTAGATCGAATCGGAATCCAGCATCTGGATCACCGCCTCCGGCCGCACATTGGTGAACAGTGCAATCTTGCGTCGCTCATCGACCGGGATTTCACGATCCGCACGGCACAACAGGATGTCGGGCTGGATGCCGATCTCGCGCAACTCCTTCACCGAGTGCTGGGTCGGCTTGGTTTTCAACTCGCCGGCGGTCGCGATGTAGGGCAGCAGCGTCAGGTGGATAAAGCAGGTGTTTTCGGGGCCGTCTTCAAACCCCATCTGGCGGATCGCTTCCAAAAACGGCAGCGATTCGATGTCGCCCACGGTGCCGCCGATCTCGACCAGCGCCACGTCGGCGCCTTCTGCACCCGCGCGGATCGAGCGCTTGATTTCGTCGGTGATGTGCGGGATGACCTGCACCGTGGCGCCGAGATAATCGCCATGGCGCTCCTTGTCGATCACCGACTTGTAGATCTGGCCGGTGGTGAAATTGTTGCGCCGGCTCATGCGTGCGCTGGAAAAGCGCTCGTAATGCCCCAGATCGAGGTCGGTTTCCGCGCCGTCGTCGGTCACGAATACCTCGCCGTGCTGAAACGGACTCATGGTGCCGGGATCGACGTTGATGTACGGATCGAGCTTTAACAGGGTGACACGGATACCGCGCGATTCGAGCAGCGCAGCGAGAGAGGCGGAGGCGATTCCTTTCCCGAGGGAAGAAACCACTCCACCGGTGACAAACACATACTTCGTCATTTTATGAGCAGGGGCGGGTGATGGCGGATTCTACTTCATCCCCGGTGACGGCTCAATGACGCAGCAGACGCCGCCAGGTCGCCACCACCGTGTCCGGATTCAGCGAAATCGAGCCGATCCCCTGTGCCACCAGCCATTCCGCCAGATCGGGGTGGTCGCTCGGCCCCTGGCCGCAGATGCCGATGTATTTGCCGTGCCGGTTGCAGGCGGCGATGGCTTCCGCCAGCAGTTTCTTCACCGCCGGGTTGCGCTCGTCGAAGCCTTCGGCCACCAGGCCGGAGTCGCGGTCGATGCCCAACGTGAGCTGGGTGAGGTCGTTGCTGCCGATGGAAAAGCCGTCAACGTGCTGCAAAAAGTCGTCCGCCAGCAGCACGTTGGAGGGAATTTCGCACATCATGATCAGGCGCAAATCGTGCTCGCCGCGCTTGAGACCGTTTGCTTCCAGCAATTTTACCACCGTCGCGCATTCCTCCACCGTGCGCACAAAGGGGATCATCACTTCGACGTTGGAAAACCCCAGCGTCTCGCGCACCTGCTTCAGTGCCCGGCACTCCAGCTCGAACGCCGGGCGGAACAGCGCCGACACATAGCGCGCCGCGCCGCGCAGCCCCAGCATGGGGTTTTCCTCCTTCGGCTCGTAGCGCTCGCCGCCCACCAGGTTGGCGTATTCGTTGGACTTGAAGTCGGACAGCCGCACGATCACCGGCTGCGGCCAGAACGCGGCCGCCAGCGTGGCGATGCCCTCGGCCAACTTGTCGACATAGAACGACACCGGGTCGGCATAGCCCGCGGTGCGCGCATCGATCTCGTCGCGCAGTTCAGGTGATTGGCCGGCATAGTCGAGCAGCGCCAGCGGATGCACGCCGATCATGCGCGCGATGATGAACTCCAGACGCGCCAGGCCGACGCCGTGATTGGGGATCTGGGCGAACTCGAAGGCGCGTTCGGGATTGCCGACGTTCATCATCAACTTCACCGGCGGCTCGGCCAGGGTCTCGCTCGCCAGGGTCTCCACCGAGAACCGCAGCTTGCCCGCATAGACGAAGCCGGTGTCGCCCTCGGCGCACGACACCGTCACCGTTTCGCCGTCCTTCAGCACCGTGGTGGCCTCGCCGGTGCCCACCACCGCGGGAATGCCCAGTTCGCGCGCCACGATCGCGGCATGGCAGGTGCGCCCGCCGCGGTTGGTGACGATCGCCGCCGCGCGTTTCATTACCGGCTCCCAGTCGGGGTCGGTCATGTCGGTGACCAGGATGTCGCCCGGCTGCACCCGGTTCATCTCGGCCGGGCTGGCGATCTGCCGCACAACGCCGGCGCCGATTTTCTGGCCGATGGCGCGGCCGCTGATACGCACCTCGCCGGGCGCTTCCAGCGTATAGCGTTCGCTGACGCCGTTGGCGCGCGCCTTCACCGTTTCCGGGCGCGCCTGCACGATGAAGAGTTCGCCGGTTTCGCCGTCCTTCGCCCACTCGACGTCCATCGGGCGCTGATAGTGCGCCTCGATCGCCATGGCCTGGCGCGCCAGTTCCAGTACCTCGGCGTCGGTCAGCGAATACTGGCGCCGCAGGTCCGCCGGCGTGTCCTCGATCACGGTCTCGCCGCCGCGCCACACCATGCGGGTCGCCTTCTCGCCGAGTTCGCGCCGCACCACGGCGGGAAAGCCTTCGGCCAGCTTCGGCTTGTGCACATAGAACTCGTCCGGGTTGACCGAGCCCTGCACCACGGTTTCGCCGAGGCCATAGGCGGCGGTGATGAACACCACGTCGCGAAATCCGGATTCGGTGTCCAGGGTGAACAGCACGCCGGAACACGCGATGTCGGCGCGCACCATGCGCTGCACGCCGGCCGACAGCGCGACGTCGGCATGCGCAAAGCCGTGGTGCACGCGGTAGGCAATGGCGCGATCGTTGTAGAGCGAAGCAAAGACTTTTCTCACATACAGCAGCAAGTCATCGGCGCCGCGCACGTGCAGATAGGTTTCCTGCTGGCCGGCAAACGAGGCGTCGGGCAGGTCCTCGGCGGTGGCCGACGAGCGCACCGCCACCGACACGTTGTCGCCGAGCGCGGCATAGGCGGTGCGCAGGCCCGATTCCAGGTCAGACGGCAAGGCGGCCGCCTCCACCCAGCCGCGGATCTCCGCCCCCGCCGCGGCCAGCGCCGTCACGTCCGCCACGTCGAGCGCCGTCAGCCGCGCATCGATGCGCGCACGCAAATCGTTGTGATCGAGAAAATCCCAGAACGCCTGCGAAGTGGTGGCGAAGCCGCCCGGCACCTTCACCCCCGCGCCGGACAGATTGGCGATCATCTCGCCCAGCGACGCGTTCTTGCCGCCCACGCGCGGCACATCCGCCATCGACAGGCTGTCCAGCGGAACGATATAGTCAGTTGAAGTCGGCATAATCCACCTTATGAAAAACCACAGCGTTTTCTGCGTATCCGATCACACCGGCGTCACCGTCGAAGCGGTGGCAAAGAGCGTGCTCGCGCAGTTCCCTGCGCTTGAGTTTAGCCTGATTGCACTGCCTTTCATTGACAGCCTTGAAAAGGCGCAGGCTGCTGCGGCGCGGATTGCCGCCTCTTCCGACGCCCTGGTGTTTTCCACCCTGACCGACCCGGCCCTGCGCGCCGTCCTGCGTGACAGCCGCGTCAGCGTGTTCGACGTCTTCGACCTCATCGCCCCTGCGGTGGAACATGCCTTGGGGCAGGCCGCCACCCCCAGCGGCGGGCGCACCCACGGCATGGCCAACAACTACGAATCGCGCATCGACGCGGTGAATTTCAGCCTGGCGCTGGACGACGGCCTGCAGCCGCAGCGGCTCGACCAGGCCGACCTGATCCTGGTCGGCGTCTCGCGCGTCGGCAAAACCCCCAGCGCGCTCTACCTCGCCCTGCAATACGGCCTGCGTGTCGCCAACTACCCGCTCACGCCGGACGACCTCGAGCAGGACAGCCTGCCCGACGTTCTGCTCGCCAACCTGCCGCGCCTGCGCGCCCTGACCCTGTCGGCCGAACGCCTCGCCGCGATCCGCCAGGCGCGCTACCCCGACAGCCGCTATGCCAGCCTGCAGCAATGCCGCAGCGAACTCGCCGCCGCCGAGCGGCTGTTCATACGCCATGCCCTGCCCGTCCTCGACACCACCCGCATGTCGGTGGAGGAAATCGCGGCGCGCCTGCGAAACCCGCCCTGAACCTTGCCCCGAGTCGTCGTTTGTTGAGCCCCCCTATTTTTTAACGGATAAATGCCGTTGATGACATCAAGGGGAAGACAGGCCGGTTTGCCTGCACCTGGCGATGCAGCATTCGATCAACTCATGCTGCGTGGCACGCCCGAATGTGCCACGTGACCGGGCCACTGCCTTTTCCGCCATTTGAGGCCACGGAACACGACTTTTACATGCAAGCTGAAGCCCGCATGATCATCCACCCTGCCGTGAAGCGTATCGCCCGTCCCACGGCCTGGAAACTTGCCCTGCTCGGGGGCTTTGTCATGCAATTGCTGCTGATCGTTTTCGTCAGCGTCATTGGTCTGCAACAGCTGGGCGTAACCACCGCCAACCTGAATAAGGTGGTCGACGTGCACATGCGCAACCAGGAACTGACCAAGGCCATGGTGACGGCTGCGCGCGAGCGAACCCTGACCATGCTGATGCTCACTCAAGTCGATGACCCGTTCGACCAGGACACCTTGATGATGAATTTCAGCAACCAGGGCAGTCGCTTCGCCACAGCCCGCCAGGCCTTGTTGGAACAACCCCTGAACGCGCGGGAACGCGAACTGATCGTCGAACAGGGACGCCTCACCAGTCTGGCGCTGCCCATCCAGAACGAAGTCGTCGACCTGATCGCCGCGGGGCGCTCTGCGGAGGCGGGCGAGAGGGTGGTCACGCAGGCGATTCCCATCCAGAACCAGGTCATGGTCGCGCTGTCGCAGCTCGATGCCGAAATGCACCGGGTATCAACGGCTGCCAGCAATCAGGCGCGCGCGGAACATGACGTCGCGCGCTGGTGGATCTACCTGCTGTCCGCCGCCGCGCTGCTGGTGGGGACGCTGGTCGCCACGGTGGTGTTCTACTTCTCCGCCCGTATCAGCCGCGAACGCGAGCAACTGGCCACCCACGATACCCTGACCGGCCTGCCCAACCGGATGCTGTTCAAGGATCGCCTGGAACAATCACTGATCCGCGCGAAACGTCATCGCACCCTGGTCGGTGTGATGTTCATCGACCTCGACCGCTTCAAGCGGGTCAACGACACGCTCGGGCATGCCAGTGGCGACCAGCTCATCTGTGAGGTCGCCCGCCGCCTGCGACATACGGTTCGCGCCGATGACATCGTGGCGCGGCTGGGAGGCGATGAGTTTGTCGTGGTCATCAACGATGTGGTCGCGCTCACGCCCATCCTGCAGGTGATTGAAAAGATGCTCGAGGCGGTGACCGAATCCTACGTGCTCGATGGGCGTGAGATCTTCAGCAGTTGCAGCATCGGGGTCAGCATTTATCCGCATGACGGCACCACCTCGGTCGATCTGCTCAAGCACGCCGACACCGCGATGTACCACGCCAAGAACAACGGCCGAAACCGTTTCCAGCTCTACGACACGGCGATGAACGCGATGGCCGAGGAAAGGCTGCAGCTTGAGACCGATCTGCACCACGCACAGGAACGTGGCGAGTTGGTCTTCCACTACCAGCCGCAACTCAACCTGGAGAGCGGGCGTATTCATGCCGTCGAGGCGCTGATTCGCTGGCAGCACCCGGACAAAGGGCTGCTCGCCCCGGCGGCTTTCCTCAGCTTGCTGGAAGAAACCGGCGGGATCGTCAACGTCGGCCGCCAGCTTCTGCTGACAGCCTGCCAGCAGACGGCACACTGGCATGCTACCGGGTTCACCGACCTGATCGTGGCCGTCAACCTCTCCGGCCGGGAATTCTGGCACGACACGCTGATCGCGAATATCGGCGACGCGCTGAGGCAATCCGGCCTGCCTGCGCACGCTCTGCAGCTCGAACTGACCGAAGGCATCTTCATGGAAGACGTCGACTCGGCCGCGGACAGGATACGGGCCTTGAAAGCCTTGGGAATTGCAGTGTCCGTCGACGACTTCGGCACCGGTTATTCGTCCTTGGCTCACCTGAAGCGATTCCCGCTCGATGTCCTGAAAATCGACCGCTACTTCGTCAAGGACTTGCCGAACGCCCCGGCCAGCGAAGCCCTCATCAGCTCGATTCTCGCCCTGTGCAGGGGACTGGGTCTCGGCACCGTCGCTGAAGGGATCGAGACCCGGGCGCAGCTCGAATCGCTACGCACACTCGGCTGCCCGATCGTGCAGGGCTATTTCATCAGCCGACCGGTGCCTGCGGAGCAGATCATCGAGTTGCTGGGCCGCGACTGGCTGGAGGCATTCGGCACCACGCAACACGTTCAACCCAAACTCACTGTCATCTAATGCGCATCGGCACTGCAAGCTGGCCACGAAGCGCTTTCAACGAACTGCCCCCCCGGTGATGCCCCAGGACGCCACTGCGCGCCAGGGCTTCAGATTCGTCTAAAGCTGCCGAAACAACAATAAGTGCATGCCCCGCAAAAGGAACAGGATTGATGTCCGAAGAAAACCAGGTTTTTACCAGCACGCTGGAAGCGAGCGATCAATTTGAGCCAACGGTCTGGATTGAAAACCTTGTCTCCATCCTGGCCAGCTTCCTGGCTGACCCGCGCTTACGTTATTCGCAAGGCGTACAACCCAACGTGGTCGACGGCGAAATTTGCCTGGTGGTGGCCGCCTGGCTGGAATCCACCGATCGCGCCACCTATGACCACGTCATGGCGTTTGCCCAATCCAACCAGTTGAAAACCAAACTGGACCGTCGCAGCGGCGAGCGGGCCATGCAAAAACCCGCGTGATGCGCCCGCGCTGAAATCCGAAAATCAGACCAGCCGCTGCCGCACGGCTTCGAAAACGGCGATCGCCAAAGCGGCCGACGCATTCAGCGATTCCATTTTTCCCGGCATGGGAATCTGAACCGTTGCGGTTGCCGCGGCGCGCACATCGTCCGATAGTCCGGCACCTTCGTTGCCCACGATGAGGGCAAGTGGGCCCGTCAGATCGCTTGAAAACACACTGCGGTCTTCTGCCAGCGCAAGGGCAAGGCTTTGCCCCTTGAATTGCGCGCACCAGGCAGGCACATCCACCCCCCGCTCGATCGGCAGCACAAACTGCGCGCCCTGCCCGCCGCGCAGCGCCTTGGGCGACCACGGGTCGTGGCATCCCTTCGACAGCACCGCCCGCGTGGCGCCTGCTGCCGCACCGGTGCGCAGCATGGAACCGAGGTTGCCGGGGTCCTGAATGTCTTCCAGCACGATGATGAGCGGTGTGTCTTCACTTGCAGTGGGCGACAGCCAGGCCGACTCGGCGAGCAGGCCGGTGGGGGTGGAAACAGGCGTGAGTTCATCGAACAAGGCATCCGGCAGTGCGATCGCCTTGGCAGCCGGGCAGCGCCCGCGCCATTGTTCAAAACGTCCGGCATCGAACGATTCCGCTCGCACCAGCGTATACGGCTGCCCGCCCGCATCGAGATACGCGGCCAGCAGATGCTCGCCATCGAGCAGCGTCATCTGCGCCTCGCGCCGCGCACGGGCCGATTCGGCGAGCTTTTTCAGGCGCTTGAAGAGGGGGTTGTCACGCGAGGTGATGACTGTTTCGCTCATGCGCGGATTATTGAATAGAAATTCAAAAACCTGAACTTCCATTCAACAACAGCCGAGCTTGAATGCTATGGATTCGACACACCGCGATGTCTGCAATCGCACTCAATTAACAAAAAATTGCAGCATCTTTCAAGAACTCAGGTGTCGAATTCATAATTGCGATTCGCTGCGACAGGCTACACTCATATGATGCGCATCGCCCTCATCACGCCCTACGGACGCGAACATCGCAACGGCAACTGGCACACCGCCGCACGCTGGTCGCGCTTTCTGCGCGAGGCAGGCCACACGGTGCGGACGCAGGTGGAATGGGATGGCCGCGCCGCCGACCTGATGCTGGCGCTGCACGCGCGGCGCAGCTTTGCCTCAATTCGCGCGTTTGCCGAGCGCTTCCCGACCCGCCCGCTGCTGCTGGCGCTGACCGGCACCGACCTCTACCGCGACATCCACGAGGATCGCGACGCCCAGCAGGCGCTGGAATTCGCGCACCGCATCATCGTGCTGCAGGAACGCGGCGTCGACGAACTGCCCCCGCATCTGGCGGCCAGGACACGGGTGGTCTATCAATCGGCGCCCGACATCGCCCGCCTGCCCGCGCCCACCCATCCCTTCGAGGTTCTGGTGATCGGTCACCTGCGCACGGAAAAAGACCCGTTCCGGGCGGCGCTCGCAACGGCCTACCTGCCCGAGCAGTCGAAAATCCGGGTGACGCACCTGGGCGGCGCCCTCTCCGAGGACATGGCCGAAACCGCGGAAATGGCGCAAGGCAAGCTGCCGCGCTGGCGCTGGCTCGGCGACGTGCCGCACAGGACGGTGCTCAAGCACCTGTCGCGCGCGCGACTCATGGTCATCAGTTCGGTGCTGGAAGGCGGCGCCAACGTCATCTGCGAAGCGCTGGCCGCAGATGTACCGGTGCTGGCCTCGTACATGCCCGGCAACGTCGGCATGCTGGGCGAGGACTACCCCGGCTATTTTCCGGTGGGCGACGAGCGGCGGCTGGCCAGGCTCTTGTCGATGGCCGAAACTGACCCCGATTTTTATGCCAGTCTGCTCAGCCACGCCCGCCAGCGCCGCGGGCTGATGCGCCCGGAGCAGGAAGCCAGCCGGCTGCGGCAGGCGGTGGCGGAATTCGAACAGTCCCCAGGGTGAGGTTCAGCCCTCGGCAAACAGGATGCCGAACATGCGCGTGCGTTCGGCTTCGCTCAAGCCGCGCAGTACCCGCACCGCCTCACGCGCAACCCGGGCGTCGCGCGTGATCGAATACTCGATCGCGAGCGCACGCCAGACATCGGCCAGCGCTGGGTCGGTGGCCTGCAGCTTTTGCAGCGCCTGCGTCACCCCCGCCTGTCCCTTCGTCAGATAAAACGTCAGCCCCAGGTTGTGCCAGGCCTGGATGTAATCGGGGTCGATCTCCACCGCCGCGCGGTAGGCCTGCATCGCCTCGCGCGGACGTCCACTGTCGCGGTAGGCATTGCCCAGGTTGTTGCGCGCCCATACGTCGCCAGGCGCAATCCGGACATTCTGCCGATACGCCACGATCGCCTCGGCATGCCGCCCCATCTCGCCCAGCGCGCGCCCCTGAACAAACCAGGCCAGCGGATTTTTTGCATCGACCCGTGCCCAGTCCTCGCCCCACGCCAGCAGGCCCGGCCAGTCGCCGCGCTTTTCCAGCGCCTGCGCCTGGCCCAGCCACTCGGCCTGCGGACGCGCGGCAAGCGCCGCCTGGCTGCCGCCCAGGCCGAACGTCTGCGCGGCAGCCGCCACCGGACCTGCAAATGCAAGGCCAAGCAGCAACAGAAATAAGGGAACACGGTCAGGCATGGGGGGGATCACAGCGCGCAACTGCCAAGTTTATGGATTCAATGTTTATCATATTACGCCGCACTTGACGCATCGCTTATGCTGTGGGGTCTCCCACCCCACGCTTCTCCCATGTCTACCCCCGAACATTTCATCCCCGGCAAGGACGCCTCACTCGAAGCGTCGATCGCCACCCTGCAGTCCAAGCTCGACGCGATCGGCTTCCACATCGAGGAGCGTTCCTGGCTCAACCCGGTGGAGGGCGTCTGGTCGGTGCATATCCGCGACCGCGACTGCCCGCTCCTGTTCACCAACGGCAAGGGCGCCACCGAACTGGCCGCGCGGGCGAGCGCGCTGGGCGAGTATTTCGAGCGGCTGTCGACCAACTACTTCTGGACCCACTTCTATCTGGGCGAGACGATCGCCAACCGTGCCTACACCCATACGCCCGACGAGCGCTGGTTTCCAGCGGTCGACGACGCCTGGCCGGAGCAGTTGCTCACCCCCGAACTTCACGCTCACTACAACCCGGACAGAAGCGTGCGGGCCGACCAGCTGATCGACCTCAATTCCGGCAACGCCGAGCGCGGCATCTGCGCCATCCCCTACCAGCGCCTCGCCGACGGCAAGACCGTGTATTTCCCGGTCAACCTCATCGGCAACCTCTACGTCAGCAACGGCATGTCCGCCGGCAACACGCTGAAGGAGGCGCGCACCCAGGCGCTGGCCGAAATCTTCGAACGCCACATCAAGTTCCGCATCATCGAGGAGGGCCTGTGCCTGCCCGACGTGCCCGAAGCCGTCATCAATCGCTACCCGCACATCGCCGCCGGCATCCGCGCGTTGCGCGACGCCGGCTTCGGCATCCTGGTGAAGGACGCCTCACTCGGCGGGCGCTATCCGGTGATGAATGTCACCCTGCTGCACCCGCAGGACCAGGGCTGCTTCGCCAGTTTCGGCGCGCATCCGCGCTTCGAGGTCGCGCTGGAGCGTGCGCTGACCGAACTGCTGCAGGGCCGCGCGCTCGATTCACTGGCAGGCTTCCCCGCCCCCGGCTTCGACGAGGCCGAAATCGCCGACCCGCAGAACCTGGAAATCCACTTCGTCGATTCCAGCGGCGTGATTTCATGGCAGTTCCTGCGCGACACCCCCGACTTCGAATTCGTCGACTGGAATTTCGGCACCACCACCGAAGAGGACTATGCGTGGTCGGTCGACGCGCTACACGCCGAAGGCCACGACCTCTATATCGCCGACTTCACCCACCTCGGCGTCTACGCCTGCCGCATCCTGGTACCCGGCGTCTCCGAAATCTACCCGGTGGAGGAACTCGAATTCGAGAACAACAGCGTCGGCAACCTGATCCGCCCGGCGCTCGCGCGCCTGCCCGACCTGACCGACGACGAATGCGCCGCGATGCTGGATGAAATTGTCGAACTGGAACTGGCTGACGACCGCCTGGTCACGGTGCTGATCGGCCTGGCACCGGATGCCGCTTCGCCGTGGACCGACCTGCGCATCGGCGAGTTGAAACTGCTGCTCGCGCTTGCCATCGGCGACGATGACGCGATCCGGGAAGGCTGCACGTGGATCGCCCAGTACGGCCAGCGCAGCGAAGCACGCCTGAAGGTATACCGCTGCATCGCCGATCTCACCCAACTCGAAGACCCCAGCCCCTTCGAATCCGCCCTGGCCCTGATGTACGGCCGCGAAGCGCTGGACCAGGCGTTCGCGCTGTTCAATCAGGATGAGCGGTTTTTCGGGCTGACTAGGCTGGGCAGCGACTTCGAGGGCAGCGCGATACATCAGCGCCTGCTGGAGGCGTATCGGAAGGTGCGCGGCTAGAATCCCAGAACCACCTTTGCAGCCCATCTAGGTTGGGCTGCAAAGCCCAACAGAATTTGCGCTTGCCTTATCAGATCGAGAATGGGTTGGGCTTCATTTCATGAAGCCCAGTATCTACGCGGGCTATTTCCACGCCGCTTGCCGGGACAAGTCCACTCGATGGAAGGGTTGGGCGTCAGTACGCCCAGACATGGGCTGACGCGAGTTAAGAGCGGCTAAAAGAAAGCTTTGCGTCTTCAACCGCGAAGGCAAATAGTTCCGGCTTCCAACCGGCTCCGGCATCTGTGCATCGATGTTCTGGATGTGCAAATTGGATTCGCCAGGCGAGCCAATCAGCCACGTTTGCGAACTCAGGGTACTTTTCACCGGGGCTCGTACCGAAGACTCTGTATTCGACAAGACCAATTCGATCATTGATGTCTTTGAGAGACTGGCCTGCCCTCTCCGCATCAGACGGATTGCCACCTCGGTAAAAGGCGGCAGAAGCGTAGTGCGAGTCAAGGCTCTGCCACTCCTTAAGCATTTTTGCCAAGGTGATCTCGGAGCTAAGGACAATATCGACCTTGCCGAAACCGAACCTACGAAGAAGACCTTGCCCGGAACTAGAGGGGGCGAGCTGTGCTAACAATGAGTTGTCCGCGAGAGCGATTCGCTTGCGTTGGATTCGCTTTCCCAATTCAAGTACAGCTATGTCAGTGAGCGCAGAGGCCCTAGCGCTGGTCTTCATAGATGTGCTCCAAGTTGTTGGTCGGGTCTGACGCGAAAATTCAAAGTCGCCGGGCTGCGTGGTTATTCGCGCAGCTCCCGGTGCACGGGTTAGGGGCCCGGTTATGATTATGCAAGCTACTTAGACGCCCAAAGATCGCCATCTACGTTCAGCAGAGCGAGTCTTCTCGTCCGTTGAGAACGCATTGCTCGGTGCGCTCGTCGGATGGACGCGAATGGCCCGTTCGTTCAGGCAGACTAGATCACCCATGTCTGCCTCAGATTCCCGCGACGCTTCTTCGTCCGGATCCCACGCAACGCCGATATAGGTTGCACTCGATTCGTCGGTTTTCTCCCATTTTAGCTCGGTCAACGAACCGGACTTCTGCTGCCAGGGATCCTGGTAGTTGTCGCCGTCGATGGTCACTAAACAGTCGATTCTCTCGGGTGAAGCAACGTGCGTTTTTAGAGCCGCAGCGAACTCGCTCGAACCAAATACAAGGAGATCTGTGTCAGACTCGTTCGTTTCTCGGCCATTCGCACGTGATCCGATCAGCCATACTTCATCCGGGGGAGGGCTCACTGAAAGGAGCGCCTTGATGAAGGCAGCGGCTTCCACGGTGAGTTGCACCGTCATTTCAGCGCACCGAACGTCAATATGCACTTTGAAGGGTCCGCGCGCTCCAAGCAATCACACACCGCGCTGCCGCGCCGTCTCATACAAACACAACGCCGCCGACACCGAGACGTTGAGGCTTTCCACCGTGCCGCCGATGGGGATGCGCGCGACCTGATCGCAATTTTGCTTGACCAGGCGCCGGATGCCCGTTCCCTCAGCGCCCAGCACCCAGGCGATGCCGGCCTTGGCATCGATACGGGACAAAGGCTGCTCACCGTCCATGTCGGCGGCGATGACCCAGATGTTGTGTTCCTTCAGGTCTTCGATGGTGCGAGAAAGATTGGTGACCATGATGTAGGGCACGGTTTCGGCAGCGCCTGAAGCGACTTTTTCCACCGTGGCATTAATGCCGACGGCGTTGTCCTTCGGCGCGATGACGGCGTGCACGCCAAAGGCATCCGCCGAACGCATGATCGCGCCCAGGTTATGAGGATCGGTGATGCCGTCGAGAATCAGCAACAGCGGCGGGCCCTTGATGTTTTCCAGCACCTCGTCGAGCGAATGGGTCAGGGCAATGGGTTTGACACGCGCGACGACACCCTGATGATTGGCGGCCTTACCGACCAGCCGGGTCAGGCGGTCGGCCTCGACCTGCGCGAGTCCGACCTTGTTTTCCTTCGCTTGTTTAACCAGATCGCGCGCGCGCGCATCGCGGCGGGTGAGGTCGAGGTAGATTTCCAGCACCCCGGAGGGGTCTTGCCGCAGCCGCGCCAGCACGGCGTGAAATCCATAGATCAATTTTTCGGCGGGCTTCTCGCTCATTGCTTCTTGCTGCCGGATTTAGATTTCGACGTCCGCGGTTTGGACGATTTCTTTTTCGGCGCCGATGGCTCGAACGCGCGCTGCATGTCGTGCGCAGCGCCGTCCTGTTCGACCAGGCTGAAATCGATCTTGCTGGTTTCGATGTCGGCACGCAGCACCTTGATGCGCACGCGGTCGCCCAGGCGATATCTTTTCCCAGTCCGCTCGCCGAGCATCATGTGCTTGGCCTGGTCGTAGTGGAAGTAATCCTGTCCGAGTTCGGACACGTGAACCAGGCCCTCGATGAGGAGGTCGTCCACCGCGACGAACATGCCGAAGCTGGTCACCGCGCTCACCGTGCCGTTGTATTCGTCGCCGACGCGATCGCGCATGAAATAGGTTTTCAGCCAGGCATCGACATCGCGGGTGGCGTCATCGGCGCGGCGCTCGGTCATCGAGCAGTGGGTGCCGATTTCAGCCAGCCCCTTGGCAGGCAACTTCTCGCCGGCGAGCACCGCCTTGATGCCGCGATGCACCAGCAGATCGGGATAGCGACGGATCGGCGAGGTGAAGTGCGTGTAAGCCTCGTACGCCAGGCCGAAGTGGCCCTTGTTGTCCGGGCTGTAGACCGCCTGCCGCAACGAGCGCAGCATCACGGTTTGCAGCAGGCCGTGATCGGGGCGCGGCTTGATCTTCTCCAGCAACTCGGCGTAATCCTTGGCATGCGGTTTGTCGCCGCCGCCGAGGTCGAGCCCGAATTCGGCCAGAAAGCTGCGCAACGCGGTCAGTTTCTCCACCGTCGGGCCTTCGTGCACGCGGTACAGCGCGGGTTGCTTGTTTTCCTGCAGATAATCCGAGGCGCAGACGTTGGCCGCCAGCATGCATTCCTCGATGATGCGATGCGCGTCGTTGCGGATCACCGGCACGATGTCCTTGATCTTGCCCTGGTCGTCGAAATTGATCTGCGTCTCGGTCGAACCGAAGTCGATCGCACCGCGCTTGGCACGCGCCTTCAGCATGGTGCGGAACAGCTTATCCAGCGCCTGCAGGTGCGGCATCATCGCAGCGTGTTTCTGCTCCGGTTCGGCCGCGCCGGAGAGCCAGTTCCACACCTGGTTGTAGGTCAGGCGCGCGTGCGAATAGATCACCGCCGGGTAGAAGCGGTATTCCTTGACGCTGCCAGTACTGGTGATGCGCATGTCGCACACCATCGACAGGCGGTCGACTTCCGGGTTGAGCGAGCACAGGCCGTTGGACAGCGCCTCGGGCAGCATGGGAATGACACGGCGCGGGAAGTACACCGAGTTGCCGCGGTTGTAGCCTTCGCTGTCGAGCGCGTCACGCGGCTGAACGTAATGGCTGACGTCGGCGATTGCGACCACCAGCCGGTAGCCGCTGCGGCCGAGCGGCTCGCAGTACACCGCGTCGTCGAAGTCGCGCGCGGTCTCGCTGTCGATGGTGACGAGCGGCAAATGGCGGATGTCTTCGCGGTCGGCCAAGTCCTTTTTCTGCACCTTGTTGGGCAGTTTGGATGCCTGCGCCTCAACTTCCGGCGGGAACACGTAGGGCAGGTCGTGCTTCCTCAGCGCAATCTCGATTTCCATGCCGGGGCCGGTGAAGCTGCCGATGATCTCGGTCACCCGCCCGATCGCCTCGTTGTGCGCGCCGGGCTGGGTGACGATCTCCACCGTCACCACCTGGCCGGACTGCGCGGAACCCGAATTCTCGGCCGGCACCAGGATGTCCTGGTTGATGCGGCGGTTCTCCGCGATCAGGAAACCAACGCCGCCTTCGAGGTAATAGCGACCGACGACGTATTTGTTGACGTGCTCCAGCACCTCCACGATCTTCGCCTCGCGCCGCCCGCGCCGATCGAGGCCCGCCACCCGAACCATCACCCGGTCGCCGTGCAGCACGCGGTGCATTTCCTTCGGCGATAGATACAGATCGTCGCCGCCCTCTTCCGGCACCACGAAGCCGAAGCCGTCTGGATGGCCTTCGACGCGGCCCTTGATCAGGTCCAGCTTGTCCGGCAAACACAGCTGGCGCTTGCGGTTGAGCATCAGCTGGCCGTCGCGCTGCATCGCGCCGAGGCGGCGCTGGAACAGCTCGAACTCGTCCTCGCTGATCTGCAGCTGTTCGGCGAATGCGTCGGTATCAACCGGACAACCGGCCTCGGTCAGCAGTTGCAGGATGTACTCGCGGCTCGGCAGCGGCGACTCGTAGCGTTCGATTTCACGTTCGTAGAACGGATCGGCCAGGCGAATCGCCGGGATTTGGGGCTTGCCTGCGTGACTGTGTGTTTTCTTCGTTGACAATTTAATCTCTGCTCTCTAGAATGCGCGCCTTAGTAGCCCAGATGGCGGAATTGGTAGACGCGCACGGTTCAGGTCCGTGTGCCGCAAGGTGTGGAGGTTCGAGTCCTCTTCTGGGCACCAAATGATGTAAGCAAAAAGCCGACCCCGTGTCGGCTTTTTGCTTTTTTACAGTTTATCTTAAACATTACGCCTCGTAGGGGTGACGACGCACAATCGTCTCCACCCGATCCGGCCCGGTCGACACCACGTCCACCGGCACTTCGCACAGGGCTTCCATCCGCTTCAGATAGGTCTGCGCTTTTTGCGGCAGCTTGTCGAACTCCTGCACACCCACTGTGGTGTCGCTCCAGCCCGGCAAATCTTCGTAAATCGGCTCAACATCGGCAATCGATTCGGCGCCCACCGGCAGGATGTCGCAGACCTCGCCGTCAATCTTGTAGCCCACGCACACCCGCACGGTTTCCAGTCCGTCCAGAACGTCGAGCTTGGTCACGCACAGCCCGGACACGCCGTTGATCTGGATCGCACGCTTGAGTGCGGCCGCATCGAACCAGCCACAGCGGCGCGCCCGCCCGGTGGTGGAGCCAAACTCATGGCCTTTTTCACCCAAGTACTGGCCGATATTGTCGAACAGTTCGGTGGGGAACGGGCCCGAGCCGACGCGCGTGGTGTAGGCCTTGGTGATGCCCAGCACGTAGTGCAGGGAATTCGGGCCAACGCCGGCACCGGTGGCGGCGCCGCCAGCGGTGCAGTTGGAAGACGTCACAAACGGGTAGGTGCCATGGTCGATGTCGAGCAGGGTGCCCTGTGCGCCCTCGAACAGCAGGTTGCCCCCCGCCTTGTTGACTTCGTACAGGCTGCGCGGCACATCGGCCACCATCGGCTTCAGGCGCTCGGCCATGGCCATCATGGTGTCGAGCGTCTGGTTGAAGCTCACCACCTCGGCCTGGTAGTAGTTTTTCAGCATGAAGTTGTGGTGATCGAGCACTTCGCCCAGCTTGGCGGCAAAGCGTTCGCGGTGGAACAGGTCCTGCAGGCGCAGCGCGCGACGCGCCACCTTGTCTTCGTAGGCAGGGCCGATACCGCGCCCGGTGGTACCGATCTTGCCGGCGCCCTTGGCAATTTCCCGCGCCTGATCGAGCGCCACGTGATGCGGCATGATGAGCGGGCAGGCTTCGCTGAGCTTGAGGCGGCTCGCCACGTCGACCCCAGCGGCCAGCAGCATGTCCATTTCTTCCAGCAGCGCGGTCGGCGACAGCACCACGCCGTTGCCGATGTAGCAGGTGACGTTGTCGCGCAGGATGCCCGACGGGATCAGGTGCAGCACGGTTTTCTTGCCGGCCACCACCAGCGTGTGACCCGCGTTGTGGCCGCCCTGGAAGCGCACCACGCCCTGCGCGCGGTCGGTCAGCCAGTCGACGATCTTGCCCTTGCCCTCATCGCCCCACTGGGTGCCGATGACGACGACGTTTTTTGCTGCCATGCTGCTATCTCCCTTTATTTATTGTGTCCGAACTGGCCATGGCCAGTTCGCGCAAATCCAGACTGAAACCGGTGGCCGGACGCGCCCGGCCGAATACCCGCCCGACTTCGTCGTAGCGTCCGCCCTGCGCAATCGCATGGCTGCGTCCGCCGGTGTAGGCGGCAAATACGACCCCGCTGTGATAACCATAGCCACGCAGTTCGGCCAGATCATAGGCCGCCTCGACATTGACCAGCCCCTGGTCGAGCAGCTCCAGGGTATCCAGCGCGGCCGCGACCGAGGCCAACTGTGGCAGGCGCGCACGCGCCTCGGCCAGCACGCTGCGGTCGCCATACAGCTGCGGCAGCGCGGCAAAGGCGTCGCGCAGGACAATCGGCAAGCCGGCAGTGAGGACAGCCACGGCGCTGCTGTCCTTGGCCTGTAACGCACCGAACAACTGGTGCTCGACCTCACCGCTCAAGCCGGCTTCCTGCGCCAGCGCACGATAAACCCCGACATGGCCAATGTCGAGCTGCACCGTTTTCACGCCGCACGCGGCCAGACCCTGCAGCATCAGCGTGAGGATTTCAAGATCAGCCTCGGCGCCGGCTTCGCCATACAGTTCCGCGCCGATCTGGATCGGCTCGCGCGAGCGATGAAAACCGTCGGATTGAGTGTGCAGCACGCTGCCCGCATAGCACAGGCGGTTGACGGCATTGACGGCCAGCAGATGGGCATCGATGCGCGCCACCTGCGGCGTGATGTCGGCACGCACGCCCATCAGGCGCCCCGACAACTGATCGACCAGCTTGAACGTCTTGAGGCCGAGATCGGCCCCCACCCCGGTCAGCAGCGAATCGAGGTATTCCATCAGCGGCGGGATCACCAGCTGGTAGCCGCGGCTGCGGAACAGGTCGAGCAGCGCGCGCCGCATGTCTTCCATGCGCCACGCCTGCGGCGGCAGCACATCCTCGACGTTTTCAGGCAATAACCAGGCAGTCATGTCAGTTCAGTATCAGCAACAAAAAAACGCCGCCCAACATCGAGGCAGCGCCGATAAAACGCAACTGGCCGTCGCTGAGTTCCAGCATCCTGCGGAAGCCGTCCCGCCACAAGGCAGGTGCGGCAAACGGCAGGATCCCTTCAATCACCAGCAACAACCCGATTGCAGCAAGCCAGTCGGGGCCGGTCACTGACCACCGGCGGCACGCGGATTCTTCATGTACTTGAAGAAGTCTGCGCTGGGGTCGAGCACCATCACGTCGCTCTTGCTCGCGAAGCTCTCGCGATACGCCTGCATCGAACGGTAGAACGCATAGAACTCAGCATTCTTGCCATACGCGGCCGCATACACCGAAGCCGCCTTGGCATCGCCCTCACCCTTGACGCCCTGGGCATCCCGGTAGGCCTCGGCCACGATCACGTCCTTCTGCTTGTCGGCGTCGGCCCTGATTTTTTCGGCTTCAGCCGCGCCGGTCGAACGCAGCTCGTTGGCCACCTGCTTGCGTTCGGCTTCCATCCGGCGATAGACGTTTTCCGACACCGCCTCCGGCAGATCGACCCGCTTGATGCGCACGTCCACCACCTGCACGCCGATCGTTCGCGCGTCCTGGTCTGCCTTGGCGCGGATGATGCTCATGATTTCCTCACGGCTTCCAGAGACCACCGCGTTGATGGTGCGCCTGCCGAACTCGGCACGCAAACCGTCGTTGACCGTCTGGTTCAGGCGAATTTGCGCCCGCCGCTCATCGCCGCCGACCGACACATAGAACTGCCGGGCATCGATCACGCGCCACTTGATGAACGAATCGACCAGCACGTTTTTCTTTTCCGAGGTGATGAAGCGTTCGGGATCGGCCGAATCCATCGTCAGGATGCGCGTATCGAAATAGCGCACGTTCTGCACCAGCGGCAGCTTGAAATAGAGGCCGGGCTTGGTCTTCACCGACACCACCTCACCCAGCTGGAACACCAGCGCGTTCTGCCGCTGGTCCACCGTGAACATGCTGGCGCTCAGCACCACCAGCAACGCGATCAGCGCAATCAGGATAAAGCCGAGATGCTTGCTCATGGCCGCTCCTCCCGATCCCGGTTACGCAGGGCATCACGCGAACGCGTGTCTATCGGCGAGGGCGTTGTCGTGGCCGGCGATTGCGACAGGGCACCCGGGCCAGCGACATAGGGCTGACTCACGGTCTGCTGCAATTTGTCGAGCGGCAGATACAGGAGGCTGTTGCCGCCCTTCTGGTCCACCAAGATTTTGCTGGTGTTGTTCATGACGGTCTGCATGGTATCGAGATACATACGCTGGCGCGTGACTTGTGGCGCCTTCTGGTATTCGGTAAAAATTTGCGCGAAGCGGCTGGCCTCACCCTCCGAGTTGGCAATCACCGACAGCTTGTAACCCTCGGCCTCTTCGGTCAGACGCGACGCCAGACCGCGGGCGCGCGGCACGACGTCGTTGAAATAGGCTTCGGCCTCATTTTTCAAGCGCTCACGATCCTGCCCGGCCTTCACCGCGTCGTCGAACGCGGCCTGCACCTGCTCGGGTGGCTGGATGTTCTGCAAGGTCACCTGGCTGATGCTGATACCGGTCTTGTAGCGATCGAGAATCTGCTGCAGTAATACCTTGGCGCTCGCTGCAATTTCAGCGCGGCCTTCATACAGCACAAAATCCATCTTGTTTTTGCCGACGATTTCGCGCATCGCGGTTTCCGCCACTTGCAGCACCGTTTCTTCGGGCCCACGGTTAACGAACAGGAAATCGACCGGATCTTTCAAGATGTACTGAACGGCAAACTGCAGATCGATGATGTTCTCATCGTCCGTCAGCATCAGCGATTCCTTCAGCACCTTGCTCTTGACGTCGCTGCGATAGCCAACTTCAACGGTGCGCACCTGATCGACGTTGACCACTTCGCGCGACTCGATCGGCCACGGCAGATGCCAGCGCGGACCGGGTTCGGTCGTCTCGACATACTCTCCGAAGCGCAGCACCACGCCGCGTTGGCCAGTGTCGATGATGTAAAACCCGCTCGCCACCCACACCAGCGCCAGCGCGCCGATCAACAAGCCGACCAGACCGCCGCTCGGCATCCCCCCGGTGGAAAGACCGCTTCCACCGCCATCTCCGCCGTCGCCGCCTTCCTTGCCGCCAAACAGGTTATTCAGGCGCTGATTGATGCGACGCCAGATCTCGTCGAGGTCAGGCGGTCCGCTGCTTTTGTTGCGGTTACCGTTGTTGCCCCATTGGGGATCGTTCCATGCCATATCGATTTATTCAGAGATAACTTCAGTTTGAAGAGAGGTGTCGTCTGGCGCGCCGGCTTCATGCTGAACGCGGCCGGCGCGAAGAATTTCCGACAGTGCCTCGCGTAAAAGTTCAAGTCCGGCGCCCGTTTGCGCGGACACATACACGCTTTGAAGTCTACCATACTCGTCGCGCGCCACTCCCGGGGCCACGCCCGTCAGATCGAGCTTGTTGTAGACGCGAAGCTGCGGCACGGCATCGGCGCCGATTTCATGCAGCACCTTTTCGACCGCCTCGATCTGACGCTCGCGTCCGGCGCTGGACGAATCGATCACATGCAGCAGCAAATCGGCTTCGGCCGTGGCTTCCAGAGTGGCGCGGAAGGCCGCCACCAGATCATGCGGCAAGCGGGTAATGAAACCGACCGTATCCGACAGCACCACCTCGCCCACCTGAGGCAGATATATCTTGCGCGTGGTGGTATCGAGCGTGGCGAACAACTGGTCGGCCGCGTAGGCATCGGCGCGCGTCAGCGCATTGAACAGGGTGGACTTGCCCGCATTGGTGTAACCCACCAGCGCCACCGACAGCACGTTCTGGCGCGCCCGCGAACGGCGCTGGGTGCGACGCTGCCGGCCCAGCTTGGCGAGCCGCTCGCGCAGCGCCTTGACCCGCGTGCCGATCAGGCGGCGGTCGGTTTCCAACTGTTTCTCGCCGGGGCCGCGCATGCCGACGCCACCGCGCTGACGCTCGAGATGGGTCCAGCCGCGCACCAGACGCGTAGACAAATGCTGCAGTTGGGCCAGTTCGACCTGCAACTTGCCTTCCGCGCTGTTGGCACGGCTGGCAAAGATATCCAGGATCAGGCTCACGCGGTCGATCACCCGGCAGTGCAGGCGACGCTCCAGATTGCGTTCCTGGGCGGGCGACAACTCATGGTTGAAAATGACGACATCGGTTTCGGTGGCGGCCACCAGCGCCGCGATTTCATCGGCCTTGCCGCTGCCCACAAACAGAGCGGCGTCCGGACGGTTGCGCTTGCCCTGAACCTCGCCCCGTACGTCGAGCCCCGCCCCCGCGGCCAGCAGGCGCAACTCGGCCACGCTTTCGGCAAAATCCGGCGTCCCGAAGTCGAGTGCCACCAGGATGACGCGCTCGCCGCCCGCGTGCCGCTCAATCAACTGCAATTCTCCACGTAGCCGGTGCATCATGGTCGGGCATGGCATCGCGGCCCCTGCCACAATTGGCGCGGCTCACGCACGCCCCCTGGGGGGCGCGACATGGTTCATACGGGTATCGGGTATTCAAGCAGTGTCCAGGAAAGTGGCGGCTGGGGATTCAGACCGCAAATTCTAGTTCAAGATTGCGCCGCCGGCCGCGGCCGCGGCATGCTTCATAGTCTGGCAGGCGGCAGACTGACCATGACGGCGCCACCCTCTTTTCTTTCCACCACCAAGGCGCCTTTTTTTTGCGCGTCGTCCAGAATCTTGCCAAACGCGCTGTAGCCATATTCCGACTCGCTGAAACCCGGGCGAATCCGCTTGATGGTGTTCTTGATCAGGGAGGCCGAAATCGAACCTTCGCCGCCCCGCTCCGCCACCAGTTGCTCCACCGTGCTCACCACGATTTCAATCGCCTGGCCCTTCTTCTCATCGGCACTCGGCTCGGCCCTGGCCGCGATCCGACCCTCGTCAGCCGCCGTCGTTTCCGCCGCCGCCGGACGGGCTCGCCGCCGGGTCGGACTCGCCGCCTTGGGCGCGCCGCCCGCTGTCTCTTTCACGGGCGTGCCCGCCGCCGGCTTCCTGGCGGGTGCTTTGGGTGCGGCCTTGATCTGCACCAGGTCTTCATAAAAAATGAACTCGTCACAGTTTCCGATCAGCAGCGACGACGCCGAGCCCCGCACGCCGATTCCGATCACGCTCTTGCCGTTTTCCTTGAGCTTGGAAACCAGCGGCGAAAAATCAGAGTCCCCGCTGATGATCACGAAGGCATCAATGTGCGTCTTGGTGTAGCAGAGATCGAGCGCGTCCACCACCATGCGGATATCCGCCGAATTCTTGCCCGACTGTCGCGCATGCGGAATCTCGATCAATTCGAACGCCGCCTCGTGCATGTCCCGCTTGAATTCCTTGTAGCGGTCCCAGTCGCAGTAGGCCTTCTTCACCACAATGCTGCCCTTGAGCAGCAGCCGCTCAAGAATGGGGCGAATCTTGAAATCGGGGTAGTTGGCCTCTTTAATGCCAATAGCCACGTTTTCAAAGTCACAAAACACGGCGATGTTGCGGTTATCCGGAGTGCTCATCGTTCTTTCCCCCATGGGTAATCGTTCTGCCCGATGATCAGCCTTTATCGGCCAAACCTTTGGCCAGCAAGTCGGCAACGGTTTCATTGATGCCCATCTGCCGTGCTTCTGCAAGCGCATGAATCTGTTTAACCAACTCGCCATCGAGTTTGACGGCAAACGCGACCAGACCCTGCGCCTGCTCGAGCTTGCGCTGCTCGCGCCGCGACGCGATCGCGCCGGCCGCACTGCCAAAGCGATCCGGCGTGCCGGCTTGTTTCATCTGGCCCGTGATTTTCAAGCCTTCGTTTCTGTCGAGATCGGATTTTTTCATGGGTTTTCCTGGATTGCTTAAATAAACGCGAGGTCAGCGGCCTGTGCCATTAAAGCCACGCCCTCTGCCTTACGCAAAACAGATAACAGCATAAGCGATGCTGCTTCATTACGCTTATTTCTCGCAGTGCGCCTGTCAAGGCCGCGACAGAGAACGAGGCTGGATGGCAAATCAAACTGGGCACGAGCCTAATTGCTATTTAGCTAGACCTGACCCCTCCTTTTCCTACGACGCGAGCGCGCCGGCGGCACTGCCAAAGCGATCCGGCGTGCCGGCTTGTTTCATCTGGCCCGTGATTTTCAGGCCTTCGTTTCTGTCGAGATCGGATTTCTTCATGGGTTTTTCCTGGATTGCTTAAGTAAACACTAGGTCAATGGCCTTGTGCTATTGAGGCCACGCCCTCTGCCTTACGCAGAACAGATGACAGGATAAGCGATGCTGCCGCATTACGCTTGTTTCGTCGCTGTGCACCATCAACGCCACGACAGAGGCATGGTTGGTGAACGCAAACACCTTGGCATGACCTCACCAAATAAACGCTACTTAGCTAGACCTGACCCCAAATTCCCTCACAAAAAAAAGCCGGGGTCTTATGACCCCGGCTTTTTGTCAACCTAAGTGTTGCTGAAATTACATCTTCCAGCTGTACTGGATACCCAGTGCATTCTGGTCCATTTCGATGGTTTCCGTTCCCATCGGAGTAGGTGCACCGTTAAATACCGGCAGGATGGAGGCACCGCTGACGTCGTTGCTGAAACCGTGCATGTAGCTCATGGTCAACTCATTACCCGATGCCAGGGTATACGTAAAACCAACAGTTACATGATCCTCGATCACGCCGGGGGCCAGAATGTTGAAGGTCACATCGCTTGCCGTAATGGGGTTGTCGCCATGGTTCCAACCCGCACGCAAGGTGAGTTGCTGGCTGTATTTATATTCCGCACCCAGCTTCCACACATCGATGTCCTGCCAGCCAAAACCGGGGCCATTGTCGGCGCCCAACGGGAACGGAACCAGGCTGGGATTGCTAATTGAGTTGACGCCGCTATAGTTGATGCGCTGGTAATCCAGAGCCAATTTGACAGTGGGGGTGGCCTGCCAGGCCACGCCGAGGTTGTAGTTTTCGGGAATGTCAAATCCCCCCTGCTCGGCAAACAGCCCCGCATACTTGTCGAACTCCTGGAACTTCATCTTGCTGGCATAGGCCGCACCGATGGTCACGGTCGGGGTTATCTTGCCCATGTAGCCAATGCGCACGCCGTAACCAAAGGCGTCGTCATGTCCGTTGTTGGTAAGCTTGGTCGGGTCAGAAGAAATCATGCCAAACATTTGAAGGCCGTTAGCCTCGAAGGCCTGATAACCCAGCAGCGGAGAAATACCGATGGAATGGTTAGGCGCAACCTTGAACGCTACGGTCGGGGCAACAATCAGTTGAATCAGGTCAACACCCAGGTCGCCCTGCCCGCACAGCATGTTGGCAGGCCCGAATCCACAATTGATCTGTCCACCAGCATAGTCCGTGTTCATCCCGCCATTGCCATAAACCGTGACACCCAGCGCCAATGTCGAGGACATTTGCTTGGTCATGCCAAACTCGGGAATCAGGAAGTATTCGCTATCGCTATCCACGCTCATGTCAATAGGACCCAAGCCGGTGCGCGAGGCGCTGCGGTTGGGGTTGAACAGGTCCACGCCCAGATCGAGGCGGTTGCCGGCGAAAGCCATTGAGGCGGGGTTGTTGGCGCCGCCGAAGGCGTCGTCATACGAGGCCGTGGCGGCGCCGCCCATGCCCTTGGCCTTCATGCCATAGCCGTGCGAAAAGTAGCCGTTGGTGGCGTAAGCGCTACCGGCCAGACCGGCCAGTGCCATGAATGCGAATACTTTTGTGAACTTCATTGTTGTCTCCTAGGGGCAAAGTTACTACAGATAAACTGCTTGAATGACCTAACCAGAAGGCTACGCTAGCGTTAGGGCTTAGACAAGGCAGTCAGCGCATCTGATTCAAACAATCTAGCTGTGTGTGGTACAAAAGACACACAAAAAAAATGAGCCGATCATTTCGGCTCATTCTTTATAATGTCATTAGTCGTTTTTATGCAGCCATTTAGATAAACAGGCAGATATCGGTCTCGCCAGCGAATTCGAAGAAGGTGGCGGCGCCGCCGTATTCGAGGCCGTCGATGAAGTCCGAATGCGAGAAGCCGAACAATTCGACGGTCATCTGGCAGGCAAGGAATTTGACTTCGGCTTCCTGGCACAGCTCGCGCAGTTCGGGAATGGTAGCCACGCCGTTGTTGGAGATGGTCTGCTTCATCAGGGCCGTCGCCACGCTTTCGTAGCCGGGGATGATGGCCTGGATGGCGTTGGGCATGTTCCAGTTGATGCTCTTGAACCACTTGGGGCCGAACGGCATCTTCATCGGCATGCCGGGGTTGCCGAGGGGGCTGACCTTGAGCACGGACAGATCCTTGCGGACAAGTTGGAGGCCGTAGAAGGTGAAGAAAATCTGAGTTTCGTAACCCAGTGCAGCCGCCGTGGAGGCGAGGATGAACGGGGGGTAAGCCCAGTCCAGCGTGCCCTTGGTGGCAATGATGGCCATTTTTTTAGTATCCATGCGTCTCTCCTGTTCCTGTCAAAAAAACAGCGCCGTGTGTTCGAAGGAACAGACGGCGCTGATTCTAATTAATTGTTTACTTTTTCTTCATGAAGAAGGTGAATTCGCCACCGGCTTCGGCAGTGGACAACAGTTCGTTGCCGGTCTGCTTGGCGAAAGCGGCGAAGTCCTTGACCGAACCCGGGTCGGTCGAGAGGATTTTCAACACTTGACCGCTGGTGACTTCGGCCAGGGCTTTCTTGGCACGCAGAATGGGCAACGGGCAGTTCAGGCCGCGTGCGTCGAGTTCTTTATCGAAATTCATAGGGGTCTCCTTACACTAAATCAATTAAATAAGTATGTAGTAAAAAACGCTGCGGTACCTTAAACCAGAAGCCCCCTCATTGCAACCGAAATTGCTGCCTTGCGAGGAAATTCCGTGCGGTCCCGGTGCTTAGCGCGGCATGCTGAGCGCGTTGCCTGAACGCGCCCAGGCCATGATGCCGCCCGCCAGATTATGCATGTTGTCGAAACCTTTGGAGGCCATGAACGCACAGGCCTGAGCCGAGCGCGCGCCGGAGCGGCAATAGATCACCACGGGCTTGTCCTGGGGTATATCGGCCGCACGCAGCGGCAGCAGATGCAGCGGGATATGGATGGCACCATCGATGACGCCTTGTGCGACTTCGGCCTCGGTGCGCACGTCGATCAGGTGCGCGCCTTTGGCGGCGATTTCCGCGACGTAGCCGGGGTCGACTTCCTTGAAACCTGACAGTCCAAACATAAGAGTCACACTCCTGTAATGGAGAAATTAGTGTTTGCTAATATACCCTGAAACGGGGCGCGCGCCAAGATAAGAGCGGGGATCGCCGCCACCCCTGTGGGAGGGCCGCCCTCGGCCCGATGCTGCGGTGATCGCGTTAGCGCGAAGATCGTGGCGAGGGCGCCACTCCCCCAGGCAGCGTTCAGCAGCGCTGGGCGCCGTGATACAGGTTGACGACGTGACGGGCCTCTGCGAAGAACAGCCAGCGTTCGACTGCGGCGCCGGCAAGGCCGGCAAAGGCCGCGATGATGGCCGCGGTCTGGCCGCCTTGCTGGTTGAAGATCCACATCAGCATGAGGCCGGGTACCGCAAAGCCCAGCACGAACACCACGGCCTTGAGCAAGCTGGCTCTCTGCCGCGCGATCTGGAAGCCGAATTCCTGGGTAAGGAAGGTGCCGTGGGTGTGGCCGGTGTCGAGCAACTTGACCTTGGCGCGGGTGAGGCCGGTGGCGGTGTTGATGGTGGGCGACAGGCCCGGGCTGCGGATCCAGAAGTAGTAGATCGCCTTCAGCACGGCCGCAATCGCCATGATCAGCGCCGCCATGGCGATGTAGGGCGTGGTGTCGAGGCCGGCGACGACGGCACCCAGCAGCAGCAGCAGGCTGCCGCTGGCGTACCCGAGCGCCAGGTAGTTGGCCGGCACCAGCGGCGTATTCCACTGACGGATGGTTTTCAGGCAGGCGTAGATCATGCCGGTGGAGAACACCGTGATCCAGGCCATCACCGCGGTCAGAAAGCCGCTGCTGACGCGCAGCCACTGCGGTGCGTCGAACATGATGCTGGCGAGGTAAATCAGCGCCAGCGGCATGAATACCACGGCGAACACGCCTTCGCGCGACAGCCACGAGGTGCGGAAACGGCTGAACGCGCGCCAGGCGTTTTTCGGGTTGGCGAGGTGGAAGGTCGACGACAACAGGCCGAACACGACCAGGGACAGCGCGATGAGGCCGCCCCCGACGAGTTGGTCATTGCTGAAGCTGCCGCCGAGCTTGAAGAAGTCGGCAATGAACAGCAGCGAGAACAGGCCGAAGCCGGCGCCCGATGCAACGGTGAAGAAAATGACTGAGAAAGCGGGATGCATGGTTACTCCTGTTTATTCTTTATCCGTCATCGCGAGATTCGCAGGAACGTGGCGATCCAGACCTTGCCGGCTTCGCGGGATTTCTGGATTGCTTCGCGTTGCTCGCAATGACGAAGGGTAAATTTGAGTGCCTATTTAATTCAGCGGCGCACCAGTCTGTTGGCAAACTGCTTGATGCTTTCCTTCAACCCGCCACGGGGCTTGGTGTCGACCGGAATCACCGGCCTGCTGCGCGGCGGCAGGTAGGTGTTGGTCGGGTTGTAGTTGAGCTCGGGCATCAAAGGGAAGCCGCCGCGCTCGCGCACGGTGCGCGACACCGCCGAATCGGGATCGTCGAAGTCGCCAAACATGCGGGCGTGCGCCGGGCAGGTCAGGACGCAGGCGGGCTGGCGCTCCTCGACCGGCAGTTCCAGGTCGTAGATGCGGTCGACGCACAGGGTGCACTTCTTCATGGTGCCGGACGAGCGGTCGAGTTCGCGTGCGCCGTACGGGCAGGCCCACGAGCAGTAGTTGCAGCCCATGCACTTGTCCTGGTCGATCAGCACGATGCCGTCTTCGGGGCGCTTGTAAGAGGCGCCGGTGGGACACACGGTAACGCAGTCGGCGTCCTCGCAGTGCATGCACGACATCGGGAAGTTGACGGTCTTGTTGTTCGGATACTCGTCCATTTCGTAATGGCGAATCCGGTTGAACCACACGCCCGACGGCTCGGCGCCGTAGGGCTGGTAGTCGGACAACGGGCCGATGGTGCCGGAGGCGTTCCACTCCTTGCAGGCGATGGCGCAGGCATGACAGCCCACGCATACGTCGAGGTCGACGACCAATCCAAGTCTCATAATTGTGCTCGCTCTATTTTCTGGGGACTGCTCAGTTTTTTTCGTGATCGCGCCGCGCGTCGTAACGCAGCACGTCGGGGCGCGCGTAATCGTCGCCCGGCAATTTCTTCAGCGCGTCGAACTGCGGCCATGAGCCGGTTTCGCCCGGCGCGGCCTTCCATATCTTCACGCGCAGGTCGAACCACGCCGCCTGACCGGTCACCGGGTCGGAGTTGGTGACGCGGCGCTCGCCGGCCTTTTCCGGCAACAGCTCCGAAATCAGGTGGTTGAGCAGGAAACCCTTGGTCGCCTCGGAAGCGTTTTCCTTCAGGCCCCAGGCGCCCTTCTGCTTGCCGATGGCGTTCCAGGTCCAGATAGTGTCTTCCTGGGTGCCCTCCATGGTCTTGACCTGGCAGCGAATCTTGCCGTTGTGCGACTCGACCCAGATCCAGTCGAAGTCCTTGATGCCCATATCGGCCGCGCGGCGGGCGTTCATGTACATGTAGTTCTGCGCCATGATCTGACGCAGCCACACGTTCTGCGAATCCCACGAGTGGTACATGAACATGGGACGCTGGGTCAGCGCGTAGAAGGGGTACTCGTCCTTGTCCACGCGCTGCTGCTCCAGCGGCTCGTACCACATCGGCAACGGGTCGAAGTACTTCACCAGGCGCTCGCGGTCGACCTGGTTGTTGGGCTGCGGGCCGTCGTACAGGCCCTGCCCCGCCAGGCGGAACTTCTGCAACGGCTCGGAATAGAACTGCATGATGATGGGCTCGGCCTTGCCGACGAAACCCACATCGGCCGCCACGTCAAGGTAGTCCTTGTTGGCGAAGCGCATGTACTTCTGGCTGTCGGGCCAGTGGTGGGCGAAGAAGCTCTCGTTCTCGATGTACTTTTCCCACTGCTTGGGGTTGGGCTCGCCCTTCAGCGATTGGGTGCCGTCCTTGCCACGCCAGCCGGCGAGGAAGCCCACGCCCGGCGAACGCTCGTAATTGACGATGAAGTCGGGATAGTCCTTGAACTTGGGCGTGCCGTCCGGCTTGGTGAACGCCGGGAATTTGAGGCGCCCGGCCAGCTCGACCATGACTTCCTGCCACGGCCGCACGTCGCGGTCGGGCTTGACCAGCGGATAGCGGATGGCATCGGCCGCCGCGTCCGGCTCGGAAATCGGCCGGTCGAGCAGCGAAATGCAGTCGTGCCGCTCGAGGTAAGTGGTGTCCGGCAGGATCAGGTCGGCGAAGTTGGTCATCTCCGAATGGAAGGCGTCGATCACCACCAGGAACGGGATCTTGTACTGGCCCGGCTCCTCCGGGTCCTTGGCGCGCAGCATGTCCTGCACGTTGGCCGTGTTCATGGTCGAGTTCCACGCCATGTTGGCCATGAACAGGATCAGCGTGTCGAGCGCATAGGGATCGTGATTGGTCGCGTTGGTGATGACCATGTGCATGAGCCCGTGCGAGGCGATCGGCACTTCCCACGAATAGGCCTTGTCGATGCGCAGCGGGTTGCCGAATTCGTCGATCACCAGGTCTTCCGGGCGCGTCGGGAAGCCGAGCGGCGGACGCGACAGCGGCGTGTTCGGCGCGTTGATGATGTCGATGTTGTTTTCCGGCAGCTGGTGCGGCGGAATCGGCTTCGGGTACGGCGCGCGGGCGCGGAAGTTGCCCGGCGAGTCGAGCGCGCCCAGCAGCATCTGGATCATGTGGATCGCGCGGCAGGAGTGGAAGCCATTGGAGTGCGCCGCGATGCCGCGCATCGCGTACATCGCCACCGGGCGGCCGACCACCTTGTCGTGCTTGCGGCCCCACACGTCGGTCCATTCGATCGGCAGCTCGACCGTCTCCTTGAACGCGACGTGCGCCATTTCCAGCGCGATGCGCTCGATGGTCTCGGCCGGCAGGCCGCATTCCAGTGCGACGTTTTCCGGTGCGTAGCGATCGTCGAGATAACGCTCGACCATCAGCGACATCACGGTCTTGACGCGACGACCGTCGGGCGCCACGTATTCGCCGAACAGCGCCGGCGCGATGTCGCCGTCGATGCCGTTGCGGAAGGCTTCCTTGTCGATATCCCAGATCAGCGGCTGCTCGTTTTCATCGCGCAGGAACAGGCCGTCGCCCTTCTGCCCCGGGTTCTGCACCACCAGCCAGGAGGCGTTGGTGTAGCGCACCAGGAATTCGTAGTCGAACTTTTCGTGCTTTAGCAGCACGTGCACCATCGACATGGCGAGCAGGCCGTCCATGCCGGGCTTGATCGGCAGCCATTCGTCGGCGATCGCCGAGTAGCCGGTGCGCACCGGGTTGACGGTGACGAACTTGCCGCCGCGGCGCTTCAACTTTTCCAGGCCGATCTTGATCGGGTTGGAGGAATGGTCTTCCGCCACGCCCCACATCAGGAAATACTTGGCGTAGTCCCAGTCGGGCGCGCCGAATTCCCAGAACGAGAAGCCGATGGAATACAGGCCGGCCGCTGCCATATTGACCGAGCAGAAGCCACCGTGCGCCGACCAGTTGGGGGTGCCGAACTGCTGTGCCCACAGACCGGTGAGCGCCTGCATCTGGTCACGCCCGGTGAAGAACCCCAGCTTGGACGGATCGGTCGCGCGGATCTCTTCCAAACGGTCGGTCAGCACGTCGAGCGCCTGTTCCCAGGAAATCGGCTCGTAGATGCCTTCGCCGCGCTCGGTGCCGGGCTTCCTCATCAAGGGCTGGGTCAGCTTGGCGGTGGAGTACTGCTTCATGATCCCCGCCGAGCCCTTGGCGCACAGTACGCCCTGGTTGGTGGGATGGTTGCGGTTGCCCTGGATGAAGCGGACCTTGTTGCCCTCCATCGTCACCTTGATGCCGCAGCGGCACGCACACATGTAACAGGTGGTGTACTTGATTTCCTGCGCGTCGTGATTTTCGAGTTTGATCTTGGCGTTCATACGGTCTCTAAGCTCAAAATGGTCCCCAGCGGTTCCGCGATGGAACTGCTTTTTTCCTGCCGGATATTAGGTGACTGCTGGAAGCAGCGCCAGCGCATCGGCGCTGGATGCTGTGGGGACGGCTATATATTAAAAGTTTCGAATATATTGGTATTTTGCACTTCTAGCCGCCCACATGGCAAGTAAAACGGCTGATATCCCTATAAGCCGTTCTGATAATATTCCTTGTTTATTGAGGGGTTAAGGGCTTCGGTTCGCGCTGTTTCGACTGCGTCGGCAATTCGGCCAGCAGCGATTCGATCGCCTGGAGCGCCTCGCCCTCGTCCCATTCGGTCGGCCCGGTCAGCACGTAGCGCACGCGGCCCTGCGCGTCCAGCAGGAAGGTGGTGGGCAGGGCAAAGACTTTCCAGCGGCGGGTGTTGCTGCCGTCGGGATCGAGCAGGATCGGAAAACCCAGCTTCATTTTGGACAGGTAAGCATTCACCTCCTCCGGCGTTTCGGCGCTGTCGAGCGCAACGATGGCCAGCGGTCTCCCTGTCATCTCCAGCCGCAACCGCTCCATCGACGGCATTTCGCGCAGGCAGGGCGGACACCACGACGCCCAGAAATTAAGCAGCACCACCTTGCCGCGGTAGTCGGCCAAGGTCCTGGTGGCGCCCGTCAGGTCCTGCGCTTTCAGTTCCGGCGCCGGCGTCGCGGGGCGCGCCTCGAATCCGGCCGCCTGCGTGCCGCCGTTCAGTAACAGGCCCAGCGCACAGGCCATCAGCCATCGTTTCATTGACATCCCCAGTCATTCAATTCACGCAGCAGCATGGCATCCATGCGGCGACTCTCGGCCATTTCAAATTCGGTTGGTGTTTCGCGCATCCAGTAGCCTTCGCGCAAGTTCTCCAGGATCACCTGGCTGGTCGATGCGCCCTGTTTCTCCAGATGATCCAGCAGGCCGGGCAGCCAGGGGGTGGCGGCCGAACGGCGCGGCTGCAGCACCCTCACCTGCAAGCCGGACAGGCGCCCCACATCGAGAAAATCCGGCGCTGCCAGCGGCGCTGCCACGGTATAGAGATTCGGATACATCAGCAGCACGCACAACTGTTGCCGCTCGACCGGTTGCAGCAGGGCCGCGGCGCGCAGCACCGGCACCGCGGCGCGCGACACTGCGTAGACGACGACCCGCTTGCCGCCGGCCTGTGCGGCACGCAGCCAGTCTGCCAGGTCCTGCGCCGGCACGCTGTCCATGCTGCTCGGCAGCTGCGGCAGGAAAAAGGCGCTGACGGGGTCGAGCGACCACACCGCCATCCCGCGTTCGGCCAGTTGCTGGGCGGCCTGCAGCTCGGGTTCGGCGCGCCCGCGCTCGGACGCCACCCACAGCAGCAGGCGCGCGCCCTCCGCCGGAAAGGCCCGGTAGTCCGGTATGTCGGCCTGCGCCGCGAACGAGCATGCCCAAATACTCAACAGCAGGAATTTAAAAATACGCATACGACCTTCGAAAATGTCCAGCCGCCATCTTGCCGCAGTGCGACCAGAGCACAAGAGGATGTTTTGACCAGATGAACGTTTACAACGGGGCGCGCCAGTGTCCGGAACGTCCGCCCTGTTTTTCCAGCAGCCGGATGTCCGACATCGTCATGCCGCGGTCGACTGCCTTGCACATGTCATAGATGGTCAAGAGCGCCACACTGACGCCGGTCAGCGCTTCCATCTCCACTCCGGTCTTGCCCACGGTTTCGGCCGTCACCCTGCAGGCGATCGACGATTCGGCCTCGTCGTGGCTGAATTCCACGCTGACCTTCGTCAGCGCAATCGGGTGGCACAACGGGATCAGTTCGGCGGTGCGCTTGGTCGCCTGGATCGCCGCGATGCGTGCAATGCCGAGCACATCGCCCTTGGCCGCCTGGCCGCCCAGGATGCGCGCCAGGGTGTCGGGTAACATGCTGATCTGGCCGCCCGCCACAGCAACGCGCCGGGTCTCATCCTTGTCCGCAACGTCGACCATGACGGCGCGACCGCGTTCATCGAAGTGGGTGAATTCGCTCATACCTGGGAACCTTGTTGTGAATTTCCGCATCGTAATCGAAATGAACCTGACTTCCTTCATCCCCACGTGCTGATGCTGCGCACCCTGCTCGCACTCGCGCTGGCGATTCAGCCGGTTTTCGCCGCCGACCTGCCCGACCTGGGCGAGGTGTCGCGGCAGTATTTTTCCGACCAGGAAGAGCAGACGCTGGGACGCGCCATCATGCGCGACGTCTACGCCGATCCGCGTTATCTGGACGATCCGGAAATCGAAACCTATCTCAACCAGCTCGGCTACAAGCTGGTCTCGGTCAGCACGCGCAACCAGCGCGAATTCAATTTCTTCGTCGTCGACGACCCCAGCATCAACGCCTTTGCCATGCCGGGCGGCAACATCGGCGTGCACACCGGCCTGCTGCTCACCGCACAGAGCGAGTCCGAACTGGCTAGTGTGGTGGGACACGAAATCGCCCACGTCACCCAAAATCACATCGCGCGCATGATCGCCTCGCAAAGCCAGAGCCAATGGCCGACCATGGCCGCACTCGCGCTGGCACTGCTCGCAGCGCGCTCCAACCCCAATGTGGCCAGCGCGGCAATTGCCTCCACCCAGGCCTACTCGATCCAGAACCAGCTCAATTACAGCCGCGACTATGAGCGCGAGGCCGACCGCCTGGGCTACGAAATGCTGACCCGCGGCGGTTACGACCCGCGCGGCATGAGCGTGTTCTTCAACCGCCTGGAGCGCGCCAACCGGTTTTACGACAGCAGCGCGCCCGCCTACCTGCGCACCCACCCGCTCACCACCGACCGCATCTCCGACATGCAGTCGCGCAGCGAAACCGCGCCTTATCAGCAGGTGGCGGACAGCCTGGACTTCCAACTGGTGCGCGCGCGCCTTCGTGCGCAGGAAAACAGTCCGGCCGACGCCGTGCTCGCCGCACGCAATGCGCTGAAGGACAAACGCTACAGCAGCGAAACCGCCGCGCGCTATGGCCTCGCCACCGCGCTGGTTCGGGCACGCCAGTTCAAGGAAGCCGAGGCCGAGGTGCAAAAGCTGCTGTCCGGCAAGCCGACGCATCCAATGATCCAGCGACTGGCGGCCCACACCGCGCTGGCAGCCGGCACCTCTGCGCTCGCCCTGCAGCGTTACCAGGCCGGCAGCGAGGCCCATCCCGGCTACCGCCCCCTGCAGTACGGCCATATCGAGGCCCTGCTGGCTGCAGGACGCAGCCAGCATGCGCTGACCCGCGTCGACCGGCAACTTGCGCTGTATCCGCTCGACCGCCGCCTGTGGCGGCTGGCCGCCCAGACGCATGCTCAACTGGGACACCGGCTGCTCAGCCATCGCGCCCAGGCGGAGGCGTCCGCGCTGAGCGGCAACCTGGTCGCCGCCATCGAACAGATCAGTCTCGGCATCAAGGTGGGCGACGGCAGCTTCCACGAAATGTCGGCGGCCGAAGCGCGGCGCCGCGAATGGCAGGAAGCCGAAAAATCACAACGTAAGAATTAACCACTGCATGCGCAAGCCCCTATTTGGTGCGGCTGGTAGGAATTTACCCTGCGTTCCGGACGGAAATATGGGCGGTTGGACTTGCGTGCCAAAAACGAATTCCACTATGCTTCGGCTCATCCATCACTGGATAGCGTTCACTGCTGGGCACGCCCAGGCGGAAAGCGCTTTCATCACTATGTTAAAAATTAGGAGGATGACTATGCGAAAGTTGCATCAAGTAGCAGCGGCCTGCGCGATCAGCGCGATCATGCTGTCGGGTAGTGTGCTGGCACAGGCTACGGCAACCCCGGCTGGCGCAGCTGCCCCCAAGAAGGAAGAGACCGGCAAGGACATCGCGTTTAACCGCAGCAAAGGCAACTGCCTGGCCTGCCACGCCATGCCGACGCTGCCGGACGCCGAATCAGCCGGCATGTATGGTCCGCCGCTGATCGCGATGAGCGCACGCTATCCCAGCAAAGCCAAGCTGCGCGCCCAGATCTGGGACGCCACCGCGGCCAATCCTTCCAGCAGCATGATCCCGTACGGCAAGCATGGCGTGCTGACGGAAGCTGAAATCGATAAAGTGACCGACTTCGTGTACGGTCTGTGATTACCCGTTACCTTGCTCAATCAGGAGATTTGCCCATGAACCCACTTCGTAGAAACGTATTGAAAGGCGCCGCAGGCGCCAGCGCCGTGGCCGTCGCCGTGGCCGCCGGCCTGCTGAAGCCCACCCAGGCGATGGCCGCCTGGAACAAGGCCGCCTTCGAGGCAAAGAGCGTCGGTGACGCGATGAAGGGCATCGGCGCGACCAACCCGGCCGACAGCAAGGCCATCACCATCAAGGCACCGGACATCGCCGAAAACGGCGCCGTGGTGCCGGTGGAAGTGACCAGCGGCATCGCCGGCACCACCAGCATCGCCATCCTCGC
>NCGX01000008.1 GCA_002256995.1 Hydrogenophilales bacterium 16-64-40
CCCCGGCGTCACCAACCCCTTCCCCTGGATGGCCGAGATGATCGACCTGAAGAAGGAGAAGAACTTCTTCGAGACGCGCGTCACGGAGTATCAGACGGGCGGGGCGTTGAGCTGGGATTGAGCGACTGGGATGGAAAAAAGGCGCAGGGGACTGCGCCTTTTTTTATGGCCAAATCTAGGCTGGCGTAACGTCCGAAAAATTTCGGGGTTCCCGTTTCTTCTTTATAATAAATATGTTATAAGATGCCATATAAGCTGTTTGACTACGTTGATGGACATGGGCGAAACGTGTTCAAAGATTGGACGCAGGGCTTGCAGAAGAAGGAGCTCGCTAAGCTCAATGCCAAGCTGGATATGCTAGAAATGCATGGTGCGGACTTGTTTCCAAATACCCTCAGCGGAACCAACACAGCCGGCATTCAGAAGTTGCGGGTGCACGGAAAGGTTCAATTGCGCCCCCTGTTGTGCTTAGGGCCCATAGACGTTGATGCCGAATTTACCCTTCTGATGGGGGCGACAGAGAGGGATAGCAAACTTGTCCCTGAGGATGCGGACAAAACGGCCGATGCTCACAAAAATTCTGTCTTGGCTGATTCGAATAACAGGAGAAAGAAACATGAACGAGTTGGCTAACAAATTGGCTACAGAGTTTCATGACAAAGATTACGCACATAGCTATGTAAACCAGTTTTACGACATGGCTATTGCAGCGCAAATTAAAGTGTTGCGCGAGCAGCGTGGGTGGTCACAAGAAGAACTGGCGGCCAACGCAAGGATGAAACAAGAGCGTATTTCCTTATTGGAAAACGTTGACTATAGCGCTTGGACGTTAAAAACACTTCGGCAATTAGCTGAGGCATTTGATGTTGCGGTGCATGTTTCATTTGAGGATTACTCCGCAGCAATTGTTAATGTTATTAACCTACGCCGCGAGAAACTTGAAGTTGCCACCCGCGAGGAAAGCTTGGATAGTTTTGCTACTAAGAAACTTAAAACAAATATAGATGGCGATTGGGGAGCATATAAATCGCTCGGCCCGGTGTTGGTCTATCCTATTCCAATGGTTGTTGATGTATCAGATGACAACGACGAGTGGCATCCAGTTGCCCAAGTTAGACCTACATGATGGAAGCAAAACAACCTGAATATAACTTGCGGGCTATTTATGTCCGATCAAGTGTAATGTCCATGGACGATGGATTTGACCCAACCATCGGAGGGCAGCCGTTGACGGGGCAATTCCGCAGTCATTTAAGTTCGTATACGTTCCGTGAATTAATTATTCCTTTACCGGATGGAACGCAACAAAAGATTCGCTCTTACGAATTCACAACTAGTTTCTCATTCCGTTATCAAACCCCCCAGACTGATGATAAGGGGGAGATTGAAATGAAGACTGCGGCCTCGATTGGGGTGGATTTCGTTTCTTCATATGAACGTGTCAGCACAAGCGAGGCATCCAATGAAGAGCTGGAAGGATTTGGAAAGACTGCGGCACTGGTGCATGTATGGCCTTATTTCCGGGAGTATTGCTCCACGGCAATGCAGAAAATGAATTTGCCTGCCACATTGATTCCGTTGTTAGAGGTGAAGCCGCTTCCAGCTACCACAAAAAAAATCGTTCGGAAGAACACGAAAGCGGGAATTGGAGAGGGAACGAGTCCAGCAACACAGCGTAAGACGACTCCTAAAAAGATCAAAGAAAAGTAGACTTCGGGGTCTACCATCGGATTTGGACGTCGGGGTCAGGTCTAGCGTCATAGCATTGTGCATCGTATCCAGACCTGCCCCCATCGACGGTTGCAAACCCATACTGGGTGTTGGGAAGTGGAGGGCGGTTGCGGACAGTTGCGGGCGCGGGCGCTGGGCGGCGCTGTCATCACCTGACAAATGAGATCACAATCGTCAGATCCCGTGCCTGAAGGTGATTGTTCATGAGCATACGTAGCATTTCATGTGTGATGGCGTTCGGGCTGATCTATTCCACGCATGTTCTTGCGTGGGATGACATTGGTGATGGTTGGTACGCAGAAAAGCTGCCACGAAAAGGGAGTCCAGCAACGGCGATGATCCGCTTGAAGCATGAAGGCTATATTTTCATGGCTGAATATGATTGCAGGAACAGGATGTTGCTTACTTATGATCTGGTATATGTCGGCATGCCCGTCCCAAACAACAAGTCGGCCTCCGCCATGTTTGAATATGCGTGCAAGGATTGAGTCACGAATATTGGGCCTTGTCTTGGTCCTGATGGGCACATAAGGGGAATTGGGGTCAGGTCTAGAGTCATAGCATTGCGGGGAATAAACGGGGTCAGGGAATAAACGGGGTCAGACACGATATTCATAGCCGAACAATAGGGGACAGACCACGGTGGTCTGTCCCCTGATTCGCAAGCGAAAAGCGAATTTCCGGAATATTCATCGGACGGGCTCGACTGGCGCTTCTTTCAGCAGCGCCTCTTTTTCTTCTTGCTGTACCTTCTTGGCATAGTCAACGGCCCATGCGTCCGTCTCGTACTCGCTCCAGCCAAAATTGTGGTCCTCTCTCTTCCAGGCATCGGCCACCTCCTGGAGCGGAGTATCACCACCATTCTTTCGCGTCATAAGCTGCATGATTCCACCTCCTTCTAATCAGGAAAGTCCATTCTTCCAAGGCATACGCCCTTCATGATCGGCACAAGGATGCGGCAGCGGCAAGCGCCATCGTCATCGCTTTATCACGATCATCCTCATATGACCTCGCCTGAGAAAAACGTTCAAAGGCTCGCAAAGGCTCGGGGCCAACTCCAGAAAGTTGCGCCGGCAATGGACACACTTCAGTCGATGCACGTCTCAGTGCTAAAGCGATCAGGGCTGCGTGTACCCCAACACCAGCAGCAGCAGCGCCGATAGGGCCATGGCCGCGTGGAGGCCGACGCCAATCATCGGCGGTGGGGAGCGATGTTCGTGATTGCCCATGCGCAGGGCCAGAAGAACCAAGCCGCCGAACAGCGCCAGAATGAACAGCAGCGCCGCATTGTTGTACAAGATATGAACGGGACTGCTGAAGATATGCCTTCCCAACAGGATCAGGCCCAGCAGGGCGACGCCGGCGTGCCCCGCCGCCAAGGCCCGGGAGCCCCGTCGATAGCGCACGCCCAGAACCACGAGCCACAGGCCAAGCCCCGCCGCCAGACAAAACAGAACGATTGCGGCAAGGATCATGCGTTTTCCCGGATCAAAGCGTGCGATGCAAGGTTAAATACGACTGGGTTTAATACGTCTGAGCGCTCGAAGCGCGGCTTCGGATGTTGCGCCCGACCTCGTAGAGGGCTGGCGACCAGTCTAATGGGGCGTCGCGCCATCCGTCTTAGATAACGCCTAATCAGACCGCACAGGAAGATTGCCTGGTCGCTGCCTGAGTGGCGTGAGGATGTCGGTCAAGCCGTTGTGATCGATTTCCTGCATCAGGGCCAGCAAGCGGCCAATTTCACCCGCAGGGAATCCTTTGCGCGCGAACCAGTTGAGGTAATTGCCCGGTAGATCCGCAATGATTCGGCCCTTGTGCATGCCAAATGGCATCTCGCGGGTGACAAGCAATTCCAGGTCCCTGGGACTCATATCAGCAACTGCCTTGGTAATAAATGGGATCAGACGATATTCCTAGCCGGGCAAGGGCAATAATCGTGTCGGCCCCATTATTACCCAGGTCTCTTTTTTGGAGCCAATATGCCATTGCCAGACAAAGGGCTGGGGTCAGTCTAGATAAGTTGCATGGTCTGGCCGCGCCCGCGCCTGTGCATCCGGCCGGCGGCGATAAATCCCCTGCTGGCGCCCATAAAGCAATGGCGCGCAAAGCAAAGTGGGCAGACCATGTGCGAAGGGCGGGTTTCGTTGTAAATTGCGTATTCGATGCAGCCGGGTGCCGCATCGCCTCGTTTCCGTTTCCGTTGTCCGCATGGAGAAATCATCATGTTCAAGACTCTCGTTCAATCCCTTGTCTGCCTGGCGCTGGCCGCCCCGGCGCTGGCGTCCGATATCACCTACCGCAAGGACATCCGCCCGCTGTGGAATGCCCAGTGCGCGGCATGCCATGGCGCATCGTCGCCCTACCTCGGCGATTTTCTGGAAAACAAGGACAAGTACACCAAGATGATGAAAGGACCGCGCATGGACACCTATGCGGACCTGATTATTTTTGTGGGCTGGCCGGACACCGGGGCGATCATGCGCCGGCTCGACGACGGCAAGAACAGCACGGACGGCAAGCCGGGCAACATGTATCAGTATCTCGGCGCGACGGACGCCGAGCGGCAGAAGAATTTTCAGATTTTCAAGGCGTGGGTTGGCGAAGACGCCTGGACCCACAAGCGCTGGGACAAGAAGGGCGACATGCCGGCCGTGACCAAGGAAGAGTTGTCGAAGATGAAGGTGAAGTACTAATCCGGCACAGGCGGGACGGACGTCCCAGACTCGGCTCCGGCGCACAATAACAAGAGGAAAAACCGACATGCTTCGCCTGATGCCTGAAAAGCTCCGCCAGTTCCGGCAACGCCTCAGCCGGCTCGACAGCCAGCCCTTGAGCCGGGCTGCGCTGGTGGTCATCGTCTTCCTCGACCTTTTCATCCTGATCTCGGTCTTCGACGGGCTGGCGGATCACACCGCGCAGCTGGCCGGCCCCAGCGAGCGGGTGCCGCCGCTATGCCGCAGCCTGGCGATCGAGCAAGAGTGGAACGCCACCAATCGTCTCGACCACCTGGCACGGCTGGTGGTGGCTTACCAGAACGATCCGCACCGGGAAGCGGTGGGCGTCGATCCCAGGAAACAGCATCCGCTGTGCGCGCCGATTGTCAGCGCCTATGAGGCGGTACGCAATGACTCGAGCCTTGCGCGAAATCTCCAGGAATCAAGCAGGCTGAGGCGGGAAACGCAGGATCTGCGCGCGGAGCTCGCGCGCATGAAGGGCGCCTACGATACGACGCTGCTCGAAACCATTGCGGGAAAGCTGCCGGTCGACGAGGACGTCGGCGCGATCCGCAAGACGATCGCGGAAAAAACGGCCGCCCTCAACGAGGGGGTCGGCCAGGAGGCGATCCTTGACGCGTCGATTGAGCAGGATCCCCGGGTTCGCGCGCTGTTTGACCGGGTGACGAACGTCTCCGAGGATCAGCGCACAGCCTTGCGCGACGAGCTGCGTCGGCTGAATTTCTGGTACCCGGCCGAGCGGCTGGGGATGGAGATGCTGTTCCTGCTGCCGCTGTTCGCGGCGTTCTATTTCTGGAACGCAAAGAGCATCGCGGCCAATCGCCCGTTCCAGACCCTGGTGTCCTCGCACCTACTGGTGGTCGTGCTGATCCCGGTCTTCTTCAAAATTGTCGAGCTGCTCTACGACATCATCCCGCGGAAGCTGCTGCGGCAGATCATCGAACTGCTGGAGTCGCTCAAGCTCGTTGCGATCTGGCACTACCTGTCGATCGGCGTCGCCATCGCCGTAGCGCTCGCGCTGATCTACCTTTTCCAGAAGAAGCTCTTTTCGCGCGAGAAACTGCTGCAGCGACGCATCGCCAAGGGACTGTGCCAGGCGTGCGGCCAGCAACTGCCGCCCGATAGCCAGCACTGCCATGCCTGCGGGGCAGCGCAGTTCCGGACCTGCAGCCGCTGCAACGCGCTCACCCATGTGCACGGGCGCTACTGCAGGGCGTGTGGTTTTGATGCGCAGACCGGATAGCGCGAAGCTAGAGTCAGGCCCTTTTAAATTCTGGATATTTACGGGGAAATACTACGGTTTGCTGTGGTTAATCGAAGGGGCCAGACTGGCCCCTTCGATTGCCTTAATTTAGCGGCCAACGCACGAAATATTGAGTTTCCCGCGGGAAACCCAGTTTCGCAAACCCGATCTGGGTGTTGGCTTATCGCTTTGCGCGACTGTGCGCAAGCTTATTTGCTGCAGGGGCCCTGCGAGAAGGGATATTTCGATGCCGCGCAAAACCGTTCAGGCCCATTTTTATTCGGGAAGGCATGACGTTCATGACGCGCAGCCGTGTAAGGCTGCGCCAGAGCTCCATCGGCAGCGACCGCACCTACGGTGCGCGGCGTGTCTGGCAAGCGCATCAACATCGGTCGCTCCTAACCGCAATCGAGCTCAGGAAAATACGACCATGGCCAAAAAAGAATCTGCCCTCGCCTCTGAAAATCCCCAGGTGACCGATCTGCTCCATCAACTGCGCGAGGCCTCAACCCCCGAGGCGCAGCGCGATGTGATGGTTAAAACCATCCTAGCCGGCCGCAACAATGAGATCAGCGTGGCAGAAGGCAGGGTGTTGAGTCTGGAGTTCGTCAGAATCAACTCCGAAGCGCAGGCGCGCTTGAAGGAAGAGCGTGCACGGTTGAAGGCCGCCCGGCGAACCGTTGACTGATCCTGAATCAAAGTGAATCAAAGGCGCCGAATCAAAGGGGCCAAGCTCGAATTGATTTCGCGCCGATGTCCGCCGCTTCGACAATATGGATCAGATCCAACGGTGTCCGGAGGGCAACCGCTGATTGAGGTAACAATAGGGCAGTGAACCAAGGGGCAGGGCTCGAATGGACGCCACGCGCTTGACGGGTCTCGGGTCTCGCGATGTTCGGATTCTGTTCTTCGCGAGATGCGCCGGGTTAAACTTCCTGCTCCGCTGCCTTCTGGCCAATCTGGGGGAATAACCGACCATGTCCCAGCAGCATCCCATCATCGCTGTCACCGGCTCGTCCGGTGCGGGTCTGTCCACGATACGCCATGCGTTCAAGTTCATTTTCGAGCGCCTGAACATCAAACCCGCGATCGTTCATGGCGACGGTTTCCGGCGTTATACCGACCGGCAGTTCGCCGCCTTGCTCGAGGAAGCGCGGGGCAGCGGCCGCAAGATTTCCTGGTTCGGGCCCGAGTGCAATCATTTCCAGGAGCTGGAATCGTTTTTCAGGACCTATGGCGAATGCGGCAGCGGGGTTTATCGCCAGTATGCGCACACGGCCGAGCACGGCGAGGAATTGGGGGTGCAAGCTGGCGAGTTCACGCCCTGGTCGCCCCTGCAGCCGGGCAGCGATCTGTTGTTCTACGAGGGGCAGCATGGCGGCCTGATGGCCAACACCTGGACGCGCCGCAAAGTCGACTCGCGTCACTTTCCGCCGCAAATAGACCGTCGCGCGGGACGCCAGGGCATCGACGTGGCCCAGCATGTGGACCTGCTGATCGGCGTGGTGCCTGCCATCAACCTGGAGTGGATACAGAAGATCCACCGCGACTGCAAAAATGGCACGTGCACGCCCGAAGAATCGGTAGAAACCATCCTGCGTCGCATGGACGACTACATCCATTACCTCGTTCCCCAATTCGGCCTGACTGATATCAATATCCAGCGCATGCCGCTGGTGGATACCTCCGACCCGTTCATTGCGCGCGACGTGCCGCTGGCCGACGAATCGCTGTGCGTCATCCACTTTCGCGACCGCGAGCGCCATGATTTTCCCGATTTGCTCAGGCGCATTCCCGACGCGTACATGTCGCGCCCGACCACGATGGTGGTTCCCAACAATGACCTGCGCCTAGCCCTCGGCATGATTTGTGGTCCGATTCTGGCCAGGTTCATGGAGGCGCGCAGCGCCGCAAGGAGCGCGAAAAAACCGGGTTAGCTCAATCTGCCCCTATTATTTGATTAATAAACAAGCATGGCCAACACTACTATTTGCGTGGTTTTAACCATTTGACTTGTCGAGAATCTTTACACATCAACTACATGAATTAAATAAAATGTCGTAACGATATGAAATAAAGTAGAAAAAATACCCGGTACGAATATTGCTTTATTTTTTAAAGTGCAAGTTGGATTGTCTAAACTTGCTAAATAAAATTAAATAATATTTAAGGATAATGGCATGAAAAACATAATTAAGTGTGCAAGAAGTCCCTGCAATACCGGATCAGATAAAACGTTATCTGTTCTGGCATTGGCCGTGGTCGGAGCATTTTGCGGCGCTTCCCCGGCATGGGCGGCGCCAATACTGGGCTCGGATTTGGCGAGTTTTACGGTTTTGGGTGCCGAGACGGTGACCAATGTCCCGACAAGCACCATCGTGGGAAATGTCGGTGTCTGGTCAAGCGGTGGTGCAAATGCAATCACGGGCTTTTCCTCTGTTTCAGGCACTGCGACGGCGGACTCGCAGGTGACTGGAGGGCTGGTACACGCAGGCACTGCGGCCGCGCAGTCGGCTCAGGCTCAACTTACCACCGCGAGAATTAATCTTGATTCTCTGGGGACAGGTATCGTGTTGGCGGATGGGGATCTGACCCTTGCAGGGAGTCTTGCACCGGGCGTCTATACGGTGCCCTACGCGATCAGTAATTTGACAAGTGCACTCACTCTCGACGGCGGTGGAAACGCAAACGCGGTCTGGGTTTTTCAGATGGAAAGTTCTTTGATCACCTCGTCCAACTCGGTCGTGAACGTGATCAATACCGGTTCGGGTGCCGGCGTGTATTGGAATGTCCGCAGCTCCGCGACCATCGGTACAGACACTGCATTCGTGGGGAACATTCTCGCGCTCACCAGTATTTGGATGAATACCACTGCATCAGATCTTTGCGGCAGAGCCTTGGCGGATACGGGTGAGGTGACGTTGCAAATGAACAGCCTCAACGGCATTTGCGCGGGCGAACTGGCTGGCAGCAACGGTTTGAGCGGCGGCCTTGATGTGACAACTACACCAGGTGGCGGAACGGAGGTCGTCTTTCTTCCATTCGTCGCCAACGGAACCGTCCCCGAGCCTGCCACATTGGCGCTGCTGGGCCTCGGACTCTTGGGGCTCGGATTTAGTCGACGTCGCCAAGCTTGAGACCAAGCGTTCTGCACAACCGGAGCAAGCGATGACTTGATCGAGATGGCTCGCCGAAACGGTTAGCCGGGTTGCAAATCAGGAAATGAAAATGGCGTGGAATTTTCCACGCCATTTTTTGCGCCGTCGATTTGTCTGAAAAGGGTTTTTGAATGCCGCGTGCCTCATCGAAAAACAGTATGGGACAGACTGAGCTAGCCCGGGTTTTTCGCATTAAAAGGGGGCAGCGTGAGCTGCCCCCTTTCGCTTGCACTACAGTAAAAAAAACGGAATCAGACATCGCCATTTGGAACTTGACGCACGTCTTGTGAAAAATCATCGCCTTTCGGCCTTTCATCGATTAGGGTGCTTCATGCGGACAAAAGTCATTGTTTATGCTGCGCTGCTTTCGCTGGGGTTCGTCATCCCGGCTTGGGCCACGCCACGCACCCTGCCTGTGTCGCCGGCCCAGGAGAAAGAAGCGCCGCTCATGAATGAACCCCGGCAAGAACGGGTTACGCCGCCGGTGCCGCCTCGCGGCCAGATGCTTTACGAGAATCACTGCATGTCCTGCCACGAAAGTGTCGTTCACATCCGTGGCAACCACCGTACCCGATCGCTGGCGGAACTGCGGGGGAGGGTGTCGCATTGGGCAAACGCTTTGCACTTGCGCTGGGGCAAGGAAGAAGTCGAGGAGGTGGCGACCCACCTCAATGATCATTATTACAAGTTCGAATCCCGCCAGAAATGAAACAAGCGCATCGAGAGGATGTGCCTATGCGTTGTAGCCAGGCATCCAAGGCAAGGCCGTCGCTATGGATGTTGATGTTTGTGCTTGTCTGCGGAGTATGGCTCGCAAGCGGGAAGTCCTTTGCTGCCGTATCAGACATATCCGTCGAACCGCTACGCGCGAAGTACGCGGAATTGGGCGAGCAGCTGCGCAATAACGCGTTTCAAAGGGCGCTCTATCTTGATTCTTCGCAATCTTCGACCGATTTGAAGGGCGAAATCTACGCCGTGGTCGATTACCCGTTTGACATCGTCAACGGGGCGCTCAACAACCCTGCGCATTGGTGCGATGTGCTGATCCTGCACATCAACGTCAAATACTGTAATGCGTCCAGACGCGCGGGCGGCACGGTCCTGACTGTCAATATCGGAAGGAAATTCTTTCAGCCACTGGAAGACGCCTATCGTCTCGATTTCAACTATCGAGCGGTCGTCACGACGCCGGCGTATTTCGCTCTGGAACTCAATGCCGATGACGGACCCTTGAGCACCCATGACTATCGCATCTGGATTGAAGCCACATCACTTGATGATGGGCGCAGCTTTCTGCATGTCACCTATGCCTATGAGTTTGGTTTGATTGGCCGTCTTGCGATGCAAGTCTATCTGGCAACAATCGGCAGGGATAAGGTCGGGTTTACCGTCACCGAAACACTGCCCGATGGCCGCCCTGTTTATATCAAAGGGGTTCGCGGCGTGGTGGAACGCAATACCATGCGCTACTACCTGGCGATCGACGCCTATTTTGACGCGTTGACCACATCGCCCGAGGATCAGTTGGAGAAACGGTTGCAGAAGTGGTATCACAGCGCTGAACAATACGCCCGCCAACTGCATGAAGTCGAACGGGAGGATTACCTCGACATGAAACGAAGGGAGTACCAGCGCCAGCAGCTTGCGCAATAGTGTCGGTGACGGCCTTGCCGGCGGCATATCGGGCCGGGAAGGCGAGCGGCGCTCGAGCCGCGCCGCCCGGCAGGAATAGTCAAACCCCGCCTCAGCCCTTCAACTTCGAAAACGCCGCCGCCATGGCGCCGTCCATCGGCGCGGGAGCGGGCGCGCGGTTCGGTTTGCCGCCCGCCGGTTTGCCCTGAGCGCGCGGGTCGCGCGGCGGCCGCTGGGCTGCCGGCGGCTTCTCGCCCGTCTTCTCCGCCGCATCGCTCAGCCGCATCGTCAGCGCGATGCGTTTGCGCTTCTCGTCCACTTCCAGCACTTTGACCTTCACGATCTGCCCGGCCTTGACCACGCTGTGCGGGTCCTTGACGAAGGTGGAGGCCAGCGCCGAGATGTGGACCAGGCCGTCCTGATGCACGCCGATGTCGACGAACGCGCCGAACGCGGCGACGTTGGTGACGACGCCTTCGAGGATCATGTCGGGCTTCAGGTCGGACAGTTTTTCCACGCCTTCCCTGAAGCTGGCGGTGGTGAATTCGGGGCGCGGGTCGCGTCCGGGCTTTTCAAGTTCCTTGAGGATGTCGGTGATGGTGGGGATGCCGAATTTCTCGCTGGCGTAGCTCGACGGATCGAGCGACTTCAAGAGGGTGGCGTTGCCGATCACGGCTTTGAGGTCCTGCTGGATGTCGGCGAGGATCGCTTGCACCAGCGGATACGATTCGGGGTGGACGGCGGAGGCGTCGAGCGGGTCGTTGCCGTCCATGATGCGCAAAAAGCCCGCCGCCTGCTCGAAGGTCTTGGCGCCCAGGCGCGGCACGTCGAGCAGTTGCGCGCGGCTGGCGAAGCGGCCCTGGGTCTCGCGGTGGGTGACGATGGCCTGCGCGACGCTGCTGGAGAGGCCGGAGACGCGCGCGAGCAGTGGCACCGACGCCGTGTTGACGTCGACGCCGACAGCGTTGACGCAATCTTCCACCACCGCATCGAGCGAGCGCGCCAACTGGAACTGGCTGACGTCGTGCTGGTACTGGCCGACGCCGATCGACTTGGGGTCGATCTTGACCAGCTCGGCCAGCGGGTCCTGCAGGCGACGCGCGATCGACACCGCGCCGCGCAGCGAGACGTCCAGCTCGGGCAGTTCGCGCGAGGCGAATTCGGACGCGGAATACACCGAGGCGCCGGCCTCGGACACCACCACGCTGGTGAGCTTCAGTTCGGGCCGCAGCTTGATCAGGTCGCGCGCCAGCTTGTCGGTCTCGCGCGACGCGGTGCCGTTGCCGATCGAGATCACCGAAACCCGGTGCTTCTCGGCAAGCTTCGCCAGCGTGTGCAGCGAACCGTCCCAGTCGTTGCGCGGCTGGTGCGGGTAGATGGTGGCGGTGTCCAGCACCTTGCCGGTCTCGTCGGTCACCGCCACTTTGACGCCGGTGCGGATGCCGGGGTCGAGCCCCATGGTGACGCGTGGCCCGGCCGGCGCGGCCAGCAGCAGGGACTTGAGGTTGCGCGCGAACACGTTGATGGCCTCGGTCTCGGCGTTGCTGCGCAGCGTGCCCATCAATTCGAGTTCCAGATGCATGAAGCTCTTCACGCGCCAGGTGAAGCGCACCGTGTCCATCAGCCAGCGGTCGGCGGGGCGGTTCTGGTCCTGGATACCGAAGCGGGCGGCGATGCGCGCCTCGCAGGGATTGTGCGGCGCGCTCCAGGCCGGCCGCTCCTCCTCGCTGTCGAGGCGCAGCCGCACGTCGAGCAGGTCCTCGCGGCGTCCGCGGAAGAGCGCCAGCGCGCGGTGCGACGGGATGGTGCCGATCGATTCGGAATAGTCGAAGTAGTCGGCGTACTTTTCCGCCGCGGCTTCCTTGCCTTCGCGCACTTTCGATTCGACGATGCCGTGTTCCTGCACGTAGTCGCGCAGCCATTGCAGCAGGGGCGCATCTTCGGCGAAGCGCTCCATCAGGATCTGCCGCGCGCCGTCGAGCGCGGCCTTCGTGTCCGCCACGCCGGGGTTGTCGCCCTGCTCGGTGGCGAAGGGATCGCGCAGGTACCCCGCCGCTTCCGCGTCGGGATTCAACAGCGGGTTCGCCAGCAGGGCGTCGGCCAGCGGTTCCAGCCCCGCCTCCTGCGCGATCTGCACCTTGGTGCGCCGCTTCTGTTTGTAGGGCAGGTAGAGGTCTTCCAGATGCGTCTTGTCCGCGGCCAGCGAGATCGCCGTCAGCAGCTCGGGCGTCATCTTGTTCTGCTCGGTGATCGACGCGATGATGGCCGCGCGGCGGTCTTCCAGCTCGCGCAGGTAGCGCAGCCGGTCTTCCAGCAGGCGCAGCTGCGTGTCGTCCAGGCCGCCCGTCGCCTCCTTGCGATAGCGCGAGATGAACGGCACCGTCGCCCCCCCGTCCAGCAAGGCAATGGCAGCGGCAACCTGCGCAGGTTTGGCCGCAATCTCAGCGGCGAGGCGGTGTTCGATGGATGGGAGCATGGTTTGATTGACTGAATGAATCGGCCTCGGTGTCACGAGGCCGCGGGGCAAGTTTCCGGGTTGCGCATTATGCCTAATAGTCGGGGCTCGCTCATCCCTCCGTTGCTTCCCCGGTTTCTATAATGGGATTGGGCCAGGGGGCACGGGGATACGTGGAGGGATGGCAAATGACCAAGTGGATATTCGAACCGGGACATTCCGACGCAGCGTTTGCCGTGCGGCACATGATGGTTTCGCACATGCGCGGCCTGTTCAAGAACGTGCATGGCAGCATGGATTTCGACCCGGATAATCCGGCGGGCACCGCGGCCGTCGAGGCGACGATCAATGCGGCGGGCATCTGGACGGGAGACGATGAGCGCGATGCGCATCTGCGGGGTGCGGACTTCCTGAATGTGGAGACGCATCCGGAGATCGGCTTTCGCAGCACCGAAGTCCGCTGCGCGGGCGAAGCCGACTTCATCGTCACGGGCGATCTCTCCCTCCGCGGCGTGACCCGTCCGGTCGTGCTGGCTACCCATTACTTGGGCCGCTGGCAGTGCCCCTACTGGGAAGGCGGCAAGGACCTGGGGCCGACGACCCGCATCGGCTTCGTCGCCACCACGGCGATTAACCGTCATCACTTCGGCGTGAGTTGGAATGCGCCTCTGGACCGGGGGGGCGTGGTGGTCGGCGACGAGGTCGCGATCACCCTGGACGTCGAGGCCATTGCCGAATCCGACATGCAGCGGATCGCCGGGATTCTGCAGGGGGGTGAATCCAGTTAGGGGCAAATAGATCCGGGTCGCCCCCCGTCTGGCCATTTTTTTTGCAGCGCATCGCGCGGACACTGGCCGGGGTACGCAGCTGCTATAACGAAGCTTCTGGTTGAAGGAGCGATGTCATGCGCATGCAATTTTTTCTTGTCGCACCCCTGGTGGCCGCATTGGCGTTGACCGGTTGCGCCACCGAGGGACCCAGGGAGCAGGCCGGAACGATCATCGGCGGCGTGCTGGGCGGCGTGCTGGGGGCGCAGGTCGGCGGCGGCCACGGGCGGACGGTGGCGATCATCGCCGGCGCGCTGGCGGGGTCGGCGATCGGCGGGGCGGTGGGCGAGTCGATGGACGACAACGACCGCAGGAAGGTGGCGGAAACGCTGGAAGGCGTACGCACGGGCGTTCCCGCGGCCTGGATCAACCCCGACACCGGCGTGCAGTATTCGGTGACGCCCACCCGCACCTATGACACGGCCGCCGGACCGTGCCGGGAGTTCACCACCGGGGCCATCATCGGCGCCAAGCGGGAAACCGTGTACGGCACGGCCTGCCGGCAGGCCGACGGCAGCTGGCAGGTGATGAACTGACCGTGCGACCGGTACTTGGCGCGGGCAGTGAAACTCAAACAGGAGACTGCCATGCACCGCGCTGAGCTCATCCGGGTAACAGCCATCGTGGCGCTCGCGCTGCTCGCCGCGCTCGGTATGCGCCCCGTCCACGCCGAGGAAACGGCGTGCGTCGGGATGCTGGTCGGCGTCACCGTCGATAATCTTCGCGTACCCAGCGGCAAGATCTGCACGCTCGATGCGATCCGGGTGAAAGGCACGCTGAAGGTCGAGCGCGACGCGACGCTGTATGCGCGCCAGGTGAATGTGGTCGGCAACGTCCAGGCGGAAAACGCGAAGCAGGTCAGCGTGACGTCCGATTCGACGGTCGGCGGCAGCATCCAGATCAAGCAGGGCGGCGCGGCCACGGTACACCGGGTCAGGGTGACGGGCGACATCCTGTTCGAGTCCAATTCGGGCCCGTTGCGCGCGCACGAAAACAGGGTCGGCGGCAACCTGCAGGCCTTCCGGAACCGGGGCGGCGTCAGGATTGCAGGCAACGTGATCGACGGCAAGCTGCAGTGCAAGGAAAATGTTCCCGCGCCAAAGGGCAGCAATAACCTTGTAAAAGGCAGCAAGGAAGACCAGTGCAGGCAGCTCTGATTGATGCCGTCATCGCGCGGCATGGGGCGCTTCGCTGGTCAGCGCCTCGGCCCAGGCAAGCGATTGCAGCTGGACGAGATTGACTTCTTCCGGGCTGGAGGCAATTTCGTCGGCGTAGCGGGCGATCTGCTCGAAGTCGCTGCGCTCCGAAGCTTCGGCGAGTTTCAGGAAGGGCGCGTAGGGGCCGGTCTGGTGGACCAGGGCCTGAACGATGGGGTCGGGCATGGGCAGGAATTCAAGCAGCCGGGCGAGCGGGATTTCCATCAGCGGTTCTGCCAGTGAAAAAAGGCCGGTGATGAACAACTCGTCCTGTGCTTCGCGGTTGAACCTGGATCGGCCGAGCAGTTCGCAGATGCGCCCGCGCGTCACGGCGGTGCGCGCCGCGAGGGCGTTGGTGGGTGTCGGGTTGGCGGTGATCAGGAGCAGCGCCAGCCAGCGATAAAGCGTCTTCAGGCCGATCTGGGTCAGGGCCTGACGCACGGTGTGGGCGTGCTGCTGCAGGCCCGAGGCGGCTGAATTGGCGTAGCGCAACAGGCGCAGGGTCAAGGCGGCATTGCGGCGCAGCGGCTCTTCGATCTCGGCAAGGTCTTCGCAGGCGCGCACCTTGTTCATCAGTTCAAGCACCGCCAGCTGCCCCGGCTGGATGGTCTTGCTGGCGAGGTTCTCCGGATGGGCGAAATAATAGCCCTGAAAATACTCGATGCCGCAGTTGCGGCAGAGGTCGAACATTTCGCGGCTTTCGACCTTTTCGGCGATGAACTGGCCGGTGAAATTGAGCCGGATGTGCGCGATGATCTCCGCGGTCTTTTCGGGAGGCTGCTCGAGCACGTCGAGCTTTACGAAGTCGACCATCGGCAGCAGCGGGCGGTATTCGTCCAGGCAGACGAAGTCATCCAGGGCAAAGCGGTAGCCGAGCTGCCGGAGTTCTCGGATGCGGGCGATCAGCACCGGCGTGACCGCCACGGTCTCGAGGATTTCGTAGACCACGTGACGGGGCGGGAGCAGACAGACGAAGTCGCTCATCAGGGTGGCTTCGTCGAGGTTGATGAAGGCGAGCTTGCCTTGCAGCAGCCAGTCGGGGCCGAGACAGAGGGTGTTGCTGATGATCTCGACGCCGGCTTGCAGCTGGCTGGTGATCTGCGCCGAGACGGCGCTCATCGATTGTCTGAACAGGAGTTCGTAGGCGAACAGGCGATGTTCGGCGTCGACGATGGGTTGCCGTGCGAGAAAGGTTTCCTTGCCCATCCAGCGCTCCTCGAAAGACTTGTTATGGTTTTGTCATCACGAGCATACAGTTCATTGCAGGACAACGCTCAAGGGATTGGTTCGGCGGCGGGTTCCCCCGCAATGGCCGGTAAGCGGCCAGGCGCTCAATCCAGCAGCATGCTGACGCGATCCCGGCCCCCGGACTTGGACTGGTACATGGCCTCGTCTGCGCGCGACAGCACTTCCGCCATGCCCTCTCCGGAGTGGGCGACCGTTACGCCGAAGCTCGCGGTCAGCTTCAGGTCGGGATTGTCGAATCGGATGCGTTTGGTCGCCTCGCGCAGGCGTTCTGCCAGGGCGACCGCCTCGTCGATCCCGGTTTGGGGCAGTAGCAGCACGAATTCTTCCCCGCCGTATCGCGCCATGAAATCGCTGGTGCGGAGCATGTCCTTGAGCCGCTCGGCAAACAGCTTGAGCACGGTGTCGCCCGTGGCATGCCCGTAGAAATCATTCACGCGCTTGAACCAGTCGATGTCGGTCATGATGACCGACAGGGGCTGGTCGTAGCGCGCCTGACGGGCCAGCTCCATCGAGAGTCTTTCATCCAGATAGCGGCGGTTGGCCACTCCGGTGAGCGGATCGGTCAGCATCTGTTCGCGGATATGCGCCTCGTTTTGCTGCAACTTCTGATAGGCAGATTCGCGATCCTTCACAAAGTAATACAGCATCATTCCGATCAGAATGAATCCGACGCCGGTATTCATGAAGAAGTACAGGGTGTTGAGCCCGGCTGTCATGGGACGCGCATGCGCGGCCAGGGTCTGGTCGAATACTGCGGAGAGGATGAGCAGGCCTAGAAAGGCCAGCATCCAGCGGGATGCCGCCTTCAGGTCGATAAAAAACAAGGCGGCCAGCGGCGCGAAAAAGGCCCAGATCATCACCACGCTGCCGTTGGCAAAACCGCCCAGGCTCCACATCAGCAGGAAGGGGAGCAGCAGGATGAGGAGTTGCTGGCTGAAGCAAAAGAAGGCAAAACGCTTGGTCTTGAAAAAATGCAGGGTGCTGCCGAAGGAAATAACGGAATAGCTGAGCGGAATGGCGCCGGCCACGGGGTAGCCGCTGTACAGGTAGAGGCCGCCCCAGAACACGGCCATGAACGCAATGCTGGTGGAGACGATCGTCATCACCGCCTTTTTCAGGCGCAAGTCTTCCGAGTCACTGGGGGAAACGCCCAATGTGGACCAGCGCCGGATGAGGCCTTGTGGCGGTATCTCGGTCATGTCGTGGCGATCACCGGCCCGGTCCGGTCAAGCTTGTGGTTTCAATGATGGATAACGGCTTCTGATTCTTCAAAATAAACACCCCCTCACGAGAAGTCGCCGGGAATTTTTTGCTGATAAGCTTTGTAACTATGATTGACCCAGTCTTTCAGGTTGTGCTCTGGCTGCTGGCGGCATTGCTGATCGTACTCGGATTTGCCGGGCTGATCCTGCCTGTGGTGCCCGGCATTCCCCTGGTTTTTGCCGGGCTGGTGCTGTTGGCATGGGCGGAGAATTTTGTCTATGTCGGCTGGATGACGCTCACCTTGCTGGGGCTGCTGGCGCTGGTGAGCTATGGCGTCGATTTCCTGGCCTCGGCGCTGGGTGCGAAGAAGTTCGGCGCATCGCCGCGCGCAGTGGCCGGCGCGGCGCTGGGCGCGCTGGCGGGGCTGTTTTTCGGCCTGGTTGGCATTGTGCTGGGTCCGTTTGTCGGGGCCGTCATCGGCGAGTTCAGCCGCAAGTCTTCAGTGCGGGCAGCGGCGCATGCGGGCGTGGGGGCGACGCTGGGCCTGCTATTTGGTGTCTTGCTGAAGATTGCCCTGGCCTTTGCCATGATCGGCGTATTCGTGCTGGACCGCCTGCTATAGAGAACAGTCAAGATGGCAATCAATTCGCATGCTGCAATGAAAGGGAAGAACAAGATTCGCGCTTCGCCCTACTTCGCTGCGGTGTTGGCCACGGCTTTGCTGGCAGCCTGCACCACACCGGCGCCGCCGCTTCCGACTGTGCCGGCTGTCGACCTGGGCCGTTATTCCGGCACCTGGTACGAGATCGCGCGGCTGCCCAACCGGTTTCAAGCGATGTGCGTTTCGGATACCCGGGCGACGTATCAGCCGGATGGCAAAGGTGTGCTGGTGGTGAATGAATGCCGCACGGCCGACGGCAGGATCGAACAGGCCACTGGGGTCGCCAAACAGGTTGAGGGAAGCGATGGCGCCAAGCTGCGGGTGAGTTTTTTCAGGCCTTTCTATGGCGATTACTGGATTCTGGAACTCGACCCGGACTACCGCTGGGTGCTGGTCGGCGAACCGGGCCGCAACTACGCCTGGGTTCTGGCGCGGGAGCCTGTGCTCGATGAGGCGACGCTGGAGAAGTTGCTGGCGCGGGCGACAGCGCTTGGATTCGAGCGGCAGGCGTTCTTGAGAACGCCGCATACCCGATCCCCGCACTGACGCCGGCTGCACGGAGCGGTTCAGGCCGGCCCCATTCAAAAAAAACGGCACCCTACCTGATCACTGGCATTCCGCGCCCTCCGCGTCAGAACCAGAAGGACGTGTCCTTGGTCAGGAACTCGTGGTGCGGCATGTAGTGCGAGCCATCGCAGGAAAAGGTCACGCTGATCATGCCGTTGAAAAGGTTGATCGACGCCATGCGCAGGTAGATCGTCGGATCGGTGAGGCGCAAGGCCTGCAGGGTAGCCAGGATGCGGCCGATTTCGTCCGGCGCGACCGCGGCATCGGGCGGGTAGGGACGTGGCGGATAGATCAGGCAGATGTCCGGGTCGCTCAGGGTCTCGTGATCCAGGATGCGATAGCGCAGGGGATCGTCCAGCGTCCAGATGGTGGCCAGGCTGCTGGAAAAATGGATCTGGCATTGAAACACGCCGCGCTCGGTCAGCAGTTCTTCCAAGATGGACAGCGCCTGTTCCAGATTGCCGTCCATCGGACTTTCCACCCGGCTTTGCTGAAATACCGTGCGGCGGATCGCCGGGTCGCCCTTCACCTGGCGCCAGTCGCCCGGCTCTTCGTAGAGCTCAGCGGTCACCGGCAGATCGCGCAAGTCGAAAGTGGCCCCGAGATAGCCCACGACCACCGAATCCCGGTGCACCACCTGGAGCGCCGTGAGCGACGGCCGGTGTTCGTTCTGCCCGATGTAGGCGTCCGAGAGCAGGAACCCCCAGACCGGCACCGCTTCCTGCATGTACGGGCGTTGTGAGCGGTCGCGCCCGACATGCTCGGGCACAATCCCCGTCGGGCCGACGTTGTTGCAGATCTGTATCCCGTCCATGCCCACGCAGTACAGGGTCGAGCAATGCGGAATGCTGGAGAAATTCTCCGTGAGCGCCGCATCCAGCGCATCGCAATCGCCCCATGCCGGTGCACACCGCTCAGCCAGTTGCCCCAGCGGCTGCCGCAGCATGCGCGCCAGTTCCTCGCGCTGCTGGTGGATGCTGTCTTTCCATGAACGCTTCATGCCGCTTCCATCCTGCCTGTTGGTACCCACGGCTTGGTCTTCGGTACGTGCAGCGATGTTCCCCCACATGGATGTCGTCCTCTTCAATAATGAATGGCGGCCTTGCTGCCGGCTGGCATTTCGGCACGCCAGCTTCACTACAGCACGCACCGTGCCAGAATTGTATTCACCTTTATTTTCAGTGGCTTGGACAAAATCCAAGGCGGCGGGCCGCCTCGTTTCGTCGCCATGAGACGACACCAAACAGGGCTTCACAGACAACTCGTTGTAAGGAATGGATATTTCCTGTCCTGCAACGGGGACAGGCTGGGCCGGCACGGAAACGGCCCGGGTTTCGCATGGCCCCGCAAGCGCAAGCATCATCCGCGACCAAGCGCATGCAGGGCTGCCCGCACTAACGAAAAAAGGCGGCCCAACAGGCCGCCTTTTGTGTTCCGGCGTTGCTTGAACTTACGCCTTCAAAAGTTGCTTCCGGCGACGTGCAACCCCCAGCCCGAGCAGCCCCACCCCAATCAGCGCAATGCCAGCCGGCTCAGGAACCGAAAAGCGAACATAGCCTGGCGTGTGTTCCAAACCTTCACCGGAATAGAACGTCTCCGCGAATTCCCCTCCGGGGGCCGGGGCATTATAAAAGCCGGTAACGATCGGCTGGTAAAGTGGATTCCCGCTGTATTCCTGCGAGACCAGGGCATACGTGAATGCATCATCGCAAATGGTGCCAATAGGATTGGGGCCGGGGCAGGGCGCTGCATTCAACGTCTCGGTGAAGAATAGGTGGAAGTCACCGTGCCACGTGCCAACCTGATTTGTCCTTGCTGCATCATCGTAGAGCCTCAAGTTGTAGGACACGGTGATCGGGTCCGGGCCAAAGCCGGTGCCGGCTATGGTTTCGTTGTGGTGAACGACGTAACCGAAGTCCACCGCAGGGCCGCCATAGTCGACCGAGCCAGTCAGGTCTGCCCCGACACCCGGATGGTTCTGGAAAGGTCCAGATATATCGAACGGCGGAAAGTCATCATTGATCTGGTTGATCACCGCCCCGCTATCGCCGGTTCCGGCAATGCCCGTCCCCCAGTTAAAGGTCGACCAGACATCGTCACCATCATCCAAGACCGCATTGCGCGCATCCAGTGAGGAGCGGTACCCTGAATAGGGTGTGGGAGCTGGAAAGCTGGCTGAATCGCTGCCCTCCACGAAGCCGCCACCCGCAGTGTAATACAAGGTCAGCGCCGAGGCAGACCCCATCGAACCGGCCGCCAACACGCCGGCTACCAGTGTGCTCAGTAAGGTTCTTTTCATGATTCGCTCCTCTATTAACGTATTAACGATGGATAACATTGAATGAAACAAGCTGCTGTTGGCGGCCACCCTTGGCTTCATCGAGAAGACACCCACGGCAGACACTAAAGCACGCAGCATGCCAGTCCTTTATTGGCTATAAAAATCAACCAGTTAACGTAGTTAAATGATGCGTTTTTCAGGCGCGATCGGCTTTGTGTTTCTGGGAAGTAAAGCCGCGCGACAGGGGGGCGGGCATTTCAAATGACTGGCCAATCGGTGACCGGTATAGAAAAAGGGTATGTAGAACAAGGCGATATTCGTTTTGTCGGGTTGAACGGCGCACATTCACGACAGGAGGAAAGGCCGAATATGGACATCCGGTTTATGTTCCAGAACTGGCACACCTTGTGTCGCACCTTCGTGTCGCAGCCACGCATTATTTCGCCCACTTCGTGCCAGTCAATTTTTCTGCGGTGGGATTGGGCAGCAGTCACGCATCGACGCGCATACCAAGGCAGGACAGCATCCGGACGGAAATCAAGCGATGGACACGCCCTCAATCCGGTTCAGCGTAAGGGGCCTGATTGGGCAGCAAAGCATGCAGCTGCCCGGATTTATTTTGTCCGTTCCGACGACGGCAGCTGTAAAGAATTCCGACTTTTCCAGCGCATCGCCGGGCCCGTTCGTCATTGGATTCCCTGACGACATGGTTTGAGCCCAGGCCACCTACTGAACACGCCGCAACGCCTGGACAAGATGCTTGATAGCCGATTGTTTTTGTCTGGCATTGACCTAAAAAGAGTACAGACCGGCGCCTGATTCAGCGCGCCGGATTCAATTCACCGTGTCTCAGGAGGACCACACCATGAGAAACGTACATATCGACTATCACGGCCCCGACCGGGGCTTTCAGGCCGCCAGCCTCCTCGCCAAAGACGCCGCGAAGGAAAACCAGATGAAGGATCCGACCATCATCTCCTGGCATCGCAGCAACAGGCTGGGGGCGACACCCCCCTACTATGACGGCGCCAACCCCGAAACCTGGTGGGAAAAATTCGGCGAGGGCAACGGCGGCGGGCTGGAGGTCAGCGTCGGCGAGGATGACTATCAGTTCATCATGATGGATGCGCGCGGTTTTGAGACCGTGGGCGACGTCCCGCTGCGCAACCTGACGGATCGCGACGGCAATCCCTACCTCTGCCTGACGCCGCTGCAAGGCCGCGATTCAGCCACCCCCAAGCCGGAAGCCTGCATTCTTCTGGACGGCTGGGCGGCCGATCAGTATTGAGGTCGGGTCAGAAAGCCGGTCCGCGCGCAGTCGCGGGCGGGGCGCCGGGCGTGTATTCCACGGGAGGAGCAGGGCGCGATGAACCACACCATTAATTTGCTGATGAGCCAGTTCGTCACCCACGACGTGAAGCGATTCATCGTCAGCAAGCCATCCGGATTTTCCGTCGTTCCCGGCCAGGGGGTGGAGCTGGCGATCAACCGGCCCGGCCAGCGCGAACAGGGGCGGCCGTTCACCCCCACCGGACTGGCCGCCGACCGGGTGCTCGAGTTCACCATCAAGGCTTATCCCGACCCCGCCGGCGTCACCCAGGCGCTGCACCAGTTGGAGCCGGGCGCCGAACTGTTGCTGTCCGAGCCGTTCGGCACCATCCGTTACCAGGGACCCGGTGTGTTCATCGCCGGCGGCGCCGGCATCACGCCTTTTCTGGCCATCCTGCGCGAACTGGCGCGCACGGGGGAAGCGGGCGGCCAGACGTTGATCTTCTCCAACAAGACGCCGGCTGACGTGATCTGCGAAAAGGAGCTGCGCCATGTGCTGGGGGAACGCTGCATCCTGACCTGTACCGGCGCCGCTGCGCCAGGGTATGCGCAGCGGCGGGTCGACCGCGCCTTCCTGGAAGCAACAGTCAGTGATTTCAAGCAGCGCTTTTATGTCTGCGGCCCGCCCCCTTTCATGGAGGCGGTCAACGGCGCGCTGGCGGACCTGGGTGCCAGCACGGAAAGCCTGGTGTTTGAACGGTGAATTCCGGATCGACGATCTGACGGGACTGCTTGGTGGTCGCCGCTTACGGCAAGCCGGCGTACCCCGATATCAGCCCAGCCGTGCGTGCTGCGCCTCCAGCTTTTGCAGCATGGCGGCAAAATCGGCCAGCCGCGCCTGCTCCTGCTGCACCACGGCAGCGGGTGCTCGATCGACAAAGCTGGCGTTGGCCAGCTTGCCTTGTGCCTTGGTGATTTCGTTCTGGATGCGGGCGATTTCCTTGGCGAGCCGGGCGCGCTCCGCGTCCTTGTCGATTTCCACCACCAGCATCATCCGCATGTCGCCGACCAGCGCGACCGGGGCGTCCGCTTCCGGCAGCACGGACACGGCACTGACTTCGGAAAGCTTGCCGAGCGCGACGATGTAGGGCGCCAGCGCGTTGATCACGCCGGCGTCGCCCTCGATCACCAGCGGCACGCGCTGAGCGGGCGACAGGCCCATTTCGCTGCGCAGGGTGCGGCAGGCGTTGACCAGTTCCTTCAGCAGCTGGACCCGCGCGACGCTGTCGGGATGGCGCTGCGCTTCGTCGACCTGCGGGAAGGGGGCCAGCATGATGCTGTCGCCGCTGACGCCGGCGAGCGGCGCCACCTTTTGCCACAGCTCTTCGGTGATAAAGGGGATGATGGGGTGGGCGAGGCGCAGCGTGGCTTCGAGCACCGTTGCCAGGGTGCGGCGGGTGGCGCGCTGCTGCTCGGGCGTGCCGCTGTTCAACTGCACCTTGGCGAGTTCCAGATACCAGTCGCAGTATTCGTCCCACACGAATTCGTAGATCCCGCGCGCGGCCTGGTCGAAGCGGTAGGCGGCAAACGCCGCGTGCACCTCGCCGACGGCCTGCTGCAGGCGCGCGGCGATCCAACGGTCGGCGTCGGAGAACTCCACCGGCAGGCTGGCGTCCTGGCCGCAGTCGTGGCCTTCCAGGTTCATCAGCGCGAAGCGGGTGGCGTTCCACAGCTTGTTGCAGAAGTTGCGGTAGCCCTCGGCGCGCTGCAGGTCGAACTTGATGTCGCGGCCGTGCGTGGCCAGGCTGGCGAAGGTGAAGCGCAGGGCATCGGTGCCGAATGCGGCGATGCCGTCCGGGAATTCGCGGCGGGTGCGTTTCTCGATGCTCGGTGCTTTCCTGGGGTCCATCAGGCCGGTGGTGCGCTTGGCGACCAGATCGTCGACCGCGATGCCGTCAATGAGGTCGATCGGGTCGAGCACGTTGCCCTTCGACTTGCTCATCTTCTGGCCTTCGGAATCGCGCACCAGGCCGGTCACGTACACCTCGCGGAATGGCACCTTGCCGGTGAGGTGCAGCGACATCATCACCATGCGCGCGACCCAGAAGAAGATGATGTCGAAGCCGGTGACCAGCACCGAGGTCGGCAGGAAGCGTTCGAGTTCGGGCGTTTTCTCGGGCCAGCCCAGCGTCGAGAAGGGCCACAGCGCGGAAGAGAACCAGGTGTCGAGGACGTCGTTGTCCTGCGTCAGTTCGCGGCCGCCGGCCTGTTTCTTCGCCTCTTCTTCGGTGTAGGCGACGTAGAAATTGCCGTCGGCGTCGTACCACGCAGGGATGCGGTGGCCCCACCACAGCTGGCGCGAGATGCACCAGTCCTGGATGTTCTCCAGCCACTGGCGATAGGTGGTGGTCCAGTTCTCCGGGACGAATTTCAGCTCGCCCGAATCGACCGAAGCCAGTCCCTGCTGGGCCAGGCCTTCCATGCTCATGAACCACTGGTCGGTGAGCATCGGCTCGATCGCCGCATGGGTGCGGTCGCCGCGCGGGATCATCAGCTTGTGCGGCTTGGCCGACACCAGCAGGCCCTTCTCATGCAGCGCGTCGAGCAACTTCTGGCGCGCGTCGTAGCGATCCAGTCCCTGGTATTCGGTCGGGCACAGCTCGTTCATTTTGGCGTCGAGCGTCAGCACGCTGATCGCCACCAGCTTGTGGCGCTGCCCGACCTGCCAGTCGTTGAAGTCATGCGCCGGGGTAATCTTGACCACGCCGGTGCCGAATTCGCGGTCGACATAGTCGTCGGCGATGATGGGGATGCTGCGCTCGGCGATCGGCAGTCGCACCTGCTTGCCGATGAGATGGCAGTAGCGCTCGTCCTCCGGATGCACCGCGACCGCGCTGTCGCCGAGCAGGGTTTCCGGGCGGGTGGTGGCGACGGTCAAAAATCCGGAGCCGTCTTCAAGCGGATAGTTGATCTCCCACATGAAGCCGTCTTCCTCGGTGGCGACCACTTCGAGGTCGGACACCGCGGTGCCGAGCACCGGGTCCCAGTTCACCAGCCGTTTGCCGCGGTAGATGAGGCCTTCGCGGTAGAGCCGCACGAAGACTTCGGTGACGGACTTCGACAGGCCCTCGTCCATGGTGAAGCGCTCGCGGCTCCAGTCCGGGCTGGTGCCGAGCCGGCGCATCTGGCGGGTGATGGTGGAGCCGGAGTGCTCCTTCCATTCCCATACCTTTTCGAGGAATTTCTCGCGGCCGAGGTCGTGGCGCGACACGCCCTGCGCGTCGAGCTGGCGTTCCACCACGATCTGGGTGGCAATGCCGGCGTGGTCGGTGCCAGGCTGCCACAGCGTGTTGTCGCCCGCCATGCGGTGGTAGCGGGTGAGCGCGTCCATCAGGGTGTGCTGGAAGGCGTGCCCCATGTGCAGGGTGCCGGTGACGTTGGGCGGCGGCAGCATGATGCAGTAGGCATCGGCGTCGGGCGCCTCGCCCGCCTTGAAGTAGCCGGCGCTTTCCCACTGGGCGTACCAGCGTTTTTCGATGTCGGCCGGTTCGAAGGATTTGGCGAGTTCCATGGCGTGCGGGCAAAGGCGGCATTATCCCAAAGAACCTGCGGCACGTCGCGAAGAAACCTGGGATACGCCCCAAAAAAGCGTGTTAAACCTGCGCTGCCGTGTCAGGCGGATGGATCGCGCGGCTGTTTGAGTTTTTCGGCGATGGCGTCGCGCACGATTTCGCGCACGTTGACGTCGAGCTGGGAGAGCAGGGTGGCCACCGTCTGGTCGAGGTTCTTGCGCAGCTCGGCCGCGACCTGTTTTTCCATCACTTCGGACAGGCGGGGCGCGAGTTCGCTCATCAGCTGCTCGGCCAGGGTGTCATTCACGGTGGCGTCGTTCACGATGGTCGAGGGTTCGGGCGGCACTTCCGCGGCGGCCGCCGGCGGCGGGGACGCGGGTTCGACGGCCGGCAACGGAGCGGACGGCGGCGTGCCGCGCTCGATCACGCTGGTCAGCACCGGCAGCCAGGCGTCGGGGGGAGGCGCTTGCACGCGTGCGGGTGGTGCATCGCGCTCGCCCTCGCTGGCGCCACGATGCTTTTTCAGCAGCGCGTCCATTTTGCTCAACAGCGGGCTGTCGCTCATTGGTCTGTCATCTTGGTCTGTCATCCGGCGGGTTGGCGCAAGTCGTGCGCGTGCAGCGCATAGCCGCGCGTCTTGTAAAAACGGTAGCGCTCGCGTCCCTGTTCGATCCCCGCTTCGTCCTGGCCGATGATTTCGACCAGCCGCTCGAAGCGGGCGAAGGCGGGCGGCTGCTCGTGATACAGGTTGATCATCACGTCGGCACGGCGCAGGGCGTCGGCGCGGGTGCCGATCAGCACCGGCGTTTCGCCGGCCAGCGCGTCGCTGTCGCGGCAGTGCGGCACGAAGCCCGTCGCCGGCACGGTCCACAACAGGCGGTCGATGGCGTCTGCGGTGGCGGCATCCGGCGCGTAGATCATCACCTGCTTGCCCTGGCCGTGTGCCTTGGCGGCCACGCGGCGAGCGACGTCGAGCGGGTCGTCGGCATGGGTGTAGAAGGTGATTTCGGTCACGGCGGACTTACTTCTCGGCGCGGTTCAGCAGGAAATGCACCAGCAGCGACACCGGACGCCCGGTCGAGCCTTTGTTCTCGCGACCGCCCTTCCAGGCGGTGCCGGCGATGTCGAGGTGCGCCCAGTGGTATTTCTTGGCGAAGCGCGACAGGAAGCAGGCTGCGGTGACCGACCCGGCCGGGCGGCCGCCGATGTTGGCCATGTCGGCGAGGCTGCTTTTCAGCTGGTCTTGGTAGTCGTCCCATAAGGGCATGCGCCAGACGCGGTCCCACGCGTGGTCGGCGGCGTGCTCGATCTCGCGCGCCAGCGGGTCGTGGTTGCTATAGAGCGCGCTGGGGTGGGCGCCGAGCGCGATCACGCAGGCGCCGGTGAGCGTCGCCAGGTCGACCACGGCGTCGGGCTCGAAGCGCTCGGCGTAAGTCAGCGCGTCGCACAGGATGAGGCGGCCTTCGGCATCGGTGTTGAGGATTTCGATGGTCTGGCCGGACATCGAGGTGACGATATCGCCCGGCTTGTTGGCGTTCGCGTCCGGCATGTTCTCGCAGGCCGGGATGAGGCCGACGACGTTGAGCGCCAGGCCCAGTTCGCCGATGGCGCGGAAGGCGCCGATCACTGCGCCGCCGCCGCTCATGTCGTAGTTCATCTCGTCCATCTCGCCTGCCGGCTTGAGTGAGATGCCGCCAGCGTCGAAGGTGACCGCCTTGCCGACCAGCACCACCGGCTTGTCGCCTTTTTTGCCGCCGTCGTGCTTCAGCACGATGAAGCGCGGCGGCTTGTCGCTGCCCTTGCCGACTGACAGGAAGGAGCCCATGCCGAGCTTGTCGCAGGCGGCGTAATCGAGGATCTCGCAGCCGAAGCCGTGGGCTTTCGCTACTTTTTTCGCCTCGCCGGCGAGGTATTCGGGAGTGCAGATGTTGGACGGCGTGTTGCCCAGGTCCTTGGCCAGGTTGATGCCACGGGCGATGGCCAGCCCGCGCGCGAGGCCTGCGTCACCGAACTTCAGTTCGCCGCGCCGCGACACCGCGAAGGTGATGCGCTTCAGCGGGCGGCGGGCCTCTTCCGGCTTGCTCTTCATGCGGTCGAAACGGTACAGCGCATCGTGCGCGCTGATCACCGCCTGCTCGATGTTCCAGGTGACGTCGCGCTTTTTCACCGGGATTTCGGAAAGTGTAATGGCCGCTTCCATCGAGCCGGTGTCGCGCAGGGTCTTGACGGCGCAGGCGATGGCGTCGCGGTAGGCCTTTTCGTGGAAGTCGCGCTCCTTGCCGAGGCCGACCAGCAGCACGCGGTCGGCCAGGATGTTGGGCACCTTGTGCAGCAGCAGTACGTTGCCGGCCTTGCCTTCCATGTCGCCGCCGCGCAGGATCTCTGACAGGTAGCCGTCGCTGGCGCGGTCGATGTCGATGGCCGGGCCCGACAGCTTGCGGCTCTCGAACACGCCGACCACCACGCAGGCGCCGCGCTGCTTTTCGGGCGCGCCGCTTTTTATGCTAAATTCGAGTTCGATTTCCTTGTTTTCCATGTCTGTGCTCAAAAAAATGCAATTTGCCGATGTGAAGATGATCGGCGTTGCCGATGCGGCGATTATTGGCGCAGGCGCGGTTGATTGTCAAAACGCCCGCGCATCCCGCGCATGCCGCCCCAGCTGACCCCATGCTATACCGCCGCTCGCTGACCCGTGAGATGGGCCTCACCACCGGCGCCGTGCTCACGGTGCTGGTGGCGATTTCGCTGGTGGTGCTGTTCATCCGCCTGCTCGGCGACGTGGCGCGCGGCGAACTCGCCAACGAGGCGGTATTCGTCTTCCTCGGCTTTTCGCTGCTGTATTTTTTGCCGGTGTTGATGACGATCGCCTTGTTTGCCGGCGTGCTGCTGCCTTTGTCGCGCATGTGGCGCGATAGCGAAATGGTGATCTGGTTCAACGCCGGCCTGTCGCTGATGCAATGGATGCGGCCGGTGCTGACTTTCGCGGTGCCGTTTTCGCTGGTGATCCTGTTGCTGACGCTGGTGCTCAATCCATGGGTGCAAACCAAGAGAAGCGAATACAGCCAGGAGTTGAAGAGCCGCAGCGAAAGCGCGCTGGTCGCCCCGGGCCTGTTTGCCGAGTCCGGCGCCGGCCAGCGCGTTTTTTACGTCGAATCGCTCAATCCGCTGACCGGCATCGTGCGCAACGTGTTCATGCGGTCGATGATCGACGGCCAGCTCGGGCTGGTGGCCGCGCGCGAGGGCGACCATACCCAGCTGCCCGATGGCTCGCGTTACCTGGTGTTCAAGGACGGGCGCCGTTACGAAGGCACGCCGGGCCAGCTCGACTACCGCATCGTGCAGTTCGAGCGTTACTGGATGCGGCTCGATCCGGTCGCAGCAGAGAGACAGGTCAACATTCGCCAGATGTCCTTGGCGGAATTACTGACTGATACCACGCCGCCGGCGCGTGCCGAGCTGTTATGGCGTGTGGGGGTGCCGATCTCGGCGCTGATCCTCGCCGTCATGGCAATCCCGCTCAGCTTCGTCAACACGCGGGCGCGCCGCTCCTACGGGCTGGTCGTCGCGCTGCTACTGTATTTCGTCTACAACAACCTGCTGTCGCTGTCGCAGGCCTGGGTGGCGCAGGACAAGCTGAACCCCTGGATCGGGATGGGGGCGTCGCACCTGCTGATGCTGTCCGCCGTGGTCATTCTGTTTTACCGGCGCTCGCGCCAGCATTCCCCGCGCCGGAGGCGGCCATGAGCCTGCTGGCGCGCTATCTGGCGGGGCAGGTGCTGGCGGCGTCGGGATTCGTCCTGCTGGCGCTGCTGGTGCTGTTTGCGTTTTTCGACGTGATGAAGGAGCTCGGCAGCCTGGGCCGCAACGACTATGCGCTCGGACAGGCAGCCGTGGTGGTGCTGCTCGGCCTGCCCGGACATCTGTACGAAATCCTGCCGGTGGCGGCGCTGATCGGCACGCTGTTCGCGCTGTCGCGTCTGGTGGGCAACTCGGAATACGCGGTGATGCGCGTATCGGGCCTGTCCAACTGGCGGGTGGGCGGGTATTTCGCAGTCATCGGGACGCTGCTGTCGCTGCTGGTGCTGGTGTTCGGCGAATATGTGGCGCCATGGTCGGAACAGGCGGCGCAGCGTTACAAGCTGTCGGCCACCCGGTCGGTGGTCGCGCAGCAATTCCGCTCCGGGCTGTGGGTCAAGGACGGCAGCACCTTCATCAACGTGCGCGAAGTGATGCCCGACAATACGCTGCGCGGCATCGAGATTTACGGCTTCGACGCCGATGGCGAGCTGGGCTGGATCCGCGCCGCCGAGCAGGCGCATTGGCGCGGCAACCAGCGCGCGTGGGATCTGCAGCAGGTGGTGGAAACGCGGTTCGGCGCGGACGGCATCCGCGCCGAGCGCAGCGCACGTCAGGACTGGCAGTCGGTGCTCACGCCCGACATTCTCGGCGTGCTGCTGGTCGCACCGGAGAAAATGTCGGCGCGCACGCTCTGGCGCTACATCGCGCACCTCAAGGAAAACAGCCAGAACGCGACGCGCTACGAGCTCGCGCTGTGGTCGAAATTCATCAGCCCCTTCGTCATCCCGATCATGATGCTGATCGCGATGCCGTTCGCCATCCGGGGGCCGCGCGCAGGCGGCACCAGCGGCATGATTTTCCTCGGCATTCTGGCAGGTCTCGGATTCCATCTGTTGAGCCGGCTGCTTGGCCACCTGGGCCTGCTGAACAACTGGCCGGCGCCGCTGGTGTCGACCCTGCCGCTGCTGCTTTTTCTGGGCATCGCGCTGGCGGGCATCCGCTGGGTGGACCGGCGCTGAGCCGGCTGCCGCAGCGGCTGGCCGCGTGTGTGTGCGCCAGCGAGCCGGCGGCCAAGGTGGCCTGCGTGCATGCGCTGCAGGCGGACTGGCTGGCCGGCGCGGTCGATCCCGCCAGCGAGGCTGCGCGCAAGCCGATCGACCAGCCGGGCCAGCCGCCAAAACCCGAACGGGTTCCGCCGCAAAAGGTTCCGCGCCGCCGCGCCGACACGCTGCCCGGCCGCGCCGCGCTCATTCATGCCCTGGCGCATATCGAATTCAACGCGATCAACCTGGCGCTCGACGCCGCCCACCGCTTTGCCGGCATGCCGGTGGCGTACTACGCCGACTGGCTCAAGGTGGCCGACGAGGAAGCGCTGCATTTCGATTTGCTGAACACGCACCTGGCGACGCTGGGTTATGCCTACGGCGACTTTCCCGCCCACAACGGACTGTGGGACATGGCGCTGAAAACCGCGCACGACCCGCTGGTGCGCATGGCGCTGGTGCCGCGCGTGCTGGAAGCGCGCGGGCTCGATGCCACCCCGCTGATCGTCGACAAGCTCCGGGCGGCGAACGACCTCGCCATGGTCGAGATTCTCGCCGTCATCGAACGCGACGAGATCGGCCACGTCGCCATCGGCAGCCACTGGTTCGGCTGGCTGTGCGCGGCGCGCGGACTCGAACCCGAGACGACGTTCCGGCAGTTGCTGGTCGACTACGATGCGCCGCCGCTGAAGCCGCCGTTCAATCTGGCGGCGCGCCGGGCTGCGGGCTTCAGCGAGTCCGAGCTGGACTGGCTGAGCAAACTTTAAACCTAGTGTCGTGAATCAGAAATATCGAAACATAAAACGGCGTCTTTTTCCGCATGGTGGCGTTGCTCGTCGTTGCCATAGACCGAACTATGTCGCCTCCTCGCGCCTTGCCCTGCGAAAAAAATCCATCCGTTTTACTTTGTTCCCCTATTTCTGATTCACGCCACTAGAGGCCCAGCGTCGACGCCGACACCCCTGCCGGCGAACGCTGCCACATGCCCTCGAAACGCTGATTCAGCAACACGGCATCGCGTGCGTCGTCCAGATGGAGCGTGCCGAGCGCTGCGGCCTTGTCGGCGCGCAGCAGCACGCCGTGGCGGTCGGCCAGCGCGAACGCCTGATCAGGACGTGGCGTGTCGGGGTCGGCCTGGCGGATTTCGAGGACGTGGCCGAAGTCGCGCACCAGCTGCATCAGGCACGAGTGCGCGCGCGCCACGCGGCTGATGTCGTCGAGCAGCAGCTCGATGCGGCCCCCGCCCCCCGCCACGCACAGCGCGCGCAGGGCCGCGTGGCGCGGCGCGTGGTCGATTTCCAGCAGGCTCAGATCATGGTCGTACACACGCAGCTGGCGATGGGTGCCGGCCAGCAGCGCGTCGAAGGCGTCACGGAATTCGGCGGGGGTTTCAAAGCGATTCATGGCGCGTCGATCTCCAGCCAGCCCGCTTCGTACCAGTCGTACAAGCGCTCGCGCAGCGTTGCGGGCAGCGGCGGGGCGAGGCGGCGCTGGTCGGCGAGTTGCTTTAACGCGGCAGTTTCGTCCGCCGCAGGCGTGAACGCCTCGCCGTTGATGAAAAAGCGCCCGCCCGCAAACAGCAGGCGCGATTTCGGGTCGAGCGCGACGCCGTGCCTGCTGGCCTGCTTGTGGAAGGCGGCACGCGTGAGCGGCGCGTCCGGCGTGTTGAAAAACACATTCGGCTTGGGCTCGGACAAGTAGCGCCCGGCAAACTCGGCGATGTCGCGGCGGCCCCATTTGATGCTGGCGATCATGCCTTCGATCTGCGCCAGCATCGCCCGGCTGATTTCACCCGGATGGGTTTGCAGGCGCAAATCGGGATCGGCGTAGCGGCCTTCTGGTTTGAGCGTGTCCTGCAGGTGCATCAGGAAGCCATGCGCCAGCTCTTCGGTGGTGGGCGCGCGAAAGCCGATCGAATAGGTCGTGCAGGCGTCTTCGGCGACGCCGTAATGTGCGACATGCGGCGGCAGGTAGAGCATGTCGCCGGGGCCGAGCAGCCATTCCTCTTCCGCCTTAAAGCGGCGCAGGATCTTCAGCGGCTCGTCGTCCAGGATCGTCAGATCGGTTTGCGTGCTGATCTGCCAGCGCCGGTGCCCCTGGCCCTGCAGCAGGAAGACGTCGTAGGAATCGAAATGCGGGCCCACGCTGCCGCCCGGCACGGCGTAGCTCACCATCAGATCGTCGAGCCGGGCGTGCGGGATGAAGTCAAAGCGCGCCAGCAGCGCATCGGCTTCGGGCAGGATGTGGTTGAGCGATTGCACCAGCAGCGTCCATTCGGTTTTCGGCAGACGCTTGAAGTCGCTGCGCTTGAACGGGCCGTGGTCGAGTTGCCAGTGCGTGCCGCTGCCCTGGATCAGCCGCGACTCGACATCCTCGCGGCAGGCCAGCTGCTGCATCTCGCCGGGCGAGAGCAGGCCGGTGAAGCCCGGCACGGCGTTGCGGATCAGCAGCGGGCGCTTGTGCCAGACATCGCGCAGGAAACGGGCGGGACTCAAGCCGCCAAGCAGGGTGGTTGTCATGAAATAATTATAACGATATGGGCGGGCGCGCCCTGTTAAAATGCTGCCGGAAAATAGAGGGTAGCGTTCATCATGTTGAAAGCGGGAGATCGCGCGCCGGGTTTTTCCAACCCCGATGCCGACATGGCACTCGTCGAGTTGCCCCAGTTTCGGGGAAAATTCCTGGTGCTGTTTTTTTATGTGCGCGACGACACGCCCGGCTGCACCGCCGAGGCGATCGAGTTTTCCGAGTTGGAAAACGATTTCGCCAAGCTGGGCGCCACGGTGCTCGGGGTGTCGCGCGACGACTGCATCAGGCATGGCGAGTTTCGCGACAAGCACGGCATCAGCGTCCGCCTGCTGGCGGACAAGGAGCACGCGACCAGTGAGGCTTACGGCGTGCTGCAGGACAAGGAAGTGGACGGCGTCATGCGCAGAAGTGCGGTGCGCGCCACTTTTATCATCGACAAACAGGGCATCATCCGTCACGCCCTGTACGGCGTTTCCAGTCGCGGCCACGCGGCGGAAGTGCTTCAACTCGTTGCTTTAATGAATAAAGGGGAACTCAATTGAATATCAGCAAAGACACCGTCGTCACCATCACCTACATCGTCCGTGACCTGGAGGGCAAGCTGCTGGAAGAAAGCGAGGAGCCGGTCAGCTATCTGCACGGCGGTTACGACAATATCTTTCCGATGGTGGAAGAGGCGCTGGAAGGCAAGGCAGTGGGCGACACGATCGACCTCAAACTGCAGCCGGCCGATGCCTTCGGCGAATATGAAGACGAGCTGGTGCGGCTGGAGCCGCGCGAGGGTTTCCCCGATGACATCGAGGTCGGCATGCAGTTCGTCGGCTCGCCGGTCGACGGCAGCGGCGAAATGCTCTACACCGTGACCGACATCGCAGAAGACAAAGTGGTGGTCGACGGCAACCACCCCTATGCCGGGCAGGCGGTGCATTTCCAGTGCGTGGTCGCCGACGTGCGTGCGGCGACGGCGGACGAGGTCGAGCATCGCCATGCGCACGGCGCCCACGGCCACCATCATCATTAAGAAGCGCGCATGGCGCTGACCCGAACGGCAAACTGCGGCGGGCTGTTAAAATGCCCGGCTAACCTGTTTTCTGTGACAGCTTGATGAAGACCACCGATGAAAACCACCTTCCTCGATTTTGAACAGCCGATCGCCGAGCTTGAAGCCAAGATCGAAGAGCTGCGCTTCGTGCAGGATGACTCCGCCCTGGACATTTCGGAGGAAATCCGCCGCCTGCAGAAGAAGAGCCAGACCCTGACCCGCGACATCTACGCCAAGCTCAACGCCTGGCAGGTGTCGCAGGTGGCGCGCCATCCTCAACGGCCCTATACGCTCGATTACGTGCAGGGGCTGTTCACCGATTTTTCCGAACTGCATGGCGATCGCGCCTACGCTGACGATCAGGCAATTGTCGGCGGCATGGCGCGCTTCAACGGCGAACCGGTGATGGTGATCGGCCACCAGAAGGGCCGCGACACCAAGGAAAAGATTGCCCGCAATTTCGGCATGCCGCGTCCCGAGGGCTATCGCAAGGCCTTGCGCCTGATGCGCCTGGCGGAGAAATTCAGGCTGCCGATTTTCACCTTCATCGACACGCCGGGCGCCTATCCCGGCATCGGTGCCGAGGAGCGCGGGCAGTCCGAGGCGATTGCACGCAATCTGTATGTGATGGCCGAACTGCAGACGCCGATCATCTGCTCTATCGTCGGCGAAGGCGGCTCGGGCGGCGCGCTGGCGATCGGCGTCGGCGACCGGACGATGATCCTGCAATATTCCACCTATTCGGTGATCTCGCCCGAAGGTTGCGCGTCGATTCTGTGGAAGAGCGCCGACAAGGCCTCTGTCGCCGCCGAGACGCTGGGCATCACTGCCGACCGCCTGAAGGCCAACGGCCTGGTCGACCGCATCATCGAAGAGCCGCTGGGCGGCGCGCAGCGCGACTGGGACACCATGTTCCAGTCGATGCGCCGTGCGCTCACCGACACCCTGGCCGAGTTGCGCAAGCCGTCGCTTGACGCCCTGCTGGCTGCGCGTTACCAGCGCCTGCGGGCGTATGGCAGCTTCAAGGAAACCCCTGCCAAATAGCCTGGTCGCCGCAGCCGTGGCGGACGCGCTTGGCCGCCACGTCCCGCCGCAGGCGCGGCTGGTGCTGGCACTCTCGGGTGGACTCGATTCGACAGTCCTGCTGCATGCGCTTGTGGCGCTGCGCGACCAGCATCCGTTTGAGCTGCGGGCCGTGCATGTGCACCATGGCCTGTCGCCCCACGCCGACGACTGGGCCGATTTCTGCACGCGGCTTTGCGCCGCGTATGCGGTTCAATCAAGCATCCATCATGTAGCGATCGCGCGCGACGATCCGGCCGGTATCGAAGCGGCTGCGCGGCGCGAGCGCCAGCGCCTCTTCGCCGCGCTGGACGCCGATTTTCTGCTCACCGCGCATCAGCGGGACGACCAGGCCGAAACGTTTCTGCTGCAGGTGCTGCGCGGCGCCGGCCCCAAAGGCCTGGCCGCAATGGCCGAGCTGCAGCCCCGCCCGGGCTGGCGCCCGGCGCAACTGCGGCCGCTGCTGGGCATAGGGCGCGCCGAACTGCAGGGTTATGCGCAGTCTCACGATCTGACCTGGGTCGACGACGAGAGCAACCGGGACATTCGCTACCGCCGCAATGCGCTGCGCCAGCAGGTGATGCCACTGCTCGCCGAACATTTTCCCGGCAGCGGCGCCACCCTCGCGCGCGCGGCCGCGCTGCAGGCCGATGCCGCCAGCTTGCTGGACGACCTGGCGCGGATCGATGCGTTGGAGGCCATTACGGCTGATCGCCTCGACTGCGCCGTGCTGGGGCGGCTGTCGACGCCGCGCGCGCGCAATCTGTTGCGCTATTTCATCGAGCAGCACGGCCAGCCGATGCCGAGCGCGCGGCGGCTCGACGAGGCGCTGCATCAGCTGCGGGATGCGCAAGCCGATGCGCGGGTGCGCGTCCGGCTGGGGGCGGTGGAGGTGTGGCGCTTTCGCGGCGGCGCGTACCTGGCGCCGTTGGCGCCCGCCCCCGCCGAGCCCGTTGTCTGGCAGGGCGAGGCGTCGTTGTGGGTGCCGGCCGCCGGGGTCAGCGTGCAGCTGGAGGCGGTGACCGGCGCCGGCCTGAAACGCGACGTGCTGGCCGCGGGCGAGGTCACGCTGGGGGTGCGCCAAGGCGGCGAACGCCTGCGCCTGCATGCCGGCGGCCCGCATCGCAGCCTGAAAAATCTGCTGCAGGAACATGCGATTCCGCCCTGGCAGCGCGACCGTCTGCCTCTGCTGTGGTGCGACGGGCGGCTGGCGTGGGCGGCGGGGATCGGCCTCGACGCCGATCTGCTCGCTTCGCCCGGCGAGGCAGGGCTGCTGCCGTGCGTCGCGGGCTAGCTGTGCAACAAGACAGTCCGGGGTGGGGCATGTTATGCTAGCGGGCTGATTTTCATGGTTTTTTAAACGTTTTTCTTATTTTTGTCCGGAGCATACACATGGCTGTTCAGCGTACCTTTTCCATTATCAAACCCGATGCCGTCGCCAAGAACGTGATCGGCAAGATCGTCAGCCGCTTCGAGAGCAATGGCCTCAAAGTGGTGGCGTCGAAAATGAAGCACCTGTCGCGCCAGGAAGCCGAAGGTTTCTACGGTGTGCACCGCGAGCGTCCCTTCTTCAAGGACCTGGTCGAGTTCATGATTTCCGGCCCGGTTGTGCTGCAGGTGCTGGAAGGCGAAGACGCAATTGCCAAGAACCGCGAATTGATGGGCGCGACCGATCCGAAGAAGGCCGAGCCCGGCACCATTCGCGCCGATTTCGCCGAGAGCATCGACGCCAATGCGGTGCATGGCTCCGACGCGCCGGAAACCGCCGCGAACGAAATCGCCTACTTCTTCCCCGCCTGCGAAGTCTACGCCGGCCGCTAAGTCCGTACGCATGCCGCAAAACCTGCTTGATTTCGACCTCGAAGGACTGACCGCCTGGTTCGCTGAACTCGGCGAGAAGCCGTTTCGCGCCAGGCAGGTGTTCCACTGGGTGCACCAGGCCGGGGTGGCGGATTTCGCGCAGATGACCGACATCGCCAAAAGCCTGCGTGAGAAGCTGCAGCAGCTGGCCGTGGTGGCGCCGCCGGCGGTCAGCTACGCGCACACCTCGACCGACGGCACGCGCAAGTGGCTGTTCGATGTCGGCGTCGCCAACGGCATCGAGACTGTGTTCATCCCGGAAGCGGACCGCGGCACCCTGTGCGTGTCGTCGCAGGTCGGCTGCGCGCTGGAGTGCACCTTCTGCTCGACCGGGCGCCAGGGCTTTAACCGCAACCTGACGGTGGCCGAGATCATCGGCCAGTTGTGGGTGGCGCATCACAGCCTGAAGACCGAGCCCAACCGCACCGCACTCAATCACAGCGTGCCCAATCACGGCGCAGGCGAAATCTCCGACCGCCCGGTGACCAACGTGGTGATGATGGGTATGGGCGAGCCGTTGGCGAACCTGGAGAATGTGGTGACCGCGCTCGGCATCATGCTCGACGACCATGCCTACGGCTTGTCACGGCGGCGGGTGACGGTGTCGACCTCCGGGCTGGTGCCGGCGATGGACCGCCTGGCCGAACGCTGCCCGGTGGCGCTGGCAGTGAGCCTGCATGCGCCCAATGATGCGCTGCGCGACCAGATCGTGCCGATCAACAAGAAATATCCGCTGCGTGAGTTGATGGCGGCATGCCGGCGTTATCTGGTGCATGCGCCGCGCGATTTCATCACCTTCGAATACGTGATGTTGGCCGGGGTGAATGATGCGCCCGAGCATGCGCGCCAGCTGATCGAACTGGTGCGCGAGGTGCCGTGCAAGTTCAACCTCATTCCGTTCAATCCATTCCCGGATTCCGGTTATGAAAAGCCGCGTGCCGAGGCGATGCGCGTGTTCCGCGAGATTCTGCAGGACGCCGGACTGGTCGTCACCACCCGCAAGACGCGCGGTGACGACATCGACGCCGCCTGCGGCCAGTTGGCAGGAAAAGTGGCCGACAAGAGCGGGCGCGTGATGAAACGAATGCACAAGGAGACGGCGTGAAAAAATGGATAGGCATACTGGCCGCAGCGTTGCTGGCGGGTTGCGCGGTGCAGCCGTCGGATGGCGGCAGTGGCGTCGCCAACACGCAAGTCGACAATGAAAGCCGCCAGCGTGCGCGTGCCTTCACCGACCTGGCGGGGGCCTACTTTGCCCGCGCCCAGTACAAGGTCGCGCTCGACGAGTTGCGCAAGGCGATCATTGCCGACAACCGCTTCGGCCCGGCCTACAACGTCTATGGCCTGATCTACATGGAGCTGGCCGAGGGCAAACTGGCCGAAGAGAACTTCCGCCGCGCCATCGAGCTGGATCGCAGCGATTCGGAAGCGCGCACCAATTTCGGCTGGTTTCTCTGCACGGTGGGTCGTTACGACGAAGGGCTCGAACAGTTCAGCACGGCCCTGCGCAATCCGCTCTATGCCCATCCCGAACAGGCCATGGCCTATGCCGGCCTGTGCGCGGAAAGGAAAGGCGACCTTGCGCTGGCCGAAGCCAATCTGCTGAAGTCGCTCAAGCTGCAGCCCGACAACCCCAACACCGTGCTGAAGCTGGCAGGGCTGCATTTCCGGCAGAACAGGCTGATGGAGTCGCAGCGCCTGCTCGGACGCCACGCCGAGCTGGCGCCGCCGACCGCGGAAAGCCTGTGGTTGGGCCTGCGGCTTGAACGCAAGCTGGGCGATCGCGCGCAGGAAGCGGCCTACGGTCTGCAGCTGCGCAAGCGCTTCCCCGATTCCAATGAGGCGCGGCTGCTGCTGACGGGGCAATACGAATGAGCGAGAGCGGCCAACGCTTGGTTGGGCAGATTCTGCGCGAGGCACGCGAGTCGCAGGGCATGACGCAGGAAGATGCCGCCGCACGCTTGCGCCTGATGCAGCGTCAGGTCGAGGCCATGGAGACGGATGATTTCGAGAGCCTCGGTCAACCCGTGTTCGCGCGCGGGTTTGTGCGCAACTACGCGCGCCTGCTGGGGCTTGCGCCCGAAGCGCTGCTGGCACGCATGGAAGGCGCGCCCGCCGAGCCCACTGCGGTCAGCCCCGCCGCGGCGCCACAGCCGCATTCCTGGGTGACCTCACCCTGGCTGATTCTGTTGCTCCTGGGTCTGCTGGTGGTGGTGGTGGCGCCGCTTTCGCTGTATTGGTGGCTCAATAGCGGAGGGGGGGATGGCCCGAGCCAGCGGATGTCGCCCGCTACGCAAGGCCGCCCCGCGCCTGTCGCTGCTCCCGCACCCGTTGCCGAACCGGCGGAAGCCGCGCTCCCCGTTGTCGATGGTGTCGCAGCCACTCTACCTATTGCGCCGGTCGCACCCGCAACGGAACAGCCCGAGGCGCCCGAGCAGCTTGCGCACGGCGTGCCCGAAGTCCCCGCGACGAGCGGCGTGCTGCATCTCGAATTTGGCGACGAGGCCTGGGTCGAAATCAAGGATGGCAGTGGCCGCATGCTGCATCGCCAGCTCAATTCGCCCGGCAGCCGCGTCGATGTCAAAGGCCAGCCCCCGTTCGATGTGGTGATCGGCAATGCAGCGCAAGCGCGCGTGACGTATAACGGTCGCCCCATCGACTTGACCCCCTTCATTGCCGTGACGGTCGCCCGTTTTACGCTCGAAGAATAGCCCTCCTGGAAGAATGATGTCCCCAATAATCCGCCGCCCCACCCGTCAGGTGCAGATCGGTCATGTGCTGGTCGGCAGCGACGCGCCCGTGGTGGTGCAGTCGATGACCAACACCGATACCGTCGATATCACCTGCACCGTGCGCCAGGTGCAGGCGCTGGCCGAGGCCGGTTCGGAACTGGTGCGGCTGACCGTCAACACGCTGGAAGCCGCTGCCGCGGTGCCGCGCATCCGCGAACGCCTTGACGTGCTGGGCTGCCGCGTGCCGCTGATCGGCGACTTCCACTTCAACGGCCACAAGCTCTTGACCCAGGTGCCCGAGTGCGCCGAGGCGCTGGCCAAGCTCAGGATCAACCCCGGCAACATCGGTCGCGGCAACAAGCGCGACGAGCAGTTCGCCACCCTGATCGAAGTGGCGTGCCGCTATGACAAGCCGGTGCGCATCGGCGTCAACTGGGGCAGCCTCGACCAGGCGCTGGCAGTGCGCATGATGGACGACAACGCGCGCCTCGCGCAGCCGGAAGACGCCGACGTGGTGATGCGCCGCGCGATGGTGGCCTCCGCCCTGGAATCGGCGAAGAAGGCCGAGGAACTGGGCTTGGGCGGCGACAAGATCATCCTGTCTTGCAAGATGAGCCGGGTTCAGGATCTGATCGCGGTGTATCGGGATCTGGCGTCGCAGTGCGACTATCCGCTGCACCTGGGGCTCACCGAAGCCGGCATGGGCTCGAAGGGCATCGTCGCCTCGACCGCTGCTTTGTCGGTGCTGCTGCAGGAAGGCATCGGCGACACCATCCGCATCTCGTTGACCCCCGAGCCGGGCGGCGATCGCACCCAGGAAGTCCGCGTCGGCCAGGAAATCCTGCAGGCGCTCGGCCTGCGCGCCTTCACCCCGCAGGTCACCGCCTGCCCCGGCTGCGGCCGCACCACCTCGACCGTGTTCCAGGAACTGGCGCAGGACATTGAATCGTATTTGCGCAACCAGATGCCGCTGTGGCGCAGCCAGTATCCCGGCGTCGAATCCATGCAGGTGGCGGTGATGGGCTGCGTGGTCAACGGACCCGGCGAATCCAAGCACGCCAACATCGGCATCTCGCTGCCCGGCACCGGCGAAGTGCCGGTCGCGCCGGTGTACGTCGACGGCGAAAAGACCGTGACGCTGAAGGGCGATCGCATTGCCGCCGATTTTCAGGCCATCGTCGAGGATTATGTGCGCAGCCACTACGCTGCTGCATGACCCGCAATTCTGCCGGTTAATTTATGAGCAACAACAACATTCAATCCGTGCGCGGCATGAACGACTGCCTGCCCGATGTCACCGACACCTGGCAGGCGTTCGAGGCGATCGTGCGCGACTGGCTGCGGCGCTACGGCTACCGCGAGATGCGCACGCCGATCCTCGAGCACACCGGCCTGTTCAAGCGCGCCATCGGCGAGGTGACCGACATCGTCGAGAAGGAGATGTACACCTTCGTCGACGAGTTGAACGGCGAATCGCTGGCGCTGCGCCCCGAAGGCACGGCGTCCTCGGTGCGCGCGGTGATCCAGCACAACCTCTTGTACGACGGCGGCAAGCGCCTCTGGTACAGCGGCCCGATGTTCCGCCACGAGCGTCCGCAGAAGGGCCGCTACCGGCAGTTTCATCAGGTCGGCGTCGAGGCGCTGGGGTTTGCCGGGCCGGACGTCGATGCCGAGCTGATCGTGATGTGCGCCGACCTCTGGCGCGAGTTGGGGATTACGCCGACGCTGCAGCTCAACACCCTGGGCGATTATGAATCGCGGCATCGCCACCGCGCCAAGCTGGTCGCCTATTTCGAGGCGCATCAGGACGCACTCGACGAGGATTCGACGCGGCGCCTGCACAGCAACCCGCTGCGCATCCTCGACAGCAAGAATCCGGCGATGCAGGCATTGAACGACGCCGCGCCCAGGCTGATGGACGAGCTCGACGACGCGGCGCTGGCGCATTTCGACGCGCTGCAGGGCTTGCTGCGCGCCAACGGCATCGCGTTCGCGCTCAACCCGCGTCTGGTGCGTGGGCTCGACTACTACAATCGCACCGTGTTCGAGTGGGTGACCGACCAGCTCGGTGCGCAGGGTACGGTGTGCGCGGGCGGCCGCTACGACGGCCTGATCGAGCAGCTGGGCGGCAAGCCGGCGCCCGCTGCCGGCTTCGCCATGGGTATCGAGCGCCTGCTGTCGCTGATGGAAGTGGCCGGCACGCCGTTGGCGACAGCGGTGCCGGATGCGTATATCGTTCACGCCGGCGACGCGGCGCAGTCGTATGCCTGGCAAGTGGCGTCGGCACTGCGCAGCGCCGGGCTCGCCGCCGTGCTGCATTGCGGCGGCGGCAGTTTCAAGTCGCAAATGAAAAAGGCCGATGCCAGCCGCGCGCGCTATGCGGTGATCATCGGCGATGACGAGGTCGCGGCGCAGCAGGTGACGCTCAAACCCTTGCGCGGCACGGCCGAGCAGACCCGCGTCGAGGTGACGCTGGCAATCGAATATCTGAAACAGGCATCAATCTAAAAGGCATACATGTAATGGCAACTTACGATCTCGACGAACAGGAACGGCTGGACGAACTGAAAGCCTGGTGGAAACGCTGGGGCAGCCTGGCGATGGTCGGCCTAGCGGTGGTGATTGCCGTGGCGGCAGGTTGGCGGTACTGGCAGAACCGCGTGGCGACGCAAAGCCTGGAAGCCGCGGCCGTTTACGAGCAGCTCACCCAGTCGCTGGCGGCCAACGACGCCAAGGCGTCACGCGAGGCCGGGGCGATGCTGATCGACCAGTACAAGAGCACTGCCTATGCGCCGCGGGCGGCGCTGTTGCTGGCCAAACTGAACGTCGGCGCCAAGGACCTGAAAAGCGCGCAGGCCCAGCTGGAGTGGGCGGCAGCCAACAGCAAGGAGCCTGCGCTCAGGGATCTGGCGCGTCTGCGGCTGGCCGGGGTGCAACTCGACCAGAAACAATACGACGCCGCGCTGAAAACGCTGTCAGCGACCCACAGCGACGCCTTCGCCTTCCGCTTTCATGATCTGAAAGGCGACGTCCTGCTGGCGCAGGCCAAGCCGGCCGAGGCGCGCGCTGCCTATCAGGCGGCCTTCGGTAAGATGGCGGAAGACAACCCCTACCGCAACATCGTCGAACTGAAGCTCGACGCCCTGGGAGGAGAAGCCAAATGAAGATGCGCTTGATGATCGTCGGCCTGGCATTGGCGTTGTCGGGATGCAGCACGGTCGGTGGCTGGTTCGGTTCCGGCCCGGCCAAGGCCAAGCCCGCCGAACTGGTTGAGTTCAAACCGTCCGCCGGCCTCACCGAGGCCTGGAAAGGCGAGACCGGCAACACCGCCGGCCGTGTGTTCCACCCCGTCGCCGCCGGCGACGACGTCTTCGCCGCGGGCGGCAGCCAGGTGGTGCGCATTGCCGTGGCCAGCGGCAACACCGTGTGGAAAACCGACGGCGGCGTGAAGTTGTCCGCCGGGGCCGGTGTGGGCCAGGGCTTGGTGCTTGCGGGCAGCGGCAAGGGCGATTTGCTGGCGCTGGATCAGGCCACTGGCCAGGTGCGCTGGAAGGTGACGCTGTCGAGCGAGGTGACAGGCCAGTTGCTGGCAGTCGCCGACATCGTCATCGCGCGCACCGGCGATGGCAGTGTGCATGGCCTGTCCGTGGCGGACGGCAGTCGCAAATGGCTGTACACCCGCAACCTGCCGGCCTTGAGCCTGCGCGGGTCGGGCGGCATGGTGGTGCGTGACGGCATGCTCTACGTCGGGTTCCCGGGCGGCAAGCTGGTCGCGCTCGATGCCAGCAACGGCGCGCAGTTGTGGGAGGCCACGGTGGCCCTGCCGCGCGGGGCGACTGAACTCGAACGGGTGGCCGATGTGATGGGCAATCCGGCGGCGGATGAGCGGCAGGTGTGCGCCGTCGCCTATCAGGGCCGGGTGGCCTGTTTCGATCGCCGCAACGGTGCGCCATTGTGGGTGCGCGACACCTCCAGCAACAGCGGGCTGGCGATGGACGAACGCAATGTCTACGTCACCGACGACAAGGATGCCGTCACCGCCTACGACAAAACCAGCGGCCGCGCCGGCTGGCGCCAGGACAAGCTGGCGCGTCGCCAGGTCACTGCGCCGCTGGCACTCGGCGACTGGGTGGTGGTGGCCGACCGCGAAGGTGTCGTGCATGTGCTGTCGGCCGAGGACGGCAGCTTCGTTGCGCGCGCCAGCGTCGACAGCAGCGTGCGCACGGCGCCGGTCGACATCGGACCGGGTTTTGCGGTACAGACCGACAAGGGCAGCATCGTCGCTTTCAGACTCAGGTGAGTCCTGAGCGACTTGATGATTGATCGATAAGGCGGACGCAGCTGTTTTTGGGGCCGCCTTGCAAATGTTTATGGATTCGAATTTTAGCTAATGCTCCCCACCCTTGTTCTGGTCGGCCGGCCCAACGTCGGCAAGTCCACGCTCTTTAATCGCCTCACCGGCACGCGCGACGCGCTGGTGCACGATCTGCCCGGGATGACGCGCGATCGCCACTACGGGCGCGGGCGCCTCGGTGAAAAGCCTTATCTGGTGGTCGACACCGGCGGCCTGGAGCCGGTCGTCACCGACGGCATCCTCGCCGAAATGGCGCGCCAGACGCTGCAGGCCATCGACGAGGCCGACGCCATCATTTTCCTGGTCGATGCCCGCGCAGGCCTGACGCCGCAGGACAAGCTGATCGCCGACCGCCTGCGCCGTGCATCTTGCCCGGTGCTGCTCGCGGTCAACAAGGCAGAAGGCATGAACGCTGCCGTGATCACCGCCGAGTTTCACGAACTGGCGCTGGGCCAGCCGCTGGCCATTTCCAGCGCGCATGGCGACGGCGTCTCCGATCTGGTGGCCGAGGCGCTGGCGCCGTTTTCCGACGAGGAAGAGAAAAGAGACGATTTCGGCATCCCCAAGATTGCACTGGTGGGGCGTCCCAACGTCGGCAAGTCGACGCTGGTCAACACGCTGGTCGGCGAGGAACGCGTCATCGCGTTCGACCAGCCGGGTACCACGCGCGATTCGATCTATGTCGAGTTCGAGCGCGACGGCAAGCCCTACATCCTGATCGATACCGCCGGCCTGCGCCGCCGCGGCAAGGTGTTCGAGACGGTGGAGAAATTCTCCGTCATCAAGACCCTGCAGGCGATCGAGGACGCCAATGTGGTGGTGCTCGTGCTCGACGCGCGCGAGAACATTTCCGAGCAGGACGCGCACCTGGCGGGCTTCGTGCTGGAAACCGGGCGTGCGCTGGTGGTCGCGGTCAACAAGTGGGACGGGCTTTCCGCCGAGCAGCGCGACGACGTCAAGCGCGACATCGGGCGCAAGCTGGCGTTTCTCGACTTTGCCCGCTTCAACTACATCTCGGCGCTGAAGGGTAAGGGCCTGGAAAACCTGCTGAAGGACGTCGAGGCCGCGCACGCCGCCGCCTTCATCAAGCTGTCGACGCCCAAGCTCACGCGGGTGCTGGAGATGGCGGTGGAACAGCACGCCCCCCCCAAGAACGGCCTGTTCCGTCCGAAGCCGCGCTATGCCCACCAGGGCGGCAAGAATCCGCCGGTCATCATCCTGCACGGCAACGCGCTGGAAGGCCTGCGCGACGACTACAAGCGCTATCTGGAAAGCAGTTTCCGCAAGGCGTTCAAGCTGCAGGGCACGCCGCTGCGAATCCAGATCAAGGAAGGCGGTGCGAGCAATCCGTACCAAGGCAAGACGCGCGGCCCGATGACCGAAAGCGAGGCGACACGGATGCGGCGCAAGAAGCGGGTGCGGCGCAAGGTCTACGGCAAGGACTGAATATCCACCCGCAAGGGGCAGGCCATGTCTGTAAGCTGCTAAAGCAGCAACAGCCATGCACTAATGCCGCTGAAGCGGCAACAACCACGCTCCACCCGCAAGGAGTAGGCCGTGGTTGTAAGCCGATAAATCGGCAACAACCACGCTCAGTCCAACCAGCGCACCAGATAGAACAGCCTGAAGCCCTCCGACGAACGTGACGGGCCGCTGGCGATGGCCGCATGGCGGCCTTTGTCCGGGTCAGCGTGCGCCAGCGCCTCGGCTTCGCTGGTGTAAACCTCGACCACCCCTTCGGGAAAGCGCTGGCGTTTTTTGCCTGCGGGCGCATAGATCACCACCGCCGAGGTGCCGACAACATTCGACTCGACATCGGTGAACAGGCTGGTGGCTTGCGGCATCGTCAGTGCGTTTTTTTCGGAATGCTGCTGAGCTTGACGACGTGGGCGCTGGGCTTCTCGTCAGAGTAGTGCGGGCGCTCTTCCAGGGTGCGCCCGGTGAGCCTGGCGAGCTCGACTTCGCGGTTGGAAATCACCACCAGACAGTCCTTGATGCCGAGCACGGTGGCTTCGGTCAGGGGGCTGGGGTTGCCGTCACGCGGCGCGGTGTCGCGCACGATGGAGGTGAGCGTCTTGCGCATCATGCGCATGATGCGCTGTTCGTCGTGCAGGGTTTTATCGATATCCATGGGTCAAGCTCCGAAGCTGCGGCAAAGGTTTCCATTGTCGGCGCGGAGCGGGGCTTCGTCAACGCAAGCCCCTGGCGGGGAAGGGGATAAAAAGCCTGACAGGGGGCATAAGAATTATGAACCGACAGCCAGGCCGGGCTGATTTAAGCTGGCAGCCAGAGGAGAAGCCACATGTCAGACCCAAACACCCCCGATACGAGCGAAGTCCGTGAAATCCGCATCAATCCCATCGTGCCGAGCGAATCGGTGCTGGTCGCCACGGCGCGCAGCCTGCGCCCGAAAAAGGCCGAGGAACTGGCGCCGCGCGACACCCGCAAGCATGTCGAAACCTGCCCGTTCTGCCGCGGCAACGAGGACAAAACGCCGCCGCTGATTCTGAGCTGGCCGGAAGCCGGCGACTGGCAGATCCGCATGGTGGAAAATCTCTATCCGGTGCTGGGCGACGATCGCGAACAGGCCGGCTTCAATTTCGGCCTGCAGCAGACCATCGACGGCTACGGCCGGCACGAGGTCATCATCGACCATCATGAACATGGCATCGCCGTGCACGACATGGCGGAAAGCCACCTGGCCGCGTTGTTCGGCGTGTACCAGACGCGCATGCGGCAGTTGTTCGAGTCCGATGCACGGCTGAAATACGTGCTGGTGTTCAAGAACTTCGGCCCGGCGGCAGGGGCGTCGATTCCGCATACGCACAGCCAGGTGATCGCGATGCCGGTGGTGCCGGAGAACGTCGACGCCGAAGTGCGAAACAGCGCCGCGCATTACGCCAAGCATCATCACTGCATCTTCTGCGCGCTGATCGACGAGGCGCTGACCTTCGAGGCGACCATCTATGACCGCAACTCGGGCGCGGTGAGGCGCAAAATCAATGTCGGCCAGTACGTGGTCGAGCGCGGCGAGAAGTTCATCGCCATCAAGCCGTTTGCCAGCCGCTACGAGTGGGAAGTGCACATCCTGCCACTGGCGCATCAGGCGGATTTTCTTGACGTGCGCGACGAGGACATGGCCGATCTGGCGCGGGTGATGAAGCGCACCATGGCGCGACTGGATGCCGTCATCGGCGGCGCGCAATACAATTTCTTCCTGCACTCCGTGCCACACGACAGCCAGCAGCAGGCCCATGCGCCGAGCTACCACTGGCACCTGGAAATCTGCCCCCGCACCTCGATTCCCACCGGTTTCGAGCTGGGCTCGGGGCTGTTCGTCAACACCATCAATCCGGAACAGGCCGCCGAGCGCCTGCGTGCCGTGACCTTGTAATGGGCTCGCGGCCGGCGACCGGTTGTAAAGGCGTTTAGAAAGGCTAGGCTAAAAGCTGTTCAAGGCCGTGGTTCGGGAGGCTTTTCTTGAAAGCGGGGCGTCAAATGCCCTGTGCCCAAATCCACGTGCTATCGAAAGCCTGGGCTTTTTGCATCACTAACGAGAAGGGAACTCTCCATGAACGCTCAATATTCTGCCGGAACAGATATATCCGACGTGACGAAACAACAGTTGATCAACGATTTCAAGGTGGTGGTCGCCGATGCGGAAGCCTTGTTGAAGGCCACGGCCGGCCAGGGCGGCGAGGCCGTGGCCGTAGCGCGCGCCAAGGCGGAAGCGTCGCTCGACGAGGCGAAAGCCAAAATGGCCGACGCCCAGGCAGCGCTGCGGGTCAGGACCAAGGCCGCTGCCAGGGCGACGGATGAATATGTCCACACACATCCGTGGCAGTCCATTGGCGCTGCCGCCGGCGCCGGCCTGGTGATCGGCTTGCTGATTGGGCGGCGTTAACCAGGCGATGACTGAGGAATCGCATGCTGCGCCTGGCGGCTTATTTGAATCCCTGAAAACGCTGTCGGCAAGTCTGGTCGGCATTGCCCAGATGCGTCTCGAGTTGTTGTCCACAGACGTGGCGGAAGAGCGGGAGCACATGATCTCACTGCTGGTGGTGGGCCTGGTTGCGCTGTTCTGCCTCGGTGTTGGCATTGTGCTGCTGGCGATTCTGATTGCGGTTGCCTTCTGGGAGTCACACCAGTTCGCGGCGCTGGGCGGGCTGACCGGGATTTTCCTGGCCGCCGGCACCGGGGTCGTGTGGCTTGCCATGCACAAGGCGCGATCCCGGCCGAGGCTGTTCGCAGCGAGCCTGGCGGAACTGTCCAAAGACCGGCAGCACCTCACCCCGTGATCATGACCCAAAAAACGGGGCCATCTGGCCGAACGTCGCAGCCAGCGGGTGGCGCAATCCGAGGCCCAGCGAACCGTGCTGGCGCCCGATCTGGCGCCGTGGCGTGCGCGTGGCCGACAAGGGAGTGGCTGCGCTTCTTTTATCAGGCGCCACCCGGCCTTGATGGCGGGTGAGCGCTCGTCAGCATCCGGGTCATGGGGTTCCTAGCCGCCGTCGCGGGTCTGGTGGCGCTGCCTTGAACAGGCTTGGCGAAGTTGCCGGAGGTGACAAGCCGATCTTAAATCGCGTGGGAGGGAAGAGGGTGGCTATCCCTGGCAGGGGTTTCCCGTCCGATGAAGCTCTCCTCCGTCACCAGCTGCCGGCCAAATGGCATTCTGCGCTGGTCAATGAACAGACTGCTACCGTCGATGCGTTTGGCCATGTGCTTGGCTTGGGAGGCGGCGCGCGCCACTTCCTGATACTGGTGGAAATGGGCTGGGTCGACCAGCACGGCACCGATTGAAAGCGAGACCAGGGCGTGAAAGGCCATGACTCCGCGCCGGTCTTCGCTGTGGTAGCCGCCTGCCTCCACATGCTCGGAGTTGAACAGGGCCAGACACTCCCGATCGAAACGCGTCAGCATGCCGTGGCAGCGCACCTCCCAGTCAAGGCTTTGAAACAGCACCACGAAATCGTCGCCGCCGATGTGGCCGGCAAAATCGAGCTCGGCGTTGCAGCTGTCGTGCAGGATGCGCGCCAGCAACTGGATGATGACGTCGCCGCGGCGGAAGCCGTAGACATCGTTGTAGGGTTTGAAATGGTCGAGGTCGAAATACGCGGTAACAAACGTCTGTTCGTTGACCAGCAGGCGTTCCAAGTGTTCCTGGACCGGCACATTGCCGGGCAGGCCGGTCAACGGATTGGCATAGCGTGCAGCCACGATTTGCATTTCGGTCACTTCGCGCATCAGGTCGAAGCCGGAACCCAGCCCCAGATAGCGTCCCTCGGAGGTAATGATGAAGCCCTGGGTGAACGCCGCCTTGCCTTTTTTCACCACCAGTTCCGACAACTCGGTCATGCGCGTGGCCTTGTCGACGATCAGCGGGTCGGCATCCATCAGTTCGCGGCAAGGCTTGCGGCCATGGAGTTCGCGCCCGTACAGGCTGATAAACCGATCGAGCAGGGCGGGGCGATGAATGATGCCGACCGGAATGCCCTTGTCCACCACGGCCACTGCATGCAGGTCGGGATGCTGCATCATCAGTTCGAGCACCTTCTGACTGGCGGTCAGCGGGGTGACCGACGGCGCGGATGCCACCAGCTTGCCGGCCGACATGTGCAGGCTGTCGCGCGCCCGCAGCATGGGGAACACGCTGACCGTGCCGGATTGCAGGCACGCCTGCACCTCGCGTGATGGCAGCCGGATCGGCACCGGCGAGGGGCGTCCGATCAGATAGCCCTGCGCATAACGGATGCCGAGGTCTTTCAGCACCGCCAGTTCGGACGGGCTTTCTACGCCTTCGGCAATCACGCAGGAGTGGGCGCCTTCGGCCAGTTGCCTGATCGAGCGCACGAACTGGATCTTGTGGGGATCCTGATGGATATCGGCGATGAAGTGCTTGTCGATCTTGACGAAGGCGGGTTTCAGTTCCGACCACAGGCGCAGGCTGGAAAACCCTTCGCCGAGGTCGTCAATGGCCACTTCAATCCCCGCTGCACGCAGGCGAGACACGGCTTGCCGAAGATCGCCGTAATCGAGCGCGGTGGCATTTTCGGTGATTTCGATCACCACCTGATTGCTGGCCATGCCGGCGTCGCCCAGTGCCGCCAGCACCGCATCCGGCGCAAACGACGCGTCCAGCAGGCTGCCGGGCGACAGGTTCACAAACAGCCTTCCCTGCAGATTCAGCTGCGCAAAGGTCTTGAACGCCATGCGCACGCAGGCCCAGTCCAGCGCTGTCATCAGGCCGTGTTGTTCGGCCACACGGAACAGCGCCTGCGGGGCATGCAGTGGGCTGTTCGATGGCCCGCGTGTCAGAGCCTCGTAAGCCATCACCCGTCCTTCGACCAGATCGAGCACCGGTTGCAGCAGGGTTATCAGTCGCGCGTTTGCCAGAATGTCTTGCAAATGCACGCGCATTTCTTCGTGGCTCATACAAGGACAGGGGAATGCAGGAATGGGAACGATAGGCGGGAAGCGTTACGTTCGTGTGACGGACGAGTTGTTGGCTGTAACCGGTCGTTGCGTCCCGCTTGCTCGTCCCCTGTGCCGGCAGCGGCAAGGACATGGCAAGCGCACCGTCCCTGCCCAACAAACACGGGCTCAAGTTAAGATGGGATACACCGATTCATCAGATATCTGTTTCGGGTGCGCATTCACGGTTAATGCGTCACGCCGGATGGTCTTGGAGGAATGATGCCGCAGCAAGCTAAAAGCATGGCAGCCTGGCTCGCCTTTTTGGGGCAGGCTGAAATTCCTGTGTTGAAGCAGACGGCGCGCGAGCTTGAACGCCTGAGCGCCGATGAGTCACATTTGGATGCCCGCAGCATTGCCAATGTCGTCACCGACGATCCGCTGATGACGGTCAAGCTGCTGCGCTACATGCAGACGCACAAGCATCGCAACCAGAAATATGAGCTGGTCGACGTGAAGGAGGCGCTGCTCATGATGGGCCTGGATGCCTACTTCCGCGAGGTGCCGGCGGCGCCGATTTCAGAAGACATGCTGCAGGGTCATATGGGGGCACTGGTGCATCTGCTGCATACGGTCCGGCGTGCGCAGCGTTCGGCGCATTACGCATACGACTGGGCACTGCGCCTGCACGATCTGCACGCGGAAGAGGTGCACGTGTCGGCACTGCTCTACCATGTCGCCGAAATGCTGATGTGGTGCTTCAACCCGGGACAGATGCTCGAAATCCAGAAGCGGCAGGCGGCCGATGCCACGCTGCGCAGCGCGGATGTGCAGAAAGAGGTGCTGGGGTTTACCGGTATGGATTTTCAGCGCCAGCTGACGATCGAATGGAAACTCCCCGAATTGCTGCTGAACCTGATGGATCCGGCACAGGCGAACACGAGCCGGGTGCGCAATGTGAAGCTGGCGGCCAATCTGGCACGGCATTCCGCCCAGGGCTGGGACAACGACGCGCTGCCGGATGATTACCGCGAAATTGCCGCATTGCTGCGGATGGAGCCGGACAAAGTGGCGGCAATGGTCAAGTCAGTCCCCGCTGCCGTCCAACGCTGAGCGGGTCGTCCGCCGCCCCGCGCCGCAAGGATTAAGCCGGCTTGGGGATCACGCTTTCTTCCAGCTTGCGGGCGAGTTGCGAAATGGCCGCGCCGGCAGGGCAGCCGGGCGTGGCCTGCATCAGCAACTGGCGCCGCATGATGGCCTGGCGCACCTCGGGGTCGACGGGAATGTCGCCCATGTGGACCAGGCGGATGGGGTGGTCGGTGACGACGAAGCGGTCGAGCACCTGTTGCAGCTGATTCGTGATGGCCAGGCCAGAACCGGGACGAGCGGCCTGGTTGACGATTACGCGCACGGTCTGCCGCTGTTGCTGCCCCACCAGCACCTTGATGGTGGCGTAGGCATCGGTGAGCGAGGTCGGCTCGGGCGTGGCGACCATCAGGACTTCGGACGCCAGCGAGACGGCGAACAGGACGACGTCGGAAATCCCGGCGCCGGTATCCAGCAGGACCACATCGTAATGCGGCACCAGGCTGCTGATGATGCGCAGGAATTCGTCACGCACTTCGGGCGTCAGACGCGAGTATTCGACCATGCCGGAACCGGCCAGCAGCACGGAAAACCCCCCGGGCGCCTGAAGAATCGCGTCTTCCAGCTTGGCCTTGCCGGTGAACACGTCATGCAGTGTGATCTTGGGGTACAGGTTGAGCACCACGTCGAGATTGGCGAGGCCAAGATCGGCGTCGAGCACCAGCACCTTGTGGCCGCGTTTGGCCAGCGCGGCCGCGAGGTTGGCGGACACAAAGGTCTTGCCGACGCCCCCTTTGCCACTGGTGACAGCGAGCACTTTGCCATGGGGCCTCAGGGGAAGCTTGGCCGTGCTCGGGTGCTCGGCGGTGGGGGTCAGTACATCGTTCATGCGTTCACTCGATCCGTGGCGTTGCCCTGGCTGTCGGGAGGGGCGTCGCCCGAAAGATTCCTGATCATGGTCGCCTCATCCGTGGCGATGTGGGCAAACAACAGCCCTTTTTCTTCTGCGCTGACCGAAAGTTCCTGTGGCTGATCCAGGCATACCTGGTTGCGGCCGCTGGTTTTGGCGCGGTAGAGCTGCTGGTCGGCACGCTCGATCCACAAATCGGCGGTGGAGCGCACCCATTCCGGCGCATAGGCACCGCCCGTGCTGATCGTGACCTGGACGTTGGTCTGGGCTGCGACGGGGATCGAGAGCGAAGCAACGGTTTGACGAATCCGCTCGGCTACCGCGCGCCCGAAAAGGGGCCGGCAGTGCGGCAGGATGACCGCAAATTCTTCGCCGCCGTAGCGGACGACGGTGTCCATGGGGCGCACGCAGTCCGCCAGGCAGTTGGCGATCGCCTGCAGGACCTGGTCGCCGGCCAAGTGGCCATGGGTGTCGTTGATCGCCTTGAAGTGGTCGATGTCCACCAGCAGCAGCAGCACCGATTCGCCGGAACGTGCGACGGTTTCGATCGCGCGTTCGAGCGTCGAGCGCAGATGCCGGCGGTTGCCCAGCCCGGTCAACGGGTCCTTGAGCGAGATTTCGCACAGGCCGTCGATCACACGCTGCAAATAACCGGTAGGCGATTCCCCGGCTTCCTGCTGGCTATCTTTTGCGTCGTGTTTCAACAGGGCGCGCGCGTCGTCGAGCTGCAGCGCTTGCAGGTCGATCTGGGAGGAAGGGGTGAGTAGGGCCAAAGGGGGTTTGAAAACCTGGCGTTGAATATGGGCACACGGCCCGAAGGGGAGACGCAACCGTCTCCTTGCCAAGTATGTGGGTATTTACGCCGTAGATCAAGCGCTGGCGGGCCGATCGCGGCCACGCCTTGGGCAATCAGAACGCGAAATCGATACGGCCGTGTGGGGTTTCAAGCGCGCCATGCAAATTACGCTGTCATGGCGTGTCGTTGGGCGAGCGGCCAGTGTTTAGGCCTGGCCGGTCAATGGGGGCGCTGCACGCCAGACATCCACCGCTCATACACCTTGAACATCGCTGCGTGCCCGGCTAAGCCACACTGCCAAAGCTGGGGTCGGTGGCGATGAACGGCGCCTTCAGCCCGGCCAGGCGGCAGCTCTGGGCAATGGGTCCGCCTGGAAACAACGTATACAAGTACTTGATTCCGCCTTTGGGGTGGAAGTGCTCATTCAGGGCATCGTGCAATTCGCGCAGGTTGATGACGGCAGCGTCTTCGTGGTGGGCATAATAGTTTTGCAGGGCACGTATGGTTTCCCAGTGATCTTCTGCAAGTTCAAGCCCTTCCTGGCGCGCGATGGCTGCCGCGTCGTCCCGTGTCCAGTTGAGTGGGGCATGGGGAAAATCGGGGTCCGCCGCCGGCTCCTGTATGAGTTTGTTGATGTCGGCTGAAACGTGCTCCATGGCGATCTCCTTTAAAGCATTTCAAGAATGCTTCTAGGGTAGGCCAGCTTCTTCCAGATTCAAGGATCGGCTGGCCGCTCCACGGTCTTGCTTCATGCTCAGCAGGGGCAACCGCCCCGCGGCTGCTTAGCGCCGACTGCCGCCTTGTGGGGTGGTGCCGCCGCCCGACTGCGGGGTGGTGGTGTCCAGGTAGCGGTTCACCGTATCGGCCCCGGCCCCCTGGCGCACGAAGTCGGCAAATTCGCTTCCGCTGAGGCCGTCCTCGATGCGGGTGTTGTGGATGTCATTCGGCATATTGGCCCAACCGGCGCCATTGGGGCTGTTGTGGTCGGCCAGCGCGGATGCCGAGAAAAGGGCGGTCATGGAACCGAGAACCAGGACGTGTGCGATTTGCTTCATGCGTAACTCCTATTCAGATTTGGATATCCGACATGCAGCGGATTGCATGCGGTAAGTGCATGCTAGAAAGGGCGTGTGGCTCGGCTGTGTCGCAGCCGTTCCAGATTGTGACAGTCTGTGACCGGCCGCCCATGAGCCGACTATGCTGGAAGCGTTCGTGATCCAGTCAGGAGGTGCCGGCATGACGAAGCGTGCGTATCCACTGTCCAAAGTTTATGGCCTGCTGGAGCCGGGGCCGGTGGTGCTGGTCACGACCGCGCGCAGGGGCCAGGCCAACATCATGACCCTGTCATGGCACACCATGATGGAATTCGAGCCGCCGCTGGTTGGCTGCGTGATCAGCGGCCGCAATGCCTCGTTCGACACGCTGAGGTCGACCCGGGAATGCGTGATCAATATCCCGACGCTGGAACTGTCGAAACAGGTGGTGGGCATCGGCAATTGCTCCGGCCGCACGGTAGACAAGTTCGCCCAATACGGCCTCACGCCGGTTGCCGCCGCAGAGGTGAAGCCGCCGCTGATCGCGGAATGCTATGCCAGCCTCGAATGCCGGGTGGCCGATACCCGGCTGGTCAATCGCTACAACTTCTTCATCCTCGAAGTGGTGAAGGCATGGGTCGACGCCGCGATCAGGCAGCCGAAGACCTTGCACCATCGCGGCAACGGCGTCTTCGCTGTGGTCGGTGAAACCGTCAGGCGGCGCTCCGCGGCCAAATAGCCGGCCGAATCGATCCGCGCGTGCGGATTCGGCGCCAAGCTCAGGGATAATCCGGCCGCATGAATGCAGTTCCCTACTGGCGCCTGTCCGGTTTCTATTTTTTTTACTTCGCCTTCGTCGGCGCGATGTCGCCGTTCTGGGGGCTGTATCTGCAGTCGCTGGCGTTCAACGCGTTCCAGATCGGCGTGCTGATGTCGCTGCTGCAGGTGATGCGGATTTTCGCGCCCAATATCTGGGGGCATATTGCCGACCGCACCGGCCGCCGCACGGCGATCGTGCAGATCGCGGCGGTCGGCAGCGTGCTGGTGTTCGCCGGGGTGTTCGTCGGTGACAGTTTCTGGTGGCTGTTCGCGGTGATGGCGGCGTTGAGTTTTTTCTGGAGCGCGTCGCTGCCGCTGGTCGAGGCGATGACCCTGTCGCATCTGGGCGAGCGGACCATCGACTACAGCCGCATCCGCCTGTGGGGTTCGGTCGGCTTCATCCTGATGGTGGTGGGGCTGGGCTATGCCTTCGATCAGGTGTCGATCCGCTGGCTGCCGTGGGCGGTGCTGGCAGTGATGCTGGGCATCGTCGCGTTCGCGCGGGTGATCCCCGAGGCCGAGATCCTGCCGCACGCCAGCGACAACATCCCGGTCTGGGAAGTGCTGAAGCGGCCCGAGGTGGCGTCGCTGCTGGCCGCCTGCATGCTGATGGCGGTAACGCACGGGCCGTATTACACCTTCTATTCGATCTATCTGGTCGACCACGGCTACGACAAGTCGACCGTGGGCTGGCTGTGGGCGCTCGGGGTGATCTGCGAAATCGGGATTTTCCTGATGATTCCGCGCATTTTTGCGCGGGTGACGCCGCGCCAACTCATTCTGGCCAGCTTCGCGCTGGCGGTGCTGCGCTTCCTGCTGATCGCCTGGGGGGTGGAATCGGCCTGGCTGGTGTGGGGCGCGCAGACCCTGCACGCCTTCACCTTCGGCACCTATCACGCGGCCGCGGTGGCGCTGATCCACCAGCATTTTCGCGGGCGCCACCAAGCACGCGGACAGGCGCTCTACACCAGCCTGTCCTACGGCGTCGGCGGCACCATCGGCGGACTGGCGAGCGGTTTGACCTGGGACACGCTGGGTTCGGCGTGGACCTTTACCCTGGCGGCGGTGAGCGCGGGCCTGGCGTGGGCGGTCTATGCCCTGTGGGGGAATACAAAATCCGTGCCCGCAGCCGGCAAGCTATGAAATAATCAGCGTTTTACGCGCTGTCTCGCCTTATTCAGAATGCCAGGACTCACCTTATTCCAGAAATTGTGGGACGCCCACGTGGTCCACGTCGAGGCCGACGGCACCACGCTGCTCTACATCGACCGCCATCTGGTGCACGAAGTCACTAGTCCGCAGGCGTTCGAAGGGTTGAAGCTGGCCCATCGCACCCCGCGCCGGGTCGATGCGGCGATTGCCGTCCCGGACCACAACGTGCCGACCACCGACCGTTCGCAGGGCATCGCCGACCCGATCTCGCGCCTGCAGGTCGAAACGCTTGACGCCAACTGCGCCGAGTTCGGCATCACCGAATTCAAAATGGACGACATCCGCCAGGGCATCGTCCACGTCATCGGCCCCGAAGAGGGGTTGACCCTGCCCGGCATGACCGTGGTGTGCGGCGATTCGCATACTTCGACGCATGGTGCTTTTGGGGCATTGGCGTTCGGCATCGGCACCTCCGAGGTCGAGCACGTGCTGGCCACGCAATGCCTGTGGCAGAAGCCGTCGAAGACCATGCTGGTCAAGGTCGAAGGCCAGCTTGGACAGGGCGTGACGGCGAAGGACATCGCGCTTGGGATCATCGGCGAGATCGGCACCGCCGGCGGCACCGGCTACGCGCTGGAGTTCGGCGGCTCGGCGATCCGCGCACTGACCATGGAAGGCCGCATGACGCTGTGCAACATGGCGATCGAGGCCGGTGCGCGTGCCGGCATGGTGGCGGTCGACCAGACCACCATCGACTACGTCAAGGGCCGTCCCTATTCGCCCAAGGGCGCAGCATGGGACCAGGCGGTGGCGTGGTGGAACACGCTGCATTCGGACGCCGATGCAGTGTTCGACCGCGTGGTCGAACTCGACGCCGCGAAGATCGAGCCGCAGGTCACCTGGGGCACCTCGCCCGAGATGGTGACCACCATCGGTGGCCGCGTGCCCGACCCGGCCGACGCGCCGAGCGACGTCAAGCGCCACGACTGGACGCGCGCGCTGGAATATATGGGTTTGCGTGCGGGCACGCCGATCGCCGAAATTCCGGTGGACAAGGTGTTCATCGGTTCGTGCACCAATTCCCGGATCGAGGATCTGCGCGAGGCCGCCAGCGTGGCGCGTGGCCGCAAGGTCGCGCCCACCGTCAAGCTGGCGATGGTGGTGCCGGGTTCCGGTCTGGTCAAGCAGCAGGCCGAGGCCGAAGGCCTGGACAAGATCTTTGTCGAAGCCGGCTTCGAATGGCGTGAGCCGGGCTGCTCAATGTGCCTGGCGATGAACGCCGACCGATTGGAGCCTGGCGAGCGCTGCGCCTCCACCTCCAACCGCAATTTCGAGGGACGGCAAGGGCAGGGCGGCCGCACCCATTTGGTCAGTCCGGCGATGGCGGCCGCTGCCGCGTGCGCCGGGCATTTTGTCGATGTACGTCACTTTTAAGGAAAACACCATGAAATCAATGATCGCTGTTTTGATGGCCGCTGCTTTCACCCTGGCGGGCTGCAATACCATGGAAGGTTTTGGCCAGGACGTCCAGAAAGCGGGCAGCTCGATCGAAAAAGCCGGCAGCAAGGCCGGTAACTAGTCAGCATGCGGGCATTCACCACACTCGACGGACTGGTGGTGCCGCTCGACCGCGCCAACGTCGACACCGACGCCATCATTCCCAAGCAGTTTCTGAAGTCGATCAAGCGCGCCGGCTTCGGCCCCAATCTGTTCGACGAATGGCGTTATCTTGACCACGGCGAACCGGGCATGGACCCCGCCACACGCCAGCCGAATCCGGAGTTCGTGCTGAACTTCCCGCGCTACAAGGGGGCTTCCGTGCTGCTGGCGCGCGACAACTTCGGCTGCGGCTCGAGCCGCGAGCACGCGCCGTGGGCGCTGGAAGACTATGGCATCCGCGCCATCATCGCGCCGTCCTACGCCGACATCTTCTACAACAACTGCTTCAAGAACGGCATCCTGCCGATCGTGCTCGATGCGGCCACGGTCGAACGCCTGTTCCGTGAATGCGAAGCCAGCGAGGGCTACCGGCTCAACGTCGATCTCGACCAGCAGACTGTCACCACGCCGGGCGGCGAAGTGCTGGCGTTCGAGGTCGACGGCGGCCGCAAGCACCGTCTGCTCAATGGTCTGGACGACATCGGCCTGACCTTGCTGCAGGCCGACAAGATCGAGGCGTATGAAGCGCGGCGCAAGCTGGAAGCGCCCTGGCTATTTAATTGATGGTGGGGCGTGAGGCGTGTGGCGTGAGGCGCAGTCGGCGCCCCGCCTCACGCCTTTCGCCTCACGCTTACGGAGTTGATATGAAATTAGCGGTTCTCCCCGGCGACGGCATCGGCCCCGAAATCGTCGCGCAGGCGGTCAAGGTTCTGGAAGTCCTGCGCGCCGAGGGCGCGAAGATCGAAATGGAAACCGCGCCCATCGGCGGCGCCGGCTACGATGCCGCGGGCGACCCGCTGCCTGACGCGACGCTGAAACTCGCGCGCGAGGCCGACGCGGTGCTGCTCGGCGCCGTCGGCGGCCCGCAGTACGACACCCTCGATCGCCCGCTGCGCCCGGAACGCGGCCTGCTGCGCATCCGCAAGGAACTGAATCTCTTCGCCAACCTGCGCCCGGCGCTGCTGTATCCCGAGCTCGCATCGGCGTCCTCGCTGAAGCCCGACGTGGTGTCCGGGCTCGACCTCATGATCGTGCGCGAACTCACCGGGGACGTCTACTTCGGCCAGCCGCGCGGGATCGAGGTGCGGCCGAGTCCAAACGGGGGGAGCGAGCGTGTCGGCTTCAATACCATGCTGTATGCCGAATCCGAGGTGCGCCGCGTGGCACACGTGGCGTTCGGCATCGCGATGAAGCGCGGCAGGAAGCTGTGCTCGGTGGAGAAGGCCAACGTGCTGGAATGCTCCGAACTGTGGAAGGACGTGATGATCGAGGTGTCGAAGGACTACCCCGAGGTCGCGCTCTCCCACATGTACGTCGACAACGCGGCGATGCAGCTGATCCGCGCGCCGAAGCAGTTCGACACCATCGTCACCGGCAACCTGTTTGGCGACATCCTGTCGGATGCGGCCTCGATGCTGTCGGGCTCGATCGGCATGCTGCCGTCGGCATCGCTCGACGAGCACAACAAGGGCATGTACGAGCCGATTCACGGTTCCGCGCCCGACATCGCCGGCAAAAACCTGGCGAATCCGCTGGCGACCATCCTGTCGGTGGCGATGATGTACCGCTACACTTTTGCCGACCTGGCCACCGCCGACCGCATCGAAAACGCGGTCAAGAAAGTGATCGCGCAGGGTCTGCGCACCGGCGACATCTGGACCGAGGGCACGCGGAAAGTGTCGTGCAGCGAGATGGGCGACGCGGTGGTTAAAGGTTTGTGAGGAGTGAGGGGGGGCAGGCGTGAGGACGGAATCCTCATGCCTCGCCCCTCACGCCTACCCCGATTAATTGGAGACAGAGATGATGAAGGTAGGACTGATCGGTTGGCGCGGCATGGTGGGTTCCGTGCTGATGGGCCGCATGAAGGAAGAGCGCGATTTCGACCACATCGATCCGGTGTTCTTTACCACGTCGAACGTCGGCGGCAAGGGCCCCGACATCGGTCGTGACGTGCCGGCGCTGAAGGATGCCGCCAGCATCGACGAACTGAAGCTGTGCGACACCATCATCACCTGCCAGGGCGGCGACTACACGAAAGAGATCTACCCGCAGCTGCGCGCGGCCGGCTGGGACGGCTACTGGATCGACGCCGCCTCGTCGCTGAGGATGAAGGACGAGGCTATCATCATCCTCGACCCGGTCAACGGCAACGTGATTCGCGACGGCGTCGCCAACGGGGTCAAGACCTACGTCGGCGGCAACTGCACGGTGTCGCTGATGCTGATGTCGATGGGCGGGCTGTTCGACGCCGGGCTGGTCGAATGGGTGTCGCCGATGACCTACCAGGCCGCCTCCGGCGCCGGCGCGCGCAACATGCGCGAGCTGATCGCCCAGATGGGCGCGGTGCATGCCGAAGTCGCGGACCTCCTCGACGACCCGGCTTCGGCCATTCTCGAAATCGACCGCAAGGTGGCCGACTTCATCCGCTCCGATCGCTATCCGGTCGACGCCTGGCCGGTGCCGCTGGCGGGCAACCTGATTCCGTGGATCGACGTGGCGCTGGAGTCCGGCCAGTCCAAGGAAGAATGGAAGGCGCAGGCCGAGGCCAACAAGATCATGCGCCGCAGCGACAAGCCGATCCCGATCGACGGCCTGTGCGTGCGCGTCGGCGCGATGCGCTGCCACTCGCAGGCGCTCACCATCAAGCTGACCCGCGACGTGCCGCTGGCCGACGTCCACAGCCTGATCGCCGCCCATAACCAGTGGGTGAAGGTGGTGCCGAACGACCGCGAGATCACCATGCGCGAACTCACCCCCGCTGCGGTGACCGGCACGCTCACCGTGCCGATCGGCCGCATGCGCAAGCTCACCATGGGGCCGGAGTACCTGGCCGCGTTCACGGTCGGCGACCAGCTGCTGTGGGGCGCGGCGGAGCCGCTGCGACGCATGCTGCGGATCCTGCTGGAAGCCTGAGCAGATAAGGGCTGAAGGCATAAGACTCTGGCTGGTGCGGTTTGTGCACTAAAGATTGTGGCTGGCGAGCCGTCAATAGTGGCGTCAAGGATTCAACAGCTCCGCCGCGCGGGGCGAATAAGGAGATACTGGATGAAATTGAAGCGCTTCACCACCCAACTGGTGGCTGCAGGCCTGATCGCCATGCCATTGATGGCGCACGCCGCAGGGCTGGGCAAACTGTCGGTCACCTCGGCGCTGGGTCAGCCGCTCGCGGCGGAGATCGAATTGTTCGCGGCAGACAAAGCCGAACTCGATAGCCTGTCGGCCAGCCTCGCTTCCGATCAGGCTTTTCGCGACGCCCGCGTCGAATTTGCCCCGGTGTTGTCCTCTTTGCGTTTTGCGGTCGCGAAGAAGCCCAACGGCAAGACGGTGCTGAAAGTCAGCTCCAGCCGTCCGGTGAACGATCCCTTTATCGACATGCTGGTCGAGCTGAACTGGGGCTCGGGACGGCTGGTGCGCGAATACACCGTGCTGCTCGACCCACCGGGCATGGGCAGCGTCCAGACGGTGGCGCCCGTGGCCGTCGCGCCAGCCAGAACGGCCGTTGCCGCACCCGCGGCGGCTCCCCAGGCCACGACAGCGCCGGCCACTCCCCGCCCCTCTACGCCCGCCGCGCAAACCGCGGCGCCGGATCGCGTGACGGTCAAGCGGGGTGATACGCTGACGCGGATTGCCAGTCGGGTGCGGCCGGAAGGCGTCAGCCTGGAGCAGACCCTGTTGGGGCTCTACCGCGAGAACGACCAGGCTTTTGACGGCAACATGAATCGCCTCAAGGCCGGCAAGACGCTCAACGTGCCGTCGGCTGAGAAAGTGGCGGCCATTCCGCAACAAGAAGCCGTGCGTGAGATCAGGCTGCAGGCGGATGACTGGCGCGCCTATCGCCAGAAACTGGCCGGCGCGGTCAGCGCTGCCCCGGTGGCCCCGGTCGCCGCGGACCAGGCCAGCAGCGGCAAGATCACCCCCAAGGTGGAGGACCGCGCCAAGCCGACAGCCGAGGCCAAACAGGATGTGCTGAAGTTGTCCAGGGCCACACCGCCGACAACGGCCGCTGCCGGCAAAGCGGACGAAGCCCGTGCCCTGCAGGAAAAGCTTCGCGCCCAGGAAGAAGATGCGACCGCGCGTGAAAATGCGCTGGAGGAATCGGATCAGCGCGTGGCCACGCTGGAAAAGCAGATTCAGGATATGCAGAAGCTGGTCGAGATGCAGGAGCGGCAAGCTGAAGCGCCGGTTTCCGCGCCTGCCCCTGCCGTATCTGCGCCCGCGCCGGTCGCGCCAGTTGCGCTGGCCGCGTCGCCGCTGGTGGCCCCCGAACCCGCCGAAAACTGGTATGACCCCCTGCTCGCCAACCCGATGTATTGGGGCGGTGGCCTGGCGGCGCTCGGTCTGGGTGGGGTGCTGTGGTGGATGATGGCTGGCGGCGGTCGCCGTCGCAAAACGGGCAGCACCACGCTTGACGACAGCATCATGACCGGCGGTGACGTTCGACCCAATACCGTGATCGGTGCCGCGTCGGGCGGCAGCGTCAATACCGGCGACACCTCCTTCCTCACCGACTTCAGCCAGGTGGGCCTGGGAACCATCGATACCCACGATGTCGACCCCATTGCCGAAGCCGAGGTGTACATGGCCTATGGCCGTGATGCGCAGGCCGAAGAAATCCTCAAGGAGGCCATCAGCAACAATCCGGACCGTCACGAAATCCGCGTCAAGCTGCTGGAGATCTACGCTGCGCAACGCAACACCGTGACGTTCGAGGCGGTCGCCGGCGAGCTCTATGCAGCACTGGGCAGCAAATCGAGTCCGCTGTGGGACAAGGCCTGCGAGATGGGCCGTAGCATCGATCCGACCAACCCGCTGTATGGCGGCGTGCAGTCGAGTGCAGCCACGGCAGCCACGGTGGCGGCCACTGCTGCGGTGGCCGGTGGCGCCGTGGCGTTTGCCGACGAATCCGCACGCAAGCCCGTCGCCGACATCCAGCCGGCAGCCCCGGTTGAAATCGAAGCGGCGCCCGAGCCCGAACCTGAGCCTGAGCCCGAGCCCGAGCCCGAGCCTGAATTCGTCACAGCCAGCGGGCCACTGGAATTCGAGTCGGCAGGCCACGTGCTCAATTTCGATTCTCCGCCCGAGGCAGCCCTGGCGCCCGAGTCGGGCTACGTGGAAATGGACACCCTGGGCCTCGACTTCGACCTGCCGGATCTGGATTTGCCCGCGACGGCAGACGACACGCTGAAACTCGATCTGGGCTTGGATGAAGACAATGGCCCGGACAGCAAATTTGATTTCAGCGGGCTCGACCTCGACCTGGGCGAAGCCGACGGCAACGAGCTCGAGCTGGACGAAGTCGGCACCAAGCTCGACCTTGCTCGCGCCTATGTGGAAATGGGCGACAAGGAAGGTGCACGTGAAATCCTCAACGAAGTGCTGGCCGAAGGCAGCGACAAGCAAAAGGCCGATGCGAAAGGGATGTTGAGTTCGCTTGCTTAAATCGCTTCATCCGGCTGCCCGCATCCTGTTGTGGTGCGGGTGGGCAGTGGCGGTGGAACGCGCTGCACTGTCCGTGTTGATTCTCCTGGCCGTCGCCACCGCGACGGCCTTTCTGTTTGCGTCGATCCGCCATGAAGCGTGGCGCCTGCTGCGGCGCACCCGCTGGCTGATGGCGGTGCTGCTGCTCACCTATGCCTACATCATTCCGGGTGACGCACTGTGGCCGGCGCTGGGGTGGGCGAGTCCAGGCATCGAAGGCCTGCATCAAGGCGCACTGCGTGTCGGGCGGCTGGTGTTGATGCTGGCCGGGCTGGCCGTGCTGCTGGCGTTTACGTCCCGTTCCCGCCTGATTTATGGTCTCTATGCACTGGCCCGACCGCTGACCTGGTTCGGCTTTGACCGCCGCGCCTTTGCGGTGCGCCTGGGACTGACCCTGGACTATGTCGAGCATGCGCCCAAGCCGGCGCGCTGGCTGGATGCGCTGCGCATGCCGCTGTCCGACGAGGCCACGCCCACCACCTACACCCTCGAGGTCGAGTGCTGGCAAAGCCGCGACAGCGCCGTCATACTCGCGGGCCTGCTTCTGCTGTGGATCGTATTGGCATGAGACCAAGCTGAAATGAGAATCGTATTGGGTCTGGAGTATTGCGGCGTCGGCTTTTGCGGCTGGCAGTCCCAACTGCAAGGCTGCGGCGTGCAGGATGCGCTGGAAGCCGCGGTGTCGATCATCGCCGGCGAAAAAACAAGCATCATCGCCGCCGGACGCACCGACACCGGCGTCCATGCGGCATTGCAGGTGGTGCATTTCGACACCACGGTGACGCGCCCGCTCACCGCCTGGGTGCGCGGCGTCAACAGCCATCTGCCGGCAGGCGTGGCCGTGCTGTGGGCGCGCGAAGTCGGAGCGGATTTCCATGCGCGGTTTGCCGCCACCCATCGCGGTTACCGCTACGTGCTGTTGAATCACCCGGTGCGGCCGGGGATCAACGATGGCCTGATCGGCTGGTATCACCGTCCGCTCGATGCCGCCGCGATGAACCTGGCCGCAGCGCACCTGATCGGGCAGCACGATTTTTCCGCTTTTCGCGCCGCGGCATGCCAGGCCAAATCGCCGGTCAAGGAACTGCGGCGGGCGCACATCGAGCGACGTGGCGAGTATCTTTTATGCGACTTCCATGCCGACGGTTTCCTGCACCACATGGTGCGCAACCTTATGGGTTGCCTTGTCCAGGTCGGTGCAGGCGCGCAGCCGCCCGGGTGGATGCATGAGATCCTGATCGGCCGCGACCGTGCGCTTGCTGCCCCCACCTTCGACGGCGCCGGCTTGTATCTCACCCACATCCGGTATCCTGCGCACTTTGGCTTGCCTGAAACCTCCGACCGATGGCTGTACGCGTAAAAATCTGCGGCATCACCCGACTGCAGGACCTGCATGCCGCCTGCGACGCCGGCGCAGACGCGCTGGGTTTCGTGTTCTACGAGAAAAGTCCGCGTCACCTGAGCATCGCGAACGCCGCCGCGCTGCTGCGCGAACTGCCGCCGTTCGTGCAGAGCGTGGGACTCTTCGTCGATGCAGAACCGGCGTTCATCGAGTCCGTTCTGCAGGCCGTTCCGCTCGACCTGCTGCAGTTTCACGGCGACGAGACGCCGGCCGACTGCGCGCGCTTCGGCCGGCCCTATATCAAGGCGGTGCGTGTGAATCGGGAGACGGATTTGCTAAAATGCGCGGCTGACTTCGATGCCGCGTGCGGCCTGCTGCTCGACGCCTGGGTGCCCGGCGTGCCGGGTGGCACCGGCGAAAGGTTCGACTGGACCTTGATCCCGGCGAATCTGCCCAAACCAGTCATCCTGTCGGGCGGACTGACGCCGGACAACGTCGCCGAAGCGGTGCAGCGCGTGCACCCGTGGGCGGTGGATGTGTCTTCCGGCGTGGAAATTTCGAAAGGCATCAAGGACGCGCACAAGATTGCGCAATTCATAGCGAAAGCGAAAGACGCATCATGAAGCTGACAGACCTCCCCGATTCCCGCGGCCACTTCGGTCCCTACGGCGGCATTTTCGTCGCCGAAACCCTGATGGCGGCGCTGGAAGAGCTGCGCGTCGAGTACGACCTCGCGCGCAACGACCCCGCCTTCATCGCCGAATTCGAATACGAGCTGAAGCATTATGTCGGCCGCCCCAGCCCGGTCTACCACGCCAAACGATTGAGCGAGCAGTACGGCGGCGCGCAGATTTACCTCAAGCGCGAAGACCTCAACCATACCGGTGCGCACAAGATCAACAACACCATCGGCCAGGCGCTTTTGGCGCGGCGCATGGGCAAGAAGCGCGTCATCGCCGAGACCGGCGCCGGCCAGCACGGCGTCGCCTCGGCCACCGTCGCCGCGCGCTACGGCATGGAGTGCGTGGTCTACATGGGCGCCGAAGACGTCATCCGCCAGGCGCCCAACGTCTTCCGCATGAAGCTCCTGGGCGCCACCGTGGTGCCGGTGTCCTCCGGCTCCAGGACGCTGAAGGATGCGCTCAACGAAGCGATGCGCGACTGGGTCACCAACGTCGAGTCGACCTTCTACATTCTCGGCACCGCGGCCGGCCCGCACCCGTACCCCATGCTGGTGCGCGACTTCCAGTGCGTGATCGGCCGCGAATGCCTTGTCCAGATGCCCGAGCTCACCGGCCGCCAGCCCGATGCCGTGATCGCCTGCGTCGGCGGCGGCTCCAACGCCATCGGCATTTTCCACCCGTATATCCCGCACGAGGACGTGCGCCTGATCGGCGTCGAGGCCGGCGGCTCCGGCATCGCTTCCGGCAAGCACGCCGCCCCGCTGTCGGCCGGCACCCCGGGCGTGCTGCACGGCTTCCGCAGTTACCTGATGCAGGACGAAAACGGTCAGATCATCGAAACCCACTCGGTTTCCGCCGGCCTCGACTACCCCGGCGTCGGCCCCGAGCATAGTTACCTGAAGGACGCCGGCCGTGCCGAATACGTTGCCATCAACGACGACGAAGCCATGGCCGCCTTCCACGACCTGTGCCGCTTCGAAGGCATCATTCCCGCGCTCGAATCCAGTCACGCTGTCGCCCAGGCCAAAAAGCTCGCGCCGACGATGAAGAAGGACCAGATCATCCTGGTCAATCTCTCCGGTCGCGGCGACAAGGACATCGACACCGTGGCGAAGCTGTCGGGGATTACGCTGTAAGGCGCCCCTTCCTTGAACCGAATTTTCCAGAAGACCGAACCATGAGCCGCATCGGCCAGACCTTCATCGCGCTCAAAGCGCACAACAAGAAAGCCCTAATTACCTTCATCACCGCCGGCGATCCCGGCAAGGGGCTGACGGTGCCGCTGATGCACGTGCTGGTGGAGGCCGGTGCCGACATCATCGAGCTCGGGGTGCCGTTTTCCGACCCGATGGCCGACGGTCCGGTGATCCAGCGGGCGTCCGAGCGGGCGCTGGCGAACAAGGTCGGGCTCAAGGACGTGCTGGCAATGACGGCGGAATTCCGCAAGACCAACACGACGACGCCGGTGGTGCTGATGGGCTATGCCAATCCGGTCGAGCACATGGGCTACGAGACCTTTGCACTGGCGGCGAAGGCGGCCGGGGTGGACGGCGTGCTGACGGTGGACATCCCGCCGGAGGAATCGTTGGGCGTGTCGGACGTCTTCAAGGCGCACGGCCTCGACCCGATTTTCCTGCTGTCGCCGACCACGCCCGAATCGCGGGTGGAGCAAGTGGCGGCGGTCGCCGGCGGTTTCATTTACTACGTGTCGCTCAAGGGCGTGACGGGGTCGGCCAATCTCGATATGGATGAAGTGGCGCAAAAGCTTGCCGTCATCCGCAAGCATTGTGACCTGCCGGTCGGCGTGGGCTTCGGCATCCGCGACGCGGCGACCGCCGAGGCGGTGGCGCGGATTGCCGACGCCGTGGTGGTGGGCAGCCGCATCGTGAGCGAGATCGAGACCGCGCCGGAAGGCGAGTGCGCCACTCGCGTCAAGCAGCTGGTGGCCGAGTTGCGCCGCGGCGTCGACGCAGCATCGAAATAAGGGGAGAACAACATGAGCTGGTTCCAGAAAATACTGCCGCCCAAAATCAAGCGCCGGGTGGAGGCGCGCAAATCGATGCCGGAAGGGCTGTGGTCGAAGTGCCCGGCCTGCAACGAGGTGCTCTACCGCGCCGACCTCGAAAGCAACCTGGAGGTGTGCCCCAAGTGCGGTCACCATCACCGCATCGGTGCCCGCGCGCGGCTGGCCATGCTGCTGGATGCCGAAGGCCAGCACGAGATCGGCGCGACGGTCACGCCGCTCGATCCGCTGAAATTCAAGGACGGCAAGAAATATCCCGACCGCCTGAAGGAAGCCCAGGCCGGCACCTCGGAAACCGACGCGCTGGTGGTGCTGGGCGGCAGCGTCAAGGCGGTGCCGGTGGTGGCAGCGGCGTTCGAGTTCAAGTTCATGGGCGGATCGATGGGCTCGGTCGTGGGCGAGCGCTTTGTCCTCGGCGTGGAAGCGGCGATCGAGTCCAACTCGGCCTTCATCTGCTTTGCCGCCAGCGGCGGCGCACGCATGCAGGAAGGCCTGTTTTCCTTGATGCAAATGGCCAAGACCTCGGCCGCGCTGACGCAGTTGTCGCGCAACCGACTGCCCTTCATTTCGGTGCTGACCGATCCCACCATGGGCGGCGTGTCGGCCAGCTTCGCCATGCTGGGCGACCTGATCATCGCCGAGCCGAATGCGCTGATCGGCTTCGCCGGCCCGCGCGTGATCGAGCAGACGGTGCGCGAGACGCTGCCGGAGGGCTTCCAGCGTGCTGAATTCCTGGTCGACAAGGGCGCCGTCGACCGCATCATCGACCGCCGCCAGATGCGCGACGAACTCGCCACCGCGCTGGCGATGATGATGGGCCGTCCCGCCCTGGCCGCGTAGGGCGTGGCGGCACGCTCGGGCCTTTCGCTGGCCAACTGGCTGGCGCGGCTGGAGCAGTTGCATCCCAGCACCATCGAACTGGGACTCGACCGGGTGCGCCGGGTCAAGGATGCGCTGGGCCTCGCACCGGCTTTCCCGCTTGTCGTCGTCGGCGGCACCAACGGCAAAGGCTCCACCTGCGCCTATCTCGAAGCGATCCTTGGCGTCGCCGGTTACAAGACCGGCCTCTACACCTCGCCGCACCTCTTGCGCTACAACGAGCGGGTGCGGATCGCCGGCCAGGAATCCGCCGACGCCGCGCTGGTTCAGGCATTCGAGCGGATCGACGCCGCGCGCGGCGACACCTCGCTGACCTATTTCGAATTCGGCACGCTGGGCGCGATGGTGCAGTTCATCGACGCCGGCGTCGATGTGGCCATCCTCGAGGTCGGCCTCGGCGGGCGGCTCGACGCGGTCAACGTGTTCGACGCCGCGGCCGCGATCGTCACCAGCGTCGATCTCGACCACATGGAATATCTGGGCGACACCCGCGAGCAGGTCGGCTTCGAGAAGGCGGGCATCTACCGCGCCGGCCGCCCCGCCATCTGCGCCGACCCGGCGCCGCCCGCCAGCCTGCTCGCGCATGCCCGGCAGATTGGCGCCGACCTGCGCTGCGTGGAGCGCGACTTTTCCGCGCAGCGCGAGGGCGACCGGTGGACCTATCGCAGCCAGGCCGTCGTCTGGCCGGCACTGCCGCTGCCCGCCATGGCGGGGGCCTTTCAGTTGCGCAACGCAGCCGCCGCGCTGGCGGCGTTGGAGGCCGTGCGCGACCGCCTTCCGGTGAGCGAGGCGGCAATTCGTCAGGGGCTGGCCCAGGCACGCGTGGCGGGGCGGTTCCAGCGCATTGCCCGTGCGCCCGACGTCATTCTCGACGTGGCGCACAACCCGGAAGCGGCGCGGGCGCTGGCCGCCACCCTGCGCGAGCAGCCCGTGGCCGGGCGCACGCTGGCAGTGGTTGGCATGCTGGCCGACAAGGATGCGGCGGGGGTGTTTTCCGCGCTAAGGGGCGAGATCGATGCGTGGTGGACATGCACCCCCGACTCGCCGCGCGCGCAGGATGCTGCGGCGCTGGCCGTCACCCTGCGCGCGCATGCGGGCAGCACACCGGTCAGCGTGCAGACGGATGTGAACACGGCGCTCGCGGAGGCGCAAAGCGCGGCGTGTGAAGGTGATAGAATTCTCGTCTTCGGTTCGTTCCACACCGTAGCAGCCGTCCTCGACCATGCCACCATCCAGCAGTGAAAATGACCTCAAACGCCGCGCCCGGCGGCGCCTGATTGGCGCGGTTGCGCTAACCCTGCTGGCGGTGATCGTGCTGCCGCTGTTGCTGGAAGACGAGCCGCCGCCAGCAAGTTCGCTGGCCGTGCACATGGTGGCGGCACCCCAACCGGTCCCCGATCCCGTGGTCCCTGATCCCGTCGCGCAGCCGGATCCGGCTGTTGAACCCGAGGTGGCAGCCGCGCCGCCGCCGCCGCCCGCCCCTCAGATCGAACCCGCCAAGCCGGTGCCTCAAGCCGAGCCCGCGCCCAAGCCTGAACCAGTCAAAGCGGCACCGGTCAAACCGGTGTCCGCGCCGTCCAAGCCCGCTGCGACGCCTGCGCCCCAGGCCAAGCCCACGGCAGCCAGCGAGGCCTTTGTGGTGCAGCTGGCCGCCCTGTCCGATTCCGTCAAGGCCCAGGCACTCAAGGCGCGCGCCGCCGAGGCCGGGTTGCCGGCCTACACGGACAAGCTGGGCGCCTTGACGCGCGTGCGGGTGGGGCCCTATCCGTCGCGCGAAGCGGCCGTGGCGGCCGCAGTGAAGCTGGCGGAAAACGGCATGACCGGGCAGATCCTCACCAGGTGAGCATGCTCGACCTCATCGTGCTGCTGGTGCTGATTCTCACCGTGGTGCGCGGCCTGATGCTCGGCATGGTCGACACGCTGTTTTCGCTGGCGGCCTGGGTGCTGGCGTTCATGCTGGGCAAGTGGGGTGCATTGATGGTGGCGCCGCTGCTGCCGATCGGGACCGAAAACCCGGCGATCCGCTACTTTGCCGGCTTTGCGGTGATTTTTCTGCTGGTGCTGATCGGCGTGCTGCTGCTGGGGCATGCGCTGGCCTCGCTGGTCAAGGCGGTCGGGCTGGGCGGCGCCGACAAGGTGCTGGGCGGGGTGATCGGGCTGGCCAAGGGGCTGGTGATCCTGGTCGGCCTGACGTTGGCGGCCGGGCTGACCTCGCTGCCGCGCACCGATTTCTGGAAGCAGGCCGTGCTGTCCGACAGCCTGCAGGCGATGGCGCAGCGCGCCTTGCCGCTGCTGCCGGCCGATGTGGCGAAATATGTTCGTTTTGAGTGATTTTTATGAATAGGTGCGCAGCATGTGCGGGGTAATCGGAGTTGTTGCCAATTCGGCAGCCAATCAGTTCCTGTACGACGGCCTGATGGTATTGCAGCATCGCGGGCAGGATGCGGCCGGGATCGTGACCGCGGAGGAAAGTCGCTTCCACCTGCACAAGGGGCCGGGGCTGGCGCGCGATGTGTTCCGCACCCGCGACATGCGCAGCCTGCTGGGCGACATGGGGGTGGCGCATGTGCGCTATCCCACCGCGGGCAGCGCGTCGTCTTCGGCCGAATCGCAGCCGTTCTACGTGAACTCGCCGTATGGCATCGTCCTCGGGCACAACGGCAACCTCACCAACACCCACGAACTGAAGGAATCGCTGTTCCGCAGCGACCTGCGCCACGTCAACACCAATTCGGATTCCGAAGTGCTGCTGAACGTGCTGGCGCATGAACTGCAGGTGCGCGCCTCCGGGCGGCAGCTCAGCCTGGACACGATTTTCGGCGCCGTCGCCGGCGTGCACGCGCGCTGCAAGGGCGCCTATGCGGTGACCGCCTTCATCGCCGGCTACGGCCTGCTGGCGTTCCGCGACCCGTTCGGCATCCGTCCGCTGGTGATCGGCATCAACGATCAGGTCATGCCGCACGAATACATCGTGGCGTCGGAAAGCGTGGCGATCGATACGCTGGGCTTCCGTCTGCTGCGCGACGTCGCCCCGGGCGAAGCGGTGTTCATCGACTATCAGCGCAAGCTGCACAGCCGCATGTGCAGCGACAAGGCGGTGCTGAATCCCTGCATCTTCGAATATGTCTACCTGGCGCGCCCGGATTCGGTGATGGACGGCGTCTCGGTCTACAGCACGCGTCTCGCCATGGGCGTCTCGCTGGCCGAGAAGATCAAGCGCGAATACGCCCACCTGAAGATCGACGTGGTGATCCCGATTCCCGACACCAGCCGGCCTTCCGCGCTGCAGCTCGCTAACCACCTTAACGTGCCGTACCGCGAAGGCTTCATCAAGAACCGCTACATCGGGCGCACCTTCATCATGCCGGGGCAGGCGCTGCGCAAGAAGTCGGTGCGGCAGAAGCTCAATGCCATCGGCGAGGAATTCAAGGGCAAGAACGTGCTGTTGGTCGATGACTCGATCGTGCGCGGCACCACCAGCCGCGAGATCGTGCAGATGGCGCGCGACGCCGGCGCCGAGAAGGTGTATTTCGCTTCGGCCTCGCCGCCGGTGCGCTTCTCCAACGTCTACGGCATCGATATGCCGACGCGCAACGAGCTGATCGCCAACGGCCGCAACGACCAGGAGATTGCGCTCGAAATCGGCTGCGACGCGATGATCTACCAGGACCTCGACGCCATGGTCGAGGTGGTGCGCGCGGGCAACCCGGCGATTGCCGATTTCGACACCTCGTGCTTCGACGGCCGCTACATCACGGGCGACGTCACGCCGGAGTACCTCAATTACGTCGAGGCCGTGCGCAATGGTGAAACCCCGTCGCTGGCGGCGCTGTCGACCCAGCAACTCGACCTCAACCTGGCGACGAGCGATTCATGAACGACGAATACGAGCTTGAAACCCTGGCGGTGCGCGCCGGCACGGTGCGCAGCCAGTTCAACGAGCATTCGGAGGCGATCTTCCTCACCTCCAGCTTCGTGTTCGGCAGCGCAGCTGAAGCCGCCGCGCGCTTCAAGGGCGAGCAGCCCGGCCCGATCTACGCGCGCTTCACCAACCCCACGGTCCAAATGATGGAAGCGCGGCTCGCCGCGCTCGAAGGCGCCGAGCGCTGCGTGGCGTTCGCGTCCGGCATGGCGTCGATCCTGGCGACCGTGATGGGGCTGATGAAAGCGGGCGAGCATGTTGTCGCGTCGCGCTCGATCTTCGGCTCGACGGTTCAATTGTTCTCCAACATCCTCGGCCGCTTCGGCATCGAGACGACCTACGTGTCGCCGACCGACCCGGCGGAATGGCGCGCGGCGGTGAAACCGAACACGAAGCTCTTCTTCGTCGAGTCGCCGTCCAATCCGCTGACCGAAGTCAGCGACATCCGCGCGCTCGCCGACATCGCGCACGCGTCCGGCGCGTGGCTCGCGGTCGACAACTGCTTCTGCTCGCCGGCGCTGCAAAAGCCGCTCGAACTCGGCGCCGACATCGTGATCCATTCCGCCACCAAGTATCTCGACGGCCAAGGCAGGGTGCTCGGCGGCGCGGTGCTCGGCAGCCAGGCGCTGATGGAAGGCGTCTACACCTTTCTGCGTACCGCCGGGCCGACGCTGTCCGCATTCAACGCCTGGGTGATCCTGAAGGGCATGGAGACGTTGTCGCTGCGCATGGAAGCCCATTCGAAAAATGCGCTGGCGCTGGCGCAATGGCTGGAAGCGCAGCCGCAGGTGGCGCGCGTGTGGTATCCCGGCCTGCCGTCGCACCCGCAGCATCAACTGGCGATGGCGCAGCAGAAAACCGGCGGCGGCATCGTCGCGTTCGACCTCAAGGGCGGTCAGGCGGCCGCGTGGAAGCTGATCGACGCGACCCGGATGCTGTCGATCACCGCCAACCTGGGCGACACCAAGACCACCATCACCCACCCGGCCACCACCACGCACAGCCGCATGACGGCGGAGCAGCGCGCGGCGGCCGGCATCGGCGACGGCCTGGTGCGCATCGCGGTGGGGCTGGAATCGCTGACCGATATCCAGAATGATCTGACACGGGGGCTTGCAGAATGAGATTGTGGCTGATGGTGTTCCTGCTGGGGGTGGGCACGGTCCACGCGGCCGACATGATCGCACCGCGCCAAGAAACGATCGCGCTGCGCCAAGAGATGATCTCGCTGCGCTATGTCGACCAGGATCCGGGCGATCCGTCCTACCTGACGCGCATCCTGGTCACCGCAGATTTCTTGCGGCTGGATGACGGCAACGACGACGGCGACTTCCTGCTGCTCGACCGCCGCCAGCGCCAGGTCACCAACGTCACGCGCGACAACAAGCTGGCGATGGTGTTCGCTGCCGGCATGGTGCCGGCTAAGCCCGCCGGCTGGAATCCCCGGCTCGACACGCAGCCGGGCGCGGCGGGCACGCAGCGCTTCAGTCTGGTGCTGAAGGACGTGGTGTGCAGCGAAGGCGTGGCCGCCCGGGCGGCCGCGCCGGACGCGGCACGCGCGATGGCCGAGCTGAAATCCGTTCTGGCCGCCATGCAGTACCGCGTATGGGCGGCGTCGCCGCGCGAACTGCAGCACGACTGCGATCTGGCGAACCTGGTGTGGGAATCCGGTGCCACGCTCGGGCTCGGCCTGCCGCTCGAGGAACGCGAGTTCAACGGCCGCACGCGGCGGCTTGAAAGCGAATCGAAACAACCCCTGCAGCCCGAACTGTTCCGCGTGCCCGAGGGCATGACGGCGATCAACGCGCCATCGTGAAAAGGTAGGTGCGCCCGCAGGCTTGCTCCCTCTTGCGGGTGCTCCAGCGAAGCATTCAGCCTAAATCCTCAACCCTGAGCGTGCAGCCGGCGCCGTCACACGCCGCATAGCCCCAGCGGGCATACCAGTCCGGCACCACCCAGCGTTCGCAGTCCCGGCCGTCGACCGCATGGACATGCCGCGCCGGGCGATGGGTATGGCCGTGGATCAGGCGCCTGACCTGTCGCTCGCGCAGCACGCGCACCACTTCTGCTTCATTTACATCCATGATTGCTGCCGGCTTGCCGGCCTTGGCCGCTTCGCTGCCCGCCCGCGCCTGGCGTGCCAGGCGGTGGCGAAGCGCCAGCGGCAGGCGGCGCAGCAACGCCCGCGTCAGCGGGTGCCGCACCCGGCGGCGGAAAGTCTGGTAGGCGGTGTCGTCGGTGCACAGCGTATCGCCGTGCATCAATAGCGTCGGCACGCCGTACAGGTCGATGCGGGCGGGGTCGGCCAGCAGCGTCATGCCGGATTGCGCGGCATAGCGTGCGGCCAGCATGAAGTCGCGGTTGCCGTGCATGAAATACACCGGCGTGCCGGAATCGACGAGGGACTTGAGGTGGCGCGCGGTGTCGCGCGCCACCTGCGCGTCGTGGTCGTCGCCGACCCAGGCATCGAACAGGTCGCCGAGGATGTAGAGCGCATCCGCACCGGCCGCCTCTTCCTGCAGAAAGCGAAAAAAACGCCCGGTCGCGACCGGGCGTTCGTCGGTCAGGTGCAGGTCGGCAACAAAGAAGCTGCGACCTGTCGTTCCCGACGCGGGCGGGCTCGTCTTCAGACGATTTCCGCCTTGGTGATGACCACGTCTTCCAGCGGCACGTCCTGGTGCCCGGCGCGGTTCCCGGTTTTCACCTTCTTGATCGTGTCGATCACGTCCGTGCCTTCGACGACGCGGCCGAACACGGCATAGCCGTAGCCCTGCGGCGTGGGCGAAGTGAAGTTGAGGAAGCTGTTGTTGGCGATGTTGATGAAGAACTGCGCGGTGGCCGAAGCGGGATCGGAGGTGCGCGCCATGGCGACGGTGTAGGACTCGTTCTTCAGGCCGTTGCCGGCTTCGTTCTCGATCGTGCCGCGGGTGGGCTTCTGCGTCATGCCGGGCTCGAAGCCGCCGCCCTGGATCATGAAGCCGTCGATCACGCGATGGAAGATCGTGCCGTCGAAAAACCCGTCGCGCACGTATTGCAGGAAGTTTTCCACCGTTTTCGGCGCTTTTTCGGCGTCGAGTTCGAGGGTGATGATGCCGTGGTTGGTGTGCAGTTTGACCATGTGTGTCCTAAAGAAAAGTGATGTGAAACATATCCGGTGGCCGTTTCTCGGCACCGGGGCGGTGTATGGCCTTATCGGGCCGGTGCGGACTGCCTGGCGTCCGGCAGGGGCTTGGCCGTTGCCGGCTTGCCGGGTTGTTCCCCGAGCATGTTGCGGATCAGCGTGAGCTTGGTTTGCGCGGTCGTGTTGGTGCTGTCCAGCGCCTGCGCCTTTTCATATGCGATCGACGCCATTTTGGCATAGAGATCGCCGAGATTTTCGTGCGCGGTGGCATAGCCGGGATAGGCGCGGATCGCCATGTCCAGCGCATGCCGGGCCGCTTCATACCTGTCCTGCGAGGCGTAGATCACCGCCAGGTTGTTGTAGGGCTCGGGCAGTTCGGGATAGTCCTCGGTCAGTCCGCTAAACACGGCAACGGCATCGTCGACCTTGCCCTGGTCGGCGAGGATCAGGCCTTTCAGGAAACGCGCCTGTGCATCCTGCGGATGGGCGGCCAAAAAGCGGTCGGCGCGGTCGAGCGCAGCGGCCAGCTCGCCCGCGCGGTACTGCTGGTCGATTTCCTGGATTTCATCGGCCAGAACAGGCGTGCCGGCGAGGAGGGCGCAGGCGACAACGGCGGCGAAAAAGCGCGGCAAAGCCATGTGATATGCTCGGATCATCTCGGATAAGCCGGCATTTTAGCCCGGATATTTCACCAATCGACACGCCGCCTCATAGCGTCCTCTGTCATTTCGCCTTTGGCCTGAATCCGCACCATGCTGCACATCACCAACTCCCTTACCCGCACCAAGGAAGAATTCGTTCCGCTCACCCCCGGCCAGGTCCGCATGTACGTCTGCGGCATGACCGTGTACGACCTGTGCCATCTGGGGCACGCGCGCGTGTTCGTGGTGTTCGACATGGTGACGCGCTGGCTGCGCGCGAGCGGCTATCAGGTCGAGTACGTGCGCAACATCACCGACATCGACGACAAGATCATCAAGCGCGCGGCGGACAACGGCGAAACCCCGGCCGAACTGACCGGGCGTTTCATCGCCGCGATGCACGAGGACGAGCGCGCGCTCGGCGTGCTGCCGCCCGACCATGAGCCGCGCGCCACCGAATACGTGGCGCAGATGCTGGCGCTGATCGAGCAACTGATCGCCAACGGCCTGGCCTACCCGGCGCCCAACGGCGACGTCTATTACAGCGTGCGGGCCTTTCCCGCCTACGGCCGCCTGTCCGGCAAAAGCCTCGACGAGCTGCGCGCGGGCGAGCGGGTGGGGATCGATCCCAGCAAGCGCGACCCGATGGATTTCGTGCTGTGGAAAGCCGCCAAGCCAGGCGAGCCAGCGTGGGATTCGCCTTGGGGGGCGGGGCGTCCGGGCTGGCACATCGAATGCTCGGCGATGAGCGCCGACCTGCTCGGCAAGCATTTTGACATCCACGGCGGCGGTCAGGACCTGCAGTTTCCGCATCACGAAAACGAGATCGCCCAGTCCGAAGGCGCGCATGGCTGCACATTCGTCAATTACTGGATGCACAACGGCTTCGTGCGGGTGGACAACGAAAAGATGTCCAAGTCGCTGGGCAACTTCTTCACCATCCGCGAGGTGCTGGAAAAATACGACGCCGAAGTGGTGCGCTTCTTCATCCTGCGCGCGCACTACCGCAGCCCGCTGAACTATTCGGACGCGCATCTGGACGACGCCAAAGGCGCGCTGAGCCGCCTCTACACCGCGCTGAAGCACGCGCCGGTGACGGCGGGCGCGCCCGACTGGCGCCAGCCGGCAGCGCAGCGCTTCCGCGCGGTAATGGACGACGACTTCAACACCCCGGAAGCCATCGCGGTGCTGTTCGAGCTGGCCGGCGAGGCCAACCGGGGCGATGCCGAGGCGGCGCAGACCCTGCGCAGCCTCGGCGGCGTGCTCGGCCTGCTGCAGCGCGACGCGGCCGACTTCCTGCAGGCGGGGACCGCGTCCGGCGGGCTGTCCGAAGCCGACATCGAGGCCCTGATCGCCGCGCGCCAAGCGGCGCGCAAGGCGCGGGACTTCGCCGGCTCCGACCGCATCCGCGACGAACTGACCGCGGCCGGCATCGTGCTGGAAGACGGAGCAGGCGGCACCACCTGGCGCCGCGCCTGATGCCTTTGCCATGACACCCAATCCCCTTGTTCTGGTCGGCGCCAGTGGCTGGCAGCATCCTGCGTGGCGGGGCGGGCTCTACCCCGACGACCTGCCGGACGACTGGTTGTTGTCTTATTACAACACGCAATTCCAGGCGGTCTACCTGCCGGCAGCGGTCTGGCAGGGCGCATCCAGTGCGACCTGGGCGCAATGGCTGTACGACACCCGCGACGACTTCTATTTCGTGCTGGAGCCGGGTGAGGCGGCGTCGGCCAAACCCGCTTCGCCGCGGGTGTTGTTGGCCACACCAGGGTGGGAAGCCCAGCATGTCTGGTGGCTGGACGAGGCCCCCGACCTGCGTGCGCTGGCACAGCGCATCGCGCAGCAGGCGGCAACGGGTGAGCCCCTGTTCGTGTTCAGCCGCAGCGGCAATGCCGGTTTGCTGGAACAGGCCAACACCCTGAGGCAGGTGATGGGCTACTGAATATCGGCCTGAAACGCCTGCACGATTGCCGTGACGCCGGCATGCTTCGGTAAAATAGCTGCCCTTAATAAAAACACAGGCTGGATTTCTTGCACAACGACAATCTGGTCGAAATCGAAAATGTCGAATTTGGCTATGGTGACCGCCCGGTATTGAAGGGCATCAACCTGACCGCCCGGCGCGGGCAGGTCATCGCCATCATGGGCAGCAGCGGTTGCGGCAAAACCACCCTGTTGCGTCTGATCGGCGGGCAGATCAAGCCCGGCCGGGGAACGGTGCGCGTGGCCGGCGAGTCGGTGGGCGAGCTCGGCCAGGCCGGCCTCTACCGTCTGCGCCGCAAGATGGGCATGCTGTTCCAGTTCGGCGCGCTGTTCACCGACATCTCGGTGTTCGACAACGTGGCGTTCCAGCTGCGCGAGCACACCGACCTGCCGGAAGACGCCATCCGCGATCTGGTGTTGATGAAGCTGCACGCGGTGGGCCTGCGCGGCGCGTCGCAGCTGATGCCGGCCGAATTGTCCGGCGGCATGGCGCGGCGGGTGGCGCTGGCGCGCGCAATCGCGCTCGACCCCATGCTGGTGATGTACGACGAGCCGTTTGCCGGGCTCGACCCCATTTCGCTGGGCATCACCGGCAATCTGATCCGCCGCCTGACCGACACGCTGGGACTGACCTCGCTGGTGGTGACCCACGACGTGCAGGAGTCGCTTAAGATCGTCGATTACATTTACTTCGTCTCGGAAGGCGTGATCGTCGCCGAGGGAACTGCAGCGGAGATCCGGGCGTCCGATTTGCCGTACGTGCACCAGTTCGTGCATGGCGAGGCCGACGGCCCGGTGCCGTTCCATTATCCGGCGCCGTCCTATGCCGATGACTTGCGACTGGAAAAACAGCGTGCTTAAGCAATCGATCGAAAACCTGGGAAACCGCGCCCTGCAGGGCGTCTGGCGCATCGGCTTTGCGGCCCGCTTCTTCGTGGCGGTGCTGCTGCACTCGGGCACCGCATTCCGCCGCTTTGGGCTGACCATCCGCGAGATGTACTTCACCGGCGTGCTCTCGCTCATCATCATCTTGGTGTCGGGCCTGTTCGTCGGCATGGTGCTCGGCCTGCAGGGCTACGAGACGCTGCAGACCTACGGCGCGGAAGAGGCGCTGGGCATCCTGGTGGCGCTGTCCCTCGTGCGCGAGCTGGGGCCGGTGGTGGCGGCGCTCTTGTTCGCCAGCCGCGCCGGATCGGCCATCACCGCGGAGATCGGCCTGATGAAGGCAACCGAGCAGCTGTCGGCGATGGAAATGATGGCGGTGGACCCGATCGCCCGCGTGGTGGCGCCGCGCTTTTGGGCCGGCGTGATCTCGATGCCGCTCCTGGCCGCGCTGTTCTCGGCGATGGGGATTTTCGGCGGCTATCTGGTCGGCGTGCAGCTGATCGGGGTGGACGAAGGCGCGTTCTGGTCGCAGATGGAGAGCGCGGTCGATTTGGAGCAGGACATTCTCAACGGCGTCATCAAGAGCGTGGTGTTCGGCGTCGCCATCACCACCATCGCGCTGTTCGAAGGCTATGACGCGCCGCCGACCGCCGAAGGCGTGTCGGGCGCCACCACGCGCACCGTGGTGACCTCCAGCCTGGCCGTGCTGGCGCTGGATTTTGTATTGACCGCATTCATGTTTCGGGGACTCAACTAAATGAACAAGACCGTACTCGATCTCTGGGTGGGATTATTTGTCATCGCAGGCATCGCCGCGCTGCTGTTCCTGGCGCTCAAGGTCGGCAGCACGAGCGTCGTCAGCGTGGCGAACAGCTACGAAGTGGTCGCCCGCTTCGACAACATCGGCGGACTCAAGCCGCGTGCGCCGATCAAAAGCGCCGGGGTGGTGGTCGGCCGGGTGGCGGATATCCGTTTCGACAACGAAACATTCGAGGCCGCCGTTACCCTGCGGCTGGATAACCGCTATGCTTTTCCCAAGGACACCGCCGCCGCCATCATGACCTCGGGTTTGCTGGGCGAGCAATATGTCGGGCTGGAAGCGGGCGGCGACAGCCAGATGCTGAAGGACCAGGACCGGATTTTCATCACCCAGTCAGCCGTGGTGCTGGAAAATCTGATCGGACGGTTTATGTACGACCAAGCTCAAGAAGGAGCACCCCAATGATACGCAACGCACTCACCCGCACCCTCTTGGCAGCTGGCGTGCTGCTGGCCGCGCTGCCTGCGCAGGCCGAGACCATCAATCTGCAGCAGGCGGTGGAAATGAGCCTCGCCGCCGATCCGCGCATCAAGGAACGCGAGCAGGTGATCGAAGCCGCGCGCGGCATGCTGCAGGAAGTGCAGGGCAACGCCGGCTGGCGCATGAGCGCCAATGCCTTTGTCGGGCTGGCACCGAAAGTGGAGGGCGGGTTCTATCAAAACGGCGCATACAGCGGAACGACGCCGCGCACCGACGGCGATGAAATCAACGGCGTTTCCGACTGGACCCATCTCGACTTCGCGCTGATCAAGCCGCTCTTCACCTTCGGCAAGATCGAACACTACGGCGAGGCCGCGCAGGGCAATATCGACCTCAAGCGCAGCGAACTCAAGCAGACGCGCGGCGACACGGTGTACGACACCAAGCGGGCCTACTTCGGCTATCTGACCGCGCGCGATATCCGGGTTTTCCTGGAAGACATGCAGGGGCGCCTGAACTGGGCCATCGAATCGGTCGAGCGCAACCTCGAGGAGGAAACCGGCGAATCCCGGCAATCCGACCTGTATGCGCTGCAAACCGCAAAAGGCATGCTCGCCAAGTACGTGCACCAGTCGCGCGCGGTGGAGAAAATCAGCCTCGATGGCCTGAAGGTGCTGACCGGCGCGGGGCTGAAGTCCGACCTCACGGTGGCCGATGCACGGATCGAGCCGGTGGCTTTCCCCCAGCTCGAGTTGGCCGAGTTCCAGTCGCGCGCCTTGCTGGAGCGCCCCGAAATGCAGCAGCTCGAAGCGGGACTGCGCGCCCGCCGCGCCCTGGTCGCCGCCAAGAAGGCGGACCGCATGCCGGACGTCTACGCCGGCGTGATCGGCCAGTTCAACTACGCCTCGCAGCGCGAGCGGCTGGACAACCCCTACCTCAACGACCCCTTCAATGGCGGCGGCCTCACTCCGGTGGTGGGCGTGAAATGGGACAGCGTGTTCGGGGCGACGAGTGCCCGCGTCAACCAGGCGCAGGCCGAACTGGAAGCGCTCAACCACAAGAAGGCGTTCGCGGTGGCCGGCATTCCGTTCGAGGTGGGCGAGGCCTATGCCAACGCCCGCGCCAACCATGATTCGCAGCGCGATCTGGCCGAAGGCGCGGCAGCGGCGCGGCGCTGGATGGTGGCGTCGCTGGCCGATTTCTCGGCCGGGCTCGAAAGCGCCGACAAGGTGGCCGACGCGATCAGGAACTATGCCCTGGCGCAGACCGAATACTTGCGCACGATCAACGACTACAACATGAACGTGGCGCAACTGGCGCGCCTGACGGGTGAACTCCGCTAGGGAGCAGGCGTCTACACCTCGCCTTCCCGGTTTTCACCGCGCCGGTCCGTCCCCCCGATTTTCTCGAACAGGAATACTTGATATGTTGCGCTCATTCTTACTGCCGCTGCTGGCGCTGCTGCTGGGGTTCAATGCCCCGGCGGCACTGGCTGCCGACATCCCGCCCGACGTGCTGGCGCGTACCACCACCCAGGAAGTCATCACCATCCTGAAACAGGACAAGGACCTTCAGCGCGGCGACCTGACCCGGGTGCATCAACTGGTCGAAGCCAAAATCCTGCCCAATTTCGACTTCAACCGCATGACCCAGCTGGCCCTCGGCAGGCACTGGTCGCGTGCCAACGCCAAGCAGAAACAGGAACTGGTGACCGAATTCCGCAACCTGCTGGTGCGCACCTACTCCAGTTCACTCACCGCGTTCACCGACCAGACGATCGACTTCAAGCCGTTCGCGATGAAGCCGACAGACACCGATGTGACTGTGCGCTCCGAAATTCGCCAGCCGGGCGGGCAGCCGATCCCCATCAACTACAGCTTCTACAAAACGGCCTTCGGCTGGAAAGTCTACGATGTGACGATCGACGGCGTCAGTCTGATCACCAATTACCGCTCATCCTTTGCCAGCACCATCCGTCAAAGCGGGATAGACGGCTTGATCAAGACCCTGGCGGCCCAGTCGGCCCGCGGTACGGCCGCACCCGCCAACGGCAACGGCTCGTGATTGCATGTGAAGGAAACTGCTGTCGCATCACCGGTGCGGTGACGGTCGACAGCGTCGGCACCCTGCTGCGCGAATTGCAGCCGCAGCTTGCCAAGGCGGTCGACACGCTGGACTTCAGCGGGGTTGATGCCGCCGATTCGGCTGCGCTCACCCTCGTCTTCAGCGCCATGCGACAGGCCCGGCAAGCCGGCCGCACGCTGGCCTGCACCGGCCTGCCGGCCAGCTTTTCCACCCTGGCCGAACTGTACGGGGTGTCCGAGCTATTGCCTGCATGAGCCAGGCTGCGATCCGCGTCAGCGAGCTGCGCAAGCGCTTTGGCGCCACCCAGGCGCTCGACGGCGTCTCGCTCGACATCCAGCCGGGCGAGTTTTTCGGCCTCTTGGGGCCCAACGGCGCGGGCAAGACCACCCTGATTTCCATCCTCGCCGGGCTCACCCGCGCCGATGCCGGCCACGCCGCCATCATGGGCCACGACGTGGTGCGCGACTACCGCCAGGCGCGCCGCGCCCTGGGCGTGGTGCCGCAGGAACTGGTCTACGATCCCTTCTTCAACGTGCGCGAAACCCTGCGCATCCAGTCCGGCTATTTCGGTCTGAAGCACAACGACGGCTGGATCGACGAGATCATGCACCACCTCGACCTCACCCCGCACGCCGACAAGAACACGCAGAGCCTGTCGGGCGGCATGAAGCGCCGCCTGCTGGTGGCGCAGGCGCTGGTGCACAAGCCGCCGGTCATCGTGCTCGA
>NCGX01000047.1 GCA_002256995.1 Hydrogenophilales bacterium 16-64-40
CATGCCATTCGGCAATTTGATCTGCGCAGCGGTTTCAATGGCCAGGGGATACCAGCGGTTATGGAACCCGAGTATGCCGGGCTGGCTCGGCATCAGGTCGAGCGCCACACCCTGCAACACCCAGCGGCAGATCGGTGCCTCGGGCGATAGATCGTGCTTGAAACCACGCGCTTCGACCGCCTTTTCGATCGCGTGATAATCGGCGGAGGAAAGCGCATGCACCACCACATCCACATCCTGTGTGGCCCGGATCGCCTGGGCACGCGGCGTGGTCAGGAGCAAGCCCGTCGCACACCCGCCGACGAAAACCAGCGAATCGCATAAGTCCCCCAGCGATTTCGCGATCAGCATCAAAATCGGCAGGTTCGGATCATCCCTTCGGAAAACGTTTTCGCTCACTGCAAACGTTCCTCAAGGTATTGACGGGCCAGTTCGCGCTCCCGTGCTTGCCCGGCGCGCAACGCGTCGAACAAGGCCAGCAACTCGTAGAGCACAGGGTCTTCCCGCGCCGCCAGCGGCAGGTTTTCGTACAAAGGCAGCAAGCCCGGCCCCCTCGCGATGCCCTCGGGGTGCGGCCACACCGGCGGCGGCTCATTCGAGGCCGCCATCATCTCCTTGAGCGGAGAAACACCGTAGGCCGTTGGGAACCCGATGGTCATTTCACCCCGCACGGCCGGGTAGGCATACGGCGCCCCGTACATCACGAATCCGCGCAGTGCCGCCAGCACCGGCCCGGGCTGGCCATCGACCACCGCCACCAGCCGCGCCGCCGTCAAGCGCTGGACAGCGGCATGGGCTTCGAAGCGGGACAGACGCATGGCCTCGGCCAGGGCGGCATAAGGCAGCCACCGGCCCTTCAAGGCCACCAGCTTCAAGGCGATCGCCAAGTCCTGCGGTTTAAGTACCCATTGGCGGCTGCTAGCCCGCTTCATGGCGACGGATTGTTTGGATGACATGGCTCGTCTCGTCTCGTCTCGTATGCGGTATGCATATAGCATACAACAAAACGGCTTCCAAAAACCCGACAAATATATGCTGTATGCATATTGCATACAATTGCTCTATGCTTTCTTAAGGGTCGCTGTCCTAAGAAGCAATCTGCTCACGCTTCCTATACATTGATGGCTCAACGTCACGGCAGCGTTGCTCAAGTTGATGCTCAATACGCTTAATCATGCTCTCGGAAAGCGCTTCTTGTTTTGCCTTCAAGATCGACGGGGCCTCCCGCCCGCTGATCAGTAAAACGTCGCTGCGGCTCTTACGCTCCACAAACCAACCAGGTAAAGCCAACACGGGCCAGACCGTTACCGCTTCGCCCACTGCACTCGTCAACCACTTGCTCAACCAAACTGCCTGCCTACGCGCTTGTTCCAGCGGCTTGGTTTCAATCCAGCCGGGGAAATTCAAACAACTTCCGTCATAAACAACTTTTGCGTCTTCAGTTCCGCGATTCCGGTTCGGCTTAGAGCGCCCTTTTGTCTCGATCGCAAACACCCCGTTGGGTGCGACGAGCACATGATCGATGTTGAACCCCGCTGCGGGCACGTCGTGAAACACCACTGCACCTTGGCGCATGAGCTGATCGAGCTCCTGTCCCATCGCCAACTCCGCCTCGTAGCCCAACCGCAGTTTCCAGACCTTGCGAATGGTCTTGATGGTTTGAAAAGAGACAAATCCGAATACCATCAAACCCACGACAACAAGTAAGCCAGACAATTTAAGTACGCCGCCAGTATCGAGTGCTCGCCGCAGATGCATCGCATAGAACATTAGAGGAATGAGCGGCAGTGCCATCAAATATGCTGCTAAATCCCACATGCGATCATCCAATTCACTTCGCAGTGACTCGCCAGGGCTACGCAGCAAATGTTGGCTGAGCGGTGAACGCTTGCGTTGGCGCTCACGGTAGCGCACTGCCCAGACAATCCCAACAGGGATAAACAAGGACAGCAATACGATGAATGCGGGGATCAGGCCGGAAAGCATGGTTTTTACCGTTATGAATCGTTATGTACGTGCTTCCAATTCTTGCAGCGCCTTCAGTGTGCGCCCGCCGGCATCCTTCCATTCGATCCGGCCATTCGCGCTGCGCCCGAGCACCACGGCAGCCGCCGTGAAAGGCGAACTGAACACGTAGTCCTGCGCGTATAGGAAATGATCGCCCTCGCGTTGAAGCACCCCATTTCCGATCAACTCCTCACGCAGATCGAACATGCCGCGCACGTGCTGCTGCATCGAAGGCACGGACGCCCCCACTGCCTGTGAACCTGACCTAACCACAAACCCCTGAGTTGCCTCATAGCCGCTGGCGGTTACGCCTTTGCCCCTACAAGTCAGTACCGTTTGCGCCACGGCTGCGGCCATGGGCGCGGCCTGCTCGAAGGCATGGATGCCCAGCACCGGCAGCATGCCCAGCATGTTTTCCAGGAACACCTGCATGTCTGCGCAATCTGCCTCCGACAGACTCGGTTCGGCCGGATGATTCCCGTTATCGAGCGGCAGCCGTTTGGCGGCTTTCGCTAGCCGGACTAAATTGGCCTCCAGAAACTGCACATGCGCCTTGTTGAGTTGGCCCGGCGCCGCAACGAAACACACCGCCCGGTTCCAGAAGTCCTTTTGCGCGTAATGGCTCTCCAGCCGCGGGCGTACTGGATCGCCCTCGCCGATATACAGCATCTCACCCTCGCCATCCTCACGCGGCCCCAGCAGCAGATACACACCAGTTTGGTTCAGCTCGGCGCGCTGCTTGATCTTGGGCAACAAGGCCCGCGGGAAAACAATCGCTTTTCCCACCCAGTTGGAGCGCTCGACCAAACGAAGGCCATCCGGATCGCCATCGGCGACGAAGATGCGGAGGGAGAAGGGTTTCAAAAGGCTCATTAAATTTTTCCAGTTCTGATTATTTTTGTATTTGCATCGCCCTTAGGCGCGCCTACTTCTTGCGCTTGGGAATCTTGTACTCATCAATCTTGTTCTCGCTGAATTTGATGATGCCTTCGTTCTCCAGACCAGCAACTAGACCCCGCACTGCCTTCGCAGTGACACAGCCACCGAGCAAGGACATGATGTGGTTTTCCAATGTCTGACGCTTTACCGGCCTTTTCTTCGGGTGCAGGCGCAGATTCTCGATGACTTTTTCTTTGTCTTCCGGCCCGTGAGTCTTCCGGGCTGGCGGCTGAGGCTTCTTTTCCGTTGCCTTGGCCGGTTTTGCCTGCGGTGGCGCAGTTTTCTTTGGGGTTGCTATAGGCTTGGCGGGCTGCGCTTTCGCAACGGGTGCTGCCTTCTTTACCGCAGGCGGTTTACTAGATATCTGCGCCACTGGTGAAGGCGTCGCGAAACCGACGTTGCCTGCAGCCATTGGCTGCAGGGCGCATCCAGGCTCAGTGACTGGCTCGTCAAGCCCCAAGGCTTGGCGAATACTCGCAGCCTTCATTGCGCCATAGCCAAGCGACTGAACGTGGCTCATTAATGCATCAAAGCCACCGTCTTTTGAAATCACCACAAATCGGGTGTTCCTGTTTGCGGAGGGGCCATTCGCCTCAAGCTCCTGAAGCAATCGACCCATATAAAACGCGATGTGGAAGTCGAGTGCATTCTTCCCATGCCTGTCGCTTTGTATATATTTCACTCTGTCGCCGTGAGGCTGAAGAGACTCGGCGATGTCGAAGTCCAGCTTATTCTGGTGCGGCCCGCGAAAGATTCTGAGTTGGTACTGATCCCCGCTCAACAATCCCATGTCGGGCGGCTGAACATTTTCAAAATCGACAAGGATGTATGTCAGTTCCATTTAAATGGGCGGGGCTTCAAGCACCCTGCACTTCTATTGAGGTGCCATCCATATCGGCCAGAATCTCCCGAAACTGTTCCAGCGCCGCCTCCAAATCCTCAACAATCTCCGCCGCAATTACCTCCGGCGCGGGCAGGTTGTCGGAGTCGGACAGCGATTCATCCCTCAACCAGAAGATATCCAGGCTGGCCTTGTCGCGATTGATCAGGTCTTCGTAGTCGTACTCACGCCAGCGGCCGTCGGGGTTGTCTTGCGACCACGTCGGTTTGCGGACGTGTCGATTTTCCGGGTGGTAACACTTCACGAACTCGTCCAGGTCCGCCCGCTTCAGCGTGCTGGTCTTGAGGGTGAAGTGCATGTTGGTGCGCAGGTCGTAGATCCACAGCTTGCGGGTCCACGGGGTTTCGGCGGCGGGCTTCTTGTCGAAGAACACCACGTTCGCCTTCACACCCTGTGCGTAGAACAGGCCGGTGGGCAGGCGCAGCAGGGTGTGGACGTCGCAGTCGTGCAAGAGCTTCCTGCGGATCGTCTCGCCTGCCCCGCCTTCGAACAGCACGTTGTCCGGCAGCACCAGGGCGGCGCGGCCGTTCTGCTTCAGCAGCGTCTTTACGTGCTGGACGAAGTTGAGCTGCTTGTTCGAGGTGGTGGCCCAGAAGTCATCGCGCTCGACCGTGTCGCGCTCCTTACTGACCTTGCCTTCCTCGCCCACGATGGTGGTGCTGCTCTTCTTGCCGAAAGGCGGATTGGTCAGCACCACATCGAAGCGCTCGCCGGGGTCGGCGGCCAGCGAGTCGCCCACTGCAATCGGCTCGAATTCCTGGCTGCCGATGCCGTGCAGCAGCATGTTCATCGCGCACAGCCGGGCCGTGGCCTGCACCAGTTCCCAGCCCTTGAAGCTTTCCCCGCGCAGTTTCTTTTTCTCCGCCGACGTCATGTTGGGATAGTGCTTCACCACATAGTCGTGCGCCGCCAGCAGAAAGCCGCCGGTGCCGCAGGCCGGGTCGGAGATGGTTTCCTTGGGTGTGGGCGCCATGGCATCGACAATCGCCTGGATCAGCGGGCGCGGCGTGAAGTACTGGCCCGCGCCGGACTTGGTGTCCTGCGCGTTCTTCTCCAGCAGGCCCTCGTAGGCGTCGCCCTTCACGTCGGCGACCAAACTGGGCCAGTCATAGCCGGCAGGCACTGGGCTGGCCTGGCTGTAGGGCGGTCGGCTACGTTCGTCGGCCATCTTCAGAAACAACAGATAGGTGAGCTGCTCGACGTAGTCGCCGTAACTCATGCCGTCGTCGCGCAGGACGTTGCAGTAGTTCCAGAGTTTTTGGACAATGGTTGCTGTGGTCATGCTTATTCAAATTCCCGATTTGTTCAAAATTTTCCAGACGCCTCTTGCAACCTACGGCCATAGCGTAATTCAGGGCTTGTTCGAATCATGTCTTCGACCAACGCAAAATCGCCGTCCGACGAAAACAGGAAACGCTCAGCCGAAACGACTTGCAGTGAATTGAAGTGTTCAACGTTCTCTGGCAGTGACATCAGAGGTTTACCGGTCTGTATAGCTTCAACAATGTCCAAGGCACTGCTCCATGCACCAGCGAATTGACGAGCAACACTTGGTTTGCTATTACTCAGGCGGCCCAAAAGCTGGAAATTTTCAACCAATTTCTCGCGATGGGATGGACACCACATACCTAACGCGAGGTTTGGTGAAAGCGGGAAATAGATTTCAATTCCTTCCACCATAAGCCCAAGGTTTCCACGTAGGCCTCGATCAACCATATTGTGCATGGTCAAAGGGTTATCACCGATGAGATATGGATGCTTGCTATCTGTTTGCAACAGCACCCAATCTTTTCCAACAATGGCTGGGGCGAAGTCCTTGGGCGCATTGCAAATCATCCGGGTCATATTTACGCGCTCTGCATTCTCACCCGAACCGATTGCAGGGTCGGGTGCAAAGAAATCATCTGGCGCACCTTCTTTCCTTAACCAAACTTCCATTGATGAAAATAAGTGACGCTTCATTTCTAAATGCGCACGCGTGCGAACCAACTGTACGGCAAAGAATCGGGCCAACTCCCCCCGTTCTATCGGGTCCATCGGATGCAACTGGTGCTCGTCCACGATGCGGCGAATATGGCTCGCCGCGCGACTTTCTAAATCCGCCAAGGACGACTCGATAGACATTGGAGAGCCTTGAAACTCAAAGTCGTAAAAGCCATTCTCTGCGGCGAGCTTGCTCGCGGCCTTCTTAAAGACAGCGCCCTTATGCTTGTCGAAAACGTGCAGGTGATCTTTCTTGCCCGTACCGAATCGGCGAAGCAAGAAGCGTGGAACGTAGTGATGAAGCTTAGGGATTGATCCGACAGACATGAATGAGAGCCACTTTATGAAAGTTTCTCTTTGAACAATTGATTAATTAGGTCGGCACAAATGGCCAATGTGCCAATGCCTCCTGGGCGTAGTGTCTTGCTGCCATGTGCCAGATCGTTGCGAAGGTACGGCATGGAATCCATCAATACCTTGCAATACCGCTGGGCATCGTTTTCTTCTGGTGTCGGTGCTAAGCCGAATTGGCGCCGCCATTCCCATTCTCGTTCCATCGCCTCACGTTCCCGGCGGACGTTAGAAAAATCCTCGTCAACAATCCAGCCGCGTTTGATGGCAATTTTTAGCAGTGGCGCCAATGTTTTGGCTTGCAAGGACTCCTGTGTTGCCCGCTCCTTTAGTGCCATTTCAACTGTCGAATACGCATGCAATTCAGCCACGGGGATAAAGCGATATACGAACCAGGCATACAGGAGGAGATTCTTCGCCGTTTCGAAATGCTCTCGAATGTATTCAGGTACACAGGGCGTCAGGGAGATTGCCGCAATTGCGGCATGTCGTTCCGCCAACGTGATTGGATGGAAGCTGAAATCGACGGGGTCTGGGTAGCCAAAAATTGCCCAGCGTTCATCTGGCTCGGTTATTTCCTCAAGCGGCTTCAGGGTATCCATCGTGGGAGTCCATAGCGGGATTAAAGGCCCAGCTCAAAATCGACTGTCTGAGACGTACGGCACGCTGGAGGTTGGCATCCACCTGAGCCTCAGTTTCACGGAGGACAGAAAGGCGCAGGTCGACTTCGGCGACGATACGGTTTTGTTCGGCGAGGGGGGGCAGCGGTACCGGCGTGCCGCAAACATCTTGCTGATTGATGCTAGCCTGATTTACAGCCCACTTTGCTTGCTTCGTCAATCGCGCTCGCCCATGCAGCGAACGCAGATACGTCGCCACATAAAGAGGAACAACTCCAGACGAAAGGGCTGCCCTCATCATGTTCGACTCGAATAGCGGCATTTCCACCTCTGTTGCCCAGACGGCAACCTTGCCCAAATGTGAGGGGCTGTTCACTCGATTGATGACAATGTCACCGCTTCGAAGTGAGTATGTCGCGACATCCTCCGGTTTAGCCTTAACGCGCTGTAATTCCGTCACTGGACGTATCCAATCTTGTTGGTAATCATCGATTCGTAAGATCGGATGGCCAGAACCGTACAGCGTCTTTGGCAGGTAAATACCGTTCTGTGGTCCATCGACAATCAGGCTATCCAGCGATGTCCACACCCACCCCTCCGGCAATTCGGGCAGGTCGGTGGTGTCGGGTGCGGCGGGTTCTTTGTATTTTCCCTTGCCTTTCCACTGGCTGCGGTGGGTTTCGAGGATGCGTTGCAGAAGTTGCTCGCCGGGCTCAAAGCTGCGGCCTTCGCGGCGGGCGAGTTCGGCTTCGGTTTCGACAAGGCGGCCTTCGACGGCGGCTTTAAGGACGGCGGCTTTGTAGCGCTTAAGGTTGGCCCTGACGCGCTTGAGATTGGCGACGGCTTCGTCGAGGCGGGAGAATTGTTTTTCGATTTCCGCGACGATGCATTTTTGTTGGTCGAGAGGTGCGACTTGAATTGGCGTCTGCCCAAGCGTCTTGAGATAAACCCCCTTCTGTGCGGTGCCTCGGGCCTTGGCCTCAAAGTAGCGTTGGATCGCAGGCGACTGAAGTTGGTAAACAAGGAACTTCGGCAGAAGTTCAGGCCCTGGCGAGAGAACAGCCACACTTCGTTGCAAGGCAAATGGCGTCGCATATTCTGGAACAACAGCAGCCCGGCCAATGGTGCCAACGATTGTCAGCAGTACGTCGCCCGCCGTGATCCGAGTCCGTGCATGTTCGGCTTTAAATGCGCTCTCAGAGATCAGCCTGTACTCATTAAATACGATGCTGTTGTTTTCAATATTGCGTGCACTAAGCATTGGCACGCCAGTGTCCTCCTTGGGCGGCGGATTGTGAGAGCCATCGACCAGCTTAGATACCAACTCACGTAGCGGTTTTTCGCACCACCCAGCCGATATTGTTTGGGCCAAGTACGTCGCAGACTGCTCTTGGACCTTCATGCCGCCAAGCTTTCGTTCAACTGTTCAATGAGGCTGTTCAGCTCATCGCCGAAGAGCTGATGCACCTTGCCCAAACCACCTTCCTGGGCGAAGGGCGCGTATTCAAAATCGTCCGGCTCGATGCCGAGGTTGGCGGCGATGTGGTCGCGGATCATTTCCAGCCAGCGCAATTGTTCTGCATTGAATGGCTTGCCTGAGCTTTCCTGCCCTGCCAGCCACGCCTTGAAGTTGGCGTTGACCCGTTCGGGGAAGGGCACGAGTTCGTTGTCCTGATGGATGGCGAAGCGCACCAGCGAAATCAGGTCGGTGAGGATGCGGCGCCCGCTGGCGCCTTTGACTTTGCTCGCTTCCAGCGCGGCGTAGGCCTGCCAGAGCTGGGATTCGTTCCACAGGTAGGGGGGCTTTTCGATGGCGTCGGCGAGTTCTTTTACGGCCTCGAAGGTGAGGCGCTGTTTGTAGGGTTTGGCGTAGAGGATTTGCAGGGCGGTGATTTCGTCCTTGTGGTCGGCGATGAATTGCTCGAAGGATTGGACGAGGCCACGGGCGCGGTCACGGGCGGCCTGGCTGAAGCCGGCTTCGATGACCTGGTCTTGGCTGACGTGGTCGATGGTGAGTTCGTTTTTGGCTTTGATGTCGAGGATGAGCTGGCGCAGGGCCGGGTCGCAGAGGGGTTTGGCTGCGGTTATGCGGGCTTGTTGATCGGGGGCTAATCCCCCCTGCCCCCCTTTTTCAAAGGGGGGGATGGTTTGGTCTGGGCTGAGGGATTCGACTAGTTGGTGGGCCAGGTCTTTGAGGCCGAGGCCGCCGCTTGCGGTGCGAATCCTTGCGTCGTCCTCGGCGCTGATGCGGTGTTCCATTCTTGCCAGGCGGCCGGCGATGCTGGTGATGACGTCGTCTTCGGTGTTGCCGAAGGCGACGGCTTGCAGCAGGCGCTCGAAGCTGACGCTGGGCTTTTTCTCCATTGGGCGGGCGTCGGTTTTGTCCTGCTCGCACACGCCGACGGCGTCGATGATAACGAAGTGGTCCTTGGCCGTGGCGTCGGGGGTGACGGCCTTGAGGTCGTCGGGATTGATGACGCGCACGCCGCGGCCTTTCATCTGCTCGAAGAAGCCGCGCGATTTGACGGCGCGCATGAAGAAGACGATTTCCACCGGCTTGATGTCGGTGCCGGTGGCGATCATGTCGACGGTGACGGCGATGCGCGGGTGGTAGCTGTTGCGGAAGGCGGAGATGAGTTGCTTGGGCGTGGCGCCGGTGGTGCGGTAGGTGATCTTCTGGGCGAATTCGTTGCCCTTGCCGAATTCCTCGCGCAGGATTTCGACGATGTTTTCGGCGTGGTTGTCGTCCTTGGCGAAGATGAGCGTCTTGGGCACTTCGGTGCGGCCGGGGAAGATTTCGCTGAAGAGCTTGTCGCGGAAGGTGCGCACGATAGTACGGATCTGGTCCGGGGTGACGACGTCGCGGTCGAGCTGGTTGGGGTCGTAGGCGAAGTCGTCGTCGAGTTCTTCCCAGCGGGTCTTGCGAGTGTCGCGTTCCTGCTTTTCCACGTAGTAGCCGGCTTCGACTTTGGAGCCGCCCTCGGTGATGGCGGTCTTGATGCGGTAGACGTCGTAGTTGACGTTGACGCCGTCGGCCACAGCCATTTCGTGGTTGTATTCCATCACCAGGTTCTGGTGGAAGAAGCCGAAGGTCTGCTTGCCGGGCGTGGCGGTGAGGCCGACGAGGTAGGCGTCGAAGTATTCCAGCACCTGGGCCCACAGGTTGTAGATGGAGCGGTGGGCTTCGTCGGTGACGATGATGTCGAAGGTCTCGATGGGGATGGCCGGGTTGTATTCGATGGGCTCGGGTTCCTTGAAAAGCTTGCCCAACTGGTCCACGGATTCTTCTTCCAGGTCGGCCGGCAGGTCGCGGCCCTTGAGCATGGAGAACATGCGCTGGATGGTGCAGATGCAGACGCGAGCGGTGGTGTCGATCTGGTTGCCCTGCAGGCGCTGGACGATGTATTCCTCGCTGAACTTGAAGTTGTTGTAGGGCGAGACGTATTGCTGGAATTCCTTGAGGGTCTGGTCGGCGAGGTTGCCGCGATCGACCAG